>JAJEAG010000049.1 GCA_022824265.1 Candidatus Poribacteria bacterium | reverse complement strand
TGTTTCGGAAGACAATTGAAGTTGTGTTGTTTTTCAGTTG
This sequence comes from Candidatus Poribacteria bacterium, assembly GCA_022824265.1. Classification (GTDB taxonomy): domain Bacteria; phylum Poribacteria; class WGA-4E; order WGA-4E; family WGA-3G; genus MSPOR6. Next base: position 20,786 of record JAJEAG010000049.1, on the reverse strand, counting down.
TGTCAGCCATAAGAGAACCTCTAAGAAAAAAATAGCACCTACATTATTGTTTATATATCTATATTTTACCACATTTATAGGTTTTACTCAATATGACTTCGGATATAAACGTGGTGAAAGGAATGCAGGACAAACAGTGCTTGAAAAAGCAGAATCCTATCTGAAAGCACACAAAGTATCTCGGATTATCGCATTTACAAAAATGTATAGATACAATTTCTACGGTTATGATTACACACAATTATACGATAAACTCGATCATATTCACGCATTATTTGGTATAAACGAATACCGTCGTTATCATGGACAGATATTTATGGAATGGAAAGATTACATCGTTGAACCAGCACACACAGACCTACCTGTAACGCTTAATGTTGACTGGAAAGAAGGAAGTGGCAAATTACCCAACTGTTTCATTAAGGCATACATAGATAACAATGAAGTGGGACAATGTGACACTGTCTCTTGTGGTCAGTATTCAACGCATCCTGACCTACAAGATTGGTTCTATACTCACTGGATTGGCGTTGAAGATGACTTTCAGGGACAAGGTATCGGAAAATATCTGCTACAATACACACTTCATGAGATGCACAAAGTCGGATACCGTCATGCTTCACTCAGCACCGATTGGGATAATAATCGCGCACTTCTCTTTTACAGCAATTTCGGTTATCGCGCTGTAGATTGGACGTACGCTTATGAAAAAGTCCTTTCCGATACTTCAGACAATACCATCGCCAAAATAAACGCTCTGTATTAGTCAACAAACCTTTATGAATAATATAGTATAGCCCCAGAGGGGCGACAGGTGTATAGTAAAAGTTGAACCTGCTAATAGCAAGCCCCAGCGGGGCGACAGGTGTATAGAGACACACAGAATTAAAAACACATCAACACAAACCTGTAGTTTTTTATTCATAATATCATCCAACATTTCAGATCAATTCGTGATATTTGTTGACTAAACAATCAATACAAACACCGAAAAATGGCGAAGGTATTGTTTAGATAATAGTAATTAGAAGTTGTACATATAGTTCAGGATATGCACAACTTCAACTAAAGGTATACTTGATCAGGAACTACCAACTGTATGCAATCTTTGCAAACAGTTGATTAACAGTCTCTTTTGCATCTTGATCACCATACACTATATACAGATCAAAATCTTTAATGAACATATATTTGAAAACAGCGTTGAGATTTGGTTTGTGATCCCCTCCTGAACGCAAACGGAATGTAATCCATTTTTCTGTGCCAAATTCAACATTTGCACTTGCACGAAGCGAAAACTCGCGAGAGTCACTCCCATCGGGAAATGTTTGCCAAAGATTTTCACCCTTAATGCCAATTGACAAAAATTGAAACGGTATCAGGTTCATAGAGGTAGTAACAAACGTTGCTTTCGCTCCCTCAAATTCACCATATTGGCATACCACCAAGATGCGATCTGGATTCTGGCGGTTATATATTGCTTGTGCTGCTACCACCCAATTGTTATGCACATCATAAGACCAATTTCTGTAGAAAAACCCGGTCTGATATTTCTCACCTAAATCAAATCCAACCATTTGAAAATGGTCACCACGTATCCTTTCACCATCTTGGTTCCACGTTACATTTTGGACAGATTCGAAGCTAACAGTCTGTAAGAAACCTTGTTCCATAGGCAAACGATACACACCCCAGAAACTTGGTTGTCTGATGTCTGTAAGTCGAACAAATCCGTTGACAGGGTTAAATCCTGATGTAATATCTCTATATGCAAGACTAATAATAGGGTTTCCTCTGCGATTCACTTCTGCTAAGATTGCACGTCGGTTTTCAACATCTGGTTCCCAATTGCCTGCGTAATTTGCTATAAAGTTAAACGCTTTTGGCAACCGAAACCTTCCATCAATAGATGCAGACCTGTTATATGTTTCCGACATCTCTTTTGATGATACAAATACACCAATAGACGAGGAATTCCCAGCATCCCACATTCCACGCGCTAAGATGTTATGACTATCATCTTGTCTTTCTCTTACTTCCATCAAGCCGTATGTTGCTCTGCCTGTCTTACCGATTAATTTCGCACCATAATCTATTTCTCCAATACGACGACTATAAAATAGAGAAATTGGTGCTCTGAATACACGTCCATCCTCCTGAAAGAATGGTCGTCGATCAGTTAGTCTTTGTTCAAGATCAGATAGAACAATTCCCTGCACTTCAGACTCAATGTGGCTGAAATCAGGATTGATTGTCCCTATCGCAGACGTACTCGTTGTTATTTTATATGAAATATCCCCACCAATTGCAGGATTGAGTCTATTAACTAACGTTTCGTCCGTAGTTGTGTCTTTATATTCGCCAGATAAATATCCGCCAACTTCAAGCTTCTTTCCAACATTCTCTGGATTAAAAGCAAGACCCATCAAACTACCAAATTCGTTTGCATCAGATACATTCACACCTGTATCAGCCCAAGTACTTGTTCGGTCAAGACTTTGATGCCGTCGTACTAAATTTAGACCCCAAGTCTGTTTTTCCTTACGTGGCAAATCAAGCGATTCATACAGGATTTTCATCTCTACAGTCCAAACAGATTCTTCTACGACTGCAGCAGCTACCCATTCACCATCCCATCCGAGGTCACCCTGTTTTTCATCTCGTTGTGTGCCAAGCGGGTTAACTGCAAAGCAATAGGTTCTACGTCTATCATGGTATGTATCAAGATAAACAGCGGTATGGTCTTCATACTGAAAAGTACCATCTCTCCGAGTCTGATTTGTAATGATGGACGATTTCTCTTGAAAACACCGAAATCCTACATATAGAGCAGAATCATCAAAGCCAATATAAACTTGCGTTCGGTCTGGCACTTCTGTTTCCAATTCAGCAATCATAAATGCCTCAATTGGCTGCATCTGTTTCCAAGCAGCATCGTCAAGTTTGCCATCAATCGTGGGTGCGGTTTGAAATTTAGTTGCTTCTATCGTTTGTGATTGTGCGCTGAGACTTGCAACCACCAATAAAACGATCAACGTGATACCATGCGTCAGAAGACGAATGTTGTGTGTCATTTTTTATCCTCATTGTTATAGTTTTTATAAAATAAAAATAGCACTAAATTTAAGTGGTATAAGAAAATCAAAATGCGACGATATATCTCAACCAACTTTGGTTTAGCACCATTTATATTTATGTTGTCTATTGTCAGTTTGTGTATTAAGTATGTAGATAGTTATAGAAGTATATACAATAAATTCAATCATATTTGTGATGAGATTAGGAGTGGATTCTGAACCATACGAATGCTAACTGATAGGCTTTAATTCATAACGATATCAATCTGCAGGAACTTCCATATTTATTTCTTGCAATACTGCAGATGCTTTATGCGCCATTTCGGAAGTTGGATCTCTCTTTATGATTCGGTTCAATTGTAATACTGCCCCATCATCTCCTTCCTTCGCAAGATCTAATGCCTCTGCAAATCCTTTGTTATTGTAACTAAAATCTCTGGGAATAACTGTAAGGTCAAGGTCTTTCCAATAATACTTTAGTTCATCTGATTCCCAATTCTTATAGACATCATCCCATTTTAACGAATTGAATATGTTAAGATGCGGTTCCAACATATGCTCTGCGATTGGGTCGTCAACTGCTTGATAGCGGTTGTCAAGAGATACCCGTAAACGATCTTCAGTCAAATTTGGCAATGCCTTATGGATTGTCAAAGCAGGAAAAATCAGCGTATCCCCAATTTCATAATTTGTAGTGTGCCATTCACCTGACAACTCGTCCGTGTTGACACATAAACCACCAGCACCAAGTGAAAAGTGATGTTCCATCACCTTGTTAACTTTATGAGAACCGGGCATTACTGCTAATCCTCCTAACTCTATAGGGCAATCACCAACTGGTGCCCAACTGGTGTAGGTCTGGAAATTACCTTGAAAGTGGACGAAATCTTGATGTATCGGTGTCGTATGTGCTGTATACTTCGGATACCATAGTCGCGCAATTTTCTGAGGATGCGGCAGTACTTCCCTACCAATGATTTTTTCAATCATATCAACGACTTCATCCCAATGTCCGGAACGGTGAAAGGCTTCAAGTTTATACACTTCATGGTATACATCTGTATACTCAGAATCACCTTCGGTACATTGCGTAGAAATATCTGCAATACCATCCATCGGATCAGTACCCGATACGATCCATCCACCATTTTGCATTGTGGTTAGCATCTCTTGCCGCAACGCTAAGAGTTTATCAGGGTCTTGTAGTTTCTTGAAGAAGAGATACCCCGCATCTGACATCCGCGTTCGTAACTCTTCAGGATCATTCATCGCATCGTTTGATACACGAAGTTCTTTTATTTTTTCCATCTGTTTACCTTATAGAATATTCTTCTGATCTTAAATTCACGGAACATATTTATATACAAACGTCATTGTGATGTTGTTCCCAAATAATATATCCATGAATGATCCTATGAATTTCAATTACCTATTGTAATGAATTTCAGGAAAGATCAACTTGAGAAAAGATTTTCTAGCATAAAATGCTCTTGATTTAGACCCATGTCCCGGACCTTTTGTCCTTGGTTGGATGTATACACCCATTTTGCCAGTAAGTGCTGAGAAACCTTTAGTCCGTATTGTGTCTTTTACCAAGTTATAATCTTCCTTTACTTGGTTATATACACCTAAATTATCTAAATCTATAGCCTTAACACAATGTATTATAGATCTTTTTTCTTGTTTACTTTCCCATATTCTTGCCGCAACAATCATACGTCGTAATTTAGCAAGTAAATGACTCTTTTCAAAATCAGTGTTTATGATATTTTCAGGTTTGATCATAGTTACTGCCATAGTCTCCTTAAATGTCAATTTTCCATTCTTTAGGTATTTTAAGGAAATCATTTTCAACTCCCAAGATCCAGCATTCGGTGCTTGAATTGAATTAATTGGCAAACCTAAATGTTTTTCTATGACCTGACCCACCCAACCTTTGTTCTTACCTCCTCCCTCTTTAAACACAGTCACATCATACAAATTTGCTAAAATCCGTAGATCTTCGCCTTTAATTTCAGACAATTTAATGATTGCTTCCTGTCTTTCCATTTATTCTCCCCTTACTAATTACTTTATGTTTCGTCTTCAAATAAACTATAGGTTGATTCATCAATTCTCATTTTTGCAATTTGATTATATGTCTCGTCCTTTTCTATCATTATCCATTTTCGTTTGTGCATTTCGGCAACGACAGCTGTTGTCCCAGTTCCTGAAAATGGGTCAAGAATAAGATCACCTTCATTTGATCCTGCTAATATAATCCTATTGACGACTGCCGTTGGTTTTTGTGACGGATGTTTACCATGCTTTTTCTCAGATTTCGGAGTTAGAGGTATTTCCCACATATTTCGCATCTGTTTGCCTCTATTCATAGATTTCATATTTTCATAGTTGAATGTCCAATTCTTAGCTTTTTTACTTTCATTGTTAACTGCCCAAATAATAAATTCTGTGGACTCAGTGAACATCCTGCAAGTAATATTGGGTTGTGCGTTAGGTTTATACCATACGATTTGAGAAATAATCCGTCTGTCAAAAATGTTTTGAAGTATAAAACCAATTGTAAAGATGCAGTGAAAAGATCCAAAAATGAATAGGTTTCCGTTAGTCTTTAGCACTCTAAGGACTTCTCTGATCCAGTTAACTGTGAACTGAAAATAGTCATCCTTTGAGAAAATATCCCACTGTTCCTGCATTGTAACATGTGAACTAAATGCCCAACCTAATCCTTTCTTTTTTGACATATTAAAGGGCGGATCGGTGATACAACAATCAAATAATCCATCAGGAAAAGATGGTAATATGTCTAAGCAATCTCCAGATATTATTTTATTTACTGGAATATCATCAGTTATTATTCCATAAAGACTATCAACATATTCAGGACCTTCTAATATAATATTGGTATCATCAATATTTACTGCTGGAGTAGAAACTTGTGATTTTTTTAGCGGATGAATTCCTGTTGATAGATACTCAATCAATAAAGCCTTTTTTAACGAGGAGTATCCTTTCAATCCACGTTTTTTGAGTTCATTTTTAATGTCTATGTTACGCATCTGTTGATAATCCATTAATTTATTATCCTCATAGAAATGTTGTTGAAATCTAAATGTAATATAAAACGTGAATTATTACTTTTAATATACATCATTTCAATATATTTTATTATTATAGTGATGCCAGATCGTCAAGCATATCGCGGATGCAGCTTTCGCTACTATCAATAAACAACGGAGCCAATGGACCTCTACCGTGCAATGTCTGAAGTAATGTATCAATCTGTATCATACGTTGCTGAGGGGTATAACACCTCAGCCAATTTTTGACGAATTCGCGTGCAGGTCTTGGGTTACCAGTTCTCAACGAACTTGTACTTTTTCGCCACGCCTGCCACCTAAATGTAAATCCGCATCCTGAACACGATAGTTTTTCATCTTTCTTTTTTAAACTCTTACGATAATCACGCCATCTCCGTTTATAACCGCATGTTGAACATTGAATGTAACCTGGGACATGCTGTGCAGATGCTTGACACTTCGGACATTGCAGTTCAGGTTTAGTTTGACGAGACTTAACGCGTTGCGGCATTTCTGGTGCTGGAGGTCTACGTACAAGGTTATGACAGTGAGGACATGGCAATCGAACGCGAGTTCTTACAGACTGATTGTACGCTTGTTGGGTCCAGGATTTACCGCAAGAGCATTGCAAGTCATCAGTTTTCTGAAGTATGGCAAAGCACGCAAAACATCGAGGTGTATTACGAAGACTTTGGCGACAATCACGCCAGAGAAGTCTCTTTGCACAGTGTGGACAAGGAAACCAGTTTTCACGAGTCCCTCCTTCTCCTGAACTAAAATGAGGATCAATCTGTCGTGCTATCTTAGTATTGCACAATGGACAAGGTACGCGACCTTCTCGGTATACATCAGCGACAGTTGCCATATCTGTACAACGAGCAAATAACTCCCATCCAATATCATGTATCAACATATTATCATAGATGCCGATACGCGCATATCGATATAAACGACGGATTTTGATAGGTTTTACTCGCGGAGACCAGTTCATAGTACTCCATTAGCGTCAATTTTAGGAGAAGATGCGTTTGTAGTCGCGCAATTCATTGCGCCTCTTACATTCTCGTAAGGGTGAGGTCTCCTCGCTCGCATGCGCACATAAAGTGCTATACGTCAGAGCGAGCAAAGCGACCTACGACAAGTATTACGTCTGAACAAGGATTTTCAGGATAAGAGACTTGTCTTCCAATGTTCCTTTGTCAAAGGTAACCCTTCATCCTTTGCAATAGAATATATACTCACCAACTCCTAATCCTGCAAATCCTGAAATCCTGTCCATCCTGGTTCAGACAATTGGTATTTTAACGACCTCACCTGTTTCAACGCTACGACTAATCGCCTCTAAAACACGCATATTTTGATACGCATCTTCAAGACTTGAGTGCGGTTGTGTTCCTGCATGCAGCGATTGTGCCCAATGACGCATTTCTTCAAGATAACCAGGTCTGCTAATCCCGTGGTATGCGGTATTAAGATTCCACTCTTCAGTTGGCGTGTCAATATACCCTCCACCACTATCAAGCCATGTGGGTACGCGATAACGACGCAATTTCCGGGTTTCAAACACCTGAATCGCTTGATTGTTCGTGCCTTTGATAAACACCATCGCTTCTAAAACCGGTCCAGTACCGAGTGTCATAGTGCCAATTCCACCGTTTTCATATTCCAAGTTGACCGATATGGAAACACTACTTGTAGGTGCATCAATCGTTCCCTTTGCGTAAACTTCTGTGACCTGTCCCATAAAGAAACGCATGCAGTCGGTCGGATGAATTACCTGATCAAGCATGAAGGACCAAGCAAAGGGAGATCCTGCTTCACTAAGACGTGGACCTGGAGCAAGATATCTTGTATGGTATTGACATGTAGTTCCAAAATCGTCTTCGTTTATCAAACGTTTCGCAATCTGATGTGCAGGTGCATGCCGCCACATTGTACCTACCATACCTGTTTTTCCAGCCTCAATTGATGCATCAACCAACATCTTAGCACCTTCTGAAGTAGTTGCAGGTGGCTTTTCCGTATATATGTGGTATCCGTGTTTCAAACAGTCTATTCCAATGTCCCGATGCATTTTATCTTCTGGTCTACCAACAACAGCAACAGCATTTAACGCTTCATTTTTGAACATTTCATTGTAATCGGTATAATGACGAAGCGCACCAAATCTACGAGCATTTGACCTTGCTTTGTCCTCTACAAGGTCACACGTAGCGACGAATTCAAATTCTGGAATCATCGGAATGCACTGTTGTAAAATCGATGACATCCCTCCACAACCAATAAAAGCAACTCTAATTTTATCCATTTATTATTCACTCCAATCTATATTTGATACTCCATTATAGAGTTTTAATTACAGTAGTATCTATAATTATTTATACACTACGGTAGGTTCGGTTTCCTAACCAATGCAGAATGCCAAACGCGCATTCTGCCATAAACGTCAATTTAAGGAGAAAACACGTTCGTAGTCGCGCAATTCATTGCGCCTCGGACATGCCGTAGGGGCGAGGTCTCCTCGCCCGCATTCTCACATACAGTCCTAAAGCCCCAGAGGGGCGACAGGTGTATCAGATGCCCTAAGGTCACATACTAAATTGACACCTATGGTTCGGTTTCCTAACCGAACCGGGTTTGCTCAATCTCATAGATGCGGTTAGGAAACCGCATCTACCGGGAGTGTGCATATATTATTAGCTTTCACTATAACATTACAGAAACGGATTATGTGCAACTTCCCAATAAAACCCATCTGGGTCTTTGAAGTAACCTGAATAACCACCCCAAAATACCTTTTGTCCCGGTTTAATAAGTTCTGCTCCTGCTGCAACCGCTTCTGCAAGCGTTCTGTCCACCTCTTCTGGTGAATCTACGTTGTGAACAAGTGTAAATCCTTGAAATCCTGTACCTTCAGGAGAAATGGTAATATCTTCAGCCAATTTATCTCTTGGATAAAGTCCAAATATGATTCCATCCAACTGAAAAAAGGCAATATCCTCAGAGTCATTCATAAGTGGGAAACCTAACCCATCATGATAAAAATCAACCGCACGTTTTAAGTCTTCAACACCAAGTGTAACAATGGTAATATGTGGATTCATTTATACTCCTAAAGACAAAAAAGTGATATATATAATGTTCTTCTGCATTACATAGATGAACACAGTTTTTCATTTTATGCTAATGTTGCACCTTCTGGACGTGGTGCCGTTGGACGGATAGGTGCATTCTGATAGGATTGATACGAAATCTCTTCAAGATGTGGAGTTTCCAGTCGCATACCGTCTTGTGCACGCGAATGCATAATTGCATCAAGGATTCCTGTTGTTAACAACGTGCGTTCCACGGGATATGTAGGAATACCAGTTAGGAACATTTCCTCTATGTTGAGACTCAAATAACTAAAATGGCAATGCGGAGGTCCGTTTTGTAGGTAAAATTCTGTAGCAGAAATCTCGTCACCATTTTTACAAGCATAAGCAAAATCAGTAACGTAACCGTTTAACATCAATACCGTAGAACGAAACCCATCCCTATGTTCCATTAGGAAAAGGATCGGATTAGGACATCCTTCAACAATAGAACGCTCTGGACGATTTCTGATTTGTGCACATGCAGCTTCAGCTAAATCCATTGACCATTCTCCTGATTCAGCAGCATTCCATACTGCATCCCCTTCAATACATTGAACAGCAACCACACCCGATTCCCCACCTTGACGTCGCTCTATCATACATTGTAATGTTTCTAAAGCATGAAAACCGTAAGACTCAACACCTCCATAACCGATACTTATTGCAGATTCCATAGGAGTATCAAATGGATGTTCCAAGAACGGCTGTCGCCAACATATAGGTAATGAAGAACCTGCCATGAACGGCACGTTAAGTTCGTTTGCACGGAAATACATCCAGTTCGCGTCTTCCCAATTATATGAAAGATGTTTATCACAAAAGACAGGTACTGATCTTCCACTTGATGCAAATACACCACATATCTGTTCAAACATATATCGTCGCGGATACATGTGTTGACCAAATTCGTTATGCGGATAGTCACCATGTTCACCAATTAGTAAGACACCATCAACCGCAAGATCACTTTCTCCAAGTGTCAATGCTTGTCGAATACTTGGATATATCGGCACATTGTTTTCTTCTGCTAATCCTACACCTATATCTCGCGAATCTATTTGATCCAAATAGATAGATGCCAATTCCACGCGTGGCGCGCGATGTCCTTCATCTGTAGGAAATCCCGTCATATATTTCGTGGCAATTACGTCTGCATGAGAATGCGGAAAATATGTAGTAATGATTGCAGCGATTTTTTTATCTTGTTCCATGCGGTTGTCCTTTATTTATCTGACAATTTCAGTGCCAATTCCACCCTCTGTTAGCACCTCAAGTAAAAGTGAATGTGGTATTCTCCCATCAATAACGTGTGTCTTAGCAACACCACCGAGAAGTGCTTTCTCACAGGCTTCAATTTTAGGAATCATTCCTCCTGTAATTACACCTTCCTCTATAAGCGCGCTTATATCACGTATTCGAATAGTTGAGATAAGGGTAGATGTATCCTCAACATTTCGACAAATCCCACGTGTATCTGTCAAAAGGATCAATTTTTCGGCTTGTAGTGAAGATGCAATTTCACCAGCCATTGTATCAGCATTTATATTATAGGTTGTCCCATCAACGCCTGTTCCGTTCGGAGCAATAACGGGTATATATCCTGCATCATCAAGTGTAATAATCGGTTGTGTGTTCACCCCGATGATATTGCCGACAAATCCTATGTCTATTGTAGTTTCTTTGCCATCTTCATCCATAATAGTAGGTGTCCGTTTTTCTGCAACAATCATATTAGCATCTTTACCACATAAACCAATCGCTTGACCTCCATGTTGGTTGATCCGTGCTACAATACCTTTGTTAACAGACCCCGCAAGCACCATTTCTGCAATTTCAACTGTTTCGGCATCGGTAATCCTTAGTCCTTGATAAAATTCAGATTCCTTTCCTACCTTTTCCATCCAAGCATTGATTTTTGGACCGCCACCATGCACAACTATCGGACGCATGCCAACATATTTCATCAAAACGATGTCTTCCATCACGGAATGTATAAGGGATTCCTCCTCCATCGCAGCCCCGCCATATTTAATTACAATTCTCCGATTGTAAAATCGGCGTATGTATGGTAATGCCTCAATAAGTACATCTGCAGCTTGACTCATGCGTTACTTTCCTCTGAAAATAGTGATTTTTATTTTTCGATAACCCTTACTCGCAAGGATATTTATTCCAATAACTACTGAATTCTAATCATTCTATTATATCACACGTAATTTCAGATGTCAAAATACTGTGTATGTTATTCATAGGCATTTTGTCCTTGATAATTCTGTACAGACGTGTTATGTTGTATCACAGATAAAGACCATTTAAGTTATAATAACTTGTCCATTTAAATTAAAGAGGAAACTAAAATGAAAAGAATAACTTGTTTTGTATCAATTTTCGTTTTTTTATTCGCAAGTTACAGTTTCGGACAGGATGTTGCTGTCGTGTACGACGCTAAAATAGAAAACGGTGCTGGATTAGGAATTGCAGGTGGAGTCGCTGGGGCAAAAGGGTTAGCAGACCTTATTGTAGAGAAACTTACAGATCATAAAGTATCCGCAGAAATCGTTGACGCTGAAGTTTTAGTGGAATATATGGATAATAATCCGAATGGTATCTTTGTTCTCACACAAGGAAATACTCCTGACACAATATTTGAAAATAAAGGTAAAGATGATCTGATTTATTCATGGTTGCGAGAAGGTGGTATCGGTGGATTCATAGGAGACTATCCTTTGTACTATTATTGGAATTTTAATACTGGTGCCCGCGTCACTGCAGCAGGGGCAGGTCAACAAAAGATTTTTGGGGTTACCGTCACCAATGGAAACGTTGCAGCAGTTTCTCCGACCGATCTCGGAAAAGAGTTCATTCCTTCACTTGGCAAATGGACATCAAACCGTCCAGTTGGTCTTGCTGCCTTAAGAAATAATAATTTTGAGTTTGAAAGTTATGCTGATGATGGAAACAATGCCGATCCAGTTGCTTACCGAACTGAAGATATGGAGGGATGGTTTATTAATTTCCATACTTCATGTTGTGGCACACAGATACCAGGTAATGAACAAGTTGCAACAGAATATGCTGAACTCATCTCTAATCGTTTTGCTGTTAATCTATCTGTAGACCCCAAAGACAAAATTAGTGTTATATGGGGACAGCTTAAATCTATACGATAACCAACAGATCTCCCGTAGTCGTAATCCTCTGATTATGACTACGGAAATTTAACCGACAGGATTGCTTTTGCGATTTTCTTGACATTTCTATCCAGATGTATTATAATTATTATGGTATAGATAGAAATCTAACAAACACCCATCAAATAAAGGTGCGGTGTATAACAAAATAAATAAACTACGTAAAAGCGTTGAAGGGGAGGAGTAGGTCCTCCGGACTTGCAAGAGATGGTGACTCATAGGCTGGAAAGTCGCCTCAAGTTCCTACGACTGAAGGTCGCCCTAGAGCTGCTAACCTGAATATATTGTCAAGCAATTTTCCAGTAGGGTTAGTCGGTGTGATGTCCGTTATTGCATCCCAAAGAGTGCTTTTCCTCGTTTCTGGTAGTTCTTAAAGTCTTATTTCCTTGTAAACGAGGGAGGGAATTGGAGTGGTACCACGGTAAGGTCGGTTTCGGCAGGACTTACAAGCCGAAACGTGCTAAAAAAGCCGCATCCTTCTCGTCTCCAAAGTTGGAACGAGAGGGTTTTTTACTTTCAACAAGCTATGGCACAACAGAATGTGCCTACTACCGTCTATGAGGAAAATTGGCATGGAACTTTCAGGTGCACAAATCCTAGTTGATAGTCTCAAACGTGAAGGTGTCGAATATATCTTCGGTGTGAACGGTGGCGCGGCAATGCCTATTTTCGATGCCTTGTACGATGAAAATGATGTTAAATTGATCCCGATGCGTCATGAACAAGGTGCTTCTCATGCCGCTGATGGATATGCCCGCGCCACAGGAAAAGTCGGCGTGGCACTTGCCACATCCGGTCCCGGTGCAACTAACCTTGTTACAGGAATCGCCACTGCATATATGGATTCTATCCCAATGGTAGCGATTACCGGTCAAGTGTTCACAGATTTTATCGGCAGTGATGCCTTCCAAGAATGTGATGTTATTGGTGTAACACGACCTATCTGCAAACATAGTTACCTTATCAAAAATTGTGAAGAGGTAGCCGATGTTGTCGCAGAAGCGTTCCATATTGCCAGCACTGGGAAACAAGGTCCCGTCATTATTGACATCGCAAAAGATGCTCAAAGAAATAAAACAACATTCAAGTATCCAGAGACAGTTGACATTCGCAGCTATAAACCACAAGTGAATGGTGATCCAACACAAATTGCAAAAGCCGCAGCGTTGATTAAGGAAGCAAAAAAGCCAATGCTTTACGCTGGTGGTGGCGTAGTACTCGCGGAGGCAAGTGAAGAACTGCAAGAGTTAACCCTCAAAACGCAGATACCGATTACCGTCACATTGATGGGTCTTGGCGCGTTTCCTGAAACACATCCGTTGGCGATGGAGATGCCCGGAATGCACGGGTCTTGCTGTGCTAATTACGCTTTCACCGATGCAGATCTTATTATTGCTATTGGTGCAAGATTCGATGATAGGGTAACAGGAGACTTGAGCAAATTTGCACCAAATGCTAAAAAAATACATATAGATATTGATGCATCTTGTATCGGGAAAAATGTACAGGTAGATGTGCCAATTGTTGGAGATGCGAAGAACGTACTCACCGAATTAAACAAGTTGGTTGACACCGCAGACATTGACCCATGGCGCGATCAAATTCAGGAATGGAAACAAAAATATCCGTTTGAATACGAGCAAAAAGGCAATAAGGTAATGCCACAATATGTCATAGAGAAGATATATGAGCATTACAGTGATGCTATAGTTGTAGCAGATGTCGGACAACACCAGATGTGGGCGGCACAATACTTCAAATTTACTAAACCTCGTAAGTGGCTCAACTCTGGCGGTCTGGGTACAATGGGTTTCAGTTTACCAGCTGCAATCGGAGCACAACTCGGTTGTCCAGACGAAACCGTTGTTAATATCAACGGTGATGGGTCATACATTATGACCATTCAAGAATTAGTGCCAGCGATAACAATGAAGCTACCTCTTAAGATATTTATCATCAACAATATGTATTTAGGAATGGTACGTCAATGGCAGGAGTTGTTTCACAGCAAACGCTATTCAGCTGTGGATTATCACGACAATCCAGATTTCGCCTTACTTGCACAAGCATTCGGTGCTACCGGTCTCCGTGTAGAACACCCCGAAGATGTTGAACCTGCACTACTGAAGGCAAAAGGAATCAATGACGGTCCTGTCGTCATAGACTTCATTGTTGATGAAGAGGAAAACGTATTCCCGATGGTACCCGCAGGAAAAGGACTTGGCGATGTCATCCGCGGACTTTCTTAGTCTTGAAATATGGTAGGCGCGCTTTCATGAAGATTAATTTATTCTTTTCGTAATTTTAATTTCCCAATACCTGTAGGCGCGCTTTGTAAGCGCGCTGGACTTCAATAATAAATTACCGAATCTATTTTTTAATCTTCATCTAAGCGCGCCATAAAAACATTCAACAAAATTGGTAGTTAATAAAATATGGATAAAGAAGAACGACACATTTTTTCGGTAATGGTTGAAAACCGATTTGGAGTCCTTGCACGTGTTGTAAGTCTTTTCAGTGGACGCGGTTTTAACATTGACAGCCTTAACGTCGCAGAAACACACGACAAAAGCGTCTCACAGATTACCCTCGTCACACATGGCAATGCACAGATAATAGAGCAAATCTATCAGCACCTCAATAGACTGATTGACGTTATTGAAGTGACAGACCTTTCCGCTGGCACACATGTTGAACGTGAGATTGTACTGATTAAAGTTGCCACCGACAATGCTCAAAAACGCACAGAGATCCTTCAAACCGCTGAAGTCTTCCGTGGACGCGTGATTGATATGAAACCTGCATCTATCGTACTTGAAGTTACCGGGGATGAAGGTAAATTGGAAGCAGCAATTAATATTTTCAACACTTACGGTATCCTTGAGTTGGCACGCACGGGTAAAATCGCAATGATGCGTGGGGCTACAAATTAGGACTTGTTAATTATTTAACATATTAGGGAACTTTTTCATCAGTCGTTATGTGAACAATTCTAAAAATTGATGTTTTGTGGATTTTAGAATTACCTTGACAACTTTAGACCTACGCGTGTCTTGTCATGCATCGCAAGCGAGACCCATATATGTTAGAAAAAGAATTTAGAAATGATGATCCTCCCGGTAAGATTATAGCCCTAATATTGTTAGTTGTATCTCTTATAGGCGCGGGAACATTAGCTGTTAAAGTTGGTGTGCAAGGCTTCCCACCACTGAAAATGGCACTCATTCGTAGCATATTAGGTCTTATCGTTGTTGGAGGGATGGGACTCTACTATGGGGTGTCAATGCGATTACGTATTGAGGAATTACCCCGATTACTCCTGATTGCATTACTTTACGCATTGCACATAATTACACTGAATGTTGGCACTCAATACACGACGGCTTCCCGTTCTACTATCTTTTTTACACTATATCCAGTATTTGTGGTTTTGTTCGGGCATTTCTGGCTACCGAGTGATCGACTTTCTCCCATAAAGTTATTGGGAATTCTCGCAGCGTTTATCGGTATGTTTGTAGCAATGACACCGAATCTACAAGGCATAGGTGAGGTAAAACACTTTATCGGAGACTTGATTGTAACACTGTCGGCTTGTTTACTTGCATCCCGCATTACGTTGACAAAATTGTTTGTTCAAGACATTTATCCGTATCGGCTTCTCGTCTGGTTATTAGGTATAAACATTCCGTTTTTTTTCGTCTTAAGTTATCTATTTGAACGTGAGAAACCAATTGAGTGGACATTTGCAAGCAGTGCGGCTTTACTCTACCAAGGATGGGTTATAACAGGTTTCTGTTTTATAGTCTTAACATCGGTGCTAAGAAAATACAAAGCAAGCAAACTGGTGGTCTTTTCTTTTCTTATGCCGGTGTCGGGAGTATTATTTAGCATCCTGTTCTTAGGAGATGCGTTAACCTTCTACTTATTGATGGGTACTGCCTTAATCGCAGCAGGAATTTATCTTGTGAACCTGCAACTTGAAACAGCAAAATGAAAGGTTTACACAATACCGTATCTATAAGACTGAATAAACACCGGTTCGGTTAGGATACCGAACCATAAGCGTCAATTTTAGGAAGAGATGTGTTTGTAGTCGCGCAATTCATTGCGCCTCTTACATTCCGTAGGGGCGAGGTCTCCTCGCCCGCATGCTTACATACAGTCCGGTCGGTTGGAGCGAGCAAAGCAACCATAAGCGTCAATTTAGTGTGTGCCCTTAGTGCATCTGATACACCTTTCGCCTCTCCGAGGCTTTAGCAAAGCGTATCTCAGCACCAGAGGTGCGAAAGGTGTGTAGAACCTAATACAACAAATACCCAAAGCACCAGCGGTGCGAAAGGTGTGAAGTAATAGGTTGGACAAGGAACTACCACAAGAGACTTGTTCTTAAATTGACGCTTATGGTTGGAGTGAGCAAAGCAACCTCAGACAACAAGCGATCCAGACAGACAAGAATCACTAAATTAACGCTTATAGGTTTGGTTAGGAAACCAAACCTACCAAAGTGTCCAAGTAATTATGAATTTTACTATAAGACAAAATAAGTATTTGTAGAAAAAGATTAAAAGAGAGGAAAATATTATGGCAACAATTTATTATGATAGCGATGCCAATTTTGATTTACTAAAAGAACGTACCGTCGCCATTATCGGTTATGGTGCACAAGGCAGAGCACAAGCATTAAACCTGCAAGACAGCGGCGCGAATGTCGTTGTTGGATTGTATAAAGGCAGCAGATCAAAAGAACGCGCAGAAGCAGAAGGTATCACCGTAAAAACCGTGCAAGAAGCATCGGCTATGGCAGACATCGTTCAGATTCTCATCCCCGATGAAAAACATTCTGCTGTCTACCGTGATGAAATCGCACCGAATATGAAAGCAGGTAATATGCTGATGGTATCGCACGGGTTTAGCGTTCACTTCGGACAGATCCTACCTGCTAACGATATAGATGTAACTATGATTGCACCAAAGGGACCTGGTTCCCTTGTCCGCGAAGTATTTGAAGGCGGAGGCGGTGTGCCGTGTCTCATTGCTATCCATCAAGACACAACTGGTGCAGCTCGCGATATCGCTCTCGCTTATGCCAGAGGAATCGGTGGCACACGCGCTGGAGTCATTGAAACGACCTTCCGAGAAGAAACCGAAACCGACCTCTTTGGGGAACAAGCCGTACTTTGTGGTGGCACAGCAGCCCTAATCAAAGCAGCATTTGACACACTCGTTGAAGCAGGCTATCAACCGGAAATGGCATACTTTGAATGTCTCCACGAATTGAAACTCATCGTTGACCTCATCTATACTGGTGGGTTGAGCAAAATGCGGAATGATGTCAGTAATACCGCAGAATATGGTGATCTCACGCGCGGTCCTCAACTCATTGACGATAGCGTTCGTGAAAAAATGCGTCAAATCCTAAAAGACGTGCAAGGTGGTATCTTCGCACGAGAATGGGTGCTTGAGAATCAGGCGAACCAAGCCGTCCTACGCGCACTAAGAAGACAGGAAGCGGAACTACAGATTGAAGAAGTCGGTAAAAACTTACGCAGTATGATGAGTTGGCTTGACGAATAATTCCGTTTTCTCGCGATAGATGTAAATTTGTCTACCGTTTGAATATAAGACTGTCTGAACTAAGACTCATTGAATTATTTGGAGATTTAAAATGCCTGTAAATTGGAGAGATCACATTGTTAATACCCCAGAAATATTACGAGGTAAACCACGGATTAAAGGCACCAGAATTCCTGTAAGTCTCATACTTGGGTACTTTGCTGCAGGATATACTACAGATCAAATCATTGTTGAATTTCCCGATCTTAAAACAACGCAGATTCATGCCTGCCTTGATTATGCTCGCGACTTAGCAGAATTTGAGGAAGTTGCATAATGGGATTAAGGTTATTTGCAGATCAGTGTATTCCAACTGTTGTTACTGAGTCCCTTCACAGTGCAGGTTTTGATGTAATGATATTAAAAGATTATTTACCGATTGAATCAGTAGATTCAGTTGTCATATCAAAAGCTCAAGAGTTAGATGCAATTCTAATTACGTTGAACGGAGATTTTACGAATATTCTAAACTATCCACCTGATGAATATAAAGGCATTATAGCACTTCAGATAAGAAACCATCCAGAAATCCTGTTGCAAATTGTTGTACGACTCAAAAATTATCTTTCAGAATACCCAGATATGGAACACTATCAAGGCAAACTATTCTTAGTTGAAGCCCATCGAATTAGGATACGTTAACTTAGTTTTGAAATAGGTAGTGAAGGAATTGTTTGTCTTTTTTCTTATTAATCTAAGTAAGTTTCGGTAATCTTCAGAAATCAACACTCAAATGCAAAATTAACTTTATCCCATTATATGTAATGTTACAGAATTTCCATAAACTGAATCTTCCTCATCAGATTTGGTATAACATAATACATATTGTTTTCTCAGATTATTCGCTTTAGTTTTCCTCATATAAAAAACGACAGCAGACAATACCCAACACACCTTGGGAGTCAACTCAAACTTGGCATCCAAAATATTTAGCCGGACTTCGTTAATTCTACCAATTTATCTACCCGCTATACTCCTTTCAACAGGTGCGGGTATCATTTCTCCAACACTCCCAATCTATATAAAATCATTTGAATTATCTTATACACTAACAACATTTGTTATTGCAATCAGTGTCCTTGGGAATCTTCCTGCGGGTATTTTGGTGGAGCGCGTTGGAAGAAAACCTGCTATGTTGATTGGGTTGGTGATGATAGCCATTTCAACAATCGGGATGGGAACAGCCGGAAACCTTGCACAACTATTCGCAGCACAATTGATTGGAGGCATTGGCAATGCCTTATGGATGCTCTCTCGGCATGCTTACATGACAGATGTAATTCCATTGGAAAAACGGGGAAGGTCAATCGCACTGTTCGGTGGTGTCAACCGGATGGGAACTTTTGCAGGTAAGTTTGTCGCAATCTTCCTTGGCGCAAATTTACGTCTACCATTCTTTGTATATACAGGAATTGCAGTGTTGACGCTACTAATCTGTTTTTTCTCAATACCTCAAACAAAACAGGATCCGAAAGTTCAATCACAAGACACACAGCAACCCTATCTGACACAACTCCTCCATGTATCAAAACAACATTATAAATTATTAGCAACAGCAGGTGTCGGACAGGTTTGTGTTCAAACACTAAGACGGGGGTGTCATATTATCATTCCGCTATACGCCAGCGATGTTGCGGGTTTAAGCACACAAGGTGTACGGTTGGTGGAGATGATTTCTTCAGCTGTTGATATGTCAATGTTTCCTGTAGCAGGATTGATGATGGACCGTTTCGGTAGGAGATTTGCTACGGTACCAGGGATTTGCCTCTTTGCTACAGGTATGGTGTTGATGCCGTTTACACATTCATTTACATGGTTACTTCTTGCTGCAATTCTGATGCGGTTCGGGAACGGAATCGCATCAGGGACAATGATGACACTCGGTGCAGATTTGGCACCAAAAGAGGGAACTGGAGAATTCCTCGGATTATGGAGGCTTACTGGAGACTTCGGAGGAGCAGCTGGACCTATCGTAGTCGGTAATATCGCAGATGTATTTGGATTAGGTTTTTCTGGATTCGCTTTAGGTGGAATTGGTTACCTTGCGGTCAGTATCTTTCTCTGGTTCGTACCAGAAACCCTACAAAAAGAATAAAATGCCGGAAGAGGGACTCGAACCCTCACGCGCGATTTGCACACTAGAACCTGAATCTAGCCTGTCTACCAAATTCCAGCATCCCGGCATTGCAATGTTATAGTATATACGGATTCCAAACAAATGTCAAATTATAGTGAATTGTATAGTATCGTAGGTCGGAGAGAACAATGCGACCTACGACATGGTAGTAGGCACGTTCCGCGTACCGTCCACCTGAACTGACAATATAATTATAATAGAATCCACAATTATTTACACTACGGTAGGTTCGGTTTCCTAACCGAACCGGTTGTTTGCTCAATTCATAAGCCTCGGAGAGGCGAAAGGTGTATAGTAAACGTTAATCCTGCTAATATCAAGCCCCAGAGGGGCGAAAGGTGTATCAGATGCACTAACGTTACGCACTAAATTGACACCTATAGGTAGAGCGAAGCGACACCCGACTTACATTCCTGACGGCTCCCAAACCTAAAGGATTGGGGTTCTTTTAGGTCATCTTCTCAATTCGAAATGTTTTTGAAAATGTGGGCATCTTTTATATGCTTATAGCATACTCACTCAGTTTTAAGCCGAGTTGACCGTTGCAGCAA
>JAJEAG010000034.1 GCA_022824265.1 Candidatus Poribacteria bacterium | reverse complement strand
TGTTTCTACCTCCTTATTCACCAGACTATAATCCAATAGAACACGATTTTGCAAACATCAAACGACTCCGGGAGTATAACGCTGATATACCACTAAATGAAGTCATAAATATGTATCAAAATTCCTAAAGTTTACTATAATATGCACTATACTTATTATTTTACATTTATAAATTAAGGATATTTATATGGTATATGACAAATCACAGTATTTTGGTTCACACTTAGAAAATTGTCCTCCAAACGATGCCCGAACTGCATCGGGAATAGTTTATCGTCTTGTTAAAAATAATCCTCCAAATAAGAGAGATTTTATTCCTATAGCAGAAAGGTGTCCGGACAAAATTAACAGTGAAAGCGGAAAACCAAATAGAGAAACATGTCAAGCACACGGGTTGTCAGTATATAAAAATAAAAACGAAGCTTTAATAAATAAAGATAGATTTCATTATTTTAGAGATGCAAAACTGGCTATAGCTAACTTATCTCCTGAATGTGGACATATTAAAAAAACGTCTACGGATGAGACGCCTTCACACCATACATTGTGGTTACCTTGTGAAATGAAAATATGGCAAGTATTTGAGATAGAAGAACAAGTAGGTGAACAATAAGGAGATTGCTATGTATCATGCACTTAATACTCCAGAATTGGGCAAACTTGAAATGGTTGAAGTATACAATTATTATGACATTCCGATTCTTTTTTCTTGCAAAAACGCTGCATCTCAATTATACATAGTTTACTTTGCCGATCGATTGCCAGACTATGATATGTGGCTATATGCAGAAGTATCTATTGCCCGGTTTAATCTAATACGAGCCGGCAAAATTGATTTGTTTGATACTTTTTTTAAGCCAGAAATGGGTCGCTTACTTAAAGTAACAATTCCGAATAACAATTCTGTAGAATTTAGTTCTGAGTTTATCTTCCCATCCGAACTTTCTGAAGATATATTCCCACCTGTTAACGATTATCTTGATATTGAATATACGCCTTATGTTCTTCAAACTAGTATAGTTGATATAGCAGAAGCAGCAGGCAGAGAAATTGTAGGTTTAAATTTCAAATCTCTTGAAGGCTATATCCATGAAGACTATAACGCTGAAGCTCCAATTTTACAATTAGGTAATGTTTTAACTTGTTTTCAAAAAGTTATTAATATAATTGAAGCAACAAGGCAAGGATTCAAAAAAATTACTCCTACTATTAGAAAAAAAATGCAGTTTTTTACGTTAACGTTTCAACCGGGTTCATTTGAAATAAAATTAGCATCTAAAAAAAGGGATGACTCGCAAATGAAATTGTTTGAGTTACCTTCCGAACAAAATGAAACCCTAACTCAATTTTTTAACCTTCTTGAATCAAAAGATAATAAACCTGATTTAAAAGGTATATTAACAAAGTTAGGGTTAAGAACCACAAACGAATATAGATATTTGCTTACATCACTTGATAAATTAGATACTGATATAACAATGTCATGGACAACACCAATAGAAAATAAAGAGGTTGTTGTGTCTTTTTCAAAAAACGAAATACCTCCTTTGATAGAGGCTCTTAAAGCAATTGAAGAAGAACAAGAAGATCCTCAAACCATTGAAGGTGAATTAATTGGTTTGTCACTTGACAGAAACAGATTTGAATTGCAGGAAAACAGCGAAGAAGATCCTATTAGAGGAGTTATTCGAGATAACCCTAATGAGAATATAACAAAGGCAACTATTAGTAATCAATATAAAGCGTTAATTCAAGAGATAGTAAAAAGAAACGAAACAACAAACGAAGTTGTCAAAATAGAATATATACTGCTAAATCTGGAGGAAAAAACACAAGATTAGGTAAAGTTTACATCTACTTATAATGAAATCCGATCAATACTATCCTTCGTTGGACACCTTTCTCTTCTTTGGACAACACATATCACAAATGCAGGTAAAATTGAATCAATTCACACTTTTGCGCGGGTATGAAGTCTCACCTGCAACGGTTATATGAGTAAATTCAAAGTATAAATCTCTAAATAATATTATACCGTGTTTAAGTTATCTATACCGTGTTTAAGTTATCTATAAGGTTTCAAATCAATTCCCGGATATGCTTGTGCCAAACGGTCTAAGGCTTCCGGTGTGTAGTAAGGATCACCAGGGGAAGACCACCCTAATATACTTCTTACAGTAGGTGTGGTATTCGTGATGAATTTCATATAATGCGGACTTGACCGAGGGATAGGTCGTGTTGTTCTACACCAACCATCATTATCGGCACGGTGGAAATGATACCCCATCCATACCCGTTGTTTGCTTCGGTTCGCAAACGGTTGTGCAGCATGAACTATATAACTTGACCGATAAACAGCACTTCCCGCCTTCGCAATAAGAGGCACAGGATCTGTCAATTCCTTAAACTCGCGTAAATCAGGAATACCGAGTCCACCAGCACTACCAGGATGCTTTTCCCATATAGAATCTAATTGGTCTTGTGAACCAGGACAGATAAGCATCGGTGCACCATCCAAATCAATATCATGCAAAATAATGCTACACAGAATATACCCGTAACGTTGCCAATCAGGATGCGGCGGCATCTCCGAATTAGTGCCATTATCAATATGATACCCTTGCCAAGGATGTTCACTATAACGTTTGTCTGTCAGTCCTTCTCTAAGAAAAATCTGTCCATAACTGATTCGGATTTCTTCTGTCTCTAATATTTGTTTCGCTATCCCTGTATAACTTTCATTTTCGATAAGTTTATCCACTGCCTCCAAACCTGTTGGGAAGTGCGAAACCTTAGCAAGCGGACCTGCAAGTCGATTCATGGGATTATTCTTTTCGTAAGTCCTTTCAAGTTCGTCCAGTTTTTCATCCCATTTTTCACGATATTCTGCATAAGACAACCCATCGTAAGCGTTATGCTCAACTGCTTCCAACGCAGCAGCAACTGCCTCACTTGTAAAAACATTCGGCACAACAACAATTCCATCCCGTTTCCAAGTATCAAGTTGTTCATTTGTCAACTTCATCTGTTTCCCTCTTCTGTTTAGAAAACTTTTCCCATTTATCCTCTTCAACACTGTCTGATTTAGCGTCCTGCTGTATTTTCTCCCACCAATCACGATTTTCAACATACCACTGAATCGTCTGTCGCATACCCTCCTCAAAAGGAATTATCGGTTTCCATCCAAGCTCACGGTGAATCTTATCCGAATCCAAAAGATACCGACAATCGTGTCCAGGTCTATCAGGGACGTATGTTTTTAGGCTCTCAGGTTTCCCAAGCACATCTAAGATAAAATCGCTAATCTCTTCAATGCTTTTCTCTACCCCACTCCCGACATTATAGGTTTCTCCAATCTTACCATTATGAATAACAGATGCAATAGCACGACAGTGGTCATCAACATGTAACCATTCCCTACGATTATGACTACTCCGATAAAGCGTCAAAGGTAAATCCTGTAGGGCATTCGTCGCGAATAGTGGGATCAGTTTTTCCGGGTGTTGATATGGACCATAATTATTGGAACAGTTGGAAATTGTAATCGGTAAACCAAAACTATGAAAATATGCGTTGACAAGATGGTCAGCAGAGGCTTTTGACGCATTATATGGAGTTTGAGGGCGGTAAGGTGCAGTTTCTGCAAAGGCATCAGGCGAATCTAACGGAAGTTCTCCATAGACCTCACACGTAGAAATATGGTGAAAACGAGGCACTTCGTATTGACGGGCAACATCTAATAAGACCTGTGTCCCCATCACATTTGTTGCAAAGAATTCTCTCGGATTCAATATAGCACGACTATTGTGTGATTCCGCAGCAAAATTGACAATTATATCTGGTTGATGAGTTTCAACAATTTCCGAAACAAAAGTATCATCAAGGATATTGCCATGTGCAAATACATACCGGTCCGAATAAGCCAAGACAATATCTTTTAAGTTAGTGAGATTCCCGGCGTATGTCAGCCGGTCAAGGTTAACTATAACATCATCAGGATACTCCTTGAGCCAGTATCTGATAAAGTTTGTGCCGATAAATCCAGCACCTCCAGTGACCAATAATTTCATGGATATCCTTCAATTATAAAACAAGTATTATCATCTATTACGCGCTATATACTCACACGCGCTTCAATAACTATATCCTATCAGAAACGGGTACGCTCTGTCAATGTAAATAAGAGGGTATCTCACATCGTAAGGACGAGGTCCCCTCACCCGCATGCACACAACTCATTACGCTTCTTACATTATCGTAGGGGCGAGGTCTCCTCGCCCGCATGCTCACATATAGTCACGTAGGTCGTAGCGACCTCCGACTAAAAGTTCATGCTACAAATGAACACTTGATGAGGAACAATCCTGAAAATCCTATAATCCTGTCCATCCTGGTTCAGACAAATACATCAGGTTACCAATCACACATTACAACAAAAAAATTTGACTTCTCACATAACCTTCAAGTATAATTACAACATAAAATTAAATTATATCTGAAATTCTTATGCTTTTATCCTGCAACCATCATCATTCGATCCATACCTAAGTAGGGCGGATTAGAACGATGAAGTGATTATTTATACATCATAATCATAGTGGACACGAAGCAAGTCAACCTTGCGACAATCCCAGTAAACTAACCGCTCTCCTCCGCGCCGCGTTGTCGGCACGTCGGAACAACCGGAATATTGTTTGCTGGGTTTTTTGTTGCCTTATACCTCTAAAACTGAAATTGCTTGGGAGCAACGCTTATGGAAAAGTTTACGAAACCTACCGGAACGAACGACTTTCTACCCGAACAGATGGTTCAACGAAATTATGTTGAAAATACCATTCGGGAGACATTCCAAAATTATGGATATGCACAGATCCAGACACCAATGTTTGAATCCTTTGCATTACTATCCGCACAATCTGGCGAAGAGATACGTCACAAGATGTTTACGTTTGTCGGTCCAGACAGAGTCGACTATGCACTCAGACCCGAATTAACCGCACCTGTTTGCCGACTCATCGCTAACGGAGACCTAAAACACCTCCCTTATCCATATAAACTCTTTTACATCGGACAATGTGTGCGTCAAGAACCGAAAACAGACAATCCAGATGTGCGACGTGAGTTTCGACAGGCAGGTGTAGAACTAATTGGTCCTTCATCAACACATGCAGACGCAGAGATTATCGCACTGCCAGTTAGAATACTTGAAAAACTCAACATATCACAAACAACATTGAAAATCGGTAATACAGGTGTTTTCCGTGAGATATTTAAACAGATCTCACTTGATCCGAAAGACCATAGTGAAGTGATATGGGACATTGACCATCTTTCACGTCTCCGCTCAGAAAGCCACCTTTTGGACATAGAATCACTTCGTGATCAACTCAATATGTTACGACGTTTACAAGGAACTGACTATCAAGGTGACCACAAGATTGACACATCAACAATTCAAGAACTAACTGAGAATAATGCCGAAACTTGGAAGGATAAGCTGCCGATTGTTGCAGAGGCAACCTATATAGCAAGGTGGAACAGATATTTCAATATCTCAGAAGAAACCGCACAACGTTGTATCAATGTTTCAAAAATGGGTGGTGATAAGGACACCGTTATGGACGCATGGGAAACCTGTGTCGGTGATAATGCCTTGGAAGTTCGACAAGAATTAATCACACTTTGCGAGTGCCTGGAAGACTACGATATTACCAACTTTGAAATTAATTTGGGTATTACACGCGGATTTGATTTCTATACCGGTATAGTTTTTCAGATTGAATTGTCAGACAAAAACTTACCCATTTGCGGGGGTGGAAGATACGACAGACTAATAGAAAGTTTTGGCGGTCCACAACTTCCTGGGGCAGGATTTGCATTTCAATTTGATTCGCTTGTAGAGGCATTCGTTGAAACACAGCATGAACCCATTCAAGCAAGTAGAGATTACTTCATTACTACCTCAGCACATAATATCAGTGAAGCACAACACCTTGCTGAAACATTAAGACGTTTAGGCAAGACCGTAGAGGTAGATCTGATGGGACGAGAACTAAAAGAGCAACAGGACTATGCTGTTAAAGCACACTACAATTATGTGCTAAACCTAAGAAAAGATCAACCAATCCAGCGAATTAATCTAAAAACTGGAAACTCGGAGGAAGTTACCCTCAAAGACCTTGATAAATCGTTGTAGATATAGACGAATACTATGCTATACTTTAGTTGAGGAAAACACATTATGCAAACAGAGAAGAATTTGAATCTACTATTGCCAAAAGGTACTATTCAGTCTGAAACACTTGAGATGTTTCAACGGGCAGGATACGAACTCAATGGATACAAATCAACTGACCGATCATATCGAGCGACCTTTCAAAACGATAGTGAAGTCCAGATAAAAATATCCCGTCCTCAAGAGATTCCAGTCTATGTCGGTATGGACGACTTCTACGATTTGGGTATTACTGGACAGGATTGGGTTGAAGAGACAGATGCAGATGTTGAAGAAATCTTGCCGTTAGAATACGGGTTCGTTAGTATCGTACTGGCAGTTCGCGAGGAACGAAAAGAAATCAACACCTTCATAGATTTAGTAAATCTTGCGGATAGAAACATCCGAATTTCTACGGAATATCTCAACATCGCAGAGAAATATATTCTTGAAAAGACGGAAAACCGCGTTGCACCCGCAATTCTAACACCGTGGAAACGTCTCAATACACTCGGTACTTACCAGTCCCCGATTACACTTATGCTCTCATTCGGTGCAACCGAAGGCAAACCGCCTGAAGAAGCGGATGCAATCATTGACAACTGTAGCTCAGCACGTACATTGAAGGCAAACCACCTGAAGATAATTGAAGTGCTACGAGAATCTGAATCCACGCTAATTGCAAACCCTAAGTCACTTAAGGACCCGTGGAAACGTGAAAAGATTGACGAACTGAAGCAGACACTAACAAATGGTTTGCGGAGACGTCGGAGTCAATCACTCCCCGGTCACATTTAAGGAGCAGCAATAATGGCAACCTTTATTAAACCGCGCGTCCCACGAGGCATGCGAGACATCCTACCGGAACAGATGATTCGTAGACATTATGTTATAGATGTTATTCGTGGTGTCTTTGAAGAATTCGGGTTTGAACCCTTACAAACACCCGCGCTTGAATTGTCTGAAGTGCTAACAGGTAAATACGGACCTGATGCAGAAAAACTCATCTACCAAGCAGGACATACGGGTGGTAAGGAAGACATCTCACTACGATACGATCTTTCTGTTCCGCTCTGTCGTGTAGTTGCGATGTATCCGCAGCTGCCTAAACCGTTTAAGCGGTACCAAATTGATCCGGTATGGCGTGCAGAACGACCACAAAAGGGACGTTACCGTCAATTTTTTCAGTGCGATGCGGATACCGTAGGCAGCGAAAGCATGTTAGCAGACGCAGAAAATGTCAATCTTATCTATCAAGTGTTGTCTCGTCTCGGCTTCAAACAATTCGAGATTAATATCAACGATAGAAAACTAATTACCGGAATAGGTCAGTATGCGGGTGTCCCTTCAGAACAACTTGGCGGACTCTACCGTTCTATCGACAAGCTGGATAAAATTGGGTTAGACGGTGTTACAGCAGAATTGCGGGAAAATGATATACCTGAAGATGTAATTGAAAAGCTTCTTGATCTCCTACAGGTTGAAGGTGATGCAGCAACTGTACTCAATGAGATGAAACAACAACTTGGTGATTTAGATACAGCATGTGAAGGCATTGATGACTTGGAAGAACTAATCCATTATCTTACAACCCTCGGTGTTCCAGAGGAATGCTACAGAGTAAATGTCGCTATGGTGCGCGGCTTAGAATACTATACTGGACCGATCTATGAAACGGTCGTTGAAGAACCAAAGATTGGCAGCATCACAGGTGGTGGTAGATATGATGAACTCATCGGAAGCTTTAGCAAACAGAGTCACCCTGCAACAGGCACAAGCTTCGGTATTGAACGCATTATTGACGTGATGGAAGAATTCGATATGTTTCCATCCACTGTTGGAAAAACGGTGACACAGGTTTTAATGACCGTGTTTGATGATGACCTGATGGAAGAATCCCTTAAATTAGCAACAACGTTAAGACGAGGCGGCATACGAACTGAGGTATATTTCCGTCCGGGTAAGATTAGCACACAGATGAAATATGCTGATGCAAAAGGTATTCCTTACGCTGTCATCCTCGGTTCAGATGAGTTGGCTACTGGCACTGCCGCTGTCCGAGATTTAGCAACCAGAGAGCAGGAGAATGTGCTATTGGCTAATATCGTAGAACACATCAAGCAGTTAATGAATACCTCAGGAAAGAGGCAGTCTTCTTAAACAGATGAAGGTTGCTCCTGTATCACAGGTATAACGTAACTCCGTATTTCAAAACCATTCAATGTCTCAGTCTCTACGCGAGGTTCGGGTGTTGTGCGATGATCAAAAACAACATAATACCCCTCTACTGCCCTTTCAGATGCAAGATACGCAGCAAGTTGCCTTTTGCCTGCTTGAAAACGACGGTCGCCTTCCCAAATCTTCGTTTCTACGATATACTTTCGTGAGTTGTGGAGAATAAGAAGGTCCATTCTTCCTCGTCCGGTTTGAACTTCAAGGTACATCGCACCGCGTACTATACGAACAAACTGATCAAGATAGGCATAGAGGAGATACTGTCCTACGAATTCTTTCGGTGTATCTGGCACATGTAGAATCTTGAATCCTGCTCGTGCAATGAATTCCTGAAAGTTATCAAGAAGCGGCATCATTTCAATGTTTCCATCTTGTGTTAGGTAATCGTCAAAGTCTGCATTTTCAGGAAAGTAGTCTCCTTCAAGTCCGTTAAACAGCGGCTTGAACGTCTGTATAATGCAATGCTGATAGATTGGATTGACAATCTCACACATATTATCAGCACTTTTCGCGATGACTCCGTAAGTTGTGAGTTGATTGATAATTTCATTACGTTGATTGTATTGCACACCTCTCTCATAAGATACAATTCTCATCAGTAACGTTTCAAAACGTTGATCTCTTCGTATATTTGTTAGCAAATGTCTAATATTGACGTTATCTTCTTGAAGTAACTTCGCAAGACCTTCAGAAAAATGCAACATTGTGATTGTGTCATTTTTGGGAATATCCAATTCCTCAGTAAGGATTTGTGCGAATCGGTTGACGAGGAACGGTTGTCCTGCTGTCTGTTTATGCAGTGTTTCAATAACTTCTGGTGAGATCCTTTGTCCAGTTTCATCTGTGTATTGCGAGAACAGTTCTTGCACCTGTTGATGGGTAAAATTTGGTAAGTAGAACTCATCCTGAACATTGAATGGAGAAACAGACCTATCGTAATTGAGTTGTGAAATACTCTTGACACCGATAATACCAACGCTATGAGGACAACGTGATTCATCGGAAAGGTAGATGTCACGCAGTGCATGCAGAAAATCACTCAGAACAGTTTGCGGAATACCATCAAACTCATCTATAATAACCACAACTTTTTGATTGTTATAGTGATTATTCAGAACATTTGATAATTGATCAAAGAACTCCATCATTGAAAGGTGATTTGTGATCTTAACCTCTTCAAGAAAATGTGTGAGGGCATCAGGAGGGGTGTGTTCACGCTTGAAAAAGACTTGTTCAATTTCTTTACGAACCCTTTTGCAAAAAGCCTCATAAAAATCTGATGCGGAAAGGTTTTTACACGTCTCAAAATTGAGTTGAATAGGAAAGTAGATTGACGATTCTGTCGCAAGTGAGTCAAGTGCCATTCGAAAAAAGGTGGTCTTACCTGTTTGACGAGGTGCAAAAAGAACGATGTAACGTCCCTCTTTAACGCGTGTGAGAAAATCTTCAATTTCCTTACTTCTTGGAACAACATAATGTCGTCCGGGATACACTCGTCCTTGTGTCCAAAAACGTCTCATATAATCACCGCATTCGTTAAAATTCTTAACTCATATTGTATCATATTAGTTCTTGAAAGTCTATAGTTATCACGATCAGTCATATCGTAAGGTTGGAGGTCGCTGTGCTTGCTCCGACCTACAATGCCAACTACCACCTCAATATTTGAGAGGAAATAGATGATGAAAAAATATAAGCGTTCACGTCTCCTTTGGAGCATTTTTATACTTGGGTTGATTGTTCAGGTGGTGCAGCTGACCTTTATTGGGTGCAGCCACATCTCACCATACTATCATCCTGATATCCCCGCCAATGAAAGACAGGATATTACCACCGAAAGCGCGCTCCACTACCGCATATTACTACTTGGTGACGGAGGACAACCGACACAGGACGAACCAGTGCTTAAAACATTACAAGCGTGGGCTGAAAAAGCACCTGAGAAAACCACTATTGTCTTTTTAGGTGACAATATGTATCCTGATGGGATGACTGAACAAAGAAAGCACGAAGCACCAGCACGTCTTGGTCCACAGCTTGAAGTCGTCAAATCTGCTGATACACACGGTTTATTTATCCCCGGAAACCATGATTGGACAAATGGCAAAGAGGAAGGTTATCATGCGCTTCTCGCTCAAGAGCAATATGTCAATAATAATCTAACTCGCGAACCAAAATTTCTTCCAAAGGCAGGTTCCCCAGGACCAGTCATGTTTGAACTTCCTGAGTCTGATCCCGTTGTGCGACTAATAGTATTAGACACGCAGTGGTGGTTGCATCAACACGAAAAACCGGAAAAAGAAATAGAAGCAATTATTGAGGAACTCAAAAACTTTTTAGATACCGAATTACCTGTCCTCGTAGTTGGTCACCATCCTTTGCAAAGCTATGGTATACACGGTGGTTTCTATGACTGGAAGGCACATCTCTTTCCGGTTAGAGTCGCGGAAAAGTGGTTGTGGGTGCCTATTCCAATTGTTGGCTCTCTTTATCCATTGATTCGGTGGTATGTGGTAAAATCGGATCAGGATCTCAGTGGAACACAAAATAAATATATGGTATCCCAAATTAATGCTGCACTTTCCGTTCCAAGAAAGACACCTTTGCTGATATATGCTTCGGGTCATGAACATTCCCTACAGGTACTGAAGGGAGATGTTACAGATTACCTGCTTGTCAGTGGACTTGCTTCCAGTGAAAAGGCAACAGAGGTAAGCCATGGAGACAATACACTATTTGCACATCAGCATACAGGTTTCATGGCGATTGATTACCTCACGGATGGTAGAGTCCTGCTGCGGGTAATTGAACCTGCTGAAAAAGAGGTTCAACTTCACTTTTGGTTGAAGAGATAACACCTCCCTGTAGTAGCACAAAATAGGTTAGGAATTTCCATAAACTTTTCAGAGATTTCATAGTCTAATTGGTAAAATGAGTATTTTGAAATCAATGAATAGAGGCGATTAAAAATGCTTACACAAAAACAGAAGTTAGAGTTCTATGAAAAAGGTTTTATTAAGGTTCCCGGTGTTGTACCGAAGTTGATGGTAGATACTGCCCGTAAGATGATCAATCATTCTATCGGTAATGTAGGACTGCACGATGCAGACTTAGAGAAGTTTCGGGCACAGTCCTATTGCAACGAACTTAGAAACAAACCAGAAATAGTAGATATTTTCAGTAAGACTCCTATCCAAAACATTGCTGAATCGATGTTAGGTGAAGGCAACGTTCAAGCACCGAATTCAGCGCAAATTGCACTTCGGTTTCCGATGCCGTTACAGCGCGATGCGAATGAACCCCGCGGACATCTTGATGGATTAGGCAGTGGTACAAACGGCATGGAAAAAGGCGTTTATCGTCGTGGTTTTACGGCGTTAGCAGTCGTTTATCTGGCAGATGTACCTGAACCCTATAGTGGTAATTTCACGGTGTGGGCTAAAACACACAGTTTCTTCGCGGACTATTTTAAGAAAGAAGGTCACGAGATATTAGCAAACGGCATGCCGCGTCCTGAACTCCCCGAAGGACCTACACAGATCGTTGGTAATGCTGGCGATGTTGTGCTGACACATCACCAAGTAGTCCACTCTGCAGCACCGAATGCGTCATCTGATATTCGTTACGCTGTGATTTTCCGTTTACGTCATGTTGACTGTAAAGAAAACGGTTATGATGGTTATACCGATATTTGGCGTGAATGGCCTGGCATTCAGGAAGCAGTTGAGTCGGCAAACGACTAAACCAATAGATAAGTGAGAAATAATTAGCAACAGCACTGCGGAATATCTGCGTGCTGTTTTATATTGTGTTCTTTATTTCTCCCCATGTAATACTGAGTTTCTCTGTTGGTTCGACTGCAAACGGGTCGCCATTTGATTTATAGAGATTTTCAACCTCCTCTTCAGAGAGTGCTCTGTGGAACATAAGGAATTCATCCATCAATCCTTTGAATGTCCAAGTAGGACTTGCATTTCCATTAAATTCTGCGGTTTCAGAACCGACTCCGATGAATCCGTATCGTTGTGCTTTAGGTCCGATCATTTTGTTGTTAGTTGCAGTTGCTTGTTCAACATCTATTTTACCATCAACGTAAATCCGTTTTATATCTCCATCAAAAGTAGCAGCGACATGATGCCATTCTCCATCTGACACCTTGATATCACCGTGCCAATCTTCTATAGGACAACAGATGTCAAATGTGACAAAGTCAAAATGTTCAATTGCAGCATCCCCAACCGAGAAGCGGAAATAATCACTTCGATCCCAAGACGCGATCATACCTCTACCCGATGTCTTAACCCATACAGCGAGCGACAATTCTGGTATTCCTTCGGTATAATTCAAATCTCGTACTGCTATATAATTGGTTGCCCCTCCAGGAAATTGCATACATTCGTTATATTTACCTTCATCCACAATTTTTAGGTTGTCACCTTGAATTAACCCATCATATCCATTTCCAGATCCATCCAAGATATCCTCACCCTTAAGTGAAGTTTGGTCAAAACTATAATAGATAACCAGTTCTTCATCACTTATGCCACGCGCTTGTACAGTCAACGTTGGTAAAGTTAATATTATTGTTAGTATCAATAGTTGGAATATTAATGAGGTTTTCATTTTTGGTCTCCTTAACTAAATGACACTATAATTTGGACAGTTTTGAAAGTGTCGTTTAGTTGGTTATGCTAAACATCTACTATAGTTTGGACAGTTTTATTGCAGTTCCTTATTGATTGAATGGAATACTATTTTATCCTTATATCTGGTTCTGGACACCTTTCGCCCCGCTGGGGCTTCAGACCGTGGCAATGACCGGGTTCTATACACCTTTCGCCCCGCTGGGGCTGCTGATGCTGTTTTCTGTGGGTTTGTGTGGTGGTGTAACGTATAGAAAAGTCCTTCGTGCAGCAAAGCCTCAGCCCCAGCGGGGCGAAAGGTGTATAGAAACGTAGGAACTCACCCCATTCCAAGCCCCAGCGGGGCGAAAGGTGTCTAAATAAAACTATCAAGCGAAAACCCTAAAAATTGTCCAAACTATAGTAAACATCTAACATTCAAACAGTTTATATACATTTTATCCTTTTTGTTCAGACTGTGCGGTGAGTTGGTTATTTAGTATTTTTTATTTTTCCCCATGTAATGCTAAGTTTGTCCACAGGTTCAACAGCAAATGGATTTCCGACAGCATTTGCAAGTTCACTCACTTCCTCTTCAGAAATTGCCCTGTGGAACATAATGAACTCATCTATTAACCCTTTGTAGGGCCATGTTGTTGGTCCTGGATTGCCTCCAAATTCGGGTGCTTCTGAACCGACTCCGAGGAATCCGAATCTGGGTTCTTTTGGTCCGATAGCTTGTTGTAATGGTACTGCTTCTACATCCAATTCGCCATCAACGTATATCCGTTTTGCTTCAGCACTGAATGTCACAACAACATGATGCCATACGTCATCAGTGACTTCTATCTCTCCGTGCCAATCACTCAATGGTTGGCAACACATATCAAAAGCGACGAATGTTGTGTTTCCGAGTTGGTCGTCTCCCGCGCCAAAGCGAAAGAATTCACTGCGGTCCCAGGAAGCAATTATTCCTCTTTCAGCCGTTTTAATCCAAACAGAGATGCTGAGTTCTGGTATCGCTTCAGTATAGAGTAGGTCCCGAACAGCAATGTACTCCGCTGCGGCTCCCGGTAATTCAATACATTGGTTCACTTTTCCTTCCACGATCTTTAGATTTTCTCCGTGTAGAAAACCGTGATATTCGTTACCAGATTCATCCAAGACATCCGTTTCAGACAGCGAGTCAGAATCAAAACTATAGTAGATGACAAGATCCGTTACGTCAAAGTTCTTTGCATCAGAACTCAAAGGCAGTATTGTTTGCATTAGACACAACGTGAAAGACAAAAAAATAATCTTTTTGTTCATTATGTTGTTCCTTTGATTATAGGTGTTATGATCAGTTGATAGGTTAGTTGTTTATGAATATCCACCTATCCCTAATAACATCCGTTCCTCCATGTCTGCATCTTTTAGAAACTCTTTTGTTAGACCATCTTGAGGAGGCTCTCCTCCGTGTGGTGATTTGCGTAACCACGTTGGTGTATATCCGAGAATTAACATTCTCCGTTTTGAACGTAGTGTTGGGAGT
This sequence comes from Candidatus Poribacteria bacterium, assembly GCA_022824265.1. Taxonomy (GTDB): domain Bacteria; phylum Poribacteria; class WGA-4E; order WGA-4E; family WGA-3G; genus MSPOR6. The sequence goes on along the minus strand of JAJEAG010000034.1, from coordinate 14,532 downwards.
GCTCGGTGCCAGAGATTACCGTGTATCAGGACAGTTCCTCCAGCTTTTACCCGAAGTTCGACTTCACCCTCTAAAGGTTCATTTGTGCTTGGTGTTGCTTTATCTAACCAATCGTGAGAACCGGGGACAACGACAACGCCACCCGTATCATCGTTTAGGTCATCGAGATATATTAAGCAATCAATACAGTGCGGTCGTGAAAACCATGTAGGTATTGGGTTAGAGACAACACGCATATGTTGATGCCAAGGTGTTTGATGCAGTCTATCATCGCCTGGATATGAGATTCGTGCACTCAATCCGCGTAGGCGTACAAGTGGTCCCATCATTGCCCGGACAATTGACAGAATTGGTTGATATTTCAAGAGTTCAAGAAATGCTTCATCCTTATCCATCAGATGACGCGGAATGAAACCCCACCCCCGTTTTGAGTTAATTGCGTTATCTCTACCTTTTAATTCTCGTTCCTCCAATCTGTCAAGTGCGTCTCTTAACTTCTCCAGTGCTTCTCCTTGAAAGAGTTGGTCGCGTATGAGATAACCGGTATCAGCGAATGCTTGAAGTTCCTCAGGGGTTGCATGCACATCTATGTCCCAGTATTGTCCTGTTTCACCCGGATGAAAGACATTCAAGACTTCATAGTGTTTTGTGTGATGTTTCATTGTTGTCACGGTGTATTTTCATACCTTTCGCCCCGCTGGGGCTTATATTGGTCAGGTCTGTGTTTACTATACACCTTTCGCCCCGCTGGGGCTTTATTAACGCGGGTTCGGGATAACGAATCTTGACGTGCTGTGCGGTTGGAAAACCGCACCTACCGTTGTTATTAAGGTAATATTCGTGAAAAGATCATTTCATTTTTAATATACCGAACTCATGTTTTATTATGTTGCATTTCTGTACCAGTTGAGATATCAGCATTTAATAGACAGAAAATGTCCAAACAATAGTATTTGTGATGCATAATAGATTAGTTTGATTACCACCTATCACTACCTTGTTAATAATGATCCTGGGATGCGTGAACCGCGATAGTTTCCGTTTGTATCACGGTTTGCGATTATTTCAGGAATTTCATCGTCCCAATAGTCTGGTACTGTGTTAGGTCTGCTATGCCATGCGAGGATCAAAGTTCGTCTTATGTCAGTATGATTTTGATGCGCAGAATGTAAAACCCGTGCATCTGCCATTACTAATGAACCTGCTTTTGCACATACATCCACTTGATCAGGATGGTTACTGAACATGTGTGGATGATCCTCATCAATAAACCGTGCCCCTTGTTCATGTGCGGGTACGAGTAGGTCGTGCAGATCAATACGATTGAGATGTGTTCCGGGGATAATCCTTAAGCAGCCGTTTTCAGGTGTTGTATCAGTCAGATAATAATTGAGGAAAATGGTTTGAGGCCACGGTGAACAACTAAGCGGGTCATTCCATCGCATCCAATCTTGATGCCAATAGAGCGGTGGTCCACCTGCTTCTTTGGTTAATATAATTATTCCTCCGGATGCGGCGAAATCTGCAAAACCGAGTTGTTCCAGTGCGGCTCGGGCAGGCTGCCATTCCAATAACTTCTTGATGTGTGGGTTATCTTCACCACGGACGTTGACGTGTTGTCCTTGATAGATCATTTCGTCAGGTTCTACATGTCCTGCGATGAGTCGTTCGGTTTCATCGTGTAGCTCTTGTAGGAATTCGCCTGTTAGAATATCGTCTACAATGCAGAAACCATCTCGTAACATTTGATTTCGTTTTTCTAAGGCAACTTTGGGTGTCATCTTGTATACTACGCTCCTTAATGTTGAGTTTTACCAATTTTACATATAATTATACGATAATTCAACCATAAATGTTGAACTGTCTGAATCACTGAAAACACAGAGAACACGGAATATTGTTTGAATCACTGAAGGCACGGAAAACACAGAAGATGCTGCGATACACCTTTCACCGATTTGGTGCTTTAGTGTCCATGTCGTAGGTCGCTTTGCTCGATCCGACCTACGGAGTTTGGTTTCATGTCGTAGGTTGCTTTGTTCGTACAAACGAGGAATAGTGTTTAAATCGCCACATTAACGAGAAGATTGCCCTATAAAAAAGTATTTAGGGTTCTTTTCATTCACTGACGAGAGTAGCATCCCACAAAATCATAGTACCATCTCCACCTACAGTAGCTATTGTTTGACCATCGGGTGCGTATGAAATGGCATCAACACCGCTGTTATGTCCGCTGAACGTCTTAAGAGTTACTCCGGTGGAAGCATCCCAAAAAAGAACTCCGCCTCCACCTCCAGTAGCAATTATTTTTCCATCTGGTGAATATTCTATGGAGAAAACAGGACCATATTTCTTGAGTGTATTTATGAGTTCTCCAGAAACGGCATCCCATATACGGATTTCGTCATTAGCATAACCTACTCCAGTAGCAATAGTTGCACCATCTGGTGAGTATGCTACCGAATAAACAGCGTCATTATGTCCTACAAGGGTTTTTATGTGTTTTCCTGTTGCGACATCCCACAGACGGACGGTTTTGTCACTACTTGCACTGGCAATAGTTGTGCCATTAGGTGAATAAGCAATGGAATGGATATAGTCGGTGTGTCCAGTGAATGTAGCAATTTGTTTTCCTGTTGCGACATCCCACAAGCGGACGTTTTTTTCATCAACTGCACTTGCGATGAAGATTCCATCGGGTGAATATATAGCCGAGGTAACATGGTCTCTCCGTGTGATGTATCCTCTTTCATCAGTTTGAGATAGAGTATGGTCATCGTCAGCGCGGAGTGCTGTATATTTGCCTGTATGTACATCCCACAAATGTATTCTTCCATCCCAAGTTCCTGCTAATATAGTATCTCCATCAGGTGAGAAGGTTATTGAATTGATATTATCTGTATGTCCTTTGTAAGTTGCCTTGTGTTGGACTGTGTTTGCATCCCACAACTTGACCCCATTTCCGTCCCCAGTAGCGATTGTGTTGCCATCTGGTGAGTAAGTGATGCAATAACACCAGAATGTGTGTCCTGTATTTAACGGAGTAGCAATCATTTTTATATCCGGTTGACCAATATGTTTCCCGTTAGTAGTATCCACAAGTCGTATTGTCCCATCATATACTGCAGTTGCGATTTTTGTTCCATCAGGAGAATATGCGGTGGATCTTACTTGACGGATGTTTGATATAAAAGCAGAAGCTGGATTTTCAGCGTTGGCATCCCATAAACGAATTCCATCCCAACCTGTGCTTGCAATAGTAGATCCATCCGGTGAATATTCTACGGAGAGAAGATAGTGCTGATGTCCTATAAGCGTTTGTTTATGTTGTCCTGTCGGTACATCCCACTTTTGGACAGTATTGTCAGCACTGGCAGTCACAAGTGTGGTGCTGTCGGGTGAAAAAGCCATTGCATTTATTCTTTTCGTGTGCCCTTCAAGGGTTGCTCTTGACTTTCCTGTATCTGCCTCCCATAGTCGTGCAGTGTTGTCATCACTGATTGATGCGAGTACCGTGCCATCGGGTGAGAAAGCGACCGAAATAACACGATCTGTATGTCCTATGAGTGTTGTTATGTGTTCACTTGTGGAGACATTCCATAATCGTAATGTTTGGTCCATGCTTGAACTTGCAAGAATCGTGTTATCTGGAGAAAATGCTACTCCTGATACGGTTTTGGTATGTCCTATGAGTGTGCCTATATTTTCACCTGTATTAACATCCCATAGTTTCACATATCCGTTATTATTCCCACATGCTATTTTGAGACCATTTTGTGAAAATGCTAATGAATTAACAGGGTCATTTGTGAGCGTTTTTATGAGTTGACCTGTTGCTGTATCCCATAAACGCACTCCATACCAACTGTATCCTGCGATTGTATTTCCATCAGGTGAATATTGTGTAGATGATATCCTATCATCTTTCGATGTGAGTAGAAATAGCTCTTCACCGCTTTGTGTGTCGTATACCCAAACCCCAATTGTTGTTAGTACTGCGAGTTGGTTTCCATCTGGAGAATACTGCATCTTATTGATGTGTCCTTTTCCGTATCGCGCGATTGCACCTTCAGGTAGGTTCCATTTGGTATAGTCTTGGGCATTTGCGTATGGGGAGATTAGGAGTGCTACACACATGAATAATGGGAGAATAGTATAGTTTTTGGGTTTCATAAAGTATACCTGTATTGAGTTAGTGGATGACTGATTTGCATGTAGTATATCACACTATCTTATTGTGGTAAAGATTTGGCTTATTGCCTTTTTTGAATTTCGGATTTTTGTCTGAATCGCTTGGTCTGTCTGAATCGCTGAAGGCACGGAAGACGCTGAAGGGTTTTGATATTATTGGCGGTTTATTGAAATCTGACGCTGCTATACACCTTTCGCCTCTCCGAGGCTATAGTGTACATGTCACGGGGTGTTATGGGTGGGAGACCCGCACCTACGATGTTGTCTGAACGAGGATTTTAAGATAAGAGATCGCGATTCGGAGATCGCTCCTGCAGGAGAGGTATCAACAAGTGGTAGTTGGATTTAATTATCAAACTCACGTTACCAACTAACTTTTTATACCGCACTTCAATGCTTTTTACTTGCCAAAGTGTCTGAAACATGTTATATTTTAAGGTACAGTTTTTGGAATAGAAAAATAATCAAAGGCACAAGTGAAATTCACATTAGTCAATCCTTATCTGGCACAACAGCAAGCACCGCCACCAGTTCTTAGTTACCGATACCGACAATGGTGTACCAGAGGTTATCAACAAGGTCTCCACCCAATTTCTCCGGACAGCGAATTAGGTACATGTATCGGACAGATGGGATGGGTTGGTGCACATGCACATGCTCATGACTATCTTTGGGCATCCGCAGGAAATATGGGAGTGATATTGTCAGAAACAGTTGATGCGAAATGTCTGATTGACTATGACGAATCTCCACGGTATGCGTTACCAGCTGCAATTGTTGTCAAAGGACTGGCAGGTAGGCATGTGCTTTTAACCAAATCGGGTTCTCGGTTAGACATGATAGGTATAGAGCACCCCGCGCTAAATGTCACCGTCATTGAAGTAGAACCTGATGGCACTCATTATCGGATGCGTTATGGCACGCAAACACAAACAGAGATAGATAATGATACTGATTCAGAAAACGCTTCAAGTCAATGTGTGCCGACAAGTGAGATGTTCCATTATCTACTGATTTTTGAACAATTGGAAAAACAAGGATTTCAAGCTTTAGTCCACTTACAACCGAAGTTTTTGAACCTTATCTCGCGGACTGAACATGGACACCCAGATCGTTTTTATAGTTTTTTGAAGGGATATGAACCGGAAACACCGATAATTTATGATCCATCTGGTGGGATTGGATTTGTACAAGAACGTGTCCCTGGTATACCGGAATTGTCTTATGAGAGTTTGCGGTTATTTGAGAATGGTGTAGATCCGATGCGACACATTCTCTATTGGGTTGGACATGGTACATTCTCACGAGGTAACGATCTTTTAGAGGCATACAAACACGCTGAATATTTTGAAGCAGTCGCACGGATGGCATGGGAAGCAAATCAGCGACAAGTTTCTGCGGAAGCATATAGTGAGGAAATTGTCAACTGTATCCTCCGTGAATTTAACGCGAATCGCACGCAGTCATCAGATGAACCTACTGTGTCAATAGATGTTGATAAAGAGGATGGCACTCCAGAGAATTTATATAATTACCCATAATATATATGTGATTGAATCGTATATATTGCATGTGGTATGTTTCCTATGAACAAATTCACTTGAGAAACATCAAAAATAATAGAAGCATCGTATTACGGACTAAGATTTGCAAAGGAGATAGTTAATGAAAGAACCGCAGCAACCAGTTGTAATTGATGACACACCAGAATCACAACAGTCACAACCGCAAAACTTAGAATCGTTTCTTAGAGATAGTTTATTTGGAGATGAATTCCGTAAATACAATGAACATTTTGAAAAATTAACACAAGATATTGAAATTACACGACAGAGTATCGCTGAAGTTGAAGCAAGATTGTTGAAGGAAATCTCAGATATAAAAGCGCAATCCGGAAATATACCTGATAGTATTCAGCAACGAGTTGATAATCGTATTGACGAACTAATTAGTCGTAGTGAAAATGATCTTGAAAAGTTATCAATGCTTATTAATGAGTTTGCCACAGAATTTCAGGAACAGATTGACGGACTTCAATCTGAAGCACAGAGACTACAAAACACAAGTCAGTCAGACCGACAAGCTTTAGCAGATGCTTTGATAGCAATCGGAACACAGCTAAAAAAAGAGCAATGAAAAACACTATATACATCCTCATTTTTGTTGTACTATTGATACTTATTAGTATCCCTTTGCAACAATCTCACTCGGATACTGAAGAGATTACCGTGATTGCAATAGGGGATATAACAGTAGGGAGTAATTTGACACCAACTATTGAAAAGCACGGTGCAGGAGTATTTTTTGAGGGTACAGCCTCTGTCATTCAATCTGCAGATGTTGCAACGGCATCACTCAACACCAGTATTTCAGAAAGAGGTGAACCGGATCCAAGATCAAAACTGCGTTTCCGTGCTGTTCCTGACCTTGCTCGCGCACTTGCAAATGCTGGATTTGATGCGGTTTCCTTAGCGACACCGCACATCTTGGATTTTGGGGTTGAAGCACTTGAAGATACATTAACCCATTTAGAATGGTATAACGTCAAACCAATGGGTGCAGGTCTTACACCTACCGCGGCAAATGCACCAGTATTGTTGGATGTCAAGTCAAAAAAAGTTGCACTGCTATCGTATTTACGCGGAAATGAATTCAATATGGCGTCCTTGAACGTTGTTGCTTCTGCTGCATTTAGTCAAATGACAAATGCTGTTAAGGAGATTAATGATACTGCAGAGATTGTGATTGTGTGGCTACATTGGGGAAAACAGGAATCTGATGAAAACGCGCAACAGTCAAGTATTGGTCGACAACGTATCTTTGCACAAGCACTCATTGATGCTGGTGCTGATTTAGTTTTGTGTCAACAATTACATACCCTTGGTGGTATTGAACTCTACGGAGGAAAACCGATTATCTATAGTCTTGCAGACTTTATCTACGAAACATATTCATTACAGTATGCTCGTACAATTATTCCAAAAGTGACTTTTGCAGAAGGTGTCCTAAAATCTATTGAATTGATACCGTTACTTGCAGATAAACCGGGGGCTTCCTTCCCCCAACCGAGTCTTCTCAAAACTAAGAATACTACAAAGGAATCTCTTGATATAAATTTGGAAGAAACCGCTATTGAGACCTTGAAGGAGTATCAAAAACGTTGCGCTGAGCTAAATACAGAAGTTATTATTAAAGGAGAACGCGGTTGGATTAACAGCATCAATACTTCACAGTAGAATATATCGCAATATATATAATTAATATTATACAAAGCAGCGTAACGAAGTATTAGAATGTATTTAGAAAGGAGAATAAATAGCAATGGAAAATCAAAACACTGCTGAACAGAATAATCCTGAAGAGGAAGAGAATGGTGAAGAACAATTGGAGACGGTAGATTTACCGATTCTTCCAGTAGACGATCTTGTAATTTTTCCTTATATGCCCCCTGTTCCACCATTTCCTCCGCATCACGTTGCGTTGTCAGGAAAGATAGTGATGGATGCAGTTGATGACGCTATGCTTAACGGAGAACGTGTCCTCTGTATTTTCCAAACAACTACAGGTCGTAGTCTTGATGCAGACCCGCGTGCGGTGAAGGACATGACGTTGGATGAATTACGTCCAATTGGAAGTTTAATTCATATCCTACGAGCGAAAAAAGATGACGAGGATGTGCTGTTTCTCGCGAATGGTCGGGCTCGGGTTGAGATTGAGGAGATACTTCACACAGAACCGTTCCTAAAGGCACGTGTCCGTCTCCTACAAGATGAAGAGGATATTGAAGAGGAAGAGTTTATTGATGAAGAGGACACCACAGAGGATGGAGAGGGAAATCTGGAATTAGAAGCACTTGTACGTAGTACTGATGAAATGTTTCAACGGATTGTACAACTTTCTTCAAGGTATCAAGAAGAACACGGGTTAATGACAAAAAGTATAGATGAGCCTGGACGGTTAGCAGATTATATTGCCGCTGTATTAGACCTAAAACCACAGGAAAAACAGCAGATTCTTGAGACAGTGCCTGTTCCTGAGCGGCTTAATAAGCTTACTCATATACTCGCTAAAGAGGTGGACCTCCATGAATTGGAAAGTAAAATTCAATCTAATGCACAAGCAGTTATTAATAAGGGGCAACGTGAATACTTTCTACGTGAACAGCTTAAGGCAATACAGACAGAACTTGGTGAAGCAGATGACTTAGCCTCTGACATTGAGGAAATGCGGGAGCAATTGAAAAAAGCGAAGTTACCACAAAAAGCGAAAAAAGCTGCAACGAAAGAACTCAATCGTCTATCCAAAATGCAGTCTTTTTCACCAGAGTCAACCGTTTCGAGGAATTATTTGGATTGGCTTCTCAATCTACCGTGGTCAAAGAGTACAAAGGATTCTATTGACCTTACAAAAGCAATGGATATTCTTGACGAGGATCACTATAATTTAGTCAAAGTCAAAGAACGTATTGTTGAACATCTTGCTGTACGTATACTCAAGTCTGAGATAAAGGGACCTATATTTTGCTTCGTAGGACCACCGGGAGTGGGCAAAACATCTCTCGGTAAATCAATTGCTCGTGCTATCGGCAGGAAATTTGTCCGCCTCTCTTTAGGTGGCATGCACGACGAGGCGGAAATCCGAGGGCATCGGCGTACCTATATCGGTTCTATGCCGGGACGGATCGTGAAAGGGATACGACAAGCGGAGTCCAATAATCCTGTCTTTATGCTTGATGAAATTGACAAACTCGGTTCCGATTTTCGGGGTGATCCTGCTGCTGCATTACTTGAAGTGCTTGATCCCGAACAGAATCATGCGTTCACTGATAACTATTTAGATGTTCCATTCGATCTGTCGCAGATTATGTTTATTACAACTGCGAACCAAACACACTCAATACCTCCACCACTTCGCGACAGAATGGAAACAATTGAGTTGCCCGGTTATACATCAAATGAGAAAAAACAGATTGCCAAACAGTATTTATTACCTCGTCAACTCAAAGAAAACGGTATTACGAAGAAGCAATTAGGAATCTCTGATGCAGCGATTCAAAAAGTCGTCAAAGAATATACACGGGAAGCAGGTGTACGGAATCTGGAACGTGAACTCGGTACACTCTGTCGCAAATCAGCGCGTCGTGTTGCTGAAGGGAAAACTGACCGTAATAAAATTGGTGTTAAGGATATACCGAATTACCTTGGTCCTCCGAAATTTGATTCCGAAATCGCTGGTAGGACAGCGGATATAGGTGTGGCTACAGGGCTATCTGTCACGCCTGCTGGTGGTGAAATACTGTTTGTAGAGGCAACTGCTTCAGAAAAACAGGATGCCAAAGGAGAACTTCTTATCACTGGACAGATAGGAAATGTGATGCATGAGTCAGCACAAACTGCATTAACTTATATAAAATCTCAAGCTTCATCTTTGAAATTCGATGCACACGCGTTACAAGATGATATCCACATTCATGTGCCTGCCGGAGCTATTCCGAAGGATGGTCCTTCTGCTGGCATTACCATCGCCGCTGCACTTGCATCTATTGCAACAAAGAAAGGGATTAGCCCTGAAGTTGCCATGACCGGGGAGTTGACTTTGAGAGGTAGGGTGCTGCCAATTGGTGGTGTCAAGGAAAAGATCCTCGCAGCTAAACAAGCAGGTATCAAAAAGATTATTGTCCCTCAAGGAAATCAAAAGGATTTTGTTGAAATACCAGAGGATATCCAAGAAGGACTTGCATTCCATTTCGTTGAAAATATGAATCAAGTCTTTTCAGAGGTATTCGATAAAAAGTAGGAAGAATTGTAAATCTGAGACGCTTTTAATATAGCCCTTGTCTGCAGTATCAAGTTTAGACATTGAATGACTGCGATATTGCATAACTTCGTTTAAAGTTAGTAAACACGTCATCGCCATAAATTCCTTGTTCAAGGAAGGAGATATGAAATGAAAAGCGTAAGATGGAACAGTGTAGTTCCTTTCCTCATAGTATGTGCTATTGTAGTATCTACATACATGTTGACTACAATGTCATGTTGGGGAAATACAGATAGCGAAATACAAAATGAAAGTGAAACAAACAAAGGTGCGCCGCTTTTTCTTAAAGATATCGCACCTATCCTTGACAAAAACGGATGTTCCGCAGGTCTCTGTCACGGTAAATTCGGTGGACAAGGCGGACTGAATTTATCATTACTCACGTTAAATCCGGAAAGTGATTACGAACCGATTGTGCTTCACAACCGAGGCAGACGGATCAACCTTCTTGAACCTGAACAAAGTCTACTTTACTTAAAACCGACAGGTCAAATCCCACATGAGGGTGGCATGAGATTTGAGGTTAATTCAGACGAAGCGGAAACCATTTTGGCATGGATTTCTGCTGGTGCTCCATTCTCACCCGACGAACCGCGTTTGGACAAACTTGAAATTGAACCGAGTGAAAACGCATTCACTTCTGTCGGTGAAACCATTCAACTGAAAGTCTTGGCAACTTTTACAGATGGCTCAGTTGAAGATGTCACTGATCAAGCAGTTTACGAGTCTAAAGATGAGCCTATTGCTACTGTGACAGAATCTGGGTTGGTAACAAGCACTCGGTGGGGTGGAACTGCGATCTTAGCAAGATACTTAGGGGTTGTTTCCTCTTCTTTCATCACTGTTCCAAGGGAGGATGATGGAAAACCTTATCCAGAGGTATTGGCGAATAATTTTATAGATGAATTCGTTGCGGCAAAACTCAAAAAATTGAACGTGCGTCCATCTGAACTTACGACAGATGCCGAATTCATACGTAGAGTTTATCTGGATACAATCGGAAAATTGCCCAGTGCCGATGAAGTTAGGGAATTCCTTGCTGATTCAAATCCAGAGAAACGTTCACGTTTGATAGATGTCCTCATGGAAGATCCTAATTGGATTCATCTGCGTACATTAAAAATGGCGGATATGTTACGCGTACATCCACGACGTTTAGGTAATGGAGAATACGGGGATAGAGGTGCGACACTCTTTCATGAGTTTATACAAGATTCCGTTAAAGAAAACAAACCTTATGATCAGTTTGTTAGTGATATATTGACTGCTACAGGTAGCACATATCAATACGGTCCGACTAACTACTATCGGATTGAACGTCAACCTTCGGGTAGAGCAGAAACGACTGCACAAGTGTTCCTCGGAATCCGTCTTAGTTGTGCAAGATGTCATAAACATCCATTTGACGAATGGACAACAGATGATTATTGGAACTTCGCTGCATTTACTGGAAAAGTTGGCACACGTGGCGGAGGACTCTACCAAGAACTGGTAATCTACAATAATCCTCAGGGTAGGGTCGTTAACCAGTCTGTACAAGGGAATCGTGGACAGGTAGCACAACCTACATTCCTCGGTGGACCAACGCTGCCAGAAGCGTATAGAGAAGATGCTGTACAACATCTCGTTGACTGGATTACATCTGATTCAAATCCATACTTTGCAAAGGCTACTGTCAACCGTTTGTGGAGTTACTACTTTGGTAGGGGAATTGTCGATCCTGTTGACGATATGCGCGCGACAACACCACCAAGCGTTGAAGGACTCTTAGAAGCATTGGCAGAAGAATTAATCCGGAGTGGATATGATACCAAACATTTAATTAAGATAATTCTGAACTCCAGGACATATCAACTCTCTGCAGCACCGAATGAAACGAATGAGTTAGATGATAGGTTCTTCTCTCGCTTCATGCCACGTCCATTGATGGCACAGGTGTTACTTGATGTCTTAAATGATGTTACAGGAACATCCGAGAAATATGGAAGGTATCCGGTAGGTTGGCGTGCAATTGAAGTACCGCTCCCAGTCAGTTCACGTTTTCTCAGTCTATTCGGACGTTCCGATAGGGAGTTCTTAGGCAACTTAGATCCTTTACTTGAGCCTACACTCACGCAGGCACTTCACATCATTAATTCTCCTTATGTCAACGGGAAGTTGAGACAGAGTAGGACAATTAAACAACTTCTTGAACCGAAGACAGGGGAAAAGATGCAGCCAGCAGCATTAGTTGAGGAGTTGTATCTCATGACATTAAGTCGTCCTCCGACAGAAGTGGAACTTGAAACTGCCACAGCATATCTTGACGATGAAGCAACGAGACGTGAAGACACAGAAGACTTGTTCTGGGCACTTCTTTCATCACGTTCTTTCCTTTTCAATAAGTAAATGTGTCTTTTGAGATAAACCATTTTGGGCAGGAATAGTTGTTGGATGTAAATGTCCATGATCTATACCTGCCCGATTTTTTGTTGTGCCTTTCAATGGTATTCTGAATCTCTGATGACGCGGATTCCGTTATTCTGACAAATACTCGATCCCATCAAAATCCAACAAACATGTTTGTAAAGATGCGTTTCCCTGTGTTAGTTTCCCACATATTTATCTCGCTATAACCAATACCTGCAATCTTGTTTCCATTCGGACTGAAGGCAAAACCAGAATGAAATCTATTTTGTGCGGTTAGTATTCTGGGTTCTTGTTCTGTGTTGTTGACATCCCACAAATAGATATGACCAGAAGCACCTGCGATTGTGTTTCCATCCGGACTAAAGGCAACGGTGTATAACGGAACCACTCTTACTTTTTCGTTTTGGTTAATCATGCGTAGTCTTTGTCCTGTGTCTACATCCCACAAATAGACTGCACCGTCGGAACTGCCAGTAACAATTGTATCCCCATCCGGACTAAAATCCAAGGTGTAAACAGTAGGTGTTTCCGCTTTAACAATTGGACGTAGGTCAAGCGTTTGAATTCTTTGTCCTGTATGTGTATCCCATAGAAAGACTCCTCCCCAACATGCAACAGCGATTATTTTACTATCCGCACTAAACGCGACACTGTAGACCGCACGACGATGTCCTGACAGTGTGCGTTCATGTTTACCTGAATTTGCATCCCATAGTCGTACTGTTTTGTCAAGACTTCCACTCACCATCCATTTTCCATCAGGACTATATGAAATACTGTTAACCATTTCTTTATGTCCCGATAGTATACCTGCTTCACCTAATCGATCGCGCAAACCTATACCTTGGTTGATGTCTCCAGTATCCCATAACCGCACGGTACCATCAATATGTCCAGTTGCGAGTACCTTACTATCCGGACGAAACGCGAAGGCTCGAACCCATTTCGGATTAGCAAAGTTCTCAAGGGGCTCTTCGCTTTCTACAGCATAGAGTACAATATAACCAAATCTATTGACTGTGGCGAGTATCTTACCGTTCGGTGAATATTTGATGTTTGTGCCAAATCTTCCTCTTGGCTGGAATTTTGCTTTGACGGGTTGATGTCCTTTTGGTATTGTCTGGGCAAGAATAATGGGTGTGCTTATAAGTGCTATCCACAGTGTGAGTAATGTAAGTGAAAATCTATATTGCATCAGAGTATATTCCTTTGTGCTGAATGGTATTTTGTCTATATATTATCATACAATAGATAGGTCGTCAATTGTAAATAACTGATTCTTGAGTTATACAATTGTCGATTTATTGTCTCAATCTCGGAAAGCGCGGAAGATGCTGAAAACACAGAAGGTTATTGGAAGTGGTGATATTATTGGTCTATACAAGGACTTACAAGATGGACAGGGTTTTCTGGATAAAAGGTCGAGACAAAGATGTCGCTCCTACACAGTAGATAGAAGGTATAGATAACACGGTCATAAGACATAACTCGCACCCTCCGCGCTTCTGACTGCTGACAGCCAAGAATCTGAAAACCACATGAAACATACATGAAACATATTGTTTCAATCCACCCAAGTCTTACCATCTCACTTCAACACCTGTTATACTACTACCACTATGAAAAACAAAAACCGGCACCCGTCACCCAAAAAACATCAACCCAAAAACCGACCAAAATCAAGCAAATAAAAAACGTACCAAAATCAAATTCTCAAAAAAAATCGTACCACCCTATAAACCCAGTCCCAGACTGGCATAACCCCAAATTACAAAACGTACCAAAAACCGAAAAACAGCCGTTTTTGGTACGTTTTTAGAAGAAGCAAAAAACCGATGTATTTACATCAAAAACACAAACATTGTCCATAGGTCGGAGCGAACGTAGCGACCTACGATATGAAACCATAACCTCGTAGGGACGAGGTCACCTCGTCCGCATTCTTATATACGATTCTACTTTTTTGCATTCACGTTCCTGACGGCTCCCAAACCTAAAGGATTGGGGTTCTTTTAGGTCATCTTCTCAATTCGAAATGTTTTTGAAAATGTGGGCATCTTTTATATGCTTATAGCATACTCACTCAGTTTTAAGCCGAGTTGACCGTTGCAGCAA
>JAJEAG010000060.1 GCA_022824265.1 Candidatus Poribacteria bacterium | reverse complement strand
CAAGCGAGAGGTGAAGTCCACCGATGTAATGCAGGATATATCATACCACATTCAGAAAAAAAGTCAACTAAAAAATGAAGGCGTTAGCCGTTCTACATCCCAAAGCTAAAGCGTTGGGTTTTGAACGGAACGTTTGATAATAACAGGAACGATATTCTCCGTGCTGCTTCCCTACAATCAACTACCGAATATCGTATACAAGTATTCAGTGGTAATACAGTTCCGTACAACTTTACCAACCCATATTTAGTAAATTTACTTGACAAACTCAATCACATATAATATGCTTTAATTACTGTGCCAAATAATGAAATATTAGACCTTTCATATTTTGATTTTCCAATTGAACATTTCCATGACAGAAGCATACGATGGTTACTTGAAGACCGGGGGTTCGTCCGGGCACTGATTAATATAATTGATGATAACCTTGTGACACAGCTTGAATTCGACGAACTTAAACCTGTCAATAGGAGTTACATACCTGATAACCTTCGGGAGCAAGAGTCCGACCTTGTGTTTACTGTGCCATTTCTTCATGGAGAACAAACGGAGGAACTCTGGATATACATCCTTATTGAACACCAATCAACGGTGGATGTAACAATGGCTTCCCGGGTGTTGTTTTATATGACACAGATTTGGAATACCCAACGTAGAGAGTGGGATTCAAACAGTGTATCAAAAAGTCAATGGCAGTTTCGTCCCGTTATCCCAATCGTGCTTTACACTGGAGATCAAAAATGGAAAATACCACCATCATTGAGTTCATTGATGGATTTTCCTGATATTTTCACTCGATTTATCCCGAAATTTGATATACTTTTTCTAAGCGTCAAGGAAACAGACCCAACAGAACTTACTCGGATGGATCATCCGTTAGGGTGGTTACTCACCGTTCTCCAAAAGGAACATGCGAAAAAGGAAGAGATAAGCATAGCATTAATTAATGCTGCTAAACATATTAATAAACTTGATGCTGAGAATATAGGGCAATGGCGGAGAGCGATTTTCTATCTGTATCTACTAATTATGCATCGTCGTCCAAGTGTAGAACACGATGAGTTGAAGATGATAATTCACCAAGAAATACAACAATCTGATCATAGAGAGGAGGGAGAAGTCATGGCAGAAACAATGGCTGAATACTTATTTGAACAAGGACAAAAACAAGGACAATTATTAGGTGAAAAAAGAGGCGAAACGCGTGCAAAACGTGAGGATGTCCTAAAATTACTCCAACTCCGATTTGATTCGATTCCTGAACCTATTGTGAAAAAGATATCTGCGATCCGAAGTTACACCAAACTGGACGCACTATTCGAAAAAGCAGCAACTATGGAAACACTTGATGAGATTGAATGGGATAATATTTAGCACTGTATGCTACATTGAAGACGAATTACCAACATTACTGCACAAATAGGCAAGACATTGCTTTCGTTCTATCCTTATGTGTCAATTTAGTTTTTCTCCAACACTGGTCCTACCCGACCACGATCCTAACTAACTTTTGAGAAATAATATGAATAATTCCTATAAAAACGTAATGTTCGTTATTGCAGACGATTGGAGTCGTATCGCGAGATGCTACGGCAATGAGGTTATCAGAACGCCCCGAATTGATGAATTTGCAGAACGCGGTGTCGTTTTTGACTACGGATTTTGCACCAGCCCATCTTGCGCAGTGAGTCGCGCTTGTATCCTTACAGGACAACATAGCCATACACATGGGCAATATGGACACTGCCATGGAATTCACGGTTTTCGCACGCACGCACACATGCAGTCAGTTCCGAAGATTCTTAAAGCACACGGATTTGCCACCGCTTGTATCGGAAAGAAGCATGTTGAACCTGTAAGTGTCTACCCTTTCGATTATGAACCGCAGGTTAATGCCCGAAGTCCTGTAGATGTTGCAGACAAAGTTAAGGAATTCCTTTCACAAAATTCCGATACTCCGTTTTATCTACATATCGGTTGCTCATATCCACATCGTGCGGGAAAAGGATTCGGAAATGATCGGCAGCATGCGGGTATTGAACCTGGATCATACAGTCCTGACGAGATAATTGTCCCGAATTTCCTGCCAGATGTTCCTGCCGTACGTGAAGACCTCGCGGATTATTATGAAAGTGTTTCACGATGGGATGCTGTTGTCGGTGCAGCTTTAGATGCGCTTGATGCTTCTGGACGCGCAGACGACACACTTGTTTTTGTAACAACAGACCATGCAATGCCATTTCCTGGAGCAAAAGCATCCAGTTTTGACAGTGGACATCATTGCCCACTGCTTATTGCAAGTCCGACACAACAGCGGCGTGGACTCCACAATCAGGCACTTGTCAATTGGGTTGATTTCTGTCCAACTATGTTAGATTGGTGTGGTGTTTCACATCCCGATGGAGAAGATGCCCTCCCAGGCAGATCACTGCTTCCCATTCTTGAAGATGACAGTCCGAATCCTGGCAACGGACAGTGGGAAGAAACATACTATTCTCACTGTTTCCATGAAGTCACTAACTACTATCCGTATCGGGTTCTGCGTGGGCGGAGATACAAATATGTTCGTAATTTAGCATATCAATTAGAAACACCACTTCCGAGTGACCTATTCCGTTCTATTTCATGGACAGCAGTTCGGAACGATAACATCCAAGAGTTGGGAGAACGGCAACGAGAGGACTTTGTGCATCAAAGTAGAGAAGCATTGTTTGATATGGAAAACGATCCGGCAGAATCTAATAATCTCATTGATGATCCTAAGTTACAGGACACAGTCAACGAGATGCGGCGAAAAGTCATTGAATTCAGACAGAAAACAAAGGATCCTTGGCTTGAACAGTCCTTCCAAGAAGGGGAAACACAACCATTCTTCTCGTAAACACCGAATTATTATATGCAGAACTACGACTTAGACGCGATAAATACCCGTATCCAAGCCGATAGCAGCTTGATACAAGATATTCTAAACGAAGCAGGAAAAATAATTGTCGGACAACGCGCATTACTTGAACGTTTAGTTATCGGACTACTTTGTAACGGACACATCTTGCTTGAAGGTGTACCGGGACTTGCGAAAACTACTGCTATTGCTGCACTCGCAAAAACTATTGATGCCTCTTTCAACCGACTCCAATTCACACCGGATCTGCTTCCTGCAGACCTTATCGGCACATTGATTTACGACCAACAGAAAGGTGAATTTTACACAAAAACGGGTCCTATTTTCGCAAACGTCGTTCTTGCGGATGAAATAAACCGTGCCCCAGCAAAAGTGCAAAGTGCACTGCTGGAAGCAATGCAAGAACGACAGGTTACGATTGGCGGGACAACATATCCACTTGAAGAGCCATTTATCGTCTTAGCCACACAAAACCCGATTGAGCATGAGGGAACCTATCCGCTGCCCGAAGCACAAGTTGATAGATTTATGCTAAAAGTTAAAGTCAACTATCCATCACATACAGAGGAACTGCAAATTCTCCGAAGGATGACGACTGAAGAGATTCCTGAAATTCAACAAGTGATTTCCTGTGAAGACATAATCAGATTACGTGAACTTACACGCAGCATTTATATGGCAGAACAGTTGGAAACTTATATTGTGGATCTCGTGTGTGCGACACGTGCTCCGGACGCATATCAATTAGATGAATTGAGTCCTCTAATTGAATACGGTGCATCACCGCGTGCCACCATTTTTCTTGCTATCGCTGCCAGAGCGCGAGCATTCCTTTCCGAACGCGGATATGTTACACCTGAGGATATTCATGAAATTGGTATGGATGTGTTAAGGCATCGGATTATCCTTAGCTACGAAGCAGAGGCGGAAGGTATTGATACTGAAAATATAATTACACAATTGTTCTCAAAGATTGAAGTGCCATAACAAACAACATCCTCCTAACAAAATCCCACCTTTTTATAATGACATACCTCATGTTTCTATTGATTTTATCGTCTATATTTGCTAAAATCACTTCAAAATATTAATAAGGATACAAATTATAATGGAATGTATCTTTTGTGCAATAGTTAAAGGGAAGATTCCCGCCGCAAAGGTTTATGAGAACGAGCAAGTCTTCGCTTTTATGGACATCGCCCCCGCAAATCCGGGACATTTAGTAGTTATACCAAAACAACATTATCGGAATATCTTTGATATCCCCACAGAAGTAGCCAGTAAAATTATGGAAGCCGTTGTGCCACTCGCTACAGCGATCCGTGAGGTGTTAAATCCAGATGGCCTCAACTTGATCCAAAATAACGAAGCAGCAGGATTTCAAACTGTTTTTCATTTCCATCTACACCTTATTCCCCGATGGGAAGCAGATTCATTGAAACCGCTTTGGCAACCGAGGAATGAAGGGAACATTGAAGAGATTAATAACATCGCCGAGAAAATTCAGGTAGCACTTTAGAGCATAATATAACACACAAATGTGAGATTATCTATGAATGTATTGATTACCTCAGCAGGATCGGAATTGGCGCGTAAATTAGCAGACGTTACTGCGGAAGCACATACGATCCGGCTAACAGAACTTGAACCTGTTGATACGAACTACGAATTTGTGCAGAGTGCGTTAGGACACGACGAGTCAACGAATGAATTAGTGAAAGGCATAGACACTATAGTTCATATTGCAGAAACGCATCCTGAACTTAAAGCACAAGCGGAAGAACCGGAAAACTACGAGATTGATTATCAAACACGTTGCACCTATAACCTGCTGATGGCTGCATCCGCAGAAGGTGTCAAACATTTTATCTATGCCAGTACTCTACGTTTGTTTGAGCAGCATGGTAAAGATTGGACTGTCAAAGAGAATTGGAGACCGCGTCCCAGCATTGAAGGAATTGTACTCGCAAAACATCTGGGTGAATTCACCTGCAGAGAATTCGCACGTGAAAGAAAAATTGATGTAACATGCCTTCGTCTTGGAGATATTATCACTGCTGAAGATGCAGCTGATGCTGAATTCAACGCAATGTGGCTTGAAATTAATGATGCAGTTGCTGCGTTCCAAGGTGCCATAGATGCCCCTTCAAGATGGGGTATATTCCACGTGCAATCTGAGTTCCCCGGTTCCCGTTTTGATATTGGTAAGGCTAAGGGACACCTGAAATTCAACCCACAATTTGTGCCAGCAACATAATAGCAGACACCCGATCTGTCCAAAAGAATATGAAGGAAAAACAATGAAAGTTCTCATTTTAGGTGGTAACGGATATCTCGGACCGCATGTCGTGAAAGCGTTAGAACCTTATTACACCTTACGTGTAACGGACATCAACGAGATTGATACAAAACATGAATCCCTGCATATAGATGTAGGTTCATTAGATCAAGTTTTACAGGCGGCGGAAGGGATGGACACTATTATCAATTGCTCCGTGCTTCGACATGATCGTCAACTTGCATTTGATGTGAGCACACGTGGGGCATACAACACAATGCGCGCTGCAGTTGAACACGGTATCAGGCGTGTTATCAACACGGGACCTCACTTCACCATTCAAGGCGAAGATTATACAAGTTGGGATTACGAAATTAACCCCGATGTCCCACCTAAAACAAGCACAGGACTATATCCGTTGACGAAAGGACTTGGACAAGAAATATGTAAAGTTTTTACCGAGAATTACGATATCTATGTCCTCTGTTATCTTTTTCTTAGTTTCCGTGAACTTGATTATGAGGCACAAGGCACTGATCTTAATCCATTTTCAGTCAGTTGGCGAGATGCTGGGGAGGCGTTTCGTTTAGGATTAGAGGTTGCTCTGGAAAACCTACCATCAAAGTGTGAGATATTCAACATCTTCGCTGATTTACCGCATCAACAATTCTCAAATGCCAAAACGAAACGGATTTTAGGTTTTCAACCGCAGGATAACTTTGAGTGGATGTGGCATAAGAAGCAAGAGTAGTAGGTCACCTTGTCCACAGAATGGATTGAAACCTATAACAATCTGTGTTAAACTTATCGGATGGATATTATAGACAAATGGAAGTCGAACACCCAGGTGTACCAAACGTCTTTGGAGGAATTGTGATGTCAAGTATTGAGATGTCCTCGGCAGTAAAGGTTGAACATTTACTGAATAGCATTAAACAATTATCGCCAACTGAATTGGATGAATTCATGCAGAAGTTTCAAAAATGGCAACAAGGAGAAGTTCTTGTAGACGAAGACGTTGATCCAAAGGCATCTGATGCAGAGGTAATAGCATTCATAAGGGAAAATTCAAGTTTACCTGAAAATGAGAATCGACGTTATTGGCAGCTGCGGCGTAAATCAGATGATGAAACTTTGACCGATGATGAATTACCGGAGTACCAAGAACTCGTACGGAAACTAACGATTCTGAATACTAAACGTATTGAAGGAATGAATGTATTATCAGAACGTTGGGAAAAACCAGTAAGGCAAATTATGACTGAATTAGAGTTAGTTATTTCCCACTTTGATGAACCTAAATTTGCTGAAGAGTCCACAGCTAAAGATTGTTCTCAAAGTACCAGCACAGAATCACCGGCAAATGGGAAAAACAATGCCTCCTGAGCAAATTCTCCCATCACTTCGACAGCGCGTACAGGAACGCGCTAAAGGAATTTGTGAATACTGTCGGGCACCGGACAATTTTGCCTCCTCTTTTTTTCATTGTGATCATATCATTCCTCGAAAAGTAGGTGGTAAAAACACATTAGATAATTTAGCATGGTCTTGCGTTTGGTGCAACTCTACGAAACATACTAAAACACATGCTCGTGACCCGCAAACAGGTTTACGTGTACCTTTTTTCAACCCTCGTCTACAAAATTGGAAACGACACTTCAGGTGGAGTGAAAACTCTTCCTTGATTATAGGACAGACACGCACTGGTCGAGCAACAGTTGAAGCGTTAAAAATGAATCGTCTTGAACTGGTAAATCTAAGGAGAGCATTGCGGAAATCAGGTGAATACTCACCGAATAATGACTAACAATTGAGTAATTGACAATGAATATTCAACTCTTTGCCCATCGCGGTGGTATGGCGCGCGCACCAGAAAATACACTCACTTCCTTTAAACAGGCACTTGCAGACGGTGCTGATGGCTTCGAAATTGATGTCTGTCTAACACAAGATAAACAACCTGTTCTCATACATGTCGATTTCAACCAATATGATATACGCGAGGTTACTGGTTGTTCAACTCCTCTCAGTAAATTAAGCTGGAATGAAGTGCAAGAGTTAAAGGTAAAAGGATCCGATGAACCCGTTGCACATCTTGATGATGCCCTCAGATTTGCCAGTGAGAACCAGATACCGTGTTTTGTTGAACCGAAAACAGACACATCCGAAATCCTTCCTATCATTATAGAACGAGTACATCACTTTGATATTGTTCACCTTGTCAGTATTCTTACCTTTTACCATCGGAAACAATTACTTGTTGATGCGAAACGTCTTGAGCCAAAATTGCGGACGAGTGCGATTTTGATTAATCCGTTTGCAAACTTCCTCAAAGCTGCTACCGAGATTGATGCAAACCGAATCATCTTGGGATGGGACAAAATAAATCATTTTAGATTATACAATGTCATTACACGTTCTGTTTCACGTCAGGTTGATAAACTCCATGCAAATGGGATTGTTGTTGAAGCCGGTTATATTCATACAATGCAACATGTATCATGGACATTGAAGAATAATATCCAAGGACTGTGGGTAGACGATTTGCCTTACATCAAGAGTTGTATACAACAGATTGAAGACAAAACCGGATCATAACTGCGATTATATGAACGTTACCATTTGCAACCCCCTCCTTAGAACACCATTATCGCTTATCGTAGATGATTCGTGTCCTGTAATTAACCTCACCTACTATTGGATTCAACAAAGACATGCGTGGAAAGCACGACATCAACCAAATGTTCCACCCGACCGTTGGGAAGGGGATGCAGCACAACACAAAAACATGCCTAATATGATACCTGCAGATTTTGCTTGGGAGTGGGCAGAGTGGTGTTGGGAAAACGGTGTTAAGGGTAAATTTAGTCTGATTCCGTATCCTGCAGGAATTGGGCGCGTTGACGAGGGATTTCCAGATTTTCCGATACACGAATATCAGTCGTGGCTGCGAATATACAGAGAAATCATCTGGCCAAACTTTGATTTGACACCGGAGATGCTCACTCATACCGCTGTCGTTGATTTGGATACATTAACACTTACCGATGCATGGGAACAGGTAGAATGGGTCAACCCTCCTGTTGATAAACTGACAGACTATATTATCACTGCGATGAATATGCTTAACAACGTCGGTATTCCGTGTGAAGGTGTAACCAGTCCTGGTGCTTTCGGAAAACGGCAAGAGGCTGCGTACGCAAAAGCGGTGTTGACCGCATCACAAGAGGTTAACAACGACCCACGTCCGTTCTATTTTCTTTGGCTAAAACACGATGAACTTCCAGATGTACCCATTTGGCACGTTGACAAAGAAAACGGTATTGCGATTGCAAGTATTGTGTCATGTGCAGGAGATTGGTTCGGTGGATGGACAGGTTATGATTTAGGAAATGCTGACCGTTTTATTACTGAGGATCTACAAGGTGGACGTTTACCGCCTATCCTTGAAAAGGAACTTCCATGTGTTCTTGTTGGACATTGGCCCGGTTTCTATTTTAATGGAGACAAACTTGGGTTTGATGTGCTGAAAACTGTCAAAGAACGGTTAGATGATTACGATCCGGACAATACAAAAACGCTTTGGATGAAAACCTCGGAAATTGGACACTATTGGATGGCACGTGAATTCACAGGCATTACGGTAGTCCATGAACATCAGCAGATCAAACTTGACACACAATTTCCAACCGCAAACTTTACTTTGGCTATTGATGCACCGCTACGTCGTGTCCAAATCAATGGATGGGACCTGCGTCAGGTTCATTCGCGACGCGAATTTCAGAGTGATACGTTTCTGATTGAAGGGAAACAGACCTATATAGCGTTTGATCTTGAAATCGGAGACATAAATCTAATATTTACGGAATGAGAATTCTACCTCCACTGGCAATCACAGTTGCACCTGTCATATAACTTGCCTCTTCACTCAAAAGAAAAGCAATCACGTTTGCCATCTCTTCTGGTTCACCAAGTCTACCAAGCGGTGTTGTAGAACGGAGCTGTTCGACCATCGCTTCAGAAACCTCACTTAACATATCTGTTGCGATTGCTCCTGGTGCTACTGAATTGATTCGGATGTTGTGCTGTGCAAGCGGTCCACAACACGATTTTGTCAAGGAAATTACCCCTGCTTTTGCTGCTGCATAAGGCAACTGATTCGGACGCACTGCTAACGCAGCAATTGATGACACATTGACGATACGACCAAACTGTTGTTTAATCATTCCGGGTTTAACTGCCCACAACACGTTGAAGGGACCGGTTAGGTTAATCGCAACAATCTTATCCCAATGTTCTGGAGTAAGCTCATCAAACTCCATATCACCGACATCCCCAGCATTGTTCACTAATAGTTCAATTGTTCCGAGTTCTTTGGTGATATCTTCCACCATTCTGTTCACTGCTTCTCTATCGGAGATGTCCGCTTGGACAGGTATCGCTTTCTGTCCCAATGCTTGGATCTGATTACAAACTGCTTCCGCTTTAGCAGCAGATTGTGAATAGTGAACAGCAACGGTTGCACCTTCATAGGCAAGTTTAAGAGCAGTTGCCTTTCCAATACCACGACTTCCACCAGTTACCAAGGCAATCCTTCCCTTAAATTTCATTAAATCTTCTCCTACAAAAGTGTTTGTAGTTGTTTCCAAACATCTTCGGAAACAGGTGTAGTGGCAGCAGCGAAATTTTGTTCTACTTCTGTCGCATTTTTAGAACCTGTCAAGTTTGTTGTGATTAACGGTTGACGAAGGCAGAATTGGACAGCGAGATTCAGCAGGTTTAGATTGTTGTCAACTGCCCATTGCCAGAGTTTGTATGCCTTTTCACCTTCAGGAGGTCTTTCCTTAACATTCGGTTCAACTCCAGAAAGCAATCCCGCTGCAATTGGACTCCCATTGATTACACCAATGTCATTTTCCGAGGCAAAGGATAACAACCATTCATTCGCTGTTTGGCTCAGAAGCGTGTAGTCCAGATAGGTGAGAATTACATCTACAATACCTGTTTCTATAGCAACCTTATGGAATTCGTGCTCTCTCACACCGAGACCGATGAACTTTACCAGACCCTCTTCACGCATCCGTTGGAGTTCATCCAATGCCCCGCCTTTGGTAACAACTGGATCCATATTTGAAGGGTCATGCACTAAACAGACATCAAGATAGTCAGTCCCCAACAGTCGCAGACTATTTTCAACGCTTCTCCGTGTAGCAGCGGCACTATAATCACCACGCCATTTCGGATGTGTTCCTGTTTTTGTAGCGAGATAAATTTTCTCCCGCCATCCATCAGCAAGTGCAAGACCAACCTTTCTTTCACTTTCACCGTATAGCGGTGACGTATCAAGGTAATTGATACCTAATGTAATGGCACGACGCACCGTTTCAACTGCTTCATCATCAGTGACATTACTACCACCGATACGCGCACCACCCAGACTAAGACTTGTGACTTGTAATTCGGTTCGTCCTAATCTACGTTTTTGTAATGGAGTTGTTTGAGTTGACATATTAATTGTTCTACTATCGTTGTAAATGCCCACGGCGAGCATTAGGATGTATTATACTCACCCACTGCACACCTTTCACAATATCGTCTGGGACATGTCCATGCTCCACACCCTTGGGAGTTACCACTAAGTCTCCTGGACTAATACGGTATGATTCGGATTGTCCGTCAGCGGTGCGGAGTGTTACCGTTGTCGTACCTTCCGTGAAATACCAGTATTCATCAAAATCGTGAAAATGGAGTTCAGTGGGATGCTCCTTAGATACGGTAAAAGGTCCGATCGTTGTCATATCTGGGGTATCCAAGATACTTCCGAGTGTATCACCCACCCGTTCCCCATCACTGAGTCGAATAATACATAGGTTCGTATCCATTAGATGACTCCGATGTCTTTCAGGTGCTGTAGTGAATCTGCGACGCGTGCTTTTACACCTGCTTCATCTAAGTTTTCACCCTCAATACCTTCCAATTCCATTGTGAAGGGACCGTAGAAATCTGCATCGTTCAATGTCTGGAAAACTGCTTTGTAATCAACAACGCCTTCTCCGAGGGTTGGAAAATGCCATGTCCTATATCCGCCGTTTGTATCTTTGAGATGGACAGCACCGACATGCTTGATAACCTTTTTGACTTCTGTGACAGCATCTACATCGTGGTTATAATAATAGACGTTGCCAGTATCAAAATTGATGCAGATATTCGGATGGTTAACTCCATTCATTGTCTCAAGTGCGATGTCACCGTTGTGTGCCATATCAGGGTGCGTTTCTAAACACACTTTTACTCCCAATGGTTCGGCATTTTCACCGATAGCACGTAGACGTTCATATACAACATTTTTGTCAGTCTCCCCTGAGTGAACACTTACAAAAATAACCGTGACACCCATTTCATTTGCGATGTCTAACGTCGATTGAAAATCCTCAACAACTGTCTCAGACTGAACATCACATCCACCGAGTAGACTGGTAGCAGTGAGTCCGTGTGCCTTCAATTCCGTTTGTAATGCATCAACGCCATCAGCAGCAGGAACACGAATCTCAACGTTAGTCAGACCGATTTCTGCTAAGTGTGTATAAGCATTTGCCCCAAACTGTCTATAACTTCCTAAGTTACACGCAATGATATTTTTCATTAGAATCTCCTAAAAAATGAATATAAATATTTGGTTGACATACTCCCAAGCCTAAAGGCATGGGATTCTTCTATCATCAAAGACAGCCTGCCGTAGCAGGTGTTACGTCTTCTCCTGAAAAGGTTGATGCCCCAACCTTATGAATATTTATAGCAGCGTTTATATCTCGGTCATG
>JAJEAG010000042.1 GCA_022824265.1 Candidatus Poribacteria bacterium | reverse complement strand
TGGCAAGATACTTACAGGAAACTTGCCATTAGCTACGATAAACTCAAAGAAACCCGTTTAGGGTTTCGGTATTTAGCATATTCAATGATAAACTTACGAGTGACTTTCAACGATGTTTAGTTCGTACTCGCTATGAGTTCTATAGTAATTGTGTGCTGAGATAAACGAAATGTCAACTTATTTTTCTTTATATCTGGTCAAATTAACAGTAATAATCAATAACAGGATAATAAAAATCATAACAAAACATCATGAAAATAATATTAAAAACCCTACTTATTGGACTGTTTGTAGTTATAGTTATAGGTTTTTTATTTGGTGTTTATATACTGAATGCCCCATCGGTCGTGCAATCAGAACCACCAAAGTTTCAAGTCCATAAAAGAACAGCAGTCCGCGGAAGACCCACTGTCAATTCAAAACCACTTGTATACACAAAAAACAAATATCTTTTTAGTATTGAGCAAAGGTATATCAGCAATTTAAACATCGGTGTATATTCCAGGGAAATGTTGTTTAGTGTTGCTTTGGCTCAACGTGCAATTTTAACCCCAGATGCATTGGATAAAGAATTAAAAACAGCGTTTAATTGGAAAGAAATGTTTGAAGATTCTTTAGGTGGAATAAAGATCAATTCCAATTCACCAAAAATAAAAGTATTGCTGAGTGGTCAGGACTGGCTACTAACAGATGGTACTGGAGCAGGTTACACCGTTGCGAGGAATAACGATGTGCTTGATATCTATCTGCCAAATTTTGAGGATGCATTCAACACCAAGAAGATTAGTCTTTCTAATGATCTGGAATTTACAGTTGTAAAGACCAATCAACACTGGTTGATGAAAGATAATAAGTATCAACAGAGTTATGAAATTAGAAATGGCAAAGACAAATTGAATGTATATCAACAATCAAAGTACCCGATAATAAAGCTGCTTTTTCAGGTTGATACGACTCCAGTAAATACTTTGAGCGAAGGAAAATTATCTGTAGAACTGCGCGAGGGATTCAAACGGAAGAAAATACCATTGTCCGTAAATGCTAAATTGGTTGCTGAAGAAGGTGGTACAAGTTGGCAAGTAATTGATGGCACACAAATCTATAATATCCAAAAAACGGAAAGTAGATTGAATGTCTATCTTGACCTTGATAGTAAATGGCTCTATATTGGAATAACTGATGCCCTTAAAGGATGGATACCTCGTGAAAGCGGAACTGTCTTTCTGCCATCTACACCGGTACTCAGTTCACGGCAGCAGTTAAAAGAAAAATTGATTGCATTTATGGATAGATTTAAAAGAAATGAAAAAGACACCAATAAACCTAATCAATCTGAAGACAGCGAACTTACAGAATAATGTTCAGGACATATCTCTCATGACAAACGATTGTTGTTCCCGATGAACATGAAAATCCTTTTTTTGTCTCCCACCGTGCCGTATCCGCTCACTGACGGCGGACGTATTCGCGTATATAACCTACTGAAACAGATAGCACTGAAGAATGACATTACACTGCTTGCATTGGAAACACAACCATCAGATATATCAAGTGCCACCCATATTGAACAATTAGGTATTAAAGTTCACCTTGTTCAAAATTCTGCTACATTACCACGTTTATCACTCAGTACTCTCATCTCTGCATGTATCAAAAGACAACCTATCACTGTAGCACGATACAATGTTTCTGCGTATCGACGAAAACTAAGGGAATTGTTAGCAGTAGATAGCTATGATCTTGTTCACTATGAGATGTTTCACACCGCTCAATTTTATACTGAAACAGACTTGCCGAGTGTGCTTTCTCAGCAAAATGTTGACTCGGCAATATGGCATAGGCTAACGGGTGAAACAAAGAATATATTAGTCAAATGCGTATATTGGACACAACAACGCGCATTTCAAAGGTATGAACGGGTGTTAAGTCCTCAGTTTGATGCGGTGACATGCACTTCTGACATTGACGCTGCAGTTTTTCAACATTATTGTGCTGATAGTGCTGTTAAGGTAATTCCTAACGGTGTAGATGTTACACATTATCAGCCAGATTTTGAATCGGAAGCACCTGCACATCTCATCTATATCGGAAGCATGGATTGGTACCCTAACGAAGATGCTGTCTCATTCTTTGCTGAAGAGGTGTTACCTCAGGTTCAGAAAAGCGTTCCCGATGTCAAATTCTCTATCGTTGGTGGGAATCCATCAGTTCGTGTACAACAGCTTGCAGATAGAGAAGGTGTTATAGTAACTGGACGTGTTCCAGAGATTAAACCTTATTTCGCAGAAGCAACAGTATTTGTTGTTCCTTTACGGATTGGGAGTGGTACACGCCTAAAGATTCTGGAAGCATTGGCAATGGGTAAAGCGGTTGTGTCTACCTCAGTTGGAGCGGAAGGTTTAGCACTTCGCGATGGTGAAGAAATCATTATTGCTGACGAACCGAGAGATTTTGCTGAAGCTGTCATCAAATTGCTGACAAACCCGTCACTGCGAAAGCAAATTGGTGAAAAAGGTCGCGCGCGCGTGGAACAAGATTATGACTGGCAGAACATTGGGAAGGAACTGCTAACCGTATATGCATCCCTTATAAACAAAGAACCAGGTATATAAACCTGACTCTACATATAGAAAATTATAGCAAAACCTAAAAATATATGCACACTCCCGGTAGATGCGGTTTCCTAACCGCATCTAATGAGATCAAGCAAACACCGGTTCGGTTAGGAAACCGAACCTACCGTAGTGTATAAATAATTATGGATTCTACTATAAATTACCATCCAATTAGGTCGTGACTATCTCATTCAATTTCATATATCACAGTAACGTTCACAGTTACAGTAAGTTCTCCGGGTGAAATTGGCGTGGAAGTACGTCCGCTATCATCAAATGCTGCCTCAGCAGCGGCATAAGGGATCGGTGGACTCTCAAAATAGGTGCTTTCTGTGATAGTGACCGGTTTCCCAAGTTCTACACCACTTGCATCCGCTAAAGTTTGTGCTTTTGCTTCAGCATTCTTTACTGCCAAAGTACGTGCTTGTGACTGTAATGGTGTCGTATCCTCAATCATGAACTGTATGGAATTGACGATAATACTATCTTCTCCTGCTTCCGCTGCGTCGTCAATGACATCACTGAGTGTTGTCAAATCCCGTACTTTTACTCTAACTGTGTTGTTTACACTGTAACCACGTAGTTTACGTCCTTCTTCCGTATAGTCGTATTGCGGATAAATGCTGAAATTCTGGGTATTTATATCCTTTTCATCAATATTGTTCGCCTTTAGAGAATCTATCAATGCTGTCATTGCAGCAGCAGCTTCCTCGCGAGCATCTGCAACATTCGGTCTTACAACAGAGACACCTATGTTGAGGTTGGCAATATCGGGTTCCCCTGTAACCGAACCGCTACCTGTTACATGGATAGTTCTTCCCGACGGTGAAGTGGATAATAATTGCGAAGCAACATGCGAATCGCATGCAGTGAGTGTAGCAATTAGTAATAAAGAAAGTCCCACTATGCAAAATTTAGTAAGTGGAACGGAAGTAATACCTAAACAGTAATCATTAGTTGTGGACATATTGTCTCCATAATTTATTTTGACTTGAAATAAACTCATTTCAATGTTCGTAATTCACACATAGTCTGTGAAACATATAGGAATATTATTTGGCTTCTGCCATTCCTTCTTTCAAAAAATCATGTGGAATTGGGAGTGTATAACCAGTTCTGGTAGCGAATTTAATAAATTCGTGTCTTTTAACAGTACCGAATAACACTTTCTCATAAAAAGATAAATCTGCTAAATGGACATTACCTTTGCGTTGTTCACCGTAGAACGACTTATCAATATACGACCATACAGCATCCCAACGTTCAATAGATCCCAGTTTTGCCTTTTTTATATTATGTAATACATTTGCAAAAATCCCACCGGAGACGTGTTCATATCTAATAGTTCCCATGGAAACGTGTGAGGGATATGCGTTCGCAACTATCACTGTTTTTGGTGTATCCCAAATCATACCTTCCTTGGTTATTTTTGTGGGGGCACCGAGTTTATCAACACACATTTTGGTAATATTCTGTGCGTTTTTTACCGGTTTCTCTGTGATATATCCGGCTGCTCGGAGTTTGTTGTTCTTGAAAGTGTAGACGAGATATGCTGGCACACCAGCGACTTCAATATTGTAGACAAGTACATCATCTCTCTTAAGATAAAGTCTACTATCCTTTTCTGCTACTTGGACTCGCTGTTGGCTAAAACCCCATTGGGTTTCTCGGAAATCGTATTTTTCTTTGGAATCATCGGAAAGGGTATTGGTTAAGGTTGCGCATCCTGTGAGGAGAATGAATAGAGGGAGTGCAAAACATGCAAAAGTTTTCATTGTAAAACTCCTTGTTGCAATGGAGAAAAGTGGGAATTATGTTATAGTTTATTAGTCGCGGGTAGTTTAAGTCAAGTGATTTAACTCAACAGTGGATTATTTACACAACCACATGAAATTACTCCTCGGGATTTTCCTCCTGCGGTTGTAAAGGGTTTGTGTCTTCTGTTTCTGGAGGGAGTACATTTTCTGTTAGTTTGTCAGATTTTTTAATCAGATTATCAACATTTGATTTGAACAACATAAAGACCGGTTCTTTATCTTCTCGCTTGACATATAACTTGCCACCTTCCTCTTTACCAACATGCAAAGTTGCTGTCGTGCCATCGTTGAGGATTGCAGTAATTGAAGACGTTGGTACATCTAAACCGTATTCGGTAAGTTCTTTTTCTTTAGCAAAATCATCCGTTTTCAACTGGCTATATGTGTTGAGTAGGTTGTCAACTTCGTTCTGATTTACAGCAGCAGACACCGGTTGTAACATCTGCCACTTATTCTCTGCGTCTAATCTCAATTCAACTGTTTCGTCAGGGGAAGTAATGTTAATTTGTGTAACGATACCTTTGTTGAAATTGAAGATTGTCCGATCTTTCCAAGTTCGTGTGCTTTTATCAAAAACCCCTTGTAAATATCCTTGTGCAGTGTAAACATTATTGGAATCTGCAACGCGTACGTAACTACTTAAGAACCCAGGTGTATTTTTCCCAACAAATAGGTGTGCTAAAACTTTGTCGTTTGCTCCAAATAATTTTGTTTCAATACCTGTATTATCTACTTGGAATTCATCTTGATTTTTTGGGTTATCAGAGACAAGATTTGCATTATCAAATTCAGTGACTTTGGTGAACAATTCATCAATGCTTTCACTATCAGCAGGATAGTTATCCATGGAAGCAACAACCCAAGTTCCGTTCTGTTTCACGAGGGTTGAGGTTTGACCTGTGGCGATTATCTCTACTTTCGTGACTTCTTCCTTTTTGAAGTTTGGAAAAAGGACTGTTGCTGCTTCAATTTTCTTTTGGTACTCACTCATCCTGAAAGGGTTCTCGAAAATCAGGATAACGAGTAGCAATAATACAAAGATTCCACCTAAAATCAGTATTTGTTTCTTTTTCATCGTTTCATCCAGGGGTAGTGAATTATTCAATTGCGGTTGGAACACCTTGTGTTTCTACCAACCGTCTTACTCTTCCTTTTATGAAATATCGTATTAATCCAAACAGGATCACCAACAGTGAAATACCTACGGTACAGATATACTTGATAGATTCTTTTGCTAACTCAGAAGTTTCTACTAAGGGACGATCTGTAATCGTATGAGAACGGATTCCGATGAGTGTATCACCAAGGGTCAACCAGTCTATACAGTTTAAAAAGAAGTCAGCACTGTTTCTGTTCAACTGTGGGAGGAATTGTGCTGTCCCTACGACTATAATCTGTGTTTCTGCGCTTTCAGTAATGGTAGTTCCTTCCGCTGTATCCTCTGTCTCGGCGGGTGTTTCATCACCGTTTTCTTCATCAGTGTTTGTGGTCGTTTCTACAGAAGGTATTTCTTTGTCTGCATAAAAACTTTTGAATTTACCTTCTAAAGCTGCGGCAACAGAAAAGGCTTGTAAATCTGTTTGCGGTGTAGGAGTACCTGGCATAAGGTTGTAAACACCTTGAAAACTCTGTCCAAATTCGCTGGTCTTTGCTAAGGATGTTCCATTAATACCTTCCTTCGTCAATATCTCTACAGAACTTGTCCAAGGTAACGTCAACTCTTCTAACTGATTTGTAATGGTATGTTCTTTAGAAAAATTTGGTTTTATGACTTTGACAAAATAGATATATGGTTGTATAAAGGTCATGTTGCCTTGCTGTAACTGCACGGTATCATGAAATCTACGATCCCCAACCAGATTATTACCGAGTTTAACACCGTAATGTTCAAGCAGATCGTTCAAACCAGTAGTAAGCGGTGCTGCTTGTAGACTTCTATTGGTTTGCATTATAATTGGATCAATCAAGAATATTGCTCTTCCACCACGCATGATAAACTGATCAATCTCGTATTTCTCACGTTCAGTCAACTCCTGTTTTGGTCCCGCGACAACTAAGGTCGTCACAGATACGTCAACTGGTTCACCTGTTTGAAGATCAACAGGCGTAATATTATATTGTCCTTGTGCGTTTTTGTCCAAAAGTTGCCGTAACTGTTGGTTTCTTTGATCCTGTGCGTTAATATCGTATTCATCATGTCCAGTTAAAAACCCAACAGTTTTAGCTTCTTTGGTTGTCACTTTGACAATTGATGAGGTGAGTTCATATTCTAAGTTAGCCGTTGACTGTACAATTGGTAACACTTCTTCTTTGCCACTGTAACCGACAGAAATTGCCATAAACACATTTGCGATTTCCAGTTTGCCTTTTCCAGGAACATTGATTTGTACTTCCTGAATTCCCTTAAACCGGAGTTCCTGTTTTTCACCATCGTCTAAATCAATTGGGTCAACATAATCTATCTGGAGTCTTTTAGAATATGCCTTATATTCATCTAAAACATCTCTAATACCACGATGGATTTGGGCTACTCTTGCGGGTTCTGAAGAGAAGTATGTGGTAATTGTAACAATATCATCCAAATTCCTAATCACATCTTTAGTTGCTTTAGATACGGTATAACGTTTATCCTCAGTAAGATCAAACCGTATAAAACGGCGCGAAGATAGGAAATTAACCAGCACGAGTATACCGAAAATGAGTACTATAAAAGCAGCGGTATTAGCACCGAATCTGATCCGTTTATCAGCCAAAACAGTTTTCCTCCTTATCCTAACGCCACTTTCGACTTTCAACCATTAGAGTGCTTATATAGAGAAAGAACCCCATGATAGTTAAATAATAGATTATATCGCGAGAATCAATCACACCGCGTAGAATGCTACTATAGTGGACACCAAGACCGAGATAACTAAAAATTGGGTATAGCCAATTGGGAGCACTGAAAAGCACATAATCAGTGCCTATTATCAGTAGGACAAAGCAGATGGTGATTCCTATTATAAATCCGATAATCTGATTTTCTGTTAACGTTGATGCAAACAACCCGATTGCCAAATACGCTCCACCCATCAATAGCAAGCCGATATATCCACATACAATTGTTCCTTCATCTGGGTCTCCAAGGAGAGCAACTGAAATAGGAATAGCAATCGAAAAAAGAACGGATACTGCGAGTAGTCCGAAACTTGCGAGAAACTTTCCTATCACCACCTCATAATCTCGAATCGGCAATGTCATCAATATTTCAGCGGTTCCCATTTTTTTCTCCTCTGCCCACAGTTTCATCGTAACTGCTGGAATGAAAAAGAGAAAAATCCACGGCATTAACCCAAAAAATCCTCGCATTTCTGCTTGGTTTCCAAAGAAAAAGGTTTGGAAAAATAACCAAGAGGAAATTCCGAGGAAAAATGTTATAAAAATATAGGCAATCGGAGAATTAAAATAACTTCTAAATTCCTTTTTGAAAATAATGTTGATGTTCTGCATTGTATTTTATAGTTTAATCGGCATAGGTAAGAAAATACCGAAACATTAATTTTATGTTTATTCCTCTTCTGTAGAATCTACATCCTCATTTGATTCTGGCTTAGGAGGGGGATGAGTGCCTCTTGTTTGTCCAGTCGTATAGTGGAGGAAAATTTGCTCTAAATCTATTGATTCTTGGTTCAGTTCTACCAAGTCCCATCGGTTTTGAACAGCAGCGTTGAAGATAGTGCTTGAAACATCGGAAATGTCTTGTCCGGATGCAATTTCATATCTCACAATACCGTTGTCTGTACTGACAGGTGTAACCTCAATGATTCCTTCCAATTGTCTTAATTTCGTAGTAATCTCATCTTCTGTACCCTTAATAGCAACATGTAATATGTTTTCACTTCGAACTTGATTGACCAGTTCCTCCAATGTTCCGTTAGCGACAATCTGTCCGTGGTTGATCATAAGGATTCGGCTGCAAGTTGCTGCCACCTCAGGCAGAATGTGTGTACTGAAGAGAACGAGTTTCTCTTGCCCAATGTCCTTAATCAGATTACGTATTTCAATAGTTTGGGTTGGATCAAGTCCAGAAGTGGGTTCATCCAAAATCAGAATAGGCGGGTCGTGGATGAGGCTTTGTGCTAATCCGACGCGTTGTCGGAACCCTTTTGAAAGTTCACCGATATCTTTTTGAATTACACCTTCAAGTCCACAGATATCAACAACAGTTCTCATCCGTTCTTTCCGTTGACTTTTGGGTATTTCTCGGATTTCCGCCATGAACTTAAGGTATTCTACCACTCCCATATCTGCATAGAGTGGGGCACTTTCAGGGAGGTATCCAACGTTTTTTCTGACATCAATTGCGTGTTCAAGGACATCAAATCCAGCAACAGTAGCGGTTCCTGTGTCCGCGGTTAGATAGCAAGTCAGGATTCGCATTGTGGTAGTCTTACCTGCACCGTTCGGTCCAATGAATCCTACGACTTCACCAGCATTAGCATTAAATGAAACATTGTTCACGGCAAGCGTTGGACCGTAAGACTTGGTAAGTTCTTTGACTTCAATCATTACGTCTTATTTCTTCTTATATTTTGTATAGAGATGCGGTTGGCGAAAAGGATTTCTAACCAACATCTAATGGGAATAAAATTCGTTTAAATGATACCATGTAATTTTGGGACTTGTCAAGAAAAAAGATAAAAAATTAAATTGGTTCTAATATTAATCGCTGTGTTCTACCCAATGTACGAATTATGATTTGTTAGATATATCAATATCATCCAACGAATGGGCAGCGAGTATCTGTTCAAAAAGTGAATCAAGACGAATTAGGTCCTGTATCTCTCCTATTTCATTGGTAACTGACTCCGGCAACTGTGGAAATCGGTGAAGTAATAATTTGATAACATCTGCTTGTTTCGCGTCAATTCTTCCTTGTTCAATTCCTTGTTCAATTCCTTGTTCAATTCCTTGTTCAATTAGTGCTTCTGCTCCAGTCATGATAATATTTTCAACCTCCTTATCCTGTGCGTGTGCTTTTAGAAGTTCTATCAATTCTTCTCGTTCATCTACGGGTCTGCGAAAAAGCACGAGATGAAAGAGATAAATCATCGCATTTTTATGTTGTGCTGCGTGCGTTGGTTCTAAGGTATCAAAATACACAAGCGTTTCCTGTATTACCTCACGCATGACTTTTGGATCGTCAACGTCTTCCTGTTGTAGTACCTTCAACAACCAACCGAGTGGATGTTCAGTTTTCGTTAAATCGTTTGTATCGGTATCTTTAACACCGAGAAACAACGTATCAAAGGTTGGTACAAACCTTGTCAATATCTCTGGGATGCCCATCATTTCGACGAGTGATATCGGTGATTGCCATCGCTGCGAACCGGTGTAATATACTATTGGTAGGATAGGTCCTAAACGCCACTGACTTCTCGGTATATCTCCTATTTCCAACTCACGCCGCTGTCCATCCCAAATCTGACACATGTAATATAGCAATCGAAATCCCATCAGTGGATCAACCGTAGATTGATGTTCTATCAAAATATAGATCAACAGATCGTTTGCATCAGTTGTATCTTTAAATGGCACGGTGAATACCATATCAGATTGTAAGTCGCGCAATGTGTCATCCACGAAACTCCTGTTCTGTATTCTCAGCTTATCAAAATCAAGGTATTTCACAAGATCATTAGCCAAGATCGTTACCAAGCCACGTACGTTTTCTTTATCTTTGAATAACCAACGTGCACTTTTATCGGCGTAATGTCCTCCATGTGTGTCAAGTAAACTGCGAATTTCTTCAGAAACACGCAGATCTGATTGTGTCTTCATCCTATCTGCTCGTGTACGTATGTATACAATTAGTATAACACAACACATAAGATAAAGTCAATAGATTGTCTGTCTTGTGGTAAGTATTCAATTGTCGCTTATGGCATCTGACTAATCACCTTCCCTACAACTATTCATCGTTTTTAAAATCTTGGCTTTGCAGTCCATAACTCTGCATTCGGTGCTGTAATTGACGGCGAGAAATACCTAAGAGTTTTGCTGCTTTGGTCTGTGTTCCGCCTGTTTTTGTTAGAGCGGCACTGACATATTCCTTAATAATCTCTTCCAATGAAACACCACTCTCTGGAATGTCAATATCAAATTCCGTAGGTGGAAGAGATGTATCCAAGATTTCGGGAGGAAGTTGATCTAAGTCAATTGATGCGTTCTCGGACAGGACATAAATACGATGGAGATAGTTTTCCAATTGACGCACATTACCGGGCCAATTAAAACGACAGAGTGCAGACATTGCACGAGGGGTAACCTGTTTAGGTTCTGCGTCCACATATTCATTGCTGAATTTATCAATCAGGAAATTGACGAGTAGCGGAATATCTTCAATACGTTCGCGAAGTAGTGGGAGATGAAGGGGAATGACATTCAGTCGGAAGTATAGGTCGGAACGAAATGTGCCATCTTTCACTGCTTCAACCAGATTCTTGTTTGTAGCGGCAATAACGCACACATCTACTTTGATACTTTCCGAGCCACCAATCCTGCGAATCTCATGTTTTTCCAATACATGTAGTAACGTACTTTGCATTTGGACTGAAATGTCTCCTATTTCATCTAAGAAGAGTGTGCCAGTATCCGCAATTTCAAAGATACCTTTTTTCTGCTGGATTGCATCCGTGAATGCTCCCTTTTCATGTCCAAACAGTTCACTTTCGATTAAGGTTTCGGCAATTGCACCACAATTGATTGACACAAACGGACGATCTTTGCGGTTACCATATTCATGAAGTGCTTGTGCTACAAGACTTTTACCACTGCCGGTTTCCCCTGTAATAAGAACTTGTCTAACACCTCGATCAATGACTCTGGACATATTTTTGAAGAGTTGTTGCATTTTGTCGCTTTCCCCGACAATATAATCAATCTGCAAATCATCTGTGGAAGTGGTGTCTGTTTCCGGTTCACCATCAGTCAGAACACCGCGAGATTGTAACGCTCGATTTACCTCCCGCTTAAGCACATCAATCTGAATTGGTTTTTCAAGATAATAAAACGCCCCCTCATTTGCGACAAGATTAACGGCATCATTCAGTTCTGCGAATGCGGTTATAATCAACACTGGTAAACTCGGATCAATCTTTTTTATTTCTCGCAAAAGATCGCGCCCCTCAAACCGTGAGGACATCCACATGTCACTGATGACGACATCAAACATCTGTTCCTTAATCTTTTCAAGTGCTGTTGTACTATCTTCGACCGTAGCAGTATCATATCCTTCCCGTTGTAATATACGTTGTAGAATTGTGAGTTGTGCTTGGTCGTCGTCTACAATTAATATTGATGGCATTTCTAATATCTCCAAATTTTACTATATCTCAGAGGATTTTATAGGAAGAGTAATGTTAAACGCTGTACCCATGCCGACTTTACTTTTTACTTCAACTTTACCTTGATGTGCTGTAATAGTCTGATGTGATATGGCGAGACCGAGACCAACCCCACCATCCGACTCTTTTGTAGTGAAATATGCATCATAAATCAACTCTTGATTCTCCTCCGGTATGCCGATACCGGTATCCCTTATTTCAAGCACAATGTGAGGAATATTACCTTTATCTTCAAAGGTTGTCGTAATGTAGACACTTCCTCCTTTAGGCATTGCTTGTATGCTGTTTTGCACTATGTTGAAAATAGTCTGGCGCATCAGCATTTCATCTAACTGCAAATCAGGGAGTTCTGTATTGTAGGATTTTATTATTTGAACATTAGCCTCTTCGGCAATTAGGACGAATTCCGAAAGGACAGAATCTAAGAGATCGTTTAAATTAACCGTTGACAAGTCAAGTTTTCGTGGACGATTAAGCGTTAAGAATTGTTCCGATGTCTGTTTTAGATCTCCGATTTTTTCATCAACAATGTCTAATAATTCAATCGCTTCATCAATGTCTTCTGGACTAACTTTGGGTTGTGAGAAGATTGTTTTTAGGTGTTGTGCAGTCATTCCGATGGAATTCAGTGGGTTACGAATTTCGTGTGCGATACCAGCAGCAAATTGTCCGAGTGCTTCTATCTTTCTTGAGTGCGATGTTTTCAACTGTAGAAACATCCGTACCAGATTACGAGTAGCTTTGCTAATCTCGTCTGAGGCATACTTCCTATGTAGATAAGATGAGAAATTACCGGATTCAGCATTTTGAATAATCTCGGTCATCCGTGCAAGCGGCTTCATAATCATGTGATTCGTCATCAAATCAATCAGAACAACAAGTAAAACTCCGACAATTACAATGAAAATGGCATGCATCAACAACGAAGAACGAATGGATTTTGCAATATACGGAACATCAAATAGCACTCTAATATAGCCAGTATTTGTCCCCGCAATATGAATCCAAAATGCGTTTTCGTCCAACCACAAATTATATTTATGCCCACTATCTAAATCTGTAATTTGCCATCGGTTGTTTTGTTCACCTATTTTGACTGTTGCATCTGGTGACAGATAGATTTGATTCGCAATCAACATCCGCCACAACTCGAAAGGGAACTTTCCCTGATTAAGTGCGATTTGGTTTTTGTATTCTGATCGTTTTTCTTCAACAGTAAATGTTGTTGATGGCGGTAAATCAAAGTCTTTTGACAGAATTAATTGCCATACCTCATCTGGAATATCTGCTGCACTTAATGATGTATGAGAATGCATCTGTGTAAGATCTAACCTTTTTGGCTGAATGGAGTAATTAATAATGATGGATGTAGCACTTTGTTCTGCAATTGTATCAATTATTGCCTCTTTTGTTTCAATTTCCTCTATTTCCTCATCACCTAAATTAAAATTCGCTGGATCATCTTGTGTGAGCAAACTGGAACGGACGCGAGAATCACCCAGAGTAACTTGTACGTTCATCACGTCCTTCATATCTTGATGTTCTTTCTTGAGTTTGGCAATAATCTTGTCAATTCGTTGTGCATTGTATGCTTGTGACGTATTAAGTTCTCCAACAACAGCGTTTAGGATAGTGTTTTCTGCAATTTTCTTCAGTGTAGTGCTTTGTTCCGCCCCTAATGCGTGAAGTGCACTCATCTCCTTACGCATTCGTATACTGTCAAAAAAGAAGAATGCGACAAGAACCGCAATGACTGTCAAGTTGATAATCAAAGAGTATTTCCACTGTAGGCGCATAATTATGCTCCATCAGCATCCCAGTTTAACCTTTTAACAGCATCCCGCCATTGAGTAAGTCTCACTTCGCGTAGGAAAGCTTCCATATTAGGCGTAAAAACACGTTCTACCTCTCGGTGTATTTTTAGTTCATCAATATCTTGCCACACACCAGCAGTAATGCCAGCAAGATAAGCTGCACCAAGACCTGTTGTTTCAATTTGCATAGGTCTTTCCACGACTATTCCCAATATATCTGCTTGAAACTGCATTAAGTAATTATTGGCAGCAGCACCTCCGTCCACACGCAACTCTATCAAAGGTTCATCTGTATCTGACTTCATCGCAGCTAACACATCGGCGGTTTGATAGGCAATTGACTCTAATGTAGCACGTACAATATGCTCTCGGTTTGTGCCTAATGTTAATCCAAAGATCGCGCCTCTGGCATCAAAATTCCAGTAAGGTGCACCCAGACCAGTGAATGCAGGTACAACGACAACGCCACCTGTATCTTTTACACGGTTGGCACTTAATTCAGTTTCATCAGCAGAATCTACAATTTGTAGACCATCTCTGAGCCATTGAACAGCTGCCCCTGCAATAAACACACTACCTTCCAATGCATACACCGGTTCCGCATTGATGCTACACGCTAATGTCGTCAATAAACCCGATTCAGAATTTACTCTAACTGAACCGGTATTTAGCATCAGAAAACATCCAGTTCCGTAAGTGTTTTTCGCCATCCCAGGTTGCCAGCAGAGTTGTCCGAACAAAGCAGATTGTTGGTCGCCAGCGATACCTGCTATCGGGATTCCATTTAATAATGAGATTTCCGCTTTTCCAAAAAGACTCGCGGATGGACAGACTTCAGGTAGTACTGTCTTTGGGACATCAAAGATGTCCAGAAGACTTTCATCCCACGAAAGCGTATCAATGTTAAATAGAAGTGTTCTTGACGCGTTTGTATAATCAGTTTTATGAACAGTACCGTTTGTCAACTTCCACAGAAGCCAAGAATCAATAGTGCCAAATGCAAGTTCACCACGTTCAGCCTTATCACGTGCACCTCTTACATTGCTAAGAATCCACGCTATTTTTGTTGCTGAGAAATAGGGATCAATTAGTAACCCGGTTTTAGCTTTTACCTGTGCTACGATGTGATCTCTTTTGTTTAGATAGACGCATCGATCTGCTGTACGACGGCATTGCCACACAATCGCAGGATAAATCGGTTCACCTGTTTCTCGATCCCACACGACAGTGGTTTCACGTTGATTGGTAATTCCAATTGCAGCAATGCTGCTTTTCTCAACATGGTCTAATACCTCAACTATTGCACTATGTGTCGTATTCCAAATCTCGTCGGGATCATGTTCAACCCATCCCGGTTCTGGATAATGTTGGGTAAATTCTTTATACGCATGGGCAACGATATTACCATGCATATCCACAAGGAGTACCATGGTACCGGTTGTCCCTTGGTCAATAGAGAGGATATAGAGTGGACTTAACATTAGGGATTCCGTATATCTTAGATTTTCTCAATTTTATCTGATAGAGATAAGGTAAGTCAAGCGAAATCTACTACATACACAATAACATGGACACATTGTCGATTGTGCATAAAATTCCTAAGAAATCTAAATTGTTGGTATGGTTATCAATAAAAGTAATCTTTTTTGTTGACAGTTTCAGATTGACATGGTATTATAAAATCCATTACAAAATAACTGATTTTTTGAACACCTATCATTTGTTGTATGGCAACTAAATAAAAATATATTCACTTATGAGGGTTGCCTCAGTTATCTGATAAAATATCTTTGGACTTGTCATACATGAAAATCAATTTTCGATAAATCAGGGAGGAGTTAAGTAGTGAAAAAGTTTTTGCTTTGTGCGTTTATGGTATTCTGCATGGCTATTCTCCACGCTAACGCACAAATTGAATGGGATGCCGGTAAGTTTATGCCGTTATCTGAAGTAAAAGACGGTATGAAAGGTACTGGATATACGGTATTTTCTGGTACAAACGCAGAAGCATTTGAGTTTGAAGTAGTCAGCATTGAATATAATTCAAATCCAGGTTGGCATGTGGTATGGGCAGAAGGTACCAGTGAAAACTTCAAACGGACAGGTGTTGCAGGTGGAATGAGCGGTAGTCCTGTTTATATAAATAACAGACTCATGGGGGCTATCTCGCTTGGTTACTTCAATGAACGCGAACGTTCAAATCTCTTTGGTGTTACGCCTATTGAATTAATGGTGAATGTTGCAAAACGCGGCATGAAGCCTAACCAAACTTATGCCCGTGGTCAATTCTTAGACTTCGGTTCGGAGTATGTATCAGAAGGGTTGAATTTGGTACAATCACTTATTCCTGAGGGGGACAACGTTCTTTACCGAAAACCTTATGAGAATAGGAACAGATCATCAGATAATTATTTCAATACACAAGAATATTCAACCCAATTAGCGATTCCTGTGGCACTTCCAAGACTTGATCCAACAACAATGTCACTTCTAAAGCCATTTTTTGGCAGAGGGAATATGGTCCCTGTACAAGCAGCTGGTGGAGGAGGTCCCGTTAAGGAATCACCTGTAGAACCGGGACAGATCATAGGAAATGAAGTGATGCGTGGTGATGTTTCAGGTTTTGGCTATGGAACGATTACGTACATTGACGAAAAGAAAAAAGAATTACTTGCGTATGGACATCCAGCTTTTGGGGAAGGAAATGTGAACCTACCTTTATCCGGTGGATACGTTCACTTTATTCTTCCCAGTAGAGCACGTTCATCCAAAATTGCATCCGCTACCCAACCGATTGGTACTATGGTACAAGACAGGGTCCCTGCAATTGCTGGAATAATTGAGAAGCTTCCTGATTCGCATCACTATATTCCTGTAACCGCCAAACTCCAAACATCTGATAAGAAAGTGCATAATTTATCCTACGAAGCAGCTCGTGACAAAACTTTCACAGCAATTTATGCCTCGTCAGGTATTTCAGGATTAGTAAATGCTAAGGAATTCTCTTTAAATGACAACACCGTCAATGTAATGACAAAAATTACACTTGAACCACATCCAGATTTAGACAATCGTGAAATTGTCACACACAATGTATTTTCTTCAAGTGGATCTCCCGGTCTGAATGTTTCGCGGACGATTCTAAGCCCGATGTTGGACCTGTTAATCAATCCTTATGCAAAGGTTCGAATTGAATCTATAGACTTTGATATAAAAATTGAGGATAAGCGGAAAACCGCACAAATTCTCGCGGCGCGTTTGGATAAACTCTCATATCGTCCCGGTGATGAAGTAAAAATGATCCTGACTGTGCGCCCCTACCTTGAACGAGAAGAAACTCTGACAGGGACAATTACAATTCCGAAGGATACACCTGAAGGGATTGTGTTGCTCCGAGCAATGAGTGCAAGTTCATATCAATCGTGGAAACGTTCTCGTGCACCAGGTAGTTTCAGTCCGAAAAATATCAATCAGTTGGTAAAATTATTGCAAGACGGCGAACCTAACACACATCTCATCCTTGAACTTTCTGTACCACAAGCCGGTTTAACCGTTCAAGGAGAGGAATTCCCTAATCTGCCACTCTCGTACATGTCTGTAATGAATACCGCTATGCGAAGCGGTGAAAGCAGTTACACATTCGGTACTGCTATACATGCAGATAAGGTTGAAACTGACTACATTATTACTGGCAGTAGGACTATGCAGATTGCCGTTAATAGAAATGCACAATAAACTTTTATATACATTTTATCGTATTGTTTTAGCGCAATTTTAACAGGAGGAAATGTTTTATGCGCCGTTTTTTTCGCGTTTGGAGCCTGATGGCAATTATCTTAATTCACGCAAGCCTTGCTTCTGCCGTGACAACGTCATTATGGGAACAACATCAGAGAACACATTTTGAAGCAGGTAAAATCAAGAATATCTCGGTCTCAAGCCAGGGAGATGCCAGTTTATCTATGAAAATAGACGGTTTCTCAAAGGTTGATGAGGCACAAGTCTGGGCACTTGCTGAAGACTCTGAAGGTAATATCTACGCCGGAACAGGCAACGAAGGCAAAATCTATAAGATTAGTGCTGATGGAAAAACGATGGATCTCTATTATGATTCACCAGAAGTACAAATATATAGTCTTGTCATTGATGCAGACGACAACCTTTATGCTGGAACAGGTCCAGACGGGTTGATCTATAAAATTACCGATGCAACTACACCGCCAACGACCCTTCTGAGTGAAGGGGATAAATATGTATGGGGAATGCATCTGGATGATGATGGAAACCTATATGCGGTGACTGGAGACGAAGGTAAAGTCTACAAAATTACACCTGATGGTGAATCCAATGTCCTTTTTGATGCAGAAGAAAAAAATCTCGTGTCATTAGTTGCAACTGATGATGGCGGATTTTATGTTGGTAGTAGCGGAAACGGGATTATCTATAAAATTAGTGGTGATGGTGCTGCAAACGTGGTATACCAAGCCAAAGAAAAAGATGTCCGTAATCTTGTCATGGATAGTAAAGGTAATGTGTATGCATCACTGATTACATCTGTCCCTCAAGATAGAAGTAGTAGAGCCACAAGCAGTCGTCCCAGCAGAGGTCCTTCTGTCCCCGCACCACAAGCACCAGGTAGTGGTCCCCCAAAAGAAAATAAGTCGTTTATCTATAGGCTTCATCCCGATGGAACAGTCGCACTTGTGTGGAGTTCACCAGAACCGCTTATCTCTGCAATTGTATTGGAAGAGATGGAAGACAAAGTAAAACTATTAGTTGGAACAGGAAGCGATGGTAAACTGTATCGTGTAGATACAAAAACCGGTGAT
This sequence comes from Candidatus Poribacteria bacterium, assembly GCA_022824265.1. Taxonomy (GTDB): domain Bacteria; phylum Poribacteria; class WGA-4E; order WGA-4E; family WGA-3G; genus MSPOR6. The sequence goes on along the minus strand of JAJEAG010000042.1, from coordinate 135,154 downwards.
TTTGAGGTGATTGGAAAATCCTCATCTAAGGACATCGTAGGGATACTGAAAACCAAAAACTCGGATGATATGAAAACCATCCTTGCCGCTGGAAATCCTGGTAAACTTTTCGCGCTGACTTCAACACACGTTGAGGAAGGGACAATTGAATCCTCTGTTCATGATGCACAAAGTTTGTCGCGTTGGGGTAAACTCTCGTGGGAAGCAGACATAGAAGAAGGCACATCTATTACCTTTGCAACGCGTACAGGTAATACTCGCAAGCCAGATGATACATGGAATAAATGGTCAGAAGAACTTACCACACCAGAAGGTTCGCAAATACCAAATGCGGACGGTCAGTATATTCAATGGCGTGCAAAGTTCACTACCACTGACCCAGAAAAATCACCCACACTGAAAAAAGTAATCCTCGCATCGGCACAGACTAATGTTAAACCACGATTTACCAGTATCAGCGTTGGTTCCGGTGGGAGTAGTAGTTCAGCTCGTTCTTCAAGTGGTCCTTCTTCACCAAGCAGTTCAAGTAGAGGTTCATCTTCAGCTGCTTCTCCAAAAAAATGGAAAGTCGAATGGAAGGTTGAAGACGCTAATAAGGATACATTACAGTATACTGTTCACTACAAAGCCGTTGGTGAAGAGAATTGGCAACTTCTCAAAAAGGAACTGTCATCTTCAAGTTATGATTGGGATATTACTGCCATTGCCGATGGTAAGTACCATATAAAAGTAGTGGCAACTGATAAACTGAGTAATCCTGTAGGATGGGAAAAATCGGCTGAAAAAGTAAGCGCACCGTTCACTATTGACAATACCGATCCAAATGTCGGTGATATTAACGTTGAGGAAAACGGGAACGGAACCTTCAAGATTACTTGTGATGTCTCAGATATGATGAACACTGTTCAAAAGGCAGTCTATAAGATTGATAATGACGAACAGTGGAAAGTCATCTTTCCTGATGATGGTATCTTTGATTCCAAAGAGGAAACACTACTATTGGAAACTGGCAAACTTCCCGAAGGAGCACATAGCATCACAATTCGGGTAACCGATAAAGCACAGAACACTTCAACAGGTCGGCAAAGTTTCTAACACTACGATTATAGCAGATAATCTGTAGGGCGGGTTCTATCCCGCCCTATTTTTTGTTACAGCATCAATAGATCGGTATGTAATATCAATAAGGGAATCCAATTCAGAAATGGATATTTGTAAAGGAGGCATCAACACTATCGTATTAACGAGTGGACGGAGTATTGCACTTTGAGAGAGTGCATATTTGCAAACCTGAATACCGACCTTTTCCTCAAATGGATAAGGGGTGTTGGAGTCTCGGTTTTTCATCAACTCAATACCTGCAGCCATTCCGCAGATACGCACATCACCAACATGTGGCAGTGAATAGAATTCCTGTAGTCGTTTATGAAAATGGGCAATAGTATTTTGGAGTCGATGCAGTAGGTTTTCCCGTTCAAAAATCGCTATGTTTTCTAACGCCACTGCACAGGCTAACGGATTTCCAGTGAAGGTATGTCCGTGAAAAAAGGTCTTTAATTCACTATATTCACCGAGAAATGCATCATAGATTTCATCGGTGGTTAACGTGGCTGCGAGTGGAAGATAGCCAGCTGCAAGTCCTTTGGCAGTACATAACAGGTCGGGTGTAACATCTTCATGTTCACATGCCCACATTTTTCCAGTGCGACCAAGTCCCGTCATTACCTCATCAACAATCAATAAGATGTCTTCTTTTTTAGCAAATTCAGCAAGATCCTTCAGAAAGCCATCCGGTGAAATTAACATACCACCTGCCCCCTGTATTAGCGGCTCTAAAATGATACCCGCAATCTCTCCAACGTGCTCAGAGTAAACCCGTTCTACCGTGCTGAGCCAATGAGCTTTCAATGCTATATCCGAATCTTTGCCAACATTAGTTGAACAAAAGGTATCTGGGGCAGATACTCGGATACATTTAAAAAAGAGGGAATTATAGGTGTTATGAAAACTCTTAATACCACCGACACTCATCGCACCGACAGTATCACCATGATAGGCATTATCAAAGTGGATAAATAGTTTGCGCTGCGGTTGACCTTTATGTTGCCAGTACTGAAAAGCCATTTTCAGGGCAACTTCAACTGCTGTAGAACCGTTGTCGGAGTAAAAAACCTTGTTGAGACCTATTGGTGTAATCTCAACCAATTTCTTCGCAAGTTTAATGGCAGGTATGTTGCTGTAACCGAGTAGGGTGGAATGTGCAATCTGATCTAACTGTGTTCTTAGAGCAGCGTTTAGGTCGAGGTGATTGTGTCCGTGAACATTTGTCCACATGGAAGCGATTCCGTCAATATAACGATTCCCTTCAACATCAAACAGGTAAACCCCTTCACCACGTTCAATAATAACTACCTCTTCTGCCAACCAATCACGCATCTGTGTGAATGGATGCCATAGGTAATCTTTATCCCAGACAGTTAACGTCTTCCTATCCCTTAAGTTTTGCATAGTGAACAGGATGTTCTAACGCAAGTTCTTCATAAGTGCCTTCCTTAGGCACAACAATTTCAAGCATCCTGTTTTGATACTTAGTATAGAAATCTTCAGGTTGTCCAGGAATAGGAAAAGTATTTCTGAAACCATCTGGGAACGAACTGGTACGTCCAACCACCTTTTCAAAACGTGGATCAGCAAATAACTTGGGATTCTCTTCATTCCTTGGCAACTGCGTTTGAACGGTCACAACGCTCTCATTAACAGAGGTTGCATCTGGTGCATAAGGAGAACTGAGATAAACTTCGTAAGCGTAGTCTGGCAATCTATCAGGTAGGTCGTAGGTATCTTTTGCAGCAGAATTGGGAACCCACCGAGGGAACTCAATCTCAATTCGAAAGTGATCTGTCAATTCCGTTACACGATTGACCATTCCGTAGCGACGGTATCGTTCTTTTATGTCGTCGGAGTAAATTGCACCTTCTGTCTGAACAGCACCAGGCATTGTTTTTCGGGGAGTTACTAGATCTTTTACTAGAACAGAACGCATAAGTGTCAGGAGTGGTGTAGCAATGAGTGAGGGAACCCAACCATAGAAAGAGGCACCGTATCGAGATTGTTCGTCATCAGGTGATGTCGTAAGTTCATCTTTGAAACGGAATGTGCCTTCGGCAATAGCAATGACTACACCCAGAAAGATCATCAAATTGCCTGTAGGTGAGAAAAAACTGCCATCACCTTGCATTACACCTATGATAAAAAGGACGAGAGGATAAAGAATCAGATTGATTAGACTATTAATTCCAGTGGAAATGGCTGAACTGAAGACCCGAGTGTTTCCTGCCATCTCTTCTAAACGTTCTTTGAATTTCGCTGAGAACGCACCAAGAATCGGTTGTCCAAGCATTACAATCAAACCCAAAAGAGGACGGAGCGAGGAACCAACTGTCTCTGGCAGCTGCACAAATTCTTCTGGAATACCTTGCTCTTTTCCCTTTGATTTTCCCGCATCCTCTGTATCACCTTCAGCTGAATCGGGATAAACGAATGTCTCAAAGAATTTACTGTTAATACCTATATATGATTCCCATTCATTTGGAACATCGCTTTGCATGAATATCGCTTCAACGGGACATTCATCTACACACGCTGCGCAGTCTATACATACAGCGGGATCAATGTAGAGTTGGTTTTCACCTTCAGAAGTGTGTATACATTCCACAGGACATACATCAACACATGCAGTGTCCTTTACGTCTACACATGGCTCACAAATTATATATGCCATATCTAATCTTTCCTCCTTTTTTAGACTACTCCGCTTTAATTATACTACAATTAGATGTAGATAGCAAGTTGAAATAGCCAGAGACATTCAGTTTTCCAAATCTCATTATTATCAATATTAAACCTTTATTTGTAGGATCGACGCTGTGAATCATGCAGAATACAATACAGGGAATGCCATTAGGACATTTATACCTTAAACCCCTTCCCTCCGCGCCTTCCGCGATTCAGACAACAAACGATTCTGAAAACTACTCCAAACATACATGAAACATATTGTTCCAATCTCCTCAAACCCTTCCAACCCTGTCCAGCACCTGTTATAATACTACCATTATGAAAAACATAACACGCACACAACCCATAATCTCAACAAAAACAGACACCCGTCACCAAAAAAATCTACCTAAAAACAGACCATAACTCAGGAAATAAAAAACGCACAAAAATGAAAATATCAAAATTTTCGAAATACCCTATAAACCCAGTCCCAGACTGGCATAACCCCAAATATCAAAACGCACTAATGTGCGAAAAACACCCGTTTTTAGTGCGTTTTTAGAAGGAGCAAAAAACCGATGTATTTACAAACAAAACACAAAAAGTATGCAGTCAGAATCACAGAAAATACAGAGGACGCGGAAGGAAGAGGTATTTTCAGTGCCTTCTGCGATTCTGAAAACCCACTCCTCCGCACCTTCTGCGATTCAGATAGAAAAACGACATTTGAATCCCTGAAACCTTTTATATGAAAATATATGTAAATTATGCTATACTATAAATGTAATTTATAGATAACGCTAAATATTGGAATATGTCATAACTACCAACTATAACACGATTATTTTATTAGGAAACCCGTGAACACAACACAGTCAAAACTTATACCAAAACCTGGAATCGAAACGATTAAAGCATATCAGGGTGGAAAACCGATTGAAGAAGTAAAACGTGAACTCGGTATCTCTGATATTATCAAATTAGCATCAAATGAGAATCCGCTTGGTCCTTCACCGTTAGCATTGCAAGCTATACAGGAAAGTTCCAAGCAGGTGCATTTCTATCCTGATGGAAATGCTTACTACCTTAAAGCAGATTTAGCCAAAGATCTTGGGGTTACAGAAGATCACTTGATTTTGACAAACGGTTCAAACGAAGTGCTTACGCTTGTCGGTGAAACTTATCTTAGTCCCGGTGACGAAGTGATCTATTCTGAGGGTGCGTTTGTTGTCTATGGACTTGTTGCCAAAGTAACTGGAGCGACACCGATTGTCGTACCGATGCAGAAAGATACACACCATCTATCTTCAATGGCAGCGGCAATTACCGACAAAACAAAGGTGATCTTCATAGCAAATCCAAACAACCCTACAGGAACTATGGTTACGGCGGCTGAAACAGCACAATTTATGGCACAAGTCCCAGAAAATGTGTTAGTCGTTTTTGATGAGGCGTATTATGAATACGTCACAAATCCAGACTATCCACAGACACTACCTTATGTGATGGAAGAACGCAACTTCATTATCACCCGAACTTTTTCTAAAATCTACGGTCTTGCAGGTTTACGCGTTGGCTACGGTATTGCACCACCTTCCGTCATCGCAACGATGAATCCTGTTCGACAACCTTTCAATTGCAACGCAATCGGTCAAGCAGCAGCACGGGCAGCACTCAAAGATACTGATTACGTTAAACAAAGCCAAGAACTTAACGCAGCAGGCAAAACATTTCTATACGATGCCTTTGACAAATTAGGACTTCGTTATATTAAAACTGAGGGCAATTTTATTATGGTATTTGTCAATCAAACCGGTGCCAATTTGGCAGAGGCAATGATAAAAAATGGAGTTATTGTTCGTGAAATGGCAAGTTACGGTTACCCAAACGCTATTCGGGTGACTATTGGCACACAGAAGGACAACGATCGTTTTATTGAAGTCCTTTCGTCACTAACAAGAATAAGGTAGGATACATCCTCAATTCATATTTCACATATTTTGATAGAACCAACAAAAGAAACAACTTCACTGATAACTGAAAACTGACAACTACTATAGCTTATGAAAGAACTAATACAAATTGACAATCGAAAACCCACACGAACAATCAATGTCGGTAACGTTCCCATAGGTGGGGGTAATCCGATCTCCATCCAAACTATGACAACAACGTTAACACACGACGTTGATGCAACATTGGCACAAGTTGAACGGTGCGCTGAAGCAGGAGCACATATTGTACGTGTTGCAGTACCAGAAGAAAAAGATGCGAAAGCACTCAGGGCAATAGTCCAACGCTCCCCAGTACCTATTGTTTCAGACATTCATTTCAATTATAGATACGCGCTTGATGCTGTAGATGCTGGTGTTGCAAAAGTGCGTATCAATCCGGGAAATATCGGCAACGAGGAACGGATTTCTCAAGTTTTATCCGCAGCCAAATCCGCAAATATACCTATTCGCATCGGTGTTAACGAAGGTTCTCTTGAAAAAGACCTATTAGAGAAATATCCTTCTCCCACAGCAGAAGCACTGGTTGAAAGTGCAATGCGACATGTCAATATCTGTGAGGAACACGACTTTACGGACATCGCAATCTCTGTCAAATCCAGCGATCCTATCCGTATGATAGAGGCAAACCGTCTGCTTTCAGCGAAAGTTCGTTACCCGTTGCACCTCGGCGTAACCGAAGCAGGAACACCACGACGTGCACATGTCAAATCTACACTCGGAATCGGAACCTTGTTGTTAGACGGTATTGGAGATACGCTCCGTATTTCCATCACAGGTGATCCTGTTGAAGAAGTATTGACAGCGAAAGAACTCCTACGTGCGCTTGGAATGGCGGAAGATATATTGGATGTCATCTCTTGTCCCTTCTGTGGACGCGGTGACCCGGATGCTGATTACGAAAATATCGTTGCTGTTGCAGAGGAACTTTTAAATAAAAACGGTATCAATATGCGCGTAGCAGTAATGGGATGTGAAGTCAACGGTCCCGGTGAAACACGTAATGCTAAACTCGGTATACATCTTGGGGGAAAAGAACTTGCAGTCTTAAAGGTAAATGGTGAGCGGGTGCGGACCTTCCGCGGCAAAGATGAAGTTAACCCACAGTTTTTAGCAAATGCATTATTAGAAGCAGCACAGCAAATGCAAACTTCAGAAAAATAAATTTTACTGGGTATACAGTTAAAACTGAATCCTGGTTCAGTCATAATGCAATCTATCCTTCATGCAATTCAATTGCATTTTCCAACTAAATCAAATATTGTATATGACATACAATACGTTGTAAGGAATGCACAATGAAGACCGTCCTAAAACTCGTAACCCTTATATTGCTCACACTGACATTCCAAATTCCACACAGTTACGCACAAGGCACCGTAAGAGTCATCTATTTCTATCCTAACGACAGTGCACCACAAGCAGGCATAAACGCTACATTAGACACAAAAATGAAAAACGCACAAGAGTTCTTTGCAACTGTCATGGAACTCTATGGCTACGGTAGGAAAACTTTCGATCTGGATACCGATGGTAACGGCAATGTCGTTGTGGATCACGTCCAAGGTAACTTCAACGATGCATATTACCACGAAGATACCTTTTCCAAAGTATTGACCGAACTTTACGATAGTTATGACACTTCCCAAAATATCTATTTTGTAGCAATGGATATTAGTCCGGAAGTATTGGATGTTAACCTCCGAGGCACAGATGTGGAGGCATGTGGTATCGCTTCTGGTCATTGGGGGGCTACTCCTGCACACGGAGAGTGCTTTAATTTTGTTGTCATCGCCCATGAACTCGGACACGCATTTGGTTTGGAGCACGACGCTACCAGTAGCGGAAACATTGACCCGATGATCAATTCACCTTGTACCGCGGCGTGGTTAGATGTACATCCATACTTCAATGGAGGTAATACGGATGCTGGTTCAACAACTATCAATATGCTCTCACCGAGACTTGCACCTGAGGAGGGAAAAGTCCGATTTAGTTTTGACGTTAGTGATCCTGATGGACTTTATCTTGTCCGCGTATTCGTATATGAACTGGATTCTGTCGTTTCATGTGAGCCATTAGATGGTGACGATGGCACCATTATCATTGATACATCTTATATACCACAATCTGACCCTTCGGCAAACCTTACAATTATGGACAAAAACGGCAATTATACTGAATACTTGTTTGATCTTGATACAGAAAATCTATTGAACAGCATAAATGTGCACATACCAGATCCGAATCTCGCTGCTATCATCCGACAACAGGCTAATTTACCCTCAAGCGCACAGATTACCACACAAACATTAGCAAGATTAACATCGCTTGAACTTACAGATACAACCCGTGCAATCACTGATTTAACAGGATTTGAACATGCCTTAAATTTAGAGACACTTGTGATACGAAATCAGAAGAGAATAACCGATTTCTCACCGCTAAGCGACCTTACCGAGCTCAGAACTTTGGAAATATCAAGTAGTGGATTCTCCGATCTTTCCATACTCTCAGGACTGACAAACTTGCAACATCTGAACCTTGCTGATAATGATATTCGAGATGTATCTGGTCTATTAGTGTTAACAAACCTGTTGACTTTAGACCTAAGAAACAATCAAATTAGAGATGTGAGTCCACTGGAAACCCTGACAAACCTTGAACAGTTATTGATTACTGGAAATCCAATTCCCAATCCAACACCACCACGCACAATGGAGGAGCAAAACCCTAAACCTGAACCTGACCCAACACCTCCTACGGAAGAAATACCTCCCACAGACGAGACACCTCCTACAAACGTGACACCTCCCACCGATGTACCACCTACTAACACTGAAACACCTATTGACCCCGATCCACTTACCAACGCCGATCCGACCTTTATTAGTGGGGCCGAGGCAGTCCGTTGGATATTGGATAAATCACCTATAGACACTAATGTCGGCAGTCCCATTTCTGCAACCGATATTGATAGCGATACTTTGACTTATTATATTTCTGGAAACAGGGATATATGGGCGTTTGATATTGATAACAATACCGGACAACTGAATACAAATGTGATAATGAACTATAACGAGAAAAAAACATACACTGTAGACGTGACGGTTTCTGATGAGTATGGTGGTAGTGCATCTATTGTGGTTACAATCAATGTCGCACAAATAGGTGGAGACATCATACCAGAACTAATTCCGATTCATGTTAGTTTCAGCGAATTGATGGTAACTTCAAGAGGTGGACTACATTCGCTATCGCAATGGATGGAGTTGTATAACGGATCTCAAACAGAGGATGTTAATCTCACAGGATGGCTGCTGGCAATTGAAGCACGCGACCTAAACGGTACACATAGACATGGGGTTGTTTCTCTAAAGGACTTATACATACCACCGAAGGAAACAGTACTCATAGTGACGTGGAATGCAAGACAAAAATCTGATTTTCTCTCAGAAAATCGTATCTATCACTTTTTCAGTCAACATTCTGATGAATTTGAACAGAACCAACACCGAAACATGATTATTGGTTTAGCTGGTTTTTCGTTGAAATTGATTAACACGGATGGGACCTTGGTTGATATTATTGGTAATCTGGATGGTGACCCCAGCACTCTCGACGAACCTGCATGGGAAATCCCAGTTGGTACAACAGAAGATGGTCAACGCACTTCGCTAATGCGCCGATATACGAAAGATGCATTTCTACCGTTGGATGGAACAGATGCTGATAGTTGGCGAAGTACTGCAAATTTCCCATTAGTTGTTTCATCTTATTGGGGTAACGCAACAGACATAGGGAATCCCGGTTATAGACGTAATGGCACTTTACCTGTTACACTTTCACATTTCTGGGCAGAACATACCGAAAAAGGGGTTGTTCTTACTTGGACAACCGAATCCGAGATAGAGAACGCAGGTTTCTATATTCTACGCAGTGAAACAAGGGATGGAGTGTTTAAAGTCGTCACACCGAAATTGATTAAGGGAGCAGGGACCACATCTAAACGCAACGACTATACTTGGATAGACACTACTACAAAACCCAACACGCACTACTTTTACCGCATAGTCGATGTTTCCTTTGCAGGAATTCAGCAGCAGTTAGCCACTGTCAGTTTGCGAGGGTTGTTGTCTGCAAAAAAGAAAGACCTGACCACATGGGCGAGTTTAAAGGGGCGATAAGTGTTATCTGAATAGCGTTTATCCGCGATTCAGATAAAGAAAGATGCGCAATGGGCTACACGACTAAAAACGCTTCTCATCCATAAGTTGACAGTTATAAAGGTGTTACACGCAATTCTTGACTTACAATGTTGGGACATCCCAGATATACATAACGCCACCACTCAGACTGACAAGGACTTTTCCATCTAACGCAAAGGCAATCTCACTTACTTTTTTCCGTATACCCTCAAACGTATGGATGGGTTTCTTTGTACGGAGATTGTAAATGGTTATACTCCCTCTCATATCACCTACCACAAATAATTTACCATCCGGACTAAAAGAAACACACGATATATTATATAGATTTCTTCTAAGGAATACCTTTTTCTTACCTGTATGAACATCATAAAGTTGTATATTTCGTGTAAATGGTGCACAAGCAATCGTTTTACTGTCAGGACTGAACGCGATGTTTTGGACTGAATTCCATTTCCCACTAATAATATGGCTTGCTTCACCTGTGTGTGCATTCCATAGTCGGATCGTCTTATCATTACTGTAACTTGCGATAGTCTTGCCATTAGGACTGTAACGAATGAACTTTATTTGTTTCTTATGTCCTATCAGGTTTTTCTTTTGTTCACCAGTGTCTGCATCCCAAAGCGAGATAGTATTGTTTGACATTCCATTTGCAATTATTTTAGCATCAGGACTAAAGGCGATACATAATGCTTGTGCATTTTTTCCATTTATAGTCCATCTATGTTCATGTGTGTTCATGCTCCATAAAGAGAGATCTCTGTCACGATTGGTTATAGCAAAGGTTTTTCCATCTGGACTCAAAGCAATGTTTGTAACATAACTAACGTCTTTCTCCCTGAATATATTCTGAACCGTTCCAGATTCTACGTCCCAAAAATAGACCATTTTTTCGTCGGATGGACTTGCGATAGTTTTGTCGTCCGCCCCTATGTTAAAACTGTGAAATTCTGTATTATCGTCAGATACTACTTCTCCATTTTGTTGAGTAAGTAAATTCCAAATGCGGAGACTCCCGTCCAAGCTACCGCTGGCGATAGTCCGGAAGTCTGAGCTGCATGCGACACTTTGTACACTGGCTTGATGACCCATGAATGTCCTCTTATGTCCACCTGTCCTTGTTTCCCACACATGGATTGTGCCGTCGGTGCAACCTGCAATTATTAGATTTCCATCTGGACTGAAGTCAATGTCGTTAACACCAGACATTTTTCCCTTGAGTATATGTGTCTGTTCCATTGTGTCCATATCCCAAAACCTGATAGTTTTGTCCTTACTTCCACTTGCGAGCATAGTACCATCGGAACTGAACACAGCACTGGTAACAGAAGATTGATGTCCAGGCAGATTCATTATGGAGTTTCCTGTGAGTGAATCCCATAAGAAAACTGTCTTCTGTTTCACACCTGCAGCGATTTCAAATCCACTGGGATTGAATGCCACAATATTGATATTGTTTCTTGCACCGAATTCTCTGTGGAGTCCCTTCTTTTCTGTACCCGTTTCCGCATCCCACAAGCGGATATCACTATTTCTACCACCCGTTATAATTGTGTCACCACTTGCGTTGAAGGCGATACTGATGCATGAGAGGGCGATAGCGAGTTTTCGTAGATGTGCGCCAGTTTGCATATCCCACAGATGTATGTCACCGAAATTATCACAACTAACGAGAACTTTGCCATCAGGACGAAATGCGATACATTTCACAGGTCCTATGTGTTTCTTGAGGAGGAACTGTACTTGTAGATTAGATGTATCGTATACCCATATACCGATGGATGATGCAACCGCAAGTTGTGCCCCATCTGGTGAGTATTGGATGTCATACATACGTCCTTTGCCGAGTATTGTGACCACACCTTCTGGTAACGAAAGTTGCGTGTGGTGTGCCTCCTCGGCGATGACAGGGATAACTATGAGTGAAATGTAGATAAGCGTTAGTATTATTGATAAGCGTATAAATTTTTGCGTATTCATAAAGTTAATTTATCAGATTGACGCTCATGATTCAAATAAATATTGACAACAACAAAATACATGGTAAGATAATAGACTATACTATAGTCTATATCTTTATTTTGCTGCATAAAACAAATGCAATACCTGCAAAAAGCGATCCGATCTATTCCTGTACAAATATATTTCCTTGTACTATTCTTCCTCTTTTACCACATTATTCTGTTTTTTATCATGCGCGAGACAGGTCTTAACCTTGGCGCAGTAAACTATAGCAGACACTTTGTCCCACTCTATGCCCAAACTCAATTTAGTCTGAGTTTGTGGATATTACCCGCACTAATAGTATGCATCGGTTTCCTTTATCTCTGTTATAAGTATGTCCTTTCTATCAACCTAAGTTCACGTCAATTGATATTGTTCGCAATAATCTGCTTCATTGCTATCAATATTAGTGTTGCACAAATTGATGGATTCCGTGAAATTACCATTGATGATGAACCTGTAAAGATATTAGCATTATTGGAATCCTACACCCGATCAGGACAGGAATACTATGCAGATGTGCCGTATATAGACCAACTTGGACTTCGGGAATTCTTACGAGATTTCAGCAAACCTGAACTGTTCAATGAATTTTCAGGACACACGCGTACACATCCACCTGGTGGTGTCATCTTCTTATGGATTGTTAGCGCAATCTTCGGTTATAATCTCGTTTCTGCATCGTTAGTGTCAATTCTATTTACCGTAATTGTAGTGATACCAATCTACAAACTCGGTGAACGGCTTTACGGGAAAAAGGTGGCACTTTATTCGCTGCTACTATTCCTAATCACCCCTAACTTCGTCATGTTCACCACGACATCTATGGATGGTCCTTTTAGTGTGTTCCCAATTCTTAGTCTCTACCTATTTTATGAAGCGAGAGAACGGGAAACAAAACCATATCTTCAGTTGGACGCATTTCGACCTTATAGTTTATTAACGGGTATATCACTTGCATTTGGAATGTTTATGACTTATGCGACTGTTGTCGTTGGTGTCTTTATGTGTGTTGTCGCATTGTTAGAACGAAACAGGTTCGTGCAATACTTGAAAGTTTTGGCATTTGCAGCAACAGGTTTTATTGGATTCTACATTTTTCTTAGTATACTCACCGATTTCCAACCGTTTGACGCACTTTGGGCAGCGATTAAAAAAGACCAAGCAGGAATGGGAACCGGTTATGAAAGCGTAGGTCGGTATTTCCATCTAAGCATTGCAAATCTTTTCGCATTTCTTATGGGTGTAGGTATTCCAATTACAGTGGTCTGGATACGTCAAATTGTTTCAACAGTTCAGGAGTGGAAACAGGGGAATGGAAGCAATCAAACAGGTTTCTCATGGATTTTATCTCCAGAAAAAACAGACACCTATGTTATCGGTTTTCTAATAACGCTCCTATTTTTCACTTTTTCGACCCTGTTTACAATGGAGGTAGAACGTATCTGGATTTTCATGGTGCCGTTTCTCGTTATACCTGTTGCTAAACATCTTACTACACGACCGCTTTCAGATCTATATTGGGTTGGTGGAATGTTAGTTGCACAGCTCATCTTGTCAGAAGTCCACCTTTACACATATTGGTAATATCATCATGCGGATTCTCTATGTCATTGATTCCATGGCAAAAGACGGTGCAGAATCGCAATTACTTAAGACATTAGCACAGTTCACTCCTGACCAATATGCAGTATTCGTAGTCCTAAGTCGTGCTGAAGGGGAACGTATCGGTGAACTTACGTCATTGAAATGTGTTCAAGATGTCACAACACTTTCAGGTGAAAGCAGCCGGAAGAAACTAATAGAAAAAGCCTTCACACTTGGTGGAATTATCAAGGCAGTTCAACCGGACATCGTCCACAGTTGGCTGTGGTATTCTAATTTCCTATGTGGTATTTCCCGTAAGTTCGGTCTATTGCGTAAGATTCCGTTCATAGCATCACAGCGCGGGGATTACCATGCCAGATATGGCAAATTCCGACTCTGGCTTACAGAAAAACTCATTTACAATACTACCGACTGTTTACTGACTAATTCAGATCAGATACAACGTAATCTTCTCCAACTCTATCCACATAAAAGGATTATTAGCATTCCAAATTTACTGGAATTGCCGACTGAGGCATGGACACAGAAACAGAGAAAATCATCTGAAGAGAAGTTAATTGTCAGCGTAGGACGATTCGCGCCTGAAAAAGGACATCACTATTTAATTGAGGCGTTGAGTTTACTTAACAAAAACTATGTTCATTGGAGATGTAAATTCCTTGGTGATGGTGAACTGGAATCGGAACTCCGCACACTCACAGCGGATCACAAGTTATCTGATAAGGTGATGTTTCCGGGTTTTTGTGAAGATGTATTCTCTGAACTCTTAAAGGCAGATCTTTTTGTGCTTCCATCCCTTCACGAAGGCTCCCCTAATGCACTTATCGAGGCGATGGGTATCGGTTTGCCATGCATCGCATCAGATGTGGGTGGAATCAAAGATCTGATTGATAGCGAGAAGAACGGTATCAGTATTCCATCACAAGATTCAGTTGCGTTAGAGGCAGCAATAAATCGAATATTGATAGAACCTGAGTTTGCCAGAGAATTAGGAAAAAACGCACGCAACACTATACAGCAGAAGTTCAACACGGAAAAATCTATCCAAAAATTAGAAGAGATATATCAAAGTTTCGTATAGTAATATCATGTCTATCAAGCTCGGAGACTTTATAAAGAGTATTATTTCAGCAGTTGTCCTTCTATTCGGTATTCCATTTCTCACCAGAGAATGGTTCTGCAAAAACAAGGTTGCAGTTCTCTTATACCACGATGTACAACCAGAAATATTCGCTAAACATACAGATTACCTTTCCCGTCATTTTAACATTATTTCATTAGACCTGTTAGTCACATCAATCCATAATAAAGATTTTTCCAACATTCCACCGAAGAGCGTTGTGATTACAATTGACGATGGTCATGCTGGAAATATAGCACTCTTGCCAATAATTATGCGATACGACATCTCCCCAACAATCTATGTATGCACGCAGATAATCAACACACATCGACATTTCTGGTTTAGAATACCTACCCTATCCAAGAAGGAAAAAGAACATCTAAAAAGACTACCAAATGCAGAACGGTTAACACATCTTAGTCAGACATCTAATTTTGAACCGGAAAAAGAATACGAAGATAGACAAGCACTTAGTTTAAATGAAATGAAACAGATGATGCCTTACGTTGACATCCAACCTCACACCCAATTCCATCCGATCCTTCCCAACTGTACGGAAACAGAATGTAAACAAGAGATACTTGGTAGTAAAATTGATTTAGAAAGACACTTGAGTATTGAATGTCATCACTTTAGTTATCCCAATGGGGATTATACCGAACGCGAGATTGAGATTGTCAAAGCTGCGGGATTCTGCTCTGCACGCACGGTAGACATAGGATGGAATAGGAGTGATATATCTCCGTATCAAATGAAGACTATTCCGATTAGTGATGATGCTGGACTCATCCGTTTTCGCGCTGAGTTGACGGGAATTCCACAGCGGATTGTAAAATGGGTAAATACTATATTATGGCGAATAACCATTTAACACAATGGCACAGAGCATATATTAAGAATGCTTATCGTGAGTTAGAACAAGGCACAACGCGAAAGCAACTTGACGCGCTTAATATCAAGGCAACAGGTAAAAACGTCTTGGATGTCGGATGTGGACCGGGGAACCATCTTGTCATACTGTCTAAACATAGTCCGAAACTACTTGTCGGCGTTGACATTGACGAGAGATTCTTAACTATTGGACGTTCCAGAATGGGAAAATTAATACGACCTTCTTCAACAAAACCTTCACTGATCAACGCATCACTTCCAACCTTACCATTTGCAGACAAATCTTTCGACCTTGTAACGTGTTTCCTTGTGATGCCGCACGTGCCTGACGATAAAGAAGCGTTATCTGAACTCGCGCGTGTACTAAAGATAGGTGGTACCCTCGCTATTTCTGGACATGGATTAGGTTTTCCGCTCCGCTATCTCAAACGTTTCAGAATAAAACCTCTGCAGATGTATCTTGCCAGTATTATATATAGATTGACAGGAAAAAAGATAATTCGAAACACGTTACAAAACGATAAAAAGATATGTCGGATTCTAAAAAACATCGGACTAACAGTAGATGTATTACGCCACAATAAGAGGGTACTCGGATGCGTTTCTACCTACTGGATTGGCGCAACGAAGATGGATACGAAAAGTGAAACGAATCCTAAGGCAACACAGTAATAGGAAAATAGAGAGAATTTTCCACGATTCAACACAACTAATAGAAACCGCAGCGCAATATAACCGATAATAAAGGATGCAAGCATTCCTGCAGCTAAAATATAGTATGGGATTGTTGTGTCTCCAATATCCTTTAATTTCAGGATAACTGCGCCAAGTATCGCAGGAATAGAGAGCAGGAAGGAGTATTCCGCTGCAGTTTTTGCTGGTATACCCAAAAATAGCGCAAGCGAGATTGTTGCGCCAGAACGTGAGATGCCTGGGGTAATTGCACAACCTTGGGCAATGCCGATAAGGGGTGCATGCCATGTTTCCATGTTTTCTGTTTGAGAATTGGCACTATCCGTTTCCTGTCTTTTCAGGCGAGGTAATTGGAGTATTATACCCGTGAGTATTAGCATGATGCTAACAAGATGCACATTACCGAAAAAGGATTCCAACTGATCTTTGAACAGCACAGCGATGATGCCTGTCGGTATAGTTCCGAGAAGGATTAACCATATAAACCTGAGTTCAACCGATGTATTAACTGTTGTAATGGAATTCCGGTAAAACTGTGCCTTCCCAAGAGTTGAAAATCCACCGATCACTAATTTCCCTATTGCCTCACGATATACAGCAAGCACAGCGAATAGTGTGCCTAAATGTAGCATAACGTCAAAAAAGACGAGGTGTTCTTTCAATCCAAGATATTTCTGCGCTAAAACCAGATGTCCTGAGCTACTGATAGGGAGAAATTCGGTAAGTCCTTGCAAAATGCCGAGAAGAATGGCTTCAACTAATGTCATAGCGGTTATTTTAACAATTAATGCGATATCCTGCAAGTCAATAATATCAGCAGTTAGGCGTATTTATGCCATTTCTATAAATTATTGTCTCATTTACGGTTATTATGGTTGTAATCTTTCAGGACCACAAACTAAAAGTTCGTGCTACAAAAAAAGAGACATTATATGTTAGAAATGGTAATAGTTTGTAGTTTGGGTAGAACACAACATAAACAATAAGGCAACTTATATAGGCAAAGGAATCTGACTGGTATATTGGTTTATCCGCTCATTTGCCAGATCAATATATTTCTCCTCAATATCGTATCCGATATAATGTCTATCTGATTTTACAGCACTCAAACAGGTTGTCCCACTCCCACAAAATGGATCCAAAACAACGTCACCGACGAATGTATATAACTGAATCAATCGATGTGGAAGTTCTTCAGGAAACGGCGCAGGATGTCCAATCCGTTTCGCAGATACAGAAGGAAATGTCCAGACGCTTTTTGTCCACTCTAAAAAATCCTTTTTACAAATAGTATTTTCTTTACCGTTGCGTTTCCGAGAGAAAGAACCTTTGGAGAAAACAAGGATATATTCGTGAACGTCCCTCAGCACAGGATTCGCAGCTGACAACCAACTTCCCCAAGCGGTAGAACTTCCCGCACTTGCGGCTTTGTCCCAGATTATTTCACCCCGCATATAGTAGCCTATTTCCAACATATCCTCCATGATGTGGCTATGTAGTGGAATATAAGGTTTCCGACCTAAATTGGCAATATTAATACACGTCCTACCACCGGTCACCAACTTGTTGTAAGTTTCGGCAAACACAGCACGTAGGAGTTCTCTATATTCTTCCAATGACAGATCGTCATCGTATTCCTTTTTCGCATTGTAGGGAGGGGAAGTAACCATGAGATGTATACTGGAATCTGGAATCTCTGACATTTTTTCACTTGAAGCACAATAGAGTTGGTCAAGGTTTTCAGGAGGAATAGGGTTTTCTATCCATGTTTCTGGTTCAGGAGGGACTTGATCAGCGTAAAGTTTTCCCTTATAAAATTCACTGGAGTTGTGGTTTATTTTTCCCTGTGTTCCAAAAGCACTTGTCTGTGTGCCTTGCCTTTGAGCTTCATGTTTCGGTTTTTCCATATTCTCATTCACTTTAATACCGATCAGGATACCAAAAGATTACATCACGTTTTGGAAACAGAACCCGCAAAAACTCTGAGATCTCATCAGAAACAGCCGTATCCAAATTGACCTGATTCCAACCAATTTCTCCGAAAAGAAGTTGCCAGAAATCTTCCTCGTTAAAATCCAAATCAACTGCATTAGATGCATCATTCGTGATCTGTATTGTACCGTTTCCATCGTATCGCAGTACTGCTTGTTGGTTATTGACAGTAGGGAATTTCACAGCGAGTGATGGAAACGTCTGTTCGGAGGCAGCAATTTGCGATTCCCATCCAACAACAAGACGACGTAGCAGCACAGGTAAAGTCACAGCATACAACATCATTGCAGTATCTGTAGTGTGGGTTAATTCAGTGTTACATCTGGCAATCAGACGTTCTACAAATGGATGTTGAGGGTTAAATACACCTGTTATCTCGTCAACACCTTCTGTTTTACTAACTTGCAATAAATGTGATACAAGAGTATCTAAAACTTTAATGTTATCAGGAATATATCCTACCTCAAGTACCTCAGCACACTTTTCATCTATCTCATAGTTGAGATATCCGAGGATGTCACCCCTTTGATGTGTGACAACGGTCGGGAGGATACCGCGTATACGTGAGGGTTCCATATCCCAATAAGCGCGTGTTCGAGAAACAGTTCCGCTTTGTTGGGAATTGGCGAGGTCGTGTATTGAAGCGACAGCATCTAAATCAGTTTCTACATTGAAAACACGCACCTGTAAAACAGATTGACCTTCCGATGATGTTGTGTGATTGGACTTTATTTGAAAACCATTTAAGGGAAAGGATATCCACCCGAATCTGTGGTAAAACGTTTCAGGGATAATTGTAAACAATACTCCAAGGTCACAACTTGTTGTCTGTAGATAGTCTATTGTTTGTCGCATCAATGCAGAGGCATAGCCGACACCACGGTATTTTGAATGCGTACATACTCCTCCGATACCACCCATCGTTACAAGACTTGCACCGATTCTTATTCTCCGTTCCCAAACGCGTAAAGTGGAAACAACCCTATCATTTACAACAACGACTCGTGTCTGTGATAGTCTGTAACTGCTATCTCCTCGTACATACTGCCAATATCGTTCGTGCTGGTTTGGGTTAAACGCCATACAGTTGAGTTCAACGACCTGTTCTAATTCTGATTCGCGAGCTGCTCTAATTTCCATATATTTCTTACACCACTCTATTTCATTGTAAAGATTACACCTAACGCTTCATTTGGGGTCTGTATCAACTTTTCACATGCTTCAGATGCTTGTTCAATTGGGGCAATATCAGTTATCAAAGGTTGCACCATAATTTTACCTTCTGACATCAATCTCAATGCTAATTCTAAGTTTCGTTGTGTTGGCCAAGGGACAAACACAGGCGGGTAATCTGCACCATGTTCATAT
Source organism: Candidatus Poribacteria bacterium (assembly GCA_022824265.1). Classification (GTDB taxonomy): domain Bacteria; phylum Poribacteria; class WGA-4E; order WGA-4E; family WGA-3G; genus MSPOR6. The sequence continues at coordinate 115,469 of JAJEAG010000042.1, read as the reverse complement.
TCCTCGTCGTGGTAACCTGGACCAGTTCGTGCCGCGCTAATGACATCTACGTTTCCAAGTCCCGCAGCAAAACCGTGTGTAATGCTTGCACCACCAACGATAACAATCCGTCCCATTTTGTGCGTATCAGGTGCTGTTTTCAGCATTGCGCGAATTTGTTGAAAAGCACTTGTTGCGTCTCCGCCAAAGGCAATAATTCCACAATCCATACCGTATCCATTAGTGAATTCCTGAGCAATTGGGATTGGGTCTGTTTCAGATACATTAATTGCGAGATCAATCCCAGCAGTTTCTGCGATTCCTAACCGCAATGGCAGTTGATCTAAACCGATGACATAAGCACCAGCAGTCTTTGCAATCTGTGATGCGAATTGTCCAACAATACCTAAACCAGCGACGACTACATTTTCACCGATACGGATACGTCCGCGTTGCACTGCATGGAGAGCTGTCGCCGCAAGATGTATTGATGCGGCTTCCTCATCCTTGACGTTATCGGGTATCTTAGCACACAAGTTATGCGGAACACATGCATAAGTTGCGTGTAACGCATATCCGCCACCCATACCAGCAACCCTGTCGCCGATCTCAAATTCATCGCAATCCCCCTCTTTTCCGATGACGACACCAGCATTCGTATATCCGAAGGGACGTTGCTGTGTCGCAGAACGTGGATTCTCACGTCTCCGTTTGAAACCACCAAGTTCTGTACCGGGACTGACCATAGAGGCGTACACCTCAATTAGCAGTTGCCCCGGTTTGGGTGCAGGGGTTTCTTGTTCTTCTGTCCAGATTTGACCCGCATCATTCCTCATCACAACTTTTCTTGTTTTGCTCATATCTGTTTCCTTAGATTAGTTCTTCCAGATGAACTTAATTCATATATGATTTTAACACCAATCGTATTTTAATCTATTTCTCTATAGTTGTCAATCATACAGTCTATCTTGTCAGAGACATTCAATTGTCGGTTTTTTTGTCTGAATCGCTTGTTGTCTGAACCAGGATTTTCAGGATTATAGGTTGGTTCGGAAGTAGAGGGATGGTCTGGATTATGAGATCGCTTCTACAGAATGTTATGTAAAAGGTGCGTGAATATGTGCGGGAGACCCCGTCCCTACGTATTGTCTGAACCAGGATTTTCAGGATTTCAGGATTTTCAGGATAAGAGGTTGGTTCGGAGGTAGAGGGATGGTCTGGATTATGAGATCGCTCCTACAGAATGTTATGTAAAAGGTGCGTGATACGGGTGTGGTGATCTCGCACCTACGATAATGTGAGAAAAGAGGTGCGTGAATATGTGCGGGCGAGGAAACCTCGCATCTACGGAATTGAAGTATGTTTCTTAATAGAGTGAAATCCACACTATGTAGTAACAATTGTAATCAGATTAACATATTAGACGTTGCATACTAAACCTAAAAATGTTGACACGTCTAAACACAACTGAAATTAATTGAACTTACAATCCAAATATTCTTGACAAATACGCGTAAATTACATATAATAGAAGGATAATGAATGGAAATGCCGTATAACTTAATAAACATACAATAGGGAGAAAAATAATGGCAACAACGGTTCGCTACAAAGATGGTGTCACAATTTTGGAACCATCAGGGAAAATTATGGGCACTGGGGTAACCGAACTGCGGGAGGTAATTACTTCTGAGATAGATGCCTCCGATACGCCAAGAATTCTGATTGACTTTGAAAAGGTTAACATGATGGATAGTTCTGGACTTGGAACGCTCATGGGTGCTCATGTCACTATTACTCGACAAGGTGGTAGAGTCGGGGTAATCAACGTTGGTAAGAATATCAAAAACCTGATTGTCCGTAGTAGACTTGCAAGCATCTTTGAACATTTTACATCTGAAGATGAAGCTGTCTCAACGTTAGGCAGCGAAGCCTAAAGATATTTTTGTTATAGCAGCGACTTGGAGGCTGCATTCATGCCGATTATACAATCAGAGCGAGACGGTGTAATCATTTTCAAACTTAATGGTAGAATAATATCACCAGATATTGATGACATAACAGACACCGTTCAAAAAGCGTTATCACAAATAGAAAATTCACCGAAACTGGTATTTGATTTTAAAGACGTCACCAGCATGGATAGTTCGGGACTTGGTGCGTTGATGAAGATCTATGCCGATGTACATCCACGTGGTGGTACGATTGCTGTGATTAATGTCAACAAACATGTCAAAAATCTTATTGTCATGGCGAGACTTATCACTGTTTTTCGTAATTTTGAAAGTGAAGATGAAGCGGTTTGGGCACTGCTAAACCCTCCATCCGATTTACCACAGTAATTTTTGTAAGGGTATTGTTCAATGATTAAAAATATCCTCGTTTCCATAGGTGATACCGATTACGAAAAAAATGCTTTTGATTACGCAGGACAACTTGCTGTTCTTTTAGGAACACACCTTTCTTGTGTTTTTTTTCAGGACAGTTCCCATGGTGGAAGCGCAGAAGTCGCAGAAACGGTGATGCGTAGAACAGAAAAGGAATGTGATCTATATGATTTCTTAGATTATCATATTGAAGCTGTTGCTGGAAACCCACGACAGATGATCTGCCAAAAAGCACATTCCGCAGATTTAGTAGTGGTTGGACTTCCCGAAGAAATAAAAACGCAAGGGTTTAAACTTATACAAAATCAGATTGATGATGTACTCGCACATATTACCAAACCCATTATAATCGTGCATGAACAGTGTACATTATTACGTAAAATATTAGCTGTACATCACGGGGATATTTACTCTGATCACGTACTCTCTCTTGCTGCAGAAATTGGAGAATTGACGAAAGCAAGCATTTTAGGACTTGCTCTTTCAAATACTACACAAGAAGCGACAGATATTAAGCAACAGATGGAATCCTACCTGCATTTTTATGATGTCCCCACCGAATTTCTAACTGCCCTCGGTTTCACGGTAACAAATATTTTGGAAAACGCGGAAGAAAACGATTGTGATCTGATTGCTCTTAGTGCCAGCCATCACGGACGACTGTATGAGATGGTTTTTCAAAGTACTACCCAAACTGTCGTAAAACTTGCGAATCGTGCCGTTCTGGTAACAAAATAGTGAGGAACTTCCATGGCAGCTGCATCCGATTCAATGAATGCTTCTATTTTTTTGCAGATGTCATCAGATATGTATGGGTATCTCTACCTTGATGGGACATTCTGTCCACTCAATCCTACTTGGGAACAAGTTCTTGGTTACACTTGTGCTGAACTCCAATCACAAAGTTGGATTGAACACATCCATCCCGATGACCGTCAACTCACGGTCGCAGAAATCAAGAAATTAAAAATAGAAAGTTGTAATAATGTCTCTTTTGAGAATCGTTATCAGTGTAGTGATGGCAAGTACAAGAGGTTACATTGGTCAGTACAGCCAGATCCAGAACATTCTCGATATTGTGCTGTTGTGCGTGATACCACAAGACAAAAGAGGTTAGAAGCAAAACTCCGTGAAAATGAAATGCGGTTTAAACAATTAGCGCAAACGTATTCACAGGAAAGTGAATTTCTTCACACTCTTATGGATAATAATCCTGATCATATTTACTTCAAGGATATTGAAAGTAAATTTGTTCGTATTAATCGTTCCCTTGCGAATCGATTTGGATTGAAAAATCCAACTGAGGCAGTTGGAAAAAGCGACTTTGATTTCTTTACACGAGAACATGCCCAAGAAGCATATCAAGATGAGAGAACGGTTATTGAGACTGGTAAACCGATAGAAGCAAAACAGGAAAAGGAAACTTGGCCCGGTGGACAGGATACATGGGTATCTACAACCAAAGTACCACTACGAGATAGAAGCGGACGTATTAAGGGAACCTGTGGTATCTCCAGAGACATCACAGAATACCAAAGTGCTGATCAGGCACTGCGTGATTCAGAGGCAAAATGGAGGTCTCTGGTTGAGAGCGCGCCAGACATAATATCTACGCTTGACTTAAACTATCAGATGCAGTTTATCAATCGAATTCCAGCAGGCGTTGATATTACCACAGACGATGTTGTTGGAGAAAGCATTTTTGCTTTTCTCACCCCTGAACATCATGAAGGATTTCGTCAGGCATGTCAGCAAGTTATTGAAACCGGTGAAGTTGCAGGATATGAAGTTCAAGGGAAACTTAGTCAAAATTGGTATGCCTCATGGATTGCCCCGATTACACGCGAGGATGAAATCGTTGGGTTTGTTATGACCTCAACGGATATTACCGCCAGAAAGAAAGCAGAAATTGAGTTGCAGGAGAGTGAGGAAAGGTTTCGTCGGGCTGTGCTTAATGCCCCTCTACCGATTATGATTCATGCTGAAAATGGCGAGGTGATTCTTATTAGTCGTGCTTGGACTGAACTAACCGGCTATACCTCTGAAGATATGACCACTGTATCTCAATGGTTGGCACAAGCCAATAGTGAAATGAGCGAGGAAATTCAAGAATATCTGGGTCAGGTTAATCAAAATAAAGAACGTGTTGTCCCAGCACAATATGGGATCATGACGAAAGCAGGTAAGAAGCAGATTTGGGAATTTAGTTCCTCACTGCTTGGAGTTCAACCTGATGGAAAAAAGATTATTATTAGCATGGCACTTGATATAACTGAACGATTAAAAGCGCAGGAGGCTATGCAAAGTGCCAAAGAAACTGCTGAATATGCAAGCCGCGCTAAAAGCGATTTCCTTGCAAACATGAGTCATGAATTACGTACCCCTTTAAATGCTATTATCGGATTCGCTGAAATACTCAGAGATGAATTAGTCGGTCCGATCAACGACGAACAGAAGGAATGCGTTAATGACATCCGCATTAGTGGGCAACATCTATTGGAGATGATTAACGATATATTGGATTTATCCAAGATTGAAGCGGGGAAGATGTTCTTACAACTGGAGGAATTTGCAATCATTGACGCTGTTGAGGAAGTCAACGCAATTATCAATGCACTTGCTATCAAAAAGAATATTGAACTGACGTTAGCATGTCCACAAAATGTTATTATTGAAGCGGATCGCGTGAAAGTTAAGCAGATATTTTACAATTTACTATCAAACGCTGTCAAGTTTACGCCAGAAGGTGGAAAAGTAACAACAGAATTGGAAGTTACATCTACCACTCTACAAGTTAAGGTTATAGACACAGGTATAGGAATTGCTGAAGAAGATAAAATGAAACTTTTCGCTCCTTTCACACAGATTGATACATCAAAATCGAGACGTTATGGTGGAACAGGACTCGGACTTGCTCTGACACAACGTCTAATAGAATTACATGGGGGAGAAATTCGTGTCACAAGTGAAGAAGGACAAGGGAGTACTTTCTTCTTTAATCTGCCTATCAGACAGGACACAATCACTGATAATTTTTAACATATTGACGTTTTATTAGTTTATTTACATCATCACTATCAGAACACAAAACTCCTTCCCCCTCCAGTTTTCCTCTTGTTCACATTGTCCTAAAGATGCATATCATGGTAGTTCTTCTTTATATACACACCAAACAAAGTTGTCTCCAAATATGAAGTCCAGTCAGTATTTATCTCTATACGTCCCGATGTGTAAAGCCTAACATTGAATATGGAAAAATCGCAATCCATCCTTGTCATAGAAGACCAAGAGTTGAACCGAAAGGTAGTACGCATTCTCTTGCGATCCGAAGGCTATAAGGTAATTGAAGCAGTCAACGCAGCTGAAGCACTTGTATGTTTAGAACAAGATGTGCCTGCACTTATTCTAATGGATATTGCACTCCCAGGACAGAGCGGTGAAGAATTGACACGACAGATTAAAACAAATCCAGAGTGGAGTAATATACCAATTATTGCATTGACTGCAGCTGCAATGTCAGGGGACCGTGAGCGACTACTAAAGGCTGGTTGTGACGACTATCTCAGCAAACCGATTGATACACATGAGTTTTTGCGACGTATAGCATACTATATCAAAGGAAATACGGTATGAAATCTGATAAATCAGTTAAAATACTTGTTGTTGACGATGAACCACGCAACGTCAAGATTTTACAGATACAATTACAGGCACGTGGTTACACAGTGCTCACTGCAAGTGATGGAGCTGAAGCATTACAGATTATATCTGAAGATATACCCGATCTTATTTTATTAGACATCAACATGCCGAAAGTAGATGGGTTTGAAGTAGTTACAAGGGTTCGATCGGAAAAAAAGACAGAATTTATACCGATCATCATGATTACTGCAATGCGTGATACACATGAAAACCGCATTAAGGCTGTTGAGGCAGGAGCAGATGACTTTATTGAAAAACCTTTTAATAGTTTTGAAGTATTAGCTCGGATTAAATCGTTATTACGTATCAAGTTATACCACGATACACTTGAACAACACAATGCGCGTTTAGAAACTGAACTACAAATGGCTCGCAGCGTTCAGGAGATAATAATTCCTCAGAACGGTACACAAGAATTAGCAGGATTTCAAATTGCATCCTATTCTTGTCCTGCTCTCGCTGTCGGTGGAGATTTTTTTGATGTGTGGGAGATTGATGAAAATCGGATAGGTGTGTTAATATCTGACGTGATGGGTCATGGTGCTTCGGCTGCCCTCGTCACCGTTTTTATTAAAACAGTTTTATCAGAACATCGGGAACATATAAAGGACAATCCTTCCCAGATATTGCAAATCCTTAACACGCGTTTCAATGATATAATAAGTTCACGTTTGTTTATGTTTGCGACGGCATTTTGCGCAGTTTTTGATTTAACAACGAAACAACTTGTCTGTTCTAATGCTGGACATCCAACCCCATTTTTGCAACACGGATTACAGTCTGAATGCGAAAGGATTACTGATAGACAGACAGGAAACGGTTTAGGTATTCGGAGAGAATCCGTATATGAAAATTGTTTTTACCGATTTGATTCCTCAAGTAGAGTTTTTTTCTATACGGATGGAGCCTATGAAGTGAAAAATTCACAGAATGAAAATTTTACTGTAGAACGGTTACAAGATGTAATTAAAAGGTGTAATGCTGAATCACCAAATGATCTGATTGAATTTGTTTCTGATACAATAGCGAAATATAGTCAGGCACATCCGTATGAGGATGATTTGACACTGATAGCAATTCAAGGTTAACTATTTTCTGGTTGGATATCCCGGTAGAAAATTGCTGTTACATCAGTGCCGCCGACCATATTTGGTTTAAATTTATGGACATCTGCAAGGCAATCTATAAGATACAGACCATGTCCACTTTCACCCGTTGGTGACCGTTTAGCCTGTATCTCCGCTAATTTCTCAGGAGATAACCAATTCTGCGTGTTAACACCGCCCTTGTCACTTACGACAATTTCAAGTGCTTGTGTGTCCACAGATATTTGTAACTGAATGCCGCACGATACACATTTGGAACCATGATAAACAGCATTGCTACAGATTTCATCAAGAGCGAGTTGTATATCTGCTATACGTTTCTTGGTAAATCTGAGTGTTTCAGATAATTTTCCAATAAATGCACGTACTGCTTCAAGATAATAAACATCACTTGGCACTTTCAATTCGAGGCAGGCTTTTTCCATTGGAACACCATTTGTTTTCAAATAAACAGATTAAAAAGCTGCAATAGCACTTTTTTCAGTTTCATATATTTCAACGACGCTTGATGCCCCTATAAGATTAAAAGTGCGTGTAAGTGTTGAGGCTAAGTTACAGAGTTTAAGGTCGCCTCCGTTTTGTCGAAGTCGTTTTGCGATACCTACCAACGTGCCTACTGCTGTGCTATTGATGTGACTTACCTCACTAAAATTCACGACTACTTTACTCACCTTTTCTGTAAGAAGACTCTCCAGAACTTTCCGCAAATCTGAGGCAGCGTAACTGCTTAAATCAGTTTTTACATCAATAATTTTGATATCCGCATTTTCACGAAGTGTCATAAATTCGGTACCAGTCATAAATACCACCTTCTGTAGTTAAAATCCGTACTTACATTTTAGTTTATATCCCAAAAAAAAGCAATCATTTTTTGAATATAAAATTCTTTGAAGCATAATAATCCATAACTTCATCTAACATTGAAAAGAAGATTATTGTTGCATTTCTATGTACATTGTGATATACTATTAAGCAACCGATTTGAAAGTGTCAGAAGCACTTCGCAACAAGGAGGAACTGGCGGACTTAACGCTGTTTTGCGTTTTGAGGAGACCCAGGTATCTTAATGAATAACGAACAAACCCATACAGATGATTCCACAGTTGATGTGGATGAAGAGAAACAACATGTTGAAGATTCTACTGAAGTAGCACACGATGAAGCAGATGAAACCGAAGCATCAGAAATAACCGATGAAGGTTCTACAAATGGAACAGAAGTTGAGAACAATGAGACTGAATCTGCTGCTGAAGAGACTGAATCTGCTGCTGAAGAGACTGAAACAACACAAGAAGAACCGACAGTTGAGGATTCTACACAGCAAGATTTAGTAGAGGACGCATCCCAAGATACTGAATCTGTAGAAGAATCCATTACTGTTGAGGGACAAAATGATAAATCTGAAGATGAATCTGAAGAAACAACTGATGACATTGTAACCGAGGATGATTCGCAAGAAGTTGTGTCTGAAGAGACCATCTCAGCATCCGACACCGCATCACCTGAAGTTGTGTCTGAATCCACTGAGCAAACTGCTGAAACTGAGAGTGACGCGGTTGACGAACAAGCAGTTCCGATGAGTCAAGAATCTCTTGAAGAGGCTTATGATAACTCACTCAAAGCGTTTACAGATGGAGAGATTGTAAAGGGCACAGTTGTGGATGTAAGTCGCGATGAGGTAATGATTGATATCGGATTTAAATCTGAAGGTTATATTCCAGCAGCAGAATTTGATTCCGGTGAGAACGATTTACCCAATGTTAAGGTTGATGATGAGATTGATGTTTACATTGTCCGTAGGGAAGATTCAGAAGGACAAATAGTACTATCTAAGAAAATAGCGGACCAAACTTTGGTTTGGGATGAGATAACCCAAGCTCATGAAAGCGGAACACCTGTTGAAGGTCAGATTAAGGAGAAAGTTAAAGGTGGACTTCAGGTATCTGTAGGTTCGTTACGGGCATTTCTCCCCGCGTCACAAGTTGAATTAAGACCTATCCAAAACCTTGAACAATACATTGGTGAAGTTTTTCAGATGAAGGTCATCAGCCTGAGCAAACGACGAAACAACATTGTTTTGTCACGCCGTGCATGGCTGGAAGCTGAAATGGCTAAAAAGAAAGAAGAGGTTTTAAAAACACTTGAGGTAGGTCAACTTATCACCGGAGTAGTGAAGAACATTACTGCATTTGGGGCATTCGTTGATCTTGGAGGTGTTGATGGGTTACTTCATAAAACCGATATGGCATGGAAACGTATACACCATCCGTCCGAAATTGTCAATATTGGTGATGAAATTGAAGTACAGGTGATTGCCATTGGAAGGGACAACGAAAAAATATCCTTGGGATTGAAGCAAAAAACAAGCGATCCTTGGGAAAACGTTGAAGAAAATTATATCATCGGTTCTAAAGTTAGTGGAACAGTTGTGAACATTGTCAATTACGGTGTGTTTGTCCAGCTTGAAGAAGCGGTTGAGGGATTGATTCACGTTTCTGAAATGGCATGGACTAGACGTAATGTCGCACCGTCACGTATTGTTACCAAAGGTGATGAAATTGAGGCAATTGTCCTTGAAATTTCTAAAGAGGAAAAAAGAATCTCATTAGGAATTAAACAATTACAACAGAATCCGTGGGAACTTTTAGAACAGAAGTATCCTGTAGGTACAAAAATAACTGGACGTATCCGGAATCTGACTAATTTTGGGGCATTTGTTGAAATTGAAGAGGGTATTGACGGTTTAATTCATACATCTGATCTATCTTGGACTGATCGTGCCTCCAATCCACAAGAAATGCTCAAGGAAGGTGACGAAGTAGAAGTCGTTGTGCTGCAAATTGATGCATCTGAACGCCGTGTCTCATTGGGACTTAAACAGACACAGCCTGACCCTTGGGATGAAGTGCCAGAAAAATATAAGGTCGGTTCTATTGTAAGAGGACAGATTGTCAATTTAACCAGTTTTGGGGCTTTCACGAAACTTGAGGAAGGTATAGACGGATTAATTCACATCTCTGAAATTGCTGATCGACGTATTGAAAGACCGGAAGAGGTCGTTTCAGTTGGAGATGAATTAGATGTCAAAGTCATTAACCTTGATTCAAAAGGAAGACGTATTGGATTGAGTTTGAAAGCTGCAATCGCTGATCAGGAACGTGCCACTACGCCTCCAGAGGAACGACAAGAACGACCCAGACGTGAACGTCCTGTACGAGAACGTCAACCAAGACGTCCTAAACCTATTGAGGAAGAGGAAACCATTATGGGTGCTCTGCTCAAGCAGGAAATGGGAAAAAACAATGTAGATAATCTCATGAATTCTCAGGAAAATGAGATCCCAGATGTCCCTGAAAGCCCTGAAGATACTGAGGTTACCGAAGATTCTGTAGCACCAGAGGTGTCTGAAGACACGGAACAAACTGAGACTTCTGAAGACACTGAAGCATCCGCAGACACGGAACAAACTGAGACTTCTGAAGACACTGAAGCATCCGCAGACACAGAACAAACTGAGACTTCTGAAGACACTGAGGGTTCAGATACACCTGAGATGGCTGAGGATTCCAATAGTTAATTTAGTGATTGAGCATCTTTTATAGATCCTCTATTGTTAGGTTCCTCTCCATTTCTAATTTATACAATGATGCCTACATCTTTTCTGTTCTGTACCCACCCTCGCGAATACCTAAATGCGAGACATCCGAACCTTATGCATCAAATGTAGTATTGGGTAGGGTGTAGTTATCACGATACTACCTCATTATGTATTGTTGCAAGTAAGTATGTTAGATTAATATCTTTTGTATTCGTTTAATGAGGTATTTCTGGATGACATTGGGTAAGTTATGTACAGAAATGCGTTCTTTCAACGAAAAAAGGAATGATGGTTCTTTCGTATGTGGGAGATAAGGAAAATATGTTGACAGGAGAACTGAATTGAGTCGTAATTTTTTGTTTTCGTCCGAATCTGTAACAGAAGGGCATCCGGACAAAATCGCTGACCAGATCTCTGATGCTGTTCTTGATACCATTCTAACAGAAGACCCGTTAGGAAGGGTGGCATGTGAAACGCTCGTTACAACTGGACTTGTCATTATCGCAGGAGAAATAACAACCACAGCCAGTCCAAATTTACAAGAGATTGCTCGTGAAGTCATAGCAGATATTGGATATACCGATGCAAACTACGGATTTGATGCAGAGCATAGTGCAATATTAGTTACAATTGACAAACAATCTCCAGATATTGCAATGGGTGTCAATCCAGGAGGTGCGGGTGACCAAGGTCTAATGTTTGGTTATGCATGCACAGAGACACCTGAACTGATGCCTTTGCCGATCACTTTAGCACACCAATTGACCCACCGTTTAGCTCAAGTGCGCAAAGAGGGTATCCTTGATTACATTCGTCCCGATGGAAAATCCCAAGTAACAGTTGAATATGTTGACAACAAACCTACACAAGTAACCACTGTTGTCATTTCATCACAACACAATCCTGATGTTGCTGATTCCGATCTCAAAGAAGGAATAATCGAAGAAGTAATCAAGAAAGTTATTCCCGATAATTTGATGAGTCCTGATGTTGTATACCATATTAACCCGACAGGTCGTTTCGTTACAGGAGGACCCCATGGGGACGCAGGATTAACCGGACGAAAAATCATCGTAGATACCTATGGAGGTACTGGACGACATGGTGGCGGTGCACTTTCTGGAAAGGATGCAACAAAAGTTGACAGAAGTGCTACTTATGCTGCACGACATGCAGCTAAAAATCTTGTTGCTGCTGGATTAGCAGAACGATGCGAAATCCAAATTGCTTATGCTATCGGATGTAAAGCTCCTGTCTCGGTTATGGTTGATACATTTGGAACAGGGGATGATATAATGGCTGCTAAATTAGTCAATCAACACTTTGACTTAACTCCAGAAGGCATCATTGAAAGATTAAAACTACGAGAACCAATATACAGAAATACTGCTGCTTACGGACATTTTGGACGCACTGAAAAAGGGTTCACGTGGGAAAAAACTGATTATGTTGAAAAGCTTAAAGTATAAGGAGGAAGATGGACTACGATATCAAGAATACAGACCTTGCAGATGTGGGTAAACAGCGAGTGGATTGGGCAAACAGGTTTATGCCTGTTTTAACATCTATCCGTGAACGTTTTGCCAAAGAACAACCGTTGCAAGGATTAAAAGTTGCCGCATGTTTACATGTTACAACGGAAACAGCAAACCTAATGCAAACTTTAAAGGCAGGCGGTGCCGAATTGGCGTTATGTGCATCTAACCCGCTTAGTACGCAAGATGACGTTGCTGCATCTCTCGTTGTTAATGACGACATAGCGGTATTTGCTATTAACGGTGAGGACACCAAAACTTATTATCAACATATACAAGCAGCACTTGAAACACAATCTAATATTACAATGGATGATGGTGCTGATTTGGTATCGCAACTACATTCCGAAGAAACAAATCCAGCACTTGTCGAGCAGGTTGTTGCGGGAACAGAAGAAACAACCACTGGTGTTATCAGGCTTAAAAGCATGGCTGCGGAAGGTGTACTGAAATATCCCATTATCGCCGTAAATGATGCAGATACCAAACATTTTTTTGATAACCGATACGGCACTGGACAAAGCACTTTAGATGGCATTATCCGCGCAACGAACCTACTCATCGCAGGAACGACTGTCGTTATAGCAGGTTACGGTTGGTGTGGCAGAGGAGTCGCAAGCCGTGCGCGTGGGTTAGGTGCTAACGTTATTGTAACGGAAGTAACCGCACTGAAGGCATTAGAAGCAGTAATGGATGGATTCAGAGTGATGCCTATGCAAAAAGCCGTTCAAGAAGCAGACCTTGTAATTACATTAACAGGCGATATTCATGTCCTTCGTAAAGAACATTTTGAAGCTATGAAGAATGGGGCAATTATCGCTAATTCAGGTCATTTTAATGTAGAAATTGATATTCCAGCACTTGAGGAACTCGCAGTTGAAAAAGCAACAGCACGCGAATACGTAGAATCCTACACACTTGACGATGGACGAACACTTTTTCTTATCGGTGAAGGTCGATTGGTAAATTTAGCGTCAGCAGAGGGACATCCTGCAAGTGTCATGGACATGAGTTTTGCTAATCAAGCATTATCCCTTGAATTTATTGCACAGAATCAGAAAAAACTTGAAAATAGGGTCTATGACGTTCCTGCTTCTATTGACGAGGAAGTAGCCAAATTGAAGTTAGCAGCATTCGGTGTTGAGATTGACACGCTTACGGCTGAACAAGAAAAATACCTCAACTCTTGGGAAATGGGTACTTAAGCAACTCCTATTTGTGCACTCTGTATGCGGCACTTTACGACGTGCATAATGAATCTATCTCAACCTGTCATGCACCCACAACATTTCTTATGAAAAAGGCAGAAATCTGGGAGGGAGTAGTTTTACTTCTTGCAACAGTGCTCCTGCTGCCGATATGGTTAGCACAGTCTGGAAAAGTCGAATTCCCTCCGACCATTTTCACTATACTTGAATATCTACGTATTCCACTTATACTCGTGCTTGCTGTTATTTTGGTGAGACGTGTGCGGCGAGTCATTAGCGCAATGCGTGAAAACAAAAATCGTCCAGGACCATTTTAGCAATAAGAATGGAGAAATGATGGGAGTTTTAGTTGTTGGAACGGTTACTTTAGATACCGTAGAAACCCCACAGAAACGTGTTGAAGATGTGCTTGGTGGTTCTGGCACTTATGCTGCTGTTGCCACAAGTTTTTTTTGTAGTCCCATCCGTCTTGTCGGTGTAGTTGGGGCTGATTTCCCACAGGCGTATACAGACTCCCTCAATGACAAAGGAATTGACCTTGAGGGTCTGACACGCGTAGAAGACGGTAAAACCTTCCGATGGGGTGGTAGATACTCTGAAGATTTTAACGTCCGCGACACACTTTTCACAGAGTTGAATGTTATTGCTGATTTTCATCCGACCTTACCCAATTCCTACAAAGAGTCTTCTTACCTATTTTTAGCGAACGACCCACCGCAATTGCAGCTAAGCATTATTGAGCAAACATCTAACCCTAAACTTGTTGTCTGTGATACGATGGATTTCTGGATAAATGAGGAGCGAGAAGCGTTAGAGAGAACAATAGAACGCGTGGACATACTTATCCTAAACGATAGTGAGGCAAAATTACTCACGGGTGAATCTAATCTATTGCTGGCAGCACGGGAAATCTTACGTTATGGACCTAAGCGAGTTATTGTCAAAAAAGGTGAACACGGTGCAATCAGTATCACAGAATCATCCTTTTTTAGCGCACCAGCATATCCACTTACAGAGGTTGTAGACCCTACAGGCGCAGGCGATAGTTTCGCAGGTGGATTTATGGGTTATTTGGCATCTGTAGATGATGTATCGGAAGGTTCAATCCGTAAAGCGATGATGTATGGTACTGTTGTCGCATCATTCAACATTGAAGATTTCAGCATCAATCGGCAGAAGTCTGTGCAGTTTAGCGAAATTGAAGCGCGGTATGAGGAACTGCAGGATGCGGTTCATTTCTAAGAGTGTAATCAGACTTAATCCGATTCCTTTATTTCCTACGCAATCCAATCATTGAACTTCTGCGGCTGTATTATCAATATGTTCAAGAACCCATTCACGAATTAGATTTACAGGAGAGGTGTCACGGGTTTTCGCAAGTATTGTTAGAGCCTCTAACTCCTCAGGTTGTAATGGAACAATCAGTTCAGTTTGAAGTTCAAAAACAGGTTCTTCCACTTCCTCAAGATCATCTTCAAAATCAGTTAAGTCATGTGTATCCCAAAAATTGGCGAGTTCTTGAATTGAGTCTATTTGCGGTATTTCTCTACAGTTCATTTGTCTCTCCATTGTCTAAATTAAATCCAATTACCAATGTAGGTTAGATTGAGGAACAAAACCATAGGCGTCAATTTAAGGAATATGCCATTGTGTTTAGGGTATTCGATAGTGCTAATTGTCTGAATCACTGAAAGCACTGAAGACGCAAAAGACACTGAAGGATTTTGGTATATCAATGTCTCTTTGTAGCGTCTGAAACCCAACCGCATTAAGCTGCGATTCTGATAGATTGCGCTAATTTTTGTGC
This sequence comes from Candidatus Poribacteria bacterium, assembly GCA_022824265.1. GTDB lineage: Bacteria > Poribacteria > WGA-4E > WGA-4E > WGA-3G > MSPOR6. The sequence continues at coordinate 100,147 of JAJEAG010000042.1, read as the reverse complement.
ATGGCGTTCTGTGGATCAGATAGACATGTCGGAGGTTGCTTTTTGCTCGTTCCAGTCTACGGGACTGTATGTACGCATGCGGGCGAGGAGACCTCGCCCCTACGATAAATGTAAGAAACGTAATGAATTGCGCGACTACAAACACATCTCCACCTAAAATTGACGCTTATGGTTAGGTTAAGGAACAAAACCGAACAGGGAATGCTATATAATGAGGAAAGATGTTGGATTTCGTCACTCAACTCAATCTACGGAGATATTCGTGTGGATTTATTGAACTTACGTTAAATACATTTCAGCAATTACATGAATAAACAGGAACTGGACACTACATCCTGTAGTGTCCTTACAAATATTGTTTTGTTACAACACATGCACTGCCCGACCATACGCAGCCTCAGCAGACTCCATCACCATCTCAGAAAGTGTAGGATGTGCATGCACAGTATGTGCAATATCCATCGCTGAAGCACCCATACGTATTGCAACCGCAGCTTCATGAATAAGCGTTGAAGCATGTGCACCAACAATATGTGCCCCGAGTATATCACCACTATCAGCATCCATGACAGTCTTCACGAATCCGTCTGCTTCTCCCATCCCTAACGCCATGCCACTTGCACCATAAGGGAATCTGCCTACCTTAACCTCATAACCCTCATCTGTAGCCTCTTTTTCTGTCATACCAGCATGCCCAATTTCCGGTAACGTGAACACGCACCAAGGGATAACTTGATAGTCCATTTCAGTAGTTTCACCAAGACAGTTCTGCGCGGCAATCTTACCCTCTGCAGAAGCAACGTGTGCCAACAGATACCGACTCGCGACATCACCGACAGCGTAAATTCCGGGAATGTTCGTCTGCATCTTTTCATTCACAACGATTTTGCCGTTGTCTGTGCGAACTCCAACCTTTTCCAACCCTATACCTTCTGAATTGTAACGTCTACCGATTGATACCAACATCTTTTCTGCTTTAACATTTTCACCAGATTCAAGAACTGCAGTAACACCTTCTTCCGACTTCTTGACACCGGTAATTTTCGCACCTGTCTGGATAGACATACCTTTTCGCTTCATGAAAAGTTGGATATGACGAACAACTTGGACATCTTCTGTTGCCAAAATGGTAGGAAGCAATTCCAACACGGTCACTTTACAACCAAATGCATTGAAGATAGAAGCAAATTCACAACCTGAAACACCACCTCCAACGATAATAAGACTTTCAGGAAGTTCAGTTAGATTAAGGATTCCAGTCGTTGTCAACACATCGGTCTCATCAATCTCAAAAACAGGTGGATCTGCAGGTTCAGAACCAGTAGCGATGATAACGTTCTTCACCTGAATCTGTTCAGATGTCCCATCTGTCTTATTTACTACAATTGTGTTTTTATCCGTAAGCGAGGCATTACCAATCAAGGTGTGGATTTTATTCCGCTTAAGAAGTTGACTTATCCCGCCTGTCAATTTCTCAATGACTTCCGTTTTATGTATTAATGTCTGTGAGTAGTCAACGGATGTGTCTTGGACATTTAGAGCAGGGGTCTTGCGAACCTGCTCTGCAAGATGTGCTATAGAAAAAAGGGTCTTTGTAGGTATACATCCTCTATTTAGACATGTACCACCCCATTGACCTTTTTCAATGAGACAAACAGTGCCTCCCAATTGAGCTGCTCTTATGGCAGCAACATAACCTCCAGGTCCTCCACCAATAATCCCAACATCATAAATAGACATATCTGCTCCTATTCTCTGAATGAATACAATTCTATCACATCAAGGTAAGGTTGTCAAATTAGTAGATCCATTCAGTTATCCAAATCCTATTATTTTCAATATTAAGCCTTCCTTTGTAGGAACGATCACTGAATCGCGACTTTACGACATATTCTACGAATTAACGAAAACTGAATGGCTCTGCCCTTCACTTTAATTTTACTTGATAAAAATGTTGTTATCTGATAAATTTAGGACAATTCTTTATGTCTCATAGTACTGTTGCATAAGGATTGAAGGATAGAAATTACTCATACCAGAGAATTGGTAATAAACAGTCTATGGAACGATTTGCATGAGAATTGATCATCTGATAATCCTGTTAGGATATCATTTCTCTGCCTATTTATAAATAGAAAACATATAGGAGAATATAATGCGTTTTGATATGATAAGATCTATTTTCATCTATATAATCGTAATGTTATTTATGGGAGCGTTTGTACTCTCGGTCAATGCTGACCTTAAAGACCCTGCCTTATCTGTCTACTATAGTTTTGACAAAGAAGGTGGAACTATTGAAGATGGATCACCGAACGGTAACGATGGAAAATTGGAAGGACAGACTGATTGGGAGGAAGGTGTTATTGGTAAAGCTATTAAGTTAGAGAACAACGTGTGGATAAATATGAATGGACCGGAATTTAAGAACGGTCCGGTTGATGGATTCACACTGGCAGTATGGGTTAACCATACCGGTTCCGGCAATCCACAAACGCTGCTTGACGCAATAGGTGGGGGACATGCAAGCGGACTCTACCACATGGAAATTCGTCCTGCCGGTTTTAGATTTTTCCATCGTGATAACACAAACACTGAAGTCTTTAATATCAACCCGGGTCCTGTACTTGAAGCCAATAAATGGGTCCATTTCGCTGGAACTTATGATAGCGGTAGCGGAGATATAAAAATCTACGTTGATGGTAAGGAAACTCACGCTGCGAAAGGCAACGGAAAACTATCAGATGATTGGAGTGTTACAGCAGGAATCGGACATCATAAAAATGATCGTTGGTATATTGGATTGCTGGATGAGTACTACCTATTTGGTCGTGCTTTATCCGAAAATGAGATTAACGAGGTTAAAGACGGTGGATTTCTTGATGTGAAACCCGCTGACAAACTCACAACAACTTGGGGAAACATTAAGGCACAATAATACTTTAGAAGTCAGTTTTTGTTGTTGGCTTGAATTCGGTATTACACTGGGTTCAAGCCTTTTTTATTGGTTGAGGAATCTACCAATTCGGGTCGTAGTCCCAATTCGTGCGTTGTCTACCGTATCGTATACCGTTTAATTCAGTCTGATGACACACGAGGCATCTGTAAGAATCGGTAACACCGTGGAGTTCATGGGCAGAAATGATTTCAGGTGTGTTATGCTCGTGGCAGGTGATGCAGGTGTAACTGCGGTAAGGAGTGTCGGCGAAGAGGGCAAGTTGATCCGATTTTTTCTTCGCAATATAACTACGGTGATTTTCTTTGTCGTCAATTTTCCATGTCTTACCAATTTCCTTGATCGATATTATAGCAGTTGCCGACATCTTTACGTCGTGTTGTATGAACCACCAGTGTAAATCTTCAGGAATCATGTTGGAAGTGTCCAGTTGATTTTGTGGTGTGGTATCAACATGAAAAAGTAAGGGATCAGATGTGTGGCATTTCGCACACGGAACATCATGCACATCGGTAAGTGGAAAGAAGTCATCATGGTCAAGTTTTGCTTGCCCGTGAAAGACTATACTAATCAACAGAATTGGTGCAAGTATAAGGTGGAATTTCAGCAGTATCTGTCGTGTTTTACGAGCAGTGAGACTGACTGCTATTCCTGTGCCTAAGTTTGACAATGCAAGAATAAAGGTTAGCCATGAATGCCATACAAGCGGATGAAATGCAGAGTGGAACAGCACAAGACACAGACCAAGGGATGCAAGCCGTTGATGGTATTTTAGCCATAATTGCCGATTCCCCCACCGTATCCATCGGCTTCTGAGAAGATAGAGACTTGCTATAAGAATAGCAATTGCCCCTATGATGCTGATAGTATGTCGTGCTTCACCGAAACTACCTGCTTGGAAGATACAGAGGGACGATATTACAGCAGCCCCAATGATGCCGTGACCGATCTGAATAAAGACTCTCATGTTATGAGTTTAGCATTTACAAGGAGACGTGACAAGTACAAATGTACAAATATCAGAGCCATTCAGTTTTCCAAATAAAGTCTTCCTCTTCTGTAGGAACGACCTCTTATCCTGAAAACTCTGTCCATCTTGCAAATCCTGGTTCAGAGAACATGTCGGAGGTCGCTTTGCTCGCTCCGATCTACAGGACTGTATGTAAGGATGCGGACGAGGCGACCTCGCCCCTACGGAATGTCCGAGACGCACTGAATTGCGCGACTACAACGCATCTCCTTCTTAAATTGACGCTTATGGGTGTCGTACCGCTCTACACGACATACCGAGTTCCTATTGAATTGTGAAAACTATATCAGAAAAACCGAAAACTAAACATCCTTGTTACCTATGCATAGAATTTGCTTTAAATGTGCATTCAGCATATAATAACGGATATGCTAAATGCAATTCTATCGCATAGGTATAGAATTAGGTATAATAACACTTAAGGAGAAATGTATGTACAAGTGTGCAATATTAGGTTGTCGTGGACGGGCGCGTGCGCATGCACGTGCTTACGATAATGTAAAAGGTGGTAAACTCGCTGCTATCTGTGACATGAAGGAAGACTTACTTGAAGGTTTTGGAGAGGAATTCAAGATTGATACACGTTACACCGACTTTGATGAAATGCTCTCAAAAGAGAAACCAGATCTCTTACATATTGTGACTGCCCCTGTTTTACGAGGGACCAATGAACGTATTCGGTATTCACTGCTGAATCAAGCTTCTGAACACAACGTTCCCGCAGTGATTATTGAGAAACCGATTGCAGTTGAAAGTGAAGACTGGCGGCAAATCTATGAACTTTCTAAACGCACTAAGACAAAAATTGTTATCAACACACAACTAAACTTCCACCCCAAAAATCTTGAGTTAAAACAAGATGTTGCGGAAGGCAAAATAGGTGCAATAAAGTTTATTGAAGCAAGTGCACGAAACCCACCCGTAGACCAAGCACCACACGTACTTCAGTTAGTCTCATCCTACATTGATAATTCACAACCTGTAAAAGTGATGGGACAAATAGCAGGTGCAGGAAAGTTGGATGGAGCACAACCCTCTCCTGCTAACGCTAATGGGAGAGTCACTTATGAAAACGGTGTACAAGCCTCTGTAGCCTTTGGTCCAGAGATGGCACCGCGTGTATTGCCGGAAACTGGGAGTAGCAGACATAAACGCGTCTGTGTCTTTGGAGAAACGGGATTTGTACACTGGCGGTTTGATAGTTGGGAACGTTACACACCCGAAGGTGGTTATGAAGGTGGAGATCTCAATTACGGCGCGCAAAATGCTGTTGCACAAACAAATTTGACTGAGGCTGTGTTTAATTGGCTTGACGATGAAAGCAAGGTGCATCCTACGCATCTCTCTCAATCACTTGCGGAATTCAATCTGCTTCTTGGAATCTACTATAGCGGTTTAAGTCACACCGTTATTGACTTACCTTTTGATCCACCAGATGGAATGATGGATATGTTCAGAAAACAATTGTAGTAGGCACAATCCATCCGCTCTTCACCTATATGACGAATTATGAAAATAATTAGACATTTCACTTGTAGGAGCGACCGAGAAATCACTGGTACGAATGCCATTGGTAGAGTACGCGCACGGTATTCTGCATGATTCCCGGCTCGCTCATACTGGATACTGATAGATATAGATACACTGTTTATTAGAATTGGTATAAACGCTCTTGTAGCAAAGGTATAATCCTTGTGAATGACATCATCTACATGGATAATCATGCAACAACACCAATCGCACCGGAAGTGTTAGATGCAATGCTGCCGTATTTAACGAATCATTTCGGTAATGCATCAAGCACACATCCGTTTGGTGTTTATGCAAAAGATGCGGTGGACAAAGCACGCCAACAGGTAGCAAACCTTCTCAGTTGCTTACCAAAGGAAATTGTCTTTACAAGTGGTGCAACGGAATCTGATAATCTCGCTATTGCAGGTGTTGCTTATGCGTCAAAGGACAAGGGTAACCACATAATCACAAGCACAGCAGAACATCATGCTGTGCTTGATACATGTCACGTCTTAGACAGAGAGGGATTTGAAACCACCTATCTTCCAGTAGATAAATACGGTATGGTAAATCCTGATGATGTTGAAGCAGCGATAACACCGAAAACCGTATTGCTGAGTTTCATGTATGCAAATAACGAAGTAGGAACAATCAATCCTATACAGGACATCGCCAAAATTGCTTCAAAACATGGCGTATTGTTCCATTCTGATGCGGTGCAAGGTATCGGTAAACTTGAGTCGAGTGTGGATATATTAGGGATTGATATGGCTTCAATCACTGCTCATAAGATTTACGGACCGAAAGGCATTGGTGTACTCTACATCAGAGATGGAATTAAGCTTAATCCTTTGTTTTTTGGCGGTGGTCAGGAGGCAGGTGTTCGCCCTGGAACACTGAATGTAGCAGGAATTGTCGGTTTGGGTGCGGCGTGTGCCTCGTGTCAGACAGCAATGGAGATGAAAACGGAGGAAAAAGTCGTTGGTCCTTTGCGCGATACACTCTTCCAGAAATTAGCATCTGAATTAACAGATATTCATCTCAACGGTCATCCAGAAAACCGTTTGTTAGGCAACTTAAATCTCTGTTTTGCGGGGGTGCAAAGCCATTCACTTTTGGCAGGACTCAAAAGCGTTGCTGTATCAACAGGTTCGGCGTGTGATTCTGAATCTGTCACCGCATCACACGTATTAGTAGCGATGGGTATACCTAATGAGTTAGCGATAACTGCTGTCCGTTTCGGTTTAGGACGTTACAATACGGCAGCGGAGGTAGATACCGTCGCGAATGAAGTGATACAAATGGTCAATCAATTACGCACTTTAGCAGAAGAATAATATGAGATTATGTAAATTAACGTGAGTTCGATTAATGATAGTATTGTGTGCCAGTAGGAAACCTTTTGATATGATGATAATTACATTACTGACGTTCTAAAGATTCAGAGTTTTCAGAGTCAGAGGGAAATTTTCACAATTTATTCATGTGCCACAAACCTATATACAGTATGGTTTTACAGGACTATTATGACCTGTTTTATCAAGAATGACTCTGAAAATTCGGATGCTTCTACCTGAAACAGTGCTAACGGAATTTAGGATGTGGATTCAGCCAATTCCATAAGTTATTTATTCCGAACTCACGTTAAATTAACGTGAGTTTGAAAAAAGTTCAGAAGTTAAAAAGCATAAGTCCATCGTTGATTTGCTGAAGTTCACGCAGGTTCACCGAGGGTTTATTCTCCAAAAACTGATAAGCACTTAAGGCAGAAACCACATTCACTTGAAAATTGACGAAACTTCTATTTTGCAGAAAAGTGCTAAAATGCTCATTAGAGAACTTCTTTGGGTTGTTTTAATGACATTACAGTACATAGAAAAGATAACAATCATTATTATCCTGTAAGGTCAACGGAGATAAAACGGAAACCGGTAGGTTTTAATTTTTCAACGAGGGTATCCCGCAGTTCAAGGACACGCGCGAACTGAGAATCGGGGACCTGTATTCTGAGGACAGGTTTATGATCATATAGTGATACACCTTCAATCTCAAATTCTGCAATAAGTTGTTCCGCTTGCTTCATCGGAGAAAGTTCTGGCTGTGTTTCCATACTATTTTTGCCTTCTCCAATCACTTCCTGCCATAAATCCACCATCCACGAAGACCATTTGACCTGTAACGAAGTCGGATGCGTTAGATGCAAAGAAGATTGTCAAGCCTGCTAAGTCCTCTGGTTCCCCCCATCTGTCAGCAGGGGTACGATTTAAGATCCATTCGTTTCTGCTATCTTCTCGTGCGGGTGCGGTCATTTCTGTTCTGATAAATCCTGGGGCAATGCCGTTAACCTGTATGTTGTGTTCTGCCCATTCCACAGCAAGCAGCTTTGTGAGTTGCAGGAGACCACCTTTTGCTGCGGTGTATGCTACACTTGTCGGCAGACCTATCGCTGAGGTCAGGGAGAGCGTATTGATAACCTTGCCACTGCCCTGTTTTTCCATGACTTTACCGCATGCTTTGGCAAGAAAGAATGCTCCCTTCAGGTTGACATCGGTAACGAAATCCCAATCTTCTTCGGAGAATTTCAGTGCGGGGTTTCGGACATTGACACCTGCATTGTTGACCAGCACGTCAAGTCTACCGAAGGTACTGACGGTTTGGTCAACGAGGGTATCAATGTCTTGTAGGTTGCCAACGTCCGCTTGAATTGGAAGGACGGTTTTACCGGTTTCTTGGGTAATTTGTTCAGCAACAGGAGTGAGTGTATCAATCTCTCTGCCAGCGATGACAAGATCCGAACCTGCACCTGCAAGTCCTTCAGCCATTGCTCTGCCGATACCACGACTTGCCCCACTTACAAGGCTTACTTTGCCATCTAATCTGAAGTGTTGAATTGTATCTGTAGCGGAATTTTGGTTCATACTTTATTCAGTGTTTCCGGTTTTTTTGTTCATCTCAACTAAGTCTTTGGACCCAACAACCTTGATTTCACCGTTATGTTCATAAGCGAGATTTTCAAGTAAATATGCACCAACGGAAAGCCTCAAATCAATCTCAAGTGCTACGACATAGATTCTGGCTTTATTGGTATTGATTTCATTTACATAATCGAGGATTTTTTGGGGATTAGTTTCTATCTCGTGTCCCTTAATTGTAGTGGGAAGTCCATCTGTAACCAGAACGATAACAGAGGAGTCAAGCGTGAAAGCCTTTTCAAGCGCAGCGAGTATGTTAGTTCCTCGATTATTCTGAATGCTTTCTGGCGTAAAAGAATCAAGATAAAACAGTGCATGTTTTATGTTCTTTTCGTCTGCAGGTAAAAGTTTCTCACTCATCATTCTGGCATTGGTAGAAAATGGAACAATATTGAAGGTGTCATCGCTTCCGAGCATTAGAACTGAATCTTTAACTGCATTGAGAGCTAATTCAAGTTTGTTAAGACCAGCTGCTTGCATACTTGCAGAAATGTCAAGACAGTAGACGACATTTTGTGGACCGTCAAGGTCGTTGAGGAATTTGATAATTCCGAGTGGGTCTTTGTAACCAGAAGCCCCACCGCCTTCAAGGAGTCCGTCTCCACCGCCGCCTTGTGATGAACCGCGAAATTTTCCTGAACCATCACCGCGTGCGCGAACACGTCCAGTAACAAGACCAACACCATCAGTGCGTCCCGGTTGTGAAATGAGTCGGCTAAGGTTTGAGGCTTCGGCTTCCCTTAGTTTTGCGTCAGTCATTAAATCGGGCACCAGTTCGTTTATAGGTGCGTTGTTGACTTCAACATCATGGATAACGATCCTTTCGCTCAATTTAACGACTTCGTCACGCTCATTCTTTGCGGCATCAATCTTTTTTTGCTCAGCATCTTTTGCGAGTTTCTGCTCTGGCTTAAGTAACTTTTTTGATAAAGGCGGTTTCGGTCTAAGTTTTCGTTCAAGCAATGGATCTGGTTCTTTAAATAGATCAAAAGCGAGTGCGTCTGCTTGTTCATTAGTGATTGCACTCAACGGCAAGAAAAGATATACTATTGCTATACTCATGTGAAAAATAAGTGAGAGCAATATTATTGATTTCATACGTGTTTTGCGTTTTTCTTTTTCAGCAAAACGGTTTGCCATTTCATCTAACATTTGAGATTCTCCTAATAATGTATGTGAAGACTTCAATCAGTACTTGACGAAATCTTTTCTAAGGCGTTTATCCATTGCATGCCTTTAGAAGTCAATTCATAATATGTATGGTTGCGATGTTTTATCCATTTACCTTTAACAATATTTTTTCTATAGTGAATGATACGTCCTTCCACACGTTTCAAGCCACCAAGTTCCCTTAATTTACGGTGTCTTTTATGCATTTCATCAAGTGGGATTCTCAATGTTTCAGCAACAACGATGGAATAATCCATCCCTAATTCTTGATGATGCTTCAATATGAAATAATCTGTTTCGTCTAATTCTGCCACCTCAACAGGTATATCTTGAGAGGTATCTGGTGTATTGGATTTTTGAATCTCCTCCCACGACACATCTAACAATCTTTCCATTCTTAATCCGGTCAGATTTGGACATGTTGTTTTGTGGACAGCAATGGAGTTATCTTCCTTGAAATACCCTATTATCGGGTCATTTTCTTCAGGTGTACAACATTTTGCAATAGCATAAGTGAGTTCATCTGTCATGTCCTAAGACCTATATCGGATTTAATTCTTAACTTCGAGATAATGCTCGGTATCCAATGTCTTTACGCCAATGTGCTTCGTCAAAATGGATGGTAGCGATGCCTTGATATGCTTTTTCAATAGCAGTTTTTAGGTCATCTGCCAGTGCGGTAACTCCTAACACTCGACCACCTGCGGTAACGATGTTATCACCGTCCTGTTCTGTTCCTGCATGGAAAACATTCAGACCATCAATTGACCATGCATCTTCTAAACCTGTAATGGATTTCCCCGTTTGATACGGATTTGGGTATCCTCCTGAAGCCATTACAATACAAGCCGCTGCATCGGTGTGCCATGCTATATCTGTGTGTTGATCAAGTGTTCCATCGATACATGCCATCATCAAAGGAACAAGATCGGATTTTAGTCGTGGCAAAAGAACTTGTGTCTCTGGGTCTCCGAACCGACAGTTGAATTCTAATACCTTTGGACCTGCATCTGTAATCATCAGACCAACATATAACACACCTTTGAAGAGGCACCCGATTTTGTCCATTCCCTTTACAGTGGGATACACAACACTTTCCATCACATAGTCGTGAAGTTCTTGGGTCATTACAGGTGCGGGTGAATATGCTCCCATGCCTCCTGTATTTTTCCCTGTATCACCGTCGTGAGACATTTTGTGATCTTGCGAACTGACAAATGGAATACAGTGGCTCCCGTCGGTAAGGACAGTAAACGATGCTTCTTCCCCAATTAATTCCTCTTCAATGACGACACTATCTCCTGCTTCCCCAAACGTTCTATCAACTAAAATTGTCTTGACTGCTTGGGTTGCCTCTTCAATGGTGCGTCCCGGAATTACACCTTTGCCAGCTGCTAAACCATCCGCTTTGACAAAGACAGATGTGTTGATAGTTTTGATATAGTCTATTGCTTGGTCTGGATCATCAAACGTTTGATATGCTGCAGTTGGGATTTCGTTATCCACCATCAACTGTTTAGCAAAATCCTTACTTCCTTCAAGTCGTGCTGCTTGTTTATCGGGTCCGAATGCGCTTAAGCCGTGCTCACGAAAAACATCAACAATGCCTGCTGCTAAAGGGTTTTCAGGACCAACTATTGTTAAGTCAATGTTAGAAGATTCTGCCCAATCTGCAAGTTCTGCAAAATTATCACCTATCGGAATTAGTTCTGCGATTTGCGCGATGCCTGCGTTTCCCGGTGTGCAATATATCTTATTGACGAGTGGACTTTGTGCGATCTTCCAAACGAGGGTATGTTCACGTCCTCCTTGTCCAATAACCAGAATATTCAACTTGATTTCCTTATGTTAATGATTACATATTTTCAACTTAGAAAGATATTGTAACAAAGTTTCGTCAACAATTCAACACAAAACTCAGGGTTATTTAGTTTTATAAATTTATAGTTGACGAGTTGGACTAATAGTTAGGATTGCATTCTTGCAAAGTAGTAGGCACACTCCGTGTGCCGTAAATTTCTCTCAGGTGGACGGCATACCAAATCAACGGTATGAATGCCACTTGGCATTCCCCGGAGTGTGCCTACTACCATGTTGAGTTCCTAAGTATTACCTTACCTACATTACATTAACGTTTGTGATAAAACGCATCAGAAAAACCGAAAACTAAATAACCCTGCACTAAATATCCCTGAATTGACATTGACCGTGTTCCATGCTATACTGCCAAGAAGGAGAACAACCTAAAAATCAATCGGATAGGTAGGTTTAGCACGTGAATTCAGGTACAACGATCAACATTCCAAAATTAGAAATCTCACCGCAGGAACACGCTGAAAACAAACCAACACAAGAAAGTATTGCTGCTGCTACCCGCCTCTTACGCGAGACTGGTTTAGTTGTAATTGAGAGTGTGCTCCCACGCGACTGGATAGCAGAAATAAACAGTGCGATGCAAGCGGTTCTTGATATGGGAGAAGATGCTCATCACGGAACACACCCAATGTTAGAAATGCCGTTTATGGATGCGCGTATCATTGACAACCCCTTTGCAATACCGATAATGAAGGCTGCGATGGGAGAAAAGATATTTGCCTATTTGCCTTACGGATGCAACTCAACTTCCCCCGGTTCCGATATCCAATGGATTCATCGTGATTCTGGTCAACTTTTCCCAGAATTGCCGTTTGCGCTGCCTGTGTCAACAATCGTTGTGAACATCCCACTTGTTGATTTTACGGTGGAAAACGGTGCTACGGAGGTATGGCCAGGGTCACATCTCATCGTTGATGACGAGGCAGTACGCAATACACCGTATAATGTCTGTGATGAAGAACGCGCGGCACAACTTCCTTCGTTTCAGTTAATCATGCCTGCGGGTTCGGTAGTAGTCCGGGATATGCGGTGCTGGCACCGTGCTATGCCAAATCGTACGGAAATTCGTCGTCATATGCTTGCACTCGTCTACTTCCGCAGATTTCATCATTCACCTGATGCTCCAGGTATATTCAATGCACAGATTTCAGAAGATATATGGTCAAATATGTCCGAAGCTGCACAAGAAGTGTATCGTTTTCAAGCACATGATTAGGATACATTTTATGAGGAGAAATTATGGAACGAACATTACTTATTCATCCAGATATGCCCGAAATTGATAGAGAACACGGGTTCAGCAATATCAACGGTCCATCGCTTGTTCGCGTGCCAGATTGGGTAGACAATCCTTTGGGTAAATACTATCTCTATTTCGCCCACCATCGCGGTGCATATATCCGCTTAGCATACGCGGATGCAATTGAGGGACCCTATACAATATATCGTCCTGGTACCCTACATCGTGATAACACTGTCTTTAAGGGGTGTGATCACATTGCATCGCCGGATGTTCATATTGATGAAGAAAATCAGCGTTTCATCATGTATTTTCACGGTAATTATCGTGGTGGACAGGCAACCTGTTGGGCTACTTCACCAAATGGCATAGATTTTACAGCAACAGAAACATTAGAGAAACAGCAGGGACCGTATTTTAAGGTCTTTTGGTGGAATGGTATTCCTTATGCGACAAACCACAACCTGATAAACCGTGGTAAAACCCCTGAATGGACAACTGTATTTGAAAGGCGCGAGACTCCTTTATTTGCGGGTAAAGGGAGAGATGGCACACCACGTCATACGGCAAACTACCTTGTAGACGATACACTTACTGTATATTACTCACTATATGGTGGGACACCTGAACGGATATTAAAAAGCACGGTTGAACTGACAGAGGATTGGAACGATTGGCATCCCTCTCCACCAATGGAAGTAATTGCACCTAAGTATGATTTTGAAGGTGTTGATGTGCCGATTGTGCCTTCTACAAATGGACTTGATCGGGAACGAGTGCATCAACTTCGCGATCCGGAGATTTTTTGTGAAGATGGTGAGACGTGGCTGCTCTATTCTGTTGCGGGGGAACAAGGGATTGCGGTTACGAAGCTTGTATCTGAGGTGTCCTGAGCAGCTGAACTGACATTATTTTTTACTGTAGTAGCGATCTCCGAATCTCAATCTCCGACATGTTGTCTGAACCAGGATTTTCAGGATTTCAGGATTTTCAGGATTAGGAGTTGGTGAATATATATTCCGTTGTAAAGGATGATGGTCTACCTTTTGCAAAGGAACATTAGCATACAAATCTCTTATCCTGAAAATCCTGGTTCAGATAATAAGCGATTCAGACAGGCAAGAATTACTAAATCGACACTTATGTCAGAATACGCGTTTGGTATTCATCGGATATGAATGCTTTTTAGCATTCCCCGCCAACCTGGGTTTGAGTACGAATTACCTAATTTATTTTTTAATCTTCATCGTATACATATTTCAGAAACATAGACAGTCTAAATACCCTCTTATGTTAATCCTGATTCAGACAGAATATGTCGGAGGTCGCTGTGCTTGCTCAGACCTGCGACACTCAAATTTAACATTCACGCTTGTGAAAAAATGTGCAGAATTATCGAAAGTTAAATAACCCAAGTCCGTTTGCTTTTTTATTGACATTTTTCTTAGACCTGTTATACTCTTGCTGACTGAATTATTGTAGGATTGCAGCAATTTGAGAGACTATTTTACATTATTATTTCACGGAAAATCCTATGTAATCATAAGTAAACACCTTCCATCTGAAAGGAATAAACATGTCAAAAACAGATGACTCATTCAATACCTCGTATTATTTTCCAAATCGGATTTCAATTTATCTACTATGCATACTGCTCTCACTTATCATATTACCGTCTATTAGTCATGCTCAACCTCATCTCGTCTTCGTTGTGGGAGAGAATGAGTATCGTTCCGAAGTAACAATGCCCGCGTTGGCTAAGGTGTTAACAGACCATTACGGTTTCCGCACTACAGTTCTTATTGACGAAGTGCTTCAGGGAGGAGAGGGTAATAACATAAATGGGTTGGACGCACTTGAAACGGCAGATCTTCTCATTTTGTATCTGCGATTCCGACAACTGCCAGACGACCAACTTGCGTTATTACAAGGATACATTGACCGTGGTGGTCCCATTGTCGCCTTCCGCACAACAACACACGCTTTTGACTACGAAGAGGAGGATCAACGAGCGGCAAAGTGGAACAATTTCGGGGCACGTGAACTCGGTGCACCGTGGATCTACCATTATGGACACGGGGCAAGTACTGATGCGACAACCGTTGGTGACCATCCAATCCTCACAGGAGTTAGTCCAGTATTTCACGTTCGCTCATGGACTTATCATGTGCTCCCTGACTATCCACCAAAAGAGGCACGGACCTTAGTACAAGGACGACCTGTATTTCCAGAAGGGGAGCATGGAGAGGATGAAACTGTCAATCCGATTGCTTGGACGCACACGCATTCCGGTGGTGGACGTGTTTTCACAACAACAATGGGTCATCCAGAGGATTTCAATGTCGGTGACTTTCGTCGTCTCATTGTCAACGGTGTCTACTGGTGTCTTGAAAGCGAAGCACCGCGGCGATATACACCCGGTTGGCGTGTTAAAAGCGGGCAACCTTGGCGGGATATGGACTATGGACCCTACCTTTCTACAGCGGTCGCTGCGAATAAGAATAACCTTACCTATAAAGGCATTATAATCCCGTTGACTCCGGATCTGACAGGCGGTTCAGTCGTATTCGACACAGACCTGTTACGCTACTCCGTAGGTTGGATAGGTGGACTGATTGACTTCAAAGATGTTGAATATAACGGCTGGCATCAGAGTTTTCCTTCTATTGAGGGAAAACTTTTGTGGGAAAACAAGGTAGGTCCCGGTTGTGCGAAGAGTGATAGTTTTGAGGACACACGCCCTATTGCCTTTGGTCCTCTTCCCAGAGAATGGGCACATTGGAAAGGATTGTATCTTCACGATGACAAGGTTGTTTTGTCGTATACGGTAGGTACACGTTCGGTGCTTGAAACCCCATCAATTGAAAGCGGAGAGAAAGGTTATGCGTTTACCCGAACTTTCCATCTCGGTCCCTCTACATCAAGCACACTTGTTCGAATCGCATCAATCACTGACGGTAAAGCGTCCATCTTACCTGAAATTTCACGTGGTACTTGTATCGCTTTGTGTCCGTCAGATACGGAACCTGGATCACCAGAAAGCCTACTTGCCGCTATAATTGATGCACCAGATGGCACACAGTGGGAGATAGTACAAGATGAGATCCGCGTGCGATTTCCGCCTTCTGAGCAAGCAATGATGGCAAAAATTCTGATTTCTCCGGCGATGCTGGATACACTTGACTTAGACACATGGAGAGAATTCGTTAATAACTCTCCTTCTGTAATGGATTTGACGACACTCATAAAAGGTGGACCTCAACGATGGTCGGAAAAACTGGTTACGACTGGACACACTAATATACAGCGACAACTCAAGCCTGAAACTTTGAAAATTGACGCGCACACAACCACTTGGAACATTGAAATAGAAGGATACCATCCGAAAATCCTATCAATGCAGGACCTATCGCCTGCCACTGATAACACAGGTAGTACGGATCAATACATTGGTGTTCTCGTTCCTCCTTCAAAAACTGAAGAGTCCGCGTCAGCACAAGTCCAGAAATTCGATCCTGCTTTGATTGGACTCTGGCGTTTTGACGAAGGTGAAGGCACACATACCGCAAGTGCAACACCCAAAAAGTTAACAGTCGTCCTTGATGGTGTTAAATGGGGAACCGGACAAAAAGGAGATTGTCTCGTGTTTGAGGGGGAATCCGAAGCGCGTTTTGATGAAGAGATTACTCACGACTTTGACACCACCGACCTCACCTTCGCAGCATGGATTAACACTGAGAACGATGGCACAATCTTTTCAGAAGCACTTGAGGAACCTGAATGGGTCCCCAACGGCAAAACCTTTTTTATACGAAATGGACATTTGGCGTTTGATGTAGGTTGGGTTGGTGTTATTAGTAGCGCGACAGGAGATGGAAAATCAGTCACTGACGGTGTTTGGCATCATGTTGGTCTGACGTGGAAACATCAGACGGGTGCAGTGCAACTATTTTTGGATGGAGAGAAAGTGGCAGAAGGTGTACTCAAACCAGAAGATGAATTGGAAGATGACATTTGGCGACTCGGTTTCACTTCAGAAAATTTTCCAGAAGGATCCCCTTGGTTTGAAGGAAAACTTGATGACATGCATCTATTCAACCGCGCCTTCTCTGCTGACGAGATACAGAATCTGTACAAAGGTTCTACACAATTACCATTGATTGCGGTGTCTCTGGTAGAACCGATTGCGGGTGCGAAATGGACTATTGACTCCAAACAGATTTCTCTCAACCTTCCCTCAGACTCAAGCGCATCGGTTTTTAGGTGGGTAGGTAGTGAGTCTAAACTCTCAGATTTTGCTCGTTTGGCGGCAAATAATGGAATTGATCCTAGTCAACCGTTCGCGATTGACAAGATAGATTGGCCCTCAGAAAATCCGTGGGAATCATGGATACGTTTTGGCGGGTTCGATTTCTTTTCTGACGGTAATAGTGCTGCGCTTTCTACTTGGAACGGTGATGTTTGGACAGTCACGGGACTCAATGATACTTTAGATAAACTGGTATGGCAACGTATCGCAACTGGACTTAACCAGCCGCTCGGACTTAGAATAGTAGATGATCAGATTTACGTTGCTGGACGCGATCAGATAACCCGTCTCGTTGATCTCAACGCAGATAGTGAAATTGACTTCTACCAGAATTTTAACAATGACGTTTATAACAGTGAACACTTCCACGAGCAGGTCATGGATCTGCAGACCGATGCAGCGGGAAACTTCTATTATATGAAGTCGGGACGTCATGCATTACCTTCCCAACATCCACACCACGGCACACTCATCAAAGTATCGTCAGACGGGAAAAAATCCACCGTAATCGCTTATGGATTTCGTGCATCAAATGGACTTGGGATTAGCCCCGGTCCTACATTCTACGGAACAGATCAGGAAGGTTTCTGGTTGCCTGCTAACCGACTGAACCGTATCACTGAACCAGGAAAATTCTACGGAAATCTGTTGGGTTGGTATCCTCCTGGTGAACCACCCAGTACCTACGAACCACCCCTTTGCTGGGTCGCACCATTTGTTGATCGTTCCCCCGCTGCACTGGTCTGGATTCCGACCGACATGTGGAAAGAAATGGGGGATTCTCTACTCTCTGTCAGTTACGGTACAGGAAAAGTATACGCTGTACTTCAGCATAATACAGAGGAAATCATACAAGGTGCTGTCACCGATCTCGGTGTGGAACTGCCTACAGGAGTCATGCGTGGACGTTTCCATCCGATCAGTGGAGATCTCTATGTTGCGGGTCTGTTTGGTTGGTCATCAAACAAACAAGAGGACACAGGTTTCTACCGGGTTCGTATGACTGGTGCCCCACTCCGTACTCCCAAATCATTCCGTGCTGTGAGTGATGGTTTGATCTTCAATTTCTACGAACCGCTTGATCCAAAGTCTGCATCAAATCCTGATAATTGGAAGATACAAAGTTGGGAGTACCTTTGGACTAAAAACTACGGTTCACCGCAGCTAAAACGTTCAGGTGAGGAGGGTAGAGACATACACCCTGTCGAATCAGTGACGCTGTCTGAGGATGGCAAGACCGTTTTCCTCAAAATACCGACTCTGACACCTACGATGCAGTTCCACGTTAACATCACGTGCAACTTTGCAGATGGCATTCCGCTGAATTGTTATATACACGGGACTATACATGCTTTTGAAGAAAAGCATAGCACGGAAGATCAGTAGCATAAGAATTATAAATTTCGGTAATAATTCGTTCTATAAAATGCCCCGTAATATAATGCCAATTGTAATAAATATAGTCTCATTATGAGATTCTGGAATTCTCATGTAGGTGAAAATGTAAGAGGCGCAATGAATTGCGCGACTACAAACGCGTTTTTTGTTAATGATAACCGACTATTTAGAAATAGTATAAAAATACATAATCTCTTATGTAAATTGAGTTTCCTGATAGTTCATAAATCTATGCACGATCTTGCCACTGGCACACTTTACCTCGTGAGTACACCGATTGGGAACTTAGAGGACATTACTCTGCGAGCATTGCGTATTCTCAATGAGGTGGATCTCATTGCTGCTGAAGACACACGTAAAACACGCAGACTACTGACACATTACGAAATCAAAACACCACTCACGAGTTATTTTGAAGGCAACCAACAGAAGAAGACAGAAACCCTCATTGCAAGGTTAAAGTTAGGGGAATCAATCGCACTTGTGTCAGACGCGGGTACACCCATAATATCTGATCCTGGGTATCCACTACTACAGGCGTGCATCGCTGAAGAAGTACTGATTGTGCCGATACCGGGTGCATCAGCGATACTTGCAGCAGCAACTGTTTCAGGTTTGCCTTTACATAACTTCGCTTTTGAAGGCTTTCTCTCACCAAAATCTGGAAAACGGAAACGTCAATTAGCACAACTTGCGAATGAGGAGCGGACATTAATCCTCTTTGAATCTCCGCACCGACTTTGCAGATTTCTTGAGGATGCACTTGAGGTAATGGGAGATCGTGAGGTTGTCATTACGCGTGAATTGACGAAACGTTTTGAAGAGATTTTCCGAGGGAACGTCAGCCAAGCACTTGAGAAATTTCAATCCACAGAACCACGTGGGGAATTTACTATAGTTATTGGAGCATAATATTGTCAGAAATGGAAACTAACAACATCAATAATATAGCTGTCATCGGTGCAGGACTAATGGGACACGGTATCGCACAAGAATTTGCATGTGCGGGATACCGAGTTTATCTCCACGATATTACGGAAGAACAACTGAATAATGCTCGCGTTCAGATTGATAGAAACCTTGTATTGCTTGCCGAAAACAGTGTTCTTCAAGAGACGAGTATCTCAGAGACGATGCAGCGTATTCAGACGACCACCGAACTCGGTGTCGCTGTAGAGGACGCTGATTTTGTCGTTGAAGCAGTCACTGAGAATCTAACGTTAAAACAGAGGATTTTTGAGGAATTAGATTCACTTTGCCAATCACACACAATTTTAGCAAGTAATACAACCGCTTTAATGCCAAGTCAGATTGGTGCGAACACGAACCGAAAAGATAAGATTCTCAACACACATTACTTTAATCCACCCTACCTGATTCCGCTTGTTGAACTGATACGCAGCCCTGATACATCCGATGAAACAGTTTCTGCGACCTTTGACCTTCTGACTGATATTGGTAAGACACCCGCAATTATTGAGAAGGAAGCACTCGGTTTCGTGGGACCGAGGTTGCAAGCTGCACTTATACGTGAGGCGTTTGCTATTGTAGAACAAGGCATCGCGAGTGCGGAGACAGTAGACCTCGTAGTTCGCAACAGTTTCGGTAGACGGCTTAGCGTTGCCGGTCCGTTTGAAGTGTTTGAACTCGCTGGATGGGATTTGGTGGTTGCTGCTTTTGAAGAACTATATAAAGACCTAAATAGTTCATCCGACATCAATCCACTTCTCCGCGAAATGGTTGATACAGGTAAACTCGGTGTAAAATCTGGTGAAGGATTTTATGTATGGTCTGATGAACAGCAACAAGCACTCCGAGACAGGATGAGTCAAGCGTTGATTCGTGCTATGCAACAGGATAGGTGAACGTAAGTCTGATTCGTGAATGCCTCGCCTCCTTGAAGAAGTTTTTGTCCTGATTGACTGGTTACAAATGCCTCTAAAACTACCCCGTAGAACAATCATCATTCTCATTGTTGGGATCGCAATCTTATGTCTATCTCTATTCTTTAGACAGATCCAAGCATTTCTCCTTGAACTTATCACAGCGTTCCAAAGTATTGAAACGATTCGTGAATATATTGCAGGTTATGGTCTGTTCGCTCCGATCATTTCTTCGATTCTCATGATCTTTCAGAGTGTTATTGCCCCATTACCTGCGTTCCTTATTACGATAGCGAACGGTGCCCTCTTTGGATTCTGGTGGGGTATGTTGCTATCGTGGGGCAGTGCCATGTTAGGTGCCGCGCTCTGCTTCTATATTACTCGTTTTCTGGGTGCAAAATATGTTGTTAGGATTGTCGGTGAACCTGCTGTTAACAAAGCAGACATATTCATTCAGAAATATGGGAACTACTCAATTCTGATTGCACGACTCATACCGTATGTTCCATTTGATGCTGTGAGCTATGTTGCAGGATTGACTCGGATACGATTTATCGGTTTCTGGGTTGCTACTG
Organism: Candidatus Poribacteria bacterium; assembly: GCA_022824265.1. Taxonomy (GTDB): domain Bacteria; phylum Poribacteria; class WGA-4E; order WGA-4E; family WGA-3G; genus MSPOR6. Next base: position 79,227 of record JAJEAG010000042.1, on the reverse strand, counting down.
GAATCGGTCAACTGCCCGCGACCGTCGTATATACCTACCTTGGCAATAGAATATCTACTCATACAAATTTGATGCTGTTAGGTTTTGGTGTTGTGATTTCTGTTTCAATTGTAATATGGTTGGTTAAGAATCGGAAGTCCCCAAACTAACAATGGAATTGTTTGTTTATCGGCTATTTCCTTACGCATCAAATATATCAATACCCCAGACGCATTCAATTGTTGATTTTTCTGTCTGATTCGCATAAAATTGCTCCTTCTAAAAACGTACACAAAAAAGGCGTTTTTCGTTTCTGTGTACGTTTTGGTTTTTGGGGTTATACCAGTCTGGGACTGGGTTTATAGGTGTGTACGATTTTTTTGTAATTTTCATTTGTGTACGTTTTTTATTTGTTGGGTTATGGTCGATTTTTGGGTGGATATTTTTTGGGTGATGGGTAACGGTTATTGTTGATGTTGTGGGTTGTAGTCGGTTTCTGTTTTTCATAGTGGTAGTATTATAACAGGTGTTGGAGGGGGATGGAAGGAGATTGGATGGATTGGAACAATATGTTTCATGTATGTTTAGGGTAGTTTTCAGTTTTCAGTGGTCAGTTTTGTCTGAACCAGGATGGACAGGATTATAGGATTTTCAGGATAAGAGGTTGCAAAGGTACGGATTTTGTTGTCTGAACCAGGATTTTCAGGATTATAGGATTTACAGGATAAGGAGTTGGTAAGTATATGTTCTGTGGTAAAGGAAAAAGGGCTACCTTTTGCAAAGAAGCATTGGCATACTTTGGGAAGGTAGGCAAATGTCATAGGTCACCTTCTCAGAAGTCGTCAAATTGGTGGATGACTTCCAAACAACCCCGATGCAGTGATAGCATTGTTGGGAAAGCGGGTTGAGCAAATGCATCTGATACACCTGTCGCCCCGCGGAATCAACGCCAAATGCGCTTATGGCATTTGTCGGGGTTTGCTGTTAGCAGGATTAACGTTTACTATACACCTTTCGCCTCTCCGAGGCTTTAACAAAGCATATCTCAGTCTCAGCGGTGCGGAAGGTGTAAGGTATAAATTGGGGATACAACCCCCAACAATGTAAGAGGCGCAATAAATTGCGCGACTACGAACACCCATATCCCTAAATTGACGTTTATGGGGTCGCGACCGGGATGTCACATCTACAGAGAAGGAAGATTGGTGAGGAGAACTCGCCATCCATGATGCAAACAAAAAGTAATCGGGGTTAGAATCCCTCCTACAAGATTACTATGGGACAATTGATTGGATCTGTATCAAAACTCAAAACCAATTGACATCAAGTCTACTTTAAGGTAAATTCTTACCAAACAACTTCTTAACCTGAATAAAAGGAATATAATTATGATCCGTATAGGTGTTATTGGCGTAGGGGGCATGGGCAATGGACATTGCAATTCGCTCCCCAATGTAGAAAATTGTGAATTTGTAGGTGTCGCGGATTTGCGACTTGACGCGGCGAAAGCTGTTGCTGAAAAGCATAACATCCGTGCATTCCAAGATTACCATGAACTTTTACCACTCGTTGATGGTGTAGTTGTTGCAACGCCACCTATTGCACATACTAAAGTCGTGGTTGAAGCAGCAGAAGCGGGTGTGCATGCTTTCTGTGAAAAACCGCTGTCTTTAACGCTTGAAGAGTCGGACGAAATGATTGAAGCAGCAGACAAAGCTGGCACACATATTATGGTAGGTCAGGTCCTCCGTTTCTATCCTGTCCACGAACTCGGTAGAAAGATGGTGGATGCTGGAGATATCGGAGATGTGGTGTATATTGAAACAGATTACACGGGTCCTTACAATGCGCCGCGCGGTCGTCCAGAGAGTTGGTATGGTACTGTCGGTGGATTGTTGGAAAACGGTATCCATAAATCAGACTTAATTAACTGGTTCGGTGGCAAACCACTTACCGTCGCAGCGGAAGTAGGTAGCTTCTCTGGACACGACGATTGGGAGGACTATACTGTTTCCCTCATTCGTTATGATACAGGAACTGTCGGTATCCTACGTTGGGGTGGTTTCATGGGTGCACGCGGAACAAACGATACTTTCATTGACGGATCCGAAGGATCGCTCCGTCTTAACATGTCATCTGATCTTGCATATCTCAAAAAGCGTGGAAATAGCGATTGGGAGGAAATTGTGCCTGATCGATCTGGTCCAAGCCATGTTGTCGGTGAACTCACGCATTTTGTCGAATGTATCCGTGACAATAAAACTCCGATGATTGATGGTAGAGGTGGAAAGGATGCTGTTGCAGTTGTCTTAGCCACATACGAATCTGCAAAAGAGAAGACGAAGGTTTCTCTTAGTTAGATGTGTGTCCTTCGCCAAACTTAAAGTGTACGCTACAAGAATAGTCGCGAATAACCAACCATTATCTCAACGTAAGTTGGGTTGATCTATAGTTGAAGCCCAACTTACAGACTACTTATATCATGACGTAAGTTTGATAAATCAGGATTTTAGACGCGGTGTGGTTAGGAAACCGTACCATAGGCATCAATTTAGTGATTCTTGTCCGTCTGAATTGCTTGTTGTCTGAACCAGGATTTACAGGATTATAGGATTTTCAGGATTAGGAGTTGGTAAGTCTTTATTCCGTTGTAAAGGATGAAGGACTACCTTTGCAAAGGAGCATAGGAATACAATCTCTTATCCTGAAAATCCTGGTTCAGACAACGTATCGGCGGTTGCTTTGCTCGCTCAGGGCTACAGGACTATATGTGAGAATGCGGGTGAGGAAACCTCGCCCCTACGGAATGAAAAAACGTTGTGAAGGAAATTATACATGAAAAAAGTGTTGTTTACGGTTACTTTACTTATCTGCTTGGCATTCATTGTTTGGCAACTGCGTATCACCTCAAATTTAGATCTGAGTTATTCGGAGTCCGTCATTCATGATTCTCCACAAGTGTATCTGCCTGATGGTGCAAAAATTCGGCTTGGTAAAGGCAAAATGGAACAGATAGCACTTTCCCCTCACGGTGATTTTTTAGCAGTCGTGACTAAATTTGGCATTTGGATTTATGATATAACTAATAGTGAGAAAAATTATCGATTAATACCGCATACATCAAGTATTGAATGCATGGCATTCAGTCCAGATGGACAGACAATTGCAAGCGGAAGTCAAGACGGCATGATTCGCTTATGGCGTGTTGATACTGGCAAGCAAAAGCAAACCTTTATAGGTCATACCCATGAAATATATACTATGGTATTCAGTCCGGATGGGAAAACACTTGCAAGCGCGAGTATCCATGGAATAAATCTGTGGGATTTGAAAACAGGCACACACAAAGAAACATTCCATCAGAATTCCCGATCTATTTCTCGTATGATGTTCAACAGAGATGGATTGATACTTGCAAATGTAAACGGTGATATTATTCAACTGTCTGATGTTTTTACAGGAAAGCAGGAGCATACATTAGAACATACAGAACCAATCAGAAGGATGTCATTTAGTCCTGATGGAAATACCTTTGCAAGTGTAGCTTTGGACAATAGAATCCACTTGTGGGATGTCAACACAGGGGAACAAAAGAAAATACTTAAAAGAAATAAAAATGTAATTGAAGATATTACATTTAGTCCGGATGGAAAAACAGTCGCTGCCGGAAGTTGGGATGATAACATCTATTTATGGAATGTTGCAACTGGAAAACATAAGAAAACATTCATAGGACATAAATCATCTGTATATCATTTGTCTTTCAGCTCAGATGGACAGACACTCACAAGTGGGAGTACAGACGGGACCATTCGTTTGTGGGATGTCAACTCAGACGAGTATAAAACAGTATCTACAGGACATATTCAAAATGCTCGACAAATATGGTTTAGTCCAGACGCAAAAACACTCGTAAGTCGGAGTTTTGGCGAAATACACTTATGGGATGTCAACTCAGGAAAACATAAGAAAACACTTGAAGGACATAAGAAACGTGTTGCTGGTTTTGCGTTTAGTCCAGATGGAAAAACATACGCTACTGGAAGTGATGACAAAACAATACGTTTATGGGACGCAGATTTGGGTCTATCCAAAAAGGTCCTTAAAGGACATACGGAGGGTATTTATTTTCTATCCTATAGTCCAAACGGAAAAATACTCGTGAGTTTAAGTGGGGACAAAACGATCCGTTTATTGGATGCAGGCACGGGTGAACATAAACATACCCTTACAGGACATACTGAATCTATTAGAAGTGTTTCGTTTAGTCCAGATGGACAGACTATTGCCAGTGCGAGTTATGATAAAACTGTTCGGTTATGGGATGTTTCAACAGGCACACACAAGCAAACCTTCACAGGACACACGTCTGATGTTAGAAGCATATCATTTAGTCCAGATGGAAACATCTTGGCAAGTGGGGGTGGATCAAAGGACAACGTCATCCGCGTTTGGAATGTCAACACAGGTCAATCTACACAAATACTGACGGGTAATAAGGATAATTTTTTTAGTGCGAAGTTTAGTCCAGATGGAAAAATACTTGCGAGTTACAACAAGTCTGATGTTCAATTGTGGGATGCTGATACGTGGAAACTTAAAAAGACACTCAAAGGACATACATATAATGTTGATAGTATTGTATTTAGTCCAGATGGAAAAATACTTGTCAGTGCCAGTTGGGATAGTACCATACGTCTATGGGACGTTAAAACTGGAACACTCATGAAGGTTCTGAGAGGACACAGGTCTATCGTTGACGATATAGCGTTTAGTCCAGATGGTCAGACCCTTGCAAGTGCAAGTGGGGACGGTACTGTGCTGTTGTGGAACCTAAAGTCTATAACAAGTGATACAAATAGTAGTGATTAGGATAGATCTTACGCAATTCTCACGATTTCTCAAAATATTATGACTAAAATTTCGTAATTTCCAAGAGAATTGTGGGTTTATAGCGCGCTTACAAAGCGCGCCTACCGTTTGGCGTTAAATCCTGTAATTTAGAATAGATAGAAAGGTTTATCAATAAATGGATTTATTGATACAAGCCGTACTGCTACATTATGAATATTTCAACAGGAGATCTTCACATGAAAAAAGTGCTGTTTATGATCTTTGTATTTTCAACGGTATATCTACCGCACAGTTTCGCTCAAGATTACACCCAATGGGAGTTGCCTGAGGATGCCATTGCGCGGTTGGGTAAAGGACGTATCTATGCTATGAAGTTTTCTCCAGATGAAACGGTGTTTGCAGTAGCGACAACAATCGGTATTTGGCTATATGATACCGAAACCTATCAGGAGACAGCATTACTCGCTCGCAATAACAAAGGAGTAGTGAAATTAGTTTTCAGTCCTGATGGATCAATCCTCGCGAGTGCAGAAAGATATAGTGGTATAACACTATGGGATGTTAAAGCGCAGAAGGTGATGAAGACATTTCAAGAGGGTTCTGCTATGTATCACGGCATGTATTTCAGTTCAGATGGACAAACATTTGCTCATGCAAGCCATAAAGAGATATATCTATATGATGTAGTTACAGGAGGGGACAAACATATTCTCAAAGGGGATCAGGATTTTATCACCTATATATCCTTCAGTCCAGATGGTAAAACCCTCGCAAGTGGTGGTAAAGATCAATCTATTTGGCTTTGGGATGTTGACACAGGAGCACACAAGCAAACTCTGAGAGGACACCCAGAGTCTGTCACCAGAATTTCGTTCAATCCTGATGGAAACACACTCATAAGTGTTAGCAAAGATATGACCATCTATTATTGGGATATATCTACAGGAGAACGTAAAAAGACACTTGCAGACAAAGGACTAATAACTGATCAACTTGATAAACCAGAAACAGTAGAAAGAATGTCTTTTAGTCCGGATGGGACCATACTTGCAACTATAAGATTCAACAATACGATTCGCTTATGGGATACATCTACCGGAACCCTCATCCAAACTTTTCCCAGTCAGGATACAGATAAACAAGAGAAAGACTATTCGAAAAACATAGAATATGTACTTTTTAGTCCTGACAATCGGACGGTTGTAGGTTCACCTATTGATGGTGGGAAAATTCGTATATGGGAAGTTGACACAGGTGAGAGCAAAAGTTTGCTTGAAGATCCTGGTTTTGTTAGAAACTTATCTTTTTCTTCGAATGGGAAAACACTTGCAACAGGTATTTATGGGGGAATCATACGTTTATGGAATGTTGACACGGGTGAACACAAGAAAACTATTTCTAATCTAAGTGTAAGTTCTTATAGAATGTATAATCACGTTTTCAAACCGTTTAGTCCGTATGGAAAAAAGTTTGTTTTTAGAAATATTTCCGGAAAGGTCTACTTATGGGATGTAGCCACAAAACAGGAACTGCTGCTTTCAGGAATGAACTATAACTCTAAAGAATTAGCTTATAATTTACATGCTATAATCAGTCCTGATAGCCAAACATTAGCAAGTTGGCAAACACACAAAGATTTGAATATCCGTCTTTGGGACATTGCCTCTGGCAAACACAAGCAAATCCTTAGAGGACATAAGACACGTGTCAAGACTGTTGTTTTCAGTCCTGATAGTAGTATGATGGCAAGCTGGAGTTCGGAAGGTGATACAACTATTCGGTTATGGGATGTTGCTACTGGTAGACACACACGAACTCTAAAAGGACATACAAATTCGGTTGAAGATGTTTCTTTCAGTCAGGATGGAAAAACACTTGCAAGTGGCGGATTAGATGGAACAATACGTATATGGAATTCGGAGACAGGTGAACAGATACAAACTTTTATGGAGAATAGTTTTGCTAATAATCTTGCTGCACAATCTGCAGCGGTTAGTGTTGTTACGTTTTACTCGGATGGGGTTGTACTTGCAAGTGGTCATAAAAACGGTTCTATCAGACTATGGGATATTGACACAAGGAAAGCTATACAAACGTTCAGAGGACATGCAGAGGCTGTATCTTCTATATCCTTCAGTCCTGACGGGAAAACCGTAGCAAGCACGAGTAAAGATGCTACCGCACGATTGTGGGATGTTGACACAGGTGAACAAATATATGCACTAACTGGATATGAGAGGACTACGTGGCGTGTGTTCTTTTATTCTAACGGTTTACCTTTAGCAACTGGGTTTCAACATTTGAACAGCCATAATTTTGACAAGAACATTCGACTATGGGATTTGCGTACAGGAAATCCTATAAAAACACTTACCGGACATACATCGTGGGTAGTAAATATTGGGTTTAGTGGTGATGGAAATACCCTTACAAGTTTAAGTGATGATGATACGGTACTTCTATGGGACCTAGTACCAACGATTAATGTATTAGATATTTCAGAATAATCTGTGTGGAAGACACAACGTCTCCTGTTTGTATATGTAGACATCAAGGAGAAAGTTAGGTGAAATTCAATAAACGTACATTTTTCTTAATTCTTGGAGCAATGTTTGTTATTCTCTTCATATTTGTTTGGTTAAGCGTTGTTAAAACTGTATATCAACGGGAAAGAAGCCTTCTCAGATCACAGCAGAAACATCCTCCAGAGGATAGTGTTAATGATTTAGAATTCTCTCCAGATGGGACAGTATTAGCAGTTGCGACTCCTATTGGGATTTGGCTCTATGATATGTCTACATATCAAACTATTATGTTGTTAACAGCAGATAGATATGGTATTTCAAGCATTTCGTTCAGTCCGGATGGGAAAACGCTTGCGGGTGGTGGCGCAGATAAAATTGTCTACTTATGGGATTTTTGGACAGGTAAGCGCAAGCAGTCTTTTATTGGACATAGCGGAAATATATTTAATGTGACGTTCAGTCATAATGGAAAAACACTTGCAAGTGCAAGTATATATGAAACCAATCTGTGGGATGCTACTAATGGTATACACAAGAAAACGTATCATGGATATACTAATAAGAGGTCTACGTTATGGCTAAATAACGATGAAATGATCCATGCATCTGCAAAGGAAACACTAACGCTCTTGTCAGATCTTATGACAAGAGAGCAAAAGATGGGACTTGGTGGACATAAGAATAGAGTAAAAAGTATAGCCTTCAGTCTTGATGGAAAGACTATGGCAAGTGGAAGTTATGATACAACGATCCGTTTGTGGAATTTTCCCAAAGGAGTATATAAAAAGACGCTTAAGGGACATAAGAAAAGTATCAATAACATGGAATTTAGTGCAGATGGTAAGTTGCTTGCGAGTGCAAGTCGTGATAATACTGCTCGCGTATGGGATGTAGAGAAAGGTAAACTCAAGCGAACTTTTAAAAGACATGCTTCTGATGTTATGCATGTAGCACTCAGTCCAGACGGTAAAACACTTGCGAGTTGGGGTTTAGATCATATTCTTAATATATGGGATGTAGAGACAGGCAAACTAAAGAAATCTATTACTGCACATATCGCACCTATTGGTTATACACCGTTCAGTTCGGATGGACTTATGCTTGCGAGTGCGGATGGGACAGTGTTATTTTGGGACATTGCATCCATAACCAAGGCAAAAGAAAAAGGGAATTAAACAACCTAACTGAAATAGAAATGTCAATAGCGAGATTATAAATGAAAAAGACATCGGCTGTTATTCTTATATCACTGTTTGTTGTTTCACTGTTTTATCTTCCGACCAACCATGCACAAGATTCTAATGGTCAGGATGAGGATCTATCTGAAGGCGTAAAAATACGGATTAAGATTGATCAGGCTTTGATGAAACATGAACCAGAAAACCGACCTTTTGAATATGTTAATGCTGTTGAAGGTGTGATATTTAGTCCAGATGGAAAAACGCTCGCAAGCACGAGTGATCGTTCACCTATCTATATATGGGATGCAACCACAGGAGAATACATTCAAACCCTCAGAATGCATACAGCTGAAATAGTGAATTTATACAGAGAAAAAATGATAACAAGGAGTACCCATACAGTTATAAAAGACAAACCGTACGGTTCTAATTTAGCGTTTAGTCCAGATGGGAAAAAAATTGCAAATGGGTCTAAAGACAAAACTGTCCGTGTGTGGGATACGACTACAGGAACACCTATCTATTTTAGAGGACACATAGATTATGTTTCTACAGTAACGTTCAGTGCAGATGGAACAACGCTTGCAAGTGGAAGCGTTGACAAAACTATCCGTCTGTGGGACATATCCTCTGGAAAACAGAAGAAAATGATAAAAGGTCATACGGATCATGTCTCAAGTTTAACGTTCAGTCCAGATGGGAATACTCTCGTAAGTGGAAGTGGAGACGGTTCTATCCGTATCTGGAATGTGTCAACGGGTAATCATGAAAAGACATTCATTGGACATAATGGAGTAATCTATCGTCTATTGTTCAATTCAAATGGAACTATGCTTGCGAGTATAGGGATTGACGGGACAGTGCGTGTGTGGGATATTAACACGGGTGATCAAAAGCATATACTTTCTGGACGAATAGGAACAACATGGGACGTTTCGTTCATTAGCAGTGGAAGAATCCTCGCCTGTGATAGTGATCATTTTACGATCCGACTCTGGGATGTCGTCACAGGACAACAAGTACATACATTCATGCAAAAAGGTTTCAGTATCTACAGCATGGCGTTTAGTCCGGATGGTCTGACACTCGCAACTGGAAACATTGATCGTGAGGTAGTTCTATGGGATCTTACACCGATAATAAACACAAAACTGTAGAGAGATTAGACCCAATAAAATGTTTGTACACTTTTATGAAGATTAAGAAATAAATTCGGTAATTTACTATTGGAAGTCCAGCGCGCTTACAAAGCGCGCCTACAGGTTTTGAGGATATTAATATTACCGAAAAAATAAATTAATCTTCATTTAAGTGTTCTAAAATGGAGTCTCATTTTATGAAATTCAGACTAATTTTCATTATTTTAACTCTTAGTGCTGCTTCAGTCATATTGATTTTCAGTCTTGTTTCAATGCGAAACCAACCGGATACCTTTACCTATGACTCTCCGCAGTGGCACTTGCCGGAAGGTGCAAAGGCACGCATTGGTAAAGGAGACATCTCTAAGATTAAGTATTCTCCAGATGGCACGTTATTGGCTGGCATTAGTCCGATAGGAATATGGCTATATGATGTGCAAACAGGTGAACCTCGTTCCCTGCTTGCTGGACATACAGATACTATTAACGACCTAACTTTCAGAGCGGATAGTAAAATGTTGGCAAGTGCCAGTGAAGATGGTAGCATACGCTTGTGGGATATTATCGCCGGTGAGTGTACGCAAACATTTATTGGTGATATATTTGGGTTTGACAATGTGACGTTTAGTTTGGATGGAAAAACACTTATAGGCGCGGGATTTCGCGAGATTAATATATGGGATGTCGCAACAAGTATGCACATAAAAACACTCCAAGAACAGTTTTATACAGACGGAGGATATAGTAAATTTAGTTTAGATGGAAAACTCCTTGCGTGTCCGCGTGGAGGCGATAGTATTCTGCTATGGGATGTTACCACTGGAAAGGAAAAGCAGACACTTACAGATTTAAATAGACGTGTAGAGAGTATAGAATTTAGTCCGGATGGTAATACACTCGCAAGTGGCGGATATGGAGATTCTATCATCCTATGGGATACAAAAACTGGAAAACAAGAGCAAATCCTCAAACGACATAACAAGAATTTTACATTTACATTCAGTCCGGATGGAAAAACGCTTGCAAGTGGAAGCAGTGACAAAACCATATCACTATGGGATACAAACACAGGTAAACGCAAGAAAACATTTAAAGGACCTGAACTGTATTTCTCAGGAGTAGCATTCAGTCCGGATGGAAAAACGCTGACAGGTGCAGGTTGGAACGACTCAGTAGGTAACGTATTGATATTTTGGGATGTAATGACAGGAGATCAAAAGAAAATCATACGACATAACATTGATCAGTATAGTGTATCTTTTAGTCCGGATGGAACGACCTTCGCAAGTGGTGGAGCAAACGGTTCTATACTCATGTGGGATCCGGTTACGGGTAAACATAAGAAAACGCTCAAGGGACACAAGCGAATTGTTTCCAGTCTTGCGTTTAGTCCTGATGGAAAAATACTTGCAAGCAAAGGTTGGGACGAGACCGTCATTTTATGGGATATAGGTACAGGTAAACGATTGAAAAAAATACGTAGAGGGATGTCAAGTGCAAGTAATATCTCTTTCAGTCCAGATGGTGCAACTTTTGTAAATTCGGGATACAACGGGAAAGTCAACCTATTTGATGCTGCCACAGGAAAACTCAAGCAAACATTAATAAGTCATAAGAATTCCGTGAAGAATGTTGAGTTCAGTCCAGATGGAAACACACTTGCGAGTATGAGTATCAATCTTGATGGAAAGATCTATATATGGAATTTTACCACTGACACATACAGGCAAAAACAAACATACCAAAAGGCTAAAGGTATTTTCTATAACATTGCGTACAGTCCAGATGGTAAAACACTCGCAAGCGCAGAGGGATTAGGAAAACGACATTTCTCAGGTGCTGCAGGTATGATACGACTGTGGAATGTTGAATCTGACGGATATAAGAAAATTTTCAGACTACAAAATAAGGTATTATGTGTATCGTTTAGTCCAGATGGGGAAACACTTGCTTGTGGTGATTTAGGTAGTAACGTTCACCTATGGGATGTCGCAACAGGAAAGCAAATAAAAATTTTTAAAGGACATACGGATGGTGTTGACAATATATCGTTCAGTCCAGATGGAAAAACACTCGCAAGTAGAAGTTATGATGGCACGATTCTCCTATGGGATCTGACCTCTACTGTAAACCCGTAAAAAACAATTCGTGCATCTAACTGATAAAGGGATAAATATGGACATTATTTGTGCTTCAATCTGCTACCGAGGCTATGCCGATGACGAGGTAGCCGCAACATTGCAATATGCACCGAAAATCGGATACCGTGCTATGGAGATTCACGGACCTCTTATTTGGAGTGTTGATGCTATTCACGCTTTTGATGTTGAAGACATGAAACAGAGCATTGAAAAGTCAGGGTTAAGGTGTGCTGGTCTCTATCCTCCCGGTTGGGGTGGTAGCAATAATGAAGATGTAGAAGGGCGTGCAGAAGCAATCGCAAAATGCGTGGATATTGCTGAGAAACTCAACGCAACACATCTGACAACCAGCGGTGCACAACGTAGAACAGAGTCCGGTGCTTTGGACAGAGTAGTTGCTTGCGTTCAGGAAGTATTGGCACGAATACCTACAGATAGCGAAATCAAGTTAACTCTTGAACCCCATCACGGGAACGTACTTGAACAACCGACAGATTTTCAACAGGTATTAGATGCGATACCCGATAAACGTGTAGGTGTATGTATAGATACAGGACACTTCCACACATCTGGTGTGGATACAATTGGTGCAATTCGTCAGTTTGGATCTCGCATCTATGCGGTGCATCTCAAAGACCATATCGGAAATATATCTGTCGGCATTGGTCGTGGCGAATTCAATCTTCAGCATATTATAGCAACACTGCAGGAGATAGACTATCAAGGCGACTTGACGTTAGAATTAGAGGTAGAAGACCCTGAAAACCTACCCCGCTATACTGAGGAAGCCTATTTCTACCTAAGTGGTATGTTAGGTTTACGGTTATAGCAAAATGTGGTCAGCGTAACTATTGCCAACTCGCAATAAAATCTGCAACGCCATAATTCGGTGGCATTTCATTGAAATAATATCGCATTGGTCCTGATTGAAAACCTGGTAAAAAATGTTCCTTATCTGTTTTAAGAAGTGCGTCAAGCGGTTTGAAACGTTCCCAAAGAGTGCTGGCTTCCTCTTGTGTAAAACGTTCCTCGGCAAAGGGAGGTCCCCAATTTAGCGTAATGGAATGAAACCCTTTTCCGCGATTTCGCAAATCATCTGGAATGTCTTCAAGTTCGTATCCATGCGTCAGCGCGACAAAACAGGCAGCTTTACATAAAAAGACTGTAGATAACAACTTCCCTTTCTCACCCCTGTCCGGATGTAGCTTTTCAAGTGCAGCATGATAAGTAGACGCATCTTTATCAATCGCTGCTTGAAGGGCATTCTCTGTCCATTCCTGCATTTGATGACTGCGCGCATTCCATCGGTCAAACATCTCTTGTACTTTCGGTGACAGATATTCCATGTAGTCAAGCGTTGGATAGTGGGTAAAGTTTGAAAACCCGCCATGTATTGTTCGACGCATCTTCTGACTGTAATTACTCCCCCAATGGAGGATAGGTAAAATATAAACCACACCGTCACCTGCATTAAGATGTGTTTGTATACCTCCTTGCAAAGGTGTTCGCGGATCTGCCAACAATTGTTCGTTTTCCTGTTCTGTATTCACTCTCAAGTGGCTCCCCGGTATAACCCATAGGACATTGTCATCGTAAAGTGAAAGATTCCATTGCACATACCGCGGACCTGTTTCAACTATATCGTCAATATAACCTTGTAGTGGTGCAGTATCAATTGGGTGGTGGTCACGGTGCCATGCAGCAGGTCCGTGATCTCGGACTGGATTGCACATTAGCATCATTTCGGTAACACCAGCATCCTCTTCACCGAGCAGTTCACTACTCACATGTTGCATATTTTCGTGTGCCCAAATTTCAACTGCACTTGCTGTCTTATCGTCAACAAGTCCAGCGAGCGGTTCACGTCCAAGGTTCAAACGCGGTTGTGCAGATGTTTCCCACACGCCTTCGGGTGGACTGTTTGGATGCCGTTCTTTCACCCAGAGATCGCGTTGTCTTGTAACCATCAGTTCGTAGCTTTCCCTAAGCGCATTCAGTTCCTCAGGAGGAATTACCTCTCGTAGTACGAGATATCCTTCTTCCATGAATTGAGTTCGATTGATTTTCATGGACTTACTCCTAATGTGTGTTTGTCCAACGAATCTAATCTGGTTGCTAATCGTTACCCGCGCCCAACATAGAGTTGCTCAACGGGTAGCACCGTTGCCTCCAACATATTAACATTAGGGGGCAGTGTTGCCATAAGAACTGCAGCTTGTGCAAGTGCGTCAACATCCATCATCGGTTCAGAAGGGGGTTGCGGACGGTTCTGAATCCGTTCAACATAGGTATTACCGGGTTGTAAACAGCTTGCAGTAATTCCGTGAGGTCTACCCTCTAATGCAATAACTTGCGTTAATCCCCATATTCCGAATTTGCTTGAACTGTAAGGGGCAGTGTTAGGACGAACCCTATGTGCAGAGATACTACCGACGTTTATAATCCGTCCACCTTCACCTTGTGCTTTCATAATCCGCATCGCTTCACGTGAGCAGAGAAACGGCGCACGTAAGTTCACAGCTATCACCTTGTCCCATGCTTCAGTGGATAGTTCGTCTATTGGTCCACCATCAAATGCTCCAGCATTGTTGACAAGGATGTCCAAGCGATCATATTCTGCCATCGCTTTTTCAAAGAGAGCCTTAATCTGTTCCTCATCGGTAACATCGGTTGGCACAGCAAGGACTTTTGTTCCCTTTTCGCGAAGTTCATTAGCGGTTTGCGTCAGTAGTTCCGCATCCCTTGCAGCGATAGTCAAACTTGCCCCTTCGGCAGCAAGTCCTTTCGCTATTCCTTTTCCAATTCCTCTATTTCCTCCTGTTACAATTGCAACTTTTCCATCTAATTGTCCCATATCTAATTCTCCTTTAACATCTCTGTTAACAACATTTCCGTTCTAATTGCTTGCACTGTTCCTTCTGCGAGTCGAATTGCAGAGAGGTGTGTATGTAAAAATGATAAATCTTCAGGTGTATCTATGTCGTACCAAGGTGGTAGGAGCATGAGCTTAGCATCTGTAGTCCGAATACGTTCTAATGTCTGTTGTAATACCTGAGCAGTACTCCATACTATTTCTTCAAAAATACATGGAACTATCATTGCAAGGTTTTGCGTTGAAAAACCGATAAGGTAATAACCCCCATCCATACTTGGACCGATAACAATATCACAAGAATCAAGTCTATCTATCGCTTGAGAGATATATGGTAATGGTAGTGTCGGACTATCGGAACCAACGAGTAATATCTTGTCATATCTGTTTTTTGCTGCCCACTGCGTTGCCGATGTAAGACGTTCACCGAGGTCATTGCCTCCTTGTGGAATGTAGATAACATCGTTTCCAATCAACGCTTTCAGTTCGGGTTGACTCTCTGGGGGTGTATATGCAACTACTACATCTATATCTGGAAGTTCTGTAAGAGACTCGCACCAATCCAGTAGGAACGCGCGGTATAACGATGCTGCTTGTTCTGGTGATAACCGTGGAAGCAGCCGTGTTTTTACTTGGTTCGGTACTGGATTTTTAGCAAAAACTATCAGACACGTATTTAACATTCACTCACTACTTAGTATATTTATTTCTGAAAACTTGATATGTATTCATTGGGTTTCACTTTATCAGATAACAGTGATACCGTCAATACAGAATTGTGCTGTGAAAACATGTTGACGTAGACCGAAGAAATTGATACATTATGCTAAACTCATCTGAGTGTATGTTCAACAGAATCTAAGGAGACAAATTATGGCAACGAATCAGACATATCGTATTGGGATTATTGGTTGTGGAGGAATGGGTCGTTCCCATTCAAGATCCTGGCAAAAACAACCAAATATTAATATCGTAGCAGCAATGGATATCTATGAAGAATCCGCAAAACGTCTTGCAGATGAATTTGATGTACCTGCTACCTATACTGATGTTGATGAAATGTTGGCAAAAGAGGATCTTGACATTGTCAGTATTACAACGTGGCAAGGACCTCGTTCTGAAGCCACGGTTGCTGCAGCGAAGGCTGGTGTGAAGGGAATAATGGGTGAAAAACCGATGTCCGCTTCACTTGGTCAGGCAGATGACATGCTGGAAGCATGTGAAGAGAATGATGTCAAACTTGTCATCGGACACCAACGCAGATACAGTCCTGCAAACATTGAGATTCGTAGACTTGTTGCAGCAGGTGCAGTCGGGACACCAACAACACTTCATCATCGTGGGAAATCACATGCAGGTCTACTTAATACGGGAACTCACGCGATTGATAGTTGGCGTTTTCAATTGTCTGATCCCGAAACACTCTGGGTTGTCGGGACTACATCTCGCACAACAGATCGGTGGGAACGTCGCACGATTTGTGAGGACCTCTGTATGGGATTAGTCTGTTTTGAAGGTGGCGCGCGTGCTATCTATGAAGGCGATCTACCTGAACCACCTGTCCCTATGCCTGTAATTGCTGGAACGGAAGGACAAATTCGCAACGGTGATAACGGAACGGTGCTGCTCCAAAACGGAGATGCCAAAGGTTGGCAGACAATTACTCCACCACCTGAACCTAAAAATCAGTTCCAAGAACTCATTGAGTGGATAGAAGGAAAAATTCCGACTCATAGAGGCAGAGGTGAACAAGCTCGATATACAATTGAGATTATGATGGCGATTTATGAATCTTTGCGTATTAAAAATGTCGTCAACATGCCGCTTGAGACTAAGGAATTGCCATTGGAATTGATGGTTAATGATGGAACCCTCCCTGTCCTTGAAGAAGGAAAATACGATCTACGTACTCCGTTTGAAGGGCAAACACGAAAGAGATAGTTCTGGCGTACCCGTGAACACATTATAATCAAAAACACAACTAATTGATACTTACAAGCAGGTACCACTATAGCGGTACCTGCTTTTCCATTTTATCAAACATCCCGTTCACTTCAGGCATAAAACCTAATCTCTAATCATTATGATTCATGAATCCCTTTCACTATTAATTAGAACTGTGTTATAATTATCACCAACAAATTTAATTGTTAATGGAGGATTAGGATTGTTAAAAGTATCTAAATTTGGTGGGAGTTCCCTTGCGACAGGAGATCAAGTTCGCCAAGTGTGCGACATCATCACCGCTGATCCGTCACGGCGTATAATCGTAGTATCAGCACCCGGTAAACGTCACAGCCAAGACATCAAAGTAACCGATCTACTCATAGCAGCTGCATCCGAACGGTTGATGGGAAAAATTGGGGCATCTGAGTGTGCAGAAGCTATTGAACGTTATCGAAATATCGCTACTGAATTGGAGTTACCCGTCGAGGTCATTGAACCTATTGCCCTTGATCTCACAGAACGTCTTGAAAACAGCATAGATGATGCTGATCTCTATATGGACACAATGAAAGCAGGTGGCGAAGACAATTGTGCCCGTTTAATTGCACAGGTGTTGCAGGGACGCGGTGTAGAGGCACACTATGTCAACCCAAAGGACGCTGGATTACTCCTTTCTGATGAACCGGGAAACGCACAAGTTCTTCCTGAAGCGTACAACCGCTTACGTCATCTTAGGGAACGTCAAGGAATTACGATTTTTCCAGGTTTTTTTGGTTATTCAAAGGATGGTCACGTTGTAACATTTTCGCGTGGTGGTTCCGACATTACCGGTGCGATTCTTGCGGGTGCTGTTAGAGCAGAAGTGTATGAGAACTTCACTGATGTTGACTCTGTGTTCGCAGCAAATCCATCTATTGTATCGGATCCCGCGCCGATTTCAGAACTAACCTACCGTGAGATGCGCGAACTCTCTTATGCTGGTTTCTCAGTATTTCACGATGAAGCTCTTGAACCTGTGTATCGCGCAATGGTACCTGTGCATATAAAAAATACTAATAATCCCAAAGCTGCTGGAACATTGATTGTCCCTCACTGCAACTCAAGGGAAACCCCAGTAGTCGGCATCGCAGCCATGAGCAATGTCTGTTGTGTTTATCTCAGCAAATATCTCATGAACCGACAGATCGGTTTTGGTAGACGACTATTGCAGATATTGGAAGGTGAAAATATCTCTTTCGAACATGTCCCATCAGGTATAGACAATATGTCTGTCATCCTCCGAGAAGAAAACTTACCTGCAGATAAAGAGAAAAGAGTTGTTGAAAAGATTCGACAAACACTTGCCCCAGAAGATGTATCTGTTGAACGTGAGTTATCTCTCATTATGGTTGTAGGTGAAGGTATGCAGCACACCGTTGGCGTCGCAGCACGAGCAACAAGCGCGTTGGCAAATTCTGATGTGAATATAGAGATTATTAACCAAGGTTCAAATGAGGTT
The DNA here is from genome assembly GCA_022824265.1 of Candidatus Poribacteria bacterium. GTDB lineage: Bacteria > Poribacteria > WGA-4E > WGA-4E > WGA-3G > MSPOR6. Next base: position 61,091 of record JAJEAG010000042.1, on the reverse strand, counting down.
AGCATGATGTTCGGTGTGAAGTCAACAGATATGGATACTGCAGTTCAAGCACTCTATAAGGAATTTTTCAGTGGAAATAACAGTAAGACCTAAAGAATTATCCTCAGGTAAACTATCAGATAAACATGTGAATCAAGCAGTTGAAGCAATACGCGTTGATGGATATGTTGTTTTAGAGAACATCATCAGCCATGATCATTTGGATATATTGCGAGAACGTATGGATGACGATTCACGAAAGTTGATTAAAGCCGAACGTTGGGGTGGGGCGGGAATGCTCAAAGGACATCTTCAGCAGGGACCGCCTCCATTTGCACCTTATATCTTCAAGGACATAGTTGCAAATCCTTTCATTGTGCAGGTAACGAAGGCTCTGCTTGGAGAGGGAGTCTATAATAATTTTTACAACGGCAACACGAACTGTCCGGGTAGTGGCACACAACCGCTCCATAGAGACGGTGATCATCTGTGGCTGAATCAGGAAGTGGCACACCCCGCATCTGAAGTAGTTGTCAATATCTCTCCTCAAGATACACTTGAGGAAAACGGTAGTGTAGAACTGTGGCCTGGATCACATCTGGATGTCAGTGGACGACACATTGATGATGAACATGAAGCAGAACGTCGTGAAATCGCTCCACCGATCCGAGGCAATGCCAAGAAAGGCAGTGCCTTAATTCGAGACATGCGACTTTGGCACCGTGGAGTCCCAAACCAGTCTGACGAACCACGACACATGATAGCAATGATTCACCGCATACGTTGGCTCCGTTCAGGAAGACGTTTGAAATACCAAACAGGTTGTGAAGCTGCTTTTGAAAACAGCGAACTTGACCATAATGCTGAATTTGTCCAAGAGAAGTTGGATGATTATCTGTTCAATCCGAAATTCTAATAGAATTCTCAAGGTATAAGAGATGAGAATATTTGGCACATACGGACCAGTTAATATCAGAGACCATTATGTCGTCACGCGTAGGGAAGAAATTGCCGATTACATAAACCGCGTAAAACAAGGACGATACATCGTACTTTTTGCTCCACGACAAACAGGAAAAACCACATTCTTCAAAGATGCTCTCAAAATACTCGTAGAAGAAGACAACAACTTTTTTCCAATTCAGCTCAATTTTGAGATGTATAAAAATCGCACATCGGATGCCTTTTACAGAGACATCTTTGATGATATCTGTGAAGAAATAGAAAAGGTCTGTGAGAAAAGAAACCTTGTACTAACACAAGAACTTATAGAATTCTTAGACAACACTGAAATTACTGATCATGTTGCACTTAGGAGTTTTTTCAGGCAATTACCAAGTTTGCTAATTCATGAGAATGACCCATCTGAAGTTCCACGTATTGTTCTAAACATTGACGAGTTTGATGGAATTCCACAAACCGTCGTGAGCGATTTTCTGCATACACTCCGTAGAATATATCTTACCGATAGCCATGTCCGATCCCCGTATAGCGTCAGCATAGTTGGTGTTAAAAGCATCACACAACTAAACTACGACCGTTCAATTTCTCCATTTAACATACAAGATGAGTTTACACTCCCAAACTTCACGTTACAGCAGATTCATGAATTATTCCAGCAGTACACGGACGAAGTCGGACAACATACTTCTCCAGAAGTCCTTGAGATACTTCATCTGCAGACTGCTGGACAACCTTTCCTCGTTAATAGAATTGCCCAAATTCTAACAGACGAACTCAATATCCCAAAAAACGAAACCATTGATATTTCACACTTTTTACAAGCACATGCATGTCTCCTTGAGGAGCGGAACACAAACATTGATCATTTAATCACAAATATCCGTAGGGATCACAAATACGCTTCGCTTCTTATGCAAATCGCATTTACAGAGGAAGGCAAACGTTTTAACCTCCGTAACGAGAGCATTAGTGAACTGGTAACGTACGGAGTCATAACAAAAGGTAAAGACGGTCTGTGTAAAATATTAAATCCGATTTATATGCATTGTATTATCCAAGCGTTTCAACCTCCCGGTAATGGTCTTGAAGACGAATACTTTTCAGATGACGGTCCAATTAATTTTTCTGGATATATTACACCTACAGGCACAATACAGATGCACGCTTTGATAGACAATTTCAAGAATTTTATTGCGAGGGTAGGATATAGAATCCTTCAAGTACCAGACACACCACAAGAATTCATCGGACAATATCTCTTATCAGCATACTTAGATCAGTTTGTACAAACTATAGGAGCATCAATACGTTTAGAAGTTCAAACTGGAAGAGGTAGAGCAGACATCATCATTTCACATAATGGAACGCAATATATAATTGAAACGAAGATATGGCGAAGTGAACGTCGGTATCAAGCGGGAAAGCAGCAACTTGCTGAATACCTAAAGTCGGAAAGGACTACTGAAGGATACTATGTTGTGTTTGACCACCGCGAAAATTCGAATCCATTAGTTGAAACAGACATTTATGATGACCTAACGATTCGGAGTTATGTCATTCCAGTTCTACAAAAACGTCCTTCTCAAGTATTAGCAGAACGACAGTTCATGTATACTCCTGATTCCCCACAACATTTGGAGACCACTATGAAACATCGATCCAGTTGGCTTCCTGCTGAACCTGACCTAAAGACGATTTATGAAGCCTACAGTAACCCGATATACTCCCTTTCACAAGCAGAAATACCTGCCATCATTCTACGCAATGCATATTCTCCTGAACAGTGTCAAGGTCTTATCAATCGGTTTACAAATATGGGATTGATGCGTGATGAAACAGACATTAACTCTGCTGACAAACGGACACGTATTGATATCGGAACAAGTTTAGGCAATCGAGGTAGTGATAAAACTGGTTTTTTGGCACATGCGAAAGAAACACATAACCTCTTTAGATTCCTTTTTGATGGATTTGATAATCCCGTTGACCTGATATATGAGTCTCTTTCTGCATTATCACCTGGAAAAGAGGTAAAAATTGCTCGTGAAGATGACAGTGCACTATATGGTCCAGCAATATTTCGCGTCCATTACGAAACACATAGTTATAAACCACATATTGACAGTGTCAAATACCGTGAGAAACGTACCGATTATGCAGTATACCGCTTTGAACATCAATTTGCAGGTGTGTTACTCTTCCAAAATGCTGATGAAAATGGAAAAGGAACACAAGCCATACTCCATCGGTGTCTCTGGTCGGAAGACATTCAACCTTATATTGCTGAAGAAACGTTTGACAAGTATGCTTTAGAGAATGGAATAGAGAACTGTACAGTCAATTTGGAACAAGGAGACCTCTACTTTTTCAACACCCGTTGTATCCACGAAGTGCCTGCTGTTCAAGGCACACGTGCAAGAATAGTTTTAGCAGTATTCATCGGATACTCCCCAGACGATAACGAAATATATGTATGGTCTTAGTCTCAAATAAACACATTTGCACCAATAAAATTCCGATTTAAAATAATCTTACAATGTATTACTATGATATTGACACTACTACAGTCTTATGGTATACTGTAAAAAGAAATTATTTCAGTTGATTACTTCCAAAATGTATTTGTCTATCACCGTAAAAGGAGCATCTTCATAAATGAAGAAAACAGTATATTTATTTTTTTTCACCCTACTTTTTACTTCCTCGTTATACCTAACTAACACCTTTGCACAAACTTCCGCACAATTTAGTTTGCCTGATAACGCAAATGCGCGCCTTGGTAAAGGTAGGTTAAGCGAACTTCAGTATTCACCAGATGGAACATATCTGGCAGTAGTCAGTTCTATTGGAATTTGGCTCTATGACACGCAAACCTATACAGAAACTGCCCTACTAACAGGAGATACGCAAACCTTCTATTGTGTTGCCATTTCCCCAGATGGACAAATGATAGCAGGTGGTAGTGCTGATGGGTCTATACAACTTTGGAACACTTCAACAGGTCAACTGGTACGAAATCTATCGGGACATACGAACTCAGTTCAAAGTGTTGCATTCTCCCCAGATGGACAAATGATAGCAAGTGGCAGTGCTGATGGGTCTATACGACTATGGGACACTTCAACGGGTGAAACTCAGCAAACACTTCTCGGACATTTTGACACCGTAACGAGCGTTACATTCAGCACAACAGGTGCAATGTTGGCAAGCGGTAGTTTGGACGGATCTGTCCAACTATGGGATATTCAAACAGGTGAACAATTACACATCCTATTTGGGCATGAAGATGCTGTTTATGGTATCGCATTCAGTCCAACTGAAGGAACACTTGCGAGTGCAAGTCGTGATGGCACTATTCGTCTATGGTATACGGCGTTTGGGATAATCAAACAAACCCTCATCGGACATGAAGGTCCAGTGTACGATGTCGCATTTAGTCCAAATGGGAATACAATTGCAAGCAGCAGCGGTGATGGAACAGTCCTCTTATGGGATGCTGTCTCAGGTCAACCACAGCAAGTCCTTACAGGACACACACATATTGTTTTGACCGTTGCATTCAGCACAAGTGGCGGAACAATTGCAAGTGGTAGTATTGATGGTACTGTCCGCTTGTGGGACGCTGTTTTCGGTGGACAACGTCAGGCACTTACAGGATATACCAACTACATTTTGGGTGTAACGTTTAGTAATGATGGTAGTGTCGTTGCAAGCAGTGGTTCCGACAATGCAATTAATCTGTGGGATGCTGCAACAGGTCAACATCAGCAAATGCTGATTGGACATACAGACTGGGTTTGGAGTGTAGTATACAGTCCGGACGGTAGTACTATCGCAAGCGGTAGTGACGATGGCACCATCAGGTTATGGGACAGTACTACAGGTGAACACCAACGAACTTATGAAGGACATACGAATTGGGTTTGGAGCGTGGCATATAGTCCAGATGGTAACACAATTGCAAGTGGTAGTGAAGATGGAACTATTCGATTATGGGATGCAATCTATGGAGGACACATACAAACATTCACTGGACACAGTAATTCAGTACTGAGTGTTGCTTTCAGTGTTGATGGTAACACAATTGCAAGTGGTAGTGCTGACGGTACAATTAGACTTTGGGATGTGTGGACAGGTGAACATAAACAGACCTTATTTGGGCATGAAGATTTTGTAAGGAGCGTTGCATTCAGTCCAAATGGAAATGTTCTTGCAAGTGGAAGTGATGACGGCACTGTTCGTTTATGGGATATTGTCTTCGGTGTTGAACTTGAGATATTTAGAGGACATACGGATTATGTCTGGGATGTTGCTTTTAGTAGCAATGGAGATATTCTTACAAGCGGAAGTAATGATGGCACTGTTCGCGTATGGGATACTATATCCGGTCAACATCTACAAACATTTACTGGACATAAAAGCGGAGTTTTGGATGTTGCATTCAGTCCAAATGGAGACAAAATCGCAAGCAGTAGTTCTGATGGCACTGTGCTAATATGGAACTTCACACCTCCTTCAACAATGTATGCTACAGTGAGTCTTTCTCCATCCTCAATACAGTCTCCTGCGATTGGTGGGCAGTTAACATTCTCCCTTAATATTGAAGATGCGGGAAATGTATTCGGTTATCAGGCAACCGTTAGGTATGATGAATCTGCACTCAGTTATGTTGGAAGTTCTAATGCTGATTTCCTGCCGACAGGTGCATATTCTGTGAACCCCATTACCACAGATAACACTGTTACTGTTGCAGCAACATCTCTTTCAGGACAAAATTTTGGTGCCGGAACACTCGCTAACCTTACCTTCGAAGTTGTCTCCCTCAAGAATACCAGCATAACTGTTTCTAAGGTGCGATTGACTGACAATTTAGGTAGAGTTTCTTATGCACGTGTTGCCGCAGCGCAGATTACAAAACCTTTACTCCAACAAGGTGATATCAATGGAGACGGTTTCGTCAACATACAAGATTTGACCTTAGTCGCATCTAACTTCGGAGAAGAAGGGGATAATTTGGCAGATGTCAACGGGGATGAAGTTGTTGATATTGTAGACCTCACTTTAGTTGCTGCGGCTATGGCAAGTTCCTCTGGTGCTGCGCCTATCATCAGCTCACACGACTTAGAACATGGCTTGACAAGAGCACAAGTACAACAGTGGTTGCATCAGGCACAACAATTACCATTGACAGATCCTACTTTCCAAAGTGGTATATTTGTTCTTCAGCAACTTCTTGCAGCATTAACCCCTCAAGAAACAGTTCTTTTACCAAACTACCCGAATCCATTCAATCCTGAAACATGGATACCTTATCAGTTGTCAGAAGCAGCGGATGTGTCACTTAGTATCCATGCCACAAATGGACAACTGATTAGGACTATAGTGTTAGGACATCAACCTGCAGGTTTATATCACAACCGCGCAAATGCAGTATATTGGGATGGTAAAAACGATGCTGGCGAACCTGTCGCAAGCGGCGTGTATTTCTATACGTTGACAGCAAGCGATTTTACTGCCACCCGCAAGATGTTGATTTTGAAGTAAATCGTATTCACACATTAGGGCAATGTACCACGATTACCTATCATTTCAGGTGATTACGGTGTATTGTCCTATTATATTGCCAATTTCAATCTCTTCTCTAATTCAACCTTCCTATTGACTGTAACTCAAGTCACATTCCTTTAAACTTAATCCTAATGGTTCAATGTGATGAAGTCAAATGTACAATATCGTGCATTATGAAATATGGATGCACGATTAGGTACAGTTGTTCAATTTACTTCAACCCCCGCAACATCAAACAATTGCAATATCTTCTCTGGAATTGTTCAAATTGTGGACAGCAATGTTTATTTTCTGACAATATAAGAACAGAAAAACAAATATTTTGTTGTATACAGAACATAATTGCTTAGTTTCAACTCATCCCTGATTATGGCATAAAATTTGCTTCAACTGATTCATAATAATGAAGTAAACGGGAGGCTTGACAAATGGGATCAGCGAAAAACCACAAAATAGTACAGAAAACTTGGATAGACTGTTTATCACAAGAATTTCATTCTGTCCTTTCCATACAAAGGTTATTAATCTCGTTCTGGGTGTTTTCTGCTATCTTTCTACCAAGTGTCTTTGCTCAAAACTGGACACAATGGGATTTACCGCAAGGTGCAAAACTACGTATTGGCAAAGGTAGTGTAAATAATATAACCTTCTCACCAGATGGCAATCGATTCATAGTTGAAAGTTCTATAGGTATTTGGATATATGATGCATACACGGGTGATGAACTGGACTTTATTGCAGAAACTCCAAATAACATTTTGGGAGTAAGTCCTGATACAAGCCTTTATGTTACATCGGACGAAAACAACATAGTCCAATTGCGAGACCTGACTGATAAAAGTGTTAAAGTAACTCTGAATGGTGAAACAGAGGATATTTACCGTATCGCTTTCAGTCCAGATATGCAGATGCTTGCTGGGACAAGTGAGGAAGATATTCATCTTTGGGATCTTACAACTGGAGAACATAAAGCAACTCTCAAAGGGCATACAGCTTGGGTAGGCACAATCGTCTTCAGTCCTGATGGTTCAACACTTGCCAGTGAAAGTTCGGATAACACCTTACAACTATGGGATGTAGCTAATGCTACGCACAAAACTACTTTATCCGAGTATGCCCGCGGTATACGTTATCTCATGTTCAGTCCAGATGGGAATACACTCATAAGTGGAACATCCGACGACATACAAGTATGGAATCTTGACAACAGACAAAGGAAATATGAAATTAGAACACCATCCATGACATCTATGGCAATAAGTCCGGATGGAACCACAATTGCTTCTGGTGGATACGAAGGATTACATCTATGGGATGTTGCCACAGGGACACACAAAGTTGAACTCGGTGGACATCTTGGAGGAATAAGTTCTGTTGCATTCAGTCCGGACGGGCACACCCTTGCAAGTGGCGGAGGCGATGAACTGTATCTATTTGATATTGGAAGCGGTGAACGAATGCTATCTATTACCGGACATACTACATCAGTATATGCAATGGCATTCAGACCTGACGGTAACATGCTTGCTACTATTACAAGGGAGAAATTTCATTTTTGGGATCCTAACACGGGTGAATACAAACGTATGATATTTGGAGGGCATTGGTCATTTTATTATGATATTGCATTCAGTCCAGATGGAAACACGTTTGCTACTTGGGAAGTATCACGTCTCCTTTTATGGGATGTTGAAAGTGCCACACACATTGTCACTCTCTCAAAATTTGGCGGATCACCACGACAAGGTGGAGGAAGCCTTACTTGGGGATCTGCATCCATTGCCTTTAGTCCTGATGGGAAATTACTTTTTAGTGGAAATAGATATTCCACGGCAATCCATATATGGTATGGCGGTAGAACACAAAAATCAGCTCTAATCGGACATACAGAAGGTATCAACTCTATCGCACTAAATCATGATGGTAGCACCCTCGCAAGTGCAAGTAATGACCATACAGTCCGTTTGTGGGATGTTGCAACTGAATTAAATACATTAACTTTCACCGGACATACAGGGAAAGTGTTTAGTGTTGCATTTCACCCAAGAGATAACATCATAGCAAGTAGTAGTGAGGATAATACTATTATTTTATGGGATATTGCAACAGGGGAACCGAGAACCATACATACTGAATATACTAATGGGGTAAGTTCAATCCTTTTCAGTGTTGATGGTCGAACACTTGTTAGTAGTGGTGCAGACTATTGGGATGACAATACCGTACAGATTTGGGATGTTGCTTCGGGGGAATTAATAACCACCCTTATAGGACATACGTCTGGCACATACAATATTGACTTTAGTCCGGATGGTAAAACACTTGCCAGTGCAAGTTCGGACGGAACAGTCATGTTATGGGATTACACCCCATATTTAGACACCACAGAGGAACCAGCACAACTCGCTGAAGATGTGAATCATGATGGTACAGTAGACATACAAGATCTAATTCATGTTGCTACACAATATGGGCAGATCGGAGATGAAAACCCTGCTGATATAAACAGTGACGGTATTGTCAACATCGCAGATATTTTGTTAGTGGCTGCTGCTCTTGAAAATGGAAATGCTGCACCATCAAAATATATGCGATCTATAGAATTACTCACCACTGCTGAAGTACAAACGTGGTTAGACCAAGCGCGGCTAATTTACAATAAGACACCTATTTATCAGAAGGGTATTGCCAAACTTGAACAGATATTGACTCAGTTAACGCCAAGAAAAACTGTGCTATTATCTAACTATCCGAATCCTTTCAATCCTGAAACATGGATACCTTACCAGTTAGCAAAACCCTCTGACGTTATGTTCCATATCTATTCGTCTGATGGACAATTAGTACGCACCCTAAAGTTAGGACATCAAAACGCTGGTGTCTATAAGGACAGGACACATGCAGCATATTGGGACGGTAAAAACGAGTTCGGAGAACATGTTGCCAGCGGGGTCTATTTCTATACAATGACTGCCGGGAATTGGACAGCAACGAATCGAATGGTAATACGAAAATAGGAGACCAAATTGATGAAAACTATGCGACTTTCGGTTTATATATTATTGTTTTGTATTCTATCTTCACCAAATTCGTTTGCACAAGAATACACGCAATGGGCATTGCCAGAAGGGGCAAAAATGCGTCTTGGAAAAGGTGTTATATATGATGGAAATATCGCCTTTTCTCCAGATAGTTCCCTGCTCGCAGTTGCCAGTACTATAGGGGTTTGGCTATACGACGGACACACGGGTCAAGAACGTAATTTACTCACAAACAATTCCAACTATGTGTCAAGTGTAGAATTCAGCCGGGATGGAAACACGCTTGCAAGTTGTAGTGGAAACGAATTCTATCTATGGGATGTTTCTACAGGTAATCTCAAGCTTACTGTTTCAGCGCATCTCAAATATCTCAATATGTCAAAATTCCACCCAAATGGAAATATAATCGCTACATGCAGTGGATACTATAAAGACGGAACAATCAAGTTGTGGGATGTGTCTACAGGAAGACTAATAACAACAATAATTGGGCATGAAAATGGTGTTGAAACAATCGCATTCAGTCCAGATGGAACCTTTCTCGTTAGTGTTGGTGAGGATGAGGAAGTCTGGTCGATGAAATTTTGGGATGTTGACACTGGTGAACTAAAAACAACTATTATATTAGAAGATAGCAGCAACGTCTTTCAGCCAAATATCGCATTCAGTCCAGATGGACACACTATAGCAATATGTGGTGGATGGACTAATAAAACGGTGCAATTATGGAATGTGGCTGCTGGCACACTGAAAACTAACCTTCAAGGACATACGGATAGTGTTAATAATATTGCGTTTAGTCTTGATAGCCGCACGCTTGCAAGTGGAAGTGATGACCGAACGGTAGTACTATGGGACACTGCTACAGGTAGTTATAAAAAGACACTCATAGCACATACTGACGACATCGTAAGTCTGGCATTTAGTCCGGATGGAAATACACTCGCAAGTGCAAGTACCGATGGCACAATTGTTCTGTGGGATGCAAAGAATTTACTACCCAGAGCTACAATCACTGAACATGTCACATGGATTGAAGAGATTGATTTCAGTCCTGATGGACGGACTATTGTAAGTGGCGGTTATGATAAATTGGTGCGTCTGTGGGATACAACATCAGGTAAAAACATAAATAACTTCGCAGGACATATAGGTGCAATTGAATCTGTCGCGTATAGCGCGGATGGAAACACCATAGCAAGTGGCAGCAGTTATAATAATGAAAATTTTTGGTACGCAGATGACTATACGGTAAGGATATGGGATGTTGTCTCTGGCACACAAAAATCAATCCTATTTGGACATGATCGGCAAGTCTACTTTGTTGACTATAGTCCTGATGGACGCTATCTCATAAGCCTCGGAGGTGATGAAAGAGCAATACTTTGGGATGCAGCAACGGAAAATCCGCTATGGACGATTGATATAGGTAAGAATCAAACATCATTAGCTGCTTTCAATCCGGATAATCGCACATTCGCTATCAGAGATGGTACAAAAATACGGCTATTTGATATTACCAGTAAGCAGCAAATAGCAACGATTTCCGGACATTCGGTTGGATATGGTAACATTGTGTTCAGTCCAGATGGTAAAACACTCACGACCGTGATATCCGGAAACGATGTCCTTTTGTGGGATATTGCAACAGGTGAGGAAAAAACAATACAGACACATCATAAAGGTAGACATGTCCCCCTTTCTTATAGTCCAGATGGACAAACACTCGTAACTGCCTCAACAGCCGGAAACGAACACATACGGTTTTGGGATCCGATTAGTCTCAAACTCAAACATAGTCTTAAAGGTATGCTTACAGGCGTATATAGTCTGAAGTTTAGTTCTGATGGGAAAACATTCGCTACATTAGGTGGTGGAGGAACAATCCTCTTATGGGATTATGCTAATATTATTGAATCCATAAGAATTAAGGCTGATGTAAATGGTGATGGCGTGGTTGATATAAATGATCTAATTGCGGTTTCCACCAACTTTGGACAAACAGGACCAAATGCTGCCGATGTAAATGACGACGGTAAAGTGGATATTGCTGACCTTTTGATAGTAGCATCTGCAATAGGTGACGCAGCCGCTGCACCTTTAGCATATAATCATAATCTGGAATCACTACCTTCAAAAACTGATATACAGAATTGGATTACCAAAGCACAGCAATTGAACCTAACCGATACAACATCACAAAAAGGTATCCGTTTTCTTGAGCAGCTCTTACTTGCCTTATCACCAGAAAAGACCAATCTTCTCCCGAACTATCCGAACCCATTCAACCCTGAAACTTGGATACCGTATCAGTTGTCAGAAGCAGCGGATGTTTCCCTCCAAATTTACACATCTGATGGACAATTGGTTCGTTCCTTTGATATAGGACATCAACCTGCCGGACTATATCAAAGTCGGGAACGCGCAGCATATTGGAACGGGAAAAACGAGGTTGGGGAACCTGTCGCAAGCGGCGTGTATTTCTATACGTTGACAGCAAGCGATTTTACTGCCACGCGCAAGATGTTGATTCTGAAATAGTATTATAGCGAATCCAAAAATATCTTCACACGCCATGGTAGGTGCGGTTTCATGAAGATTAAGAAAATATTTCGGTAATTCTAATTTTCCCAAATCCGATAGGTTCAGTTTCCTAACCGCACTATTTACACAGGTTCGGTTAGGAAACCGAACCTACCAAAGTGTCCAAGGAATTACGAATTTTACTATAATAGGTTAACGTGAATTCGGGATAAGTAACTCTTGGAATCGGTTGAATCCACATCCTGAATTCCATTGTCATTGTCATTGGTAGAATAATCCGAATTTTCAGAGTCATTCTTGACCAAATAAGTCATAATTACCCTATAAAACCATACAGAATATAGGTTTGTGGCACATGACAAAATTGTGAAAATTTCCCTCTGACTCTGAAAACTCTGAATCTTTAGAACGTAAGTAATGTAAATATCATAAAATAAAAGGGTTCTCATTCTGTCACACAATACTATTCATTACTCAAACTCACGTTAGGTAATTGAAATGGTCAGAACTTTGTGTCTGTCCATTTTTTGTTAATTAAAGTTGACATTCTTATCCTGTTTGGTTATATTCGTAACAATAGTGTTATTATCTATGCTTCTTTAGACTGCACCATATTACCGTATCCACGAGAACTCTTAATGATAAAGCAAAAATTATCACTCTATATACTCTTACTGATAATTGCAACATTATATATACCGTCCACTTTCGCGCTGGATCCCTCACAATTCAGTCTACCTGAAGGAGCTGAAACGCGGTTTGGAAAAGGCAAACTAAATCAGATACAGTATTCACCCGATGACAAACTTCTTGCTGTAGCGAGTTCCATCGGCATTTGGCTTTATGATACGGCAACCTATCAAGAAATCGCTCTGTTTATTGGACATACAGAAGATGTTAATTGTATTGCTTTCAGTCCGGATGGAAAAACAATAGCAAGTGGAAGTACTGACAAAACCGTTCGTCTATGGGATATGATGACACGAGAACACAAGCGAACACTCACAGGACATTTATATGGAATCTACAGTATTGCTTTCAGTCCGGATGGAAAAACAATCGTAGGAGGAAGTACGGGGGAACGTGACGGTGATCAAATATTTGGTGCACAAATCCTAATGTGGGATACTGTCACAGGGAATCGCATACGGACACTTAAAGCACAAGGACAAGTCAATTCTCTTACGTTTAGTGCTGATGGAAAAATTATCACAAGTGGTGAAGGCTGGTCCGAGTACGCAGTCCGTTTGTGGGATGCTGACACAGGTAATAACATACACACCCTAACAGGACATACAGATTGGGTAAATAGTGTCACATTCGGACATGACAATGGAATTCTGGTTAGTGCCAGTAATGATAAAACCATTCGTGTATGGGATGTTGACACAGGTCAACTGAAACACACTCTCACTGGGCACACACGATCCGTTGAGAGTCTTGTTTTCGCAGAAGATAGTAAAACATTATGGAGCGGAGGAAGAGATAATTCCATTCGTCTTTGGGATATTGGAATCGGTGAACAAAAAGACATGTTGACAGATACGGGAAACAATCACAACATTACTATTACTCCTAATGGAAAATTGCTTGCAAATGCAAGTTCCGACAACACTATCCGTGTGTGGGATGTTAACACGCGAAAAATCAAGCACACACTAACAGGGTTTACAAATCCGGTCTATAGTGTTGCGTATAATTCTGAAAAAAATATCCTTGTGAGTGGCAGTTATGTAATACATGCGTGGGATGTGGTTTCAAGAACACACAAGCATTCACTTTTGGGACATGACCGTGAAATTAGCAGTGTAGTATTCAGTCCAGATGGAAGCACATTAGCAAGTGGAAGTTACGATACAAATATCCGTCTATGGAATGTCGTAACTGGTGAAATCAAACAGTCAATCGAACACGATTCAAGCAGTCATTACAGTCTCACATTCAGTCCGGATGGTAGCATGCTTGCAAGCGGGAGTTATACTGACATTCTTCTTTGGAATGTTATGAAGGGTGAACACATACTTACACTCCAAGGGCATGAAGAGAAAGTCAATAGTATAGTGTTCAGTCCAGATGGAAAAATACTCGCAAGTGGTGGTAAGGCATCTTATAATGGTGAAGATAATTTTGGTAATAAAGCAATTCATCTCTGGGACATTGTAAAAGGTGAACACAAGCAAACACTTGCAGGGAATATGGGAGACATCAACAGTGTAGCGTTCAGTCCAGATGGAAAAATATTCGCAGGAGGGTGTGATAAAGTATGGAATGAAGAGATGGACGCAATCTATCTTTGGGATGTGGAAACTGGGAAACCTAAGCATATCCTAAAAGGACATAAAGGAAGTGTCAATAGTATAGTTTTCAATTCAGATGGTCAAACACTTGCGAGTGGGAGTTCGGATAATACCATTGGTCTATGGGATGTTACTAAAGGCAAGCACATACGGACGTTAAAGGGACACAACGGAAATGTGAATAGTGTTGTCTATAGTAGAGATGGGAAAACACTCGTAAGCGGTAGTAATGATGGGACAATCCTATTATGGAACATCACTGCTGCTGATAGCACAGAATAATAGAAATTAGTATCTATAGCAAAACGCCTGCTAATTCCGTGAAATCTTTCACTGTCACATCGGGTTGAAACTGCGTATCCTCATAAGGTAAATTGTAGCGATTGACAAACGCACCACGATACCCACACGCCCGCGCACCCATGATATCAAACGAATTCGCAGATACCATCAAGCATTCTCCAACTTCAAGACCGAGTTTACCTGCTGCACCACGATAAACTGCTGGATGCGGTTTAAACGCACCCACTGATGTAACAGAAATTACATCATCAAAATTCCATTTAACACGTTGTGTGACGAGATATTCCAAAAACTCTGGATCTCCGTTAGATAGCACAACTAACTGATACCTTGACCTAAGCCGATTGAGTGCTGGCAACACTTCTGGAAAGGGAGATAAATGTTGCCAACCCTGCATAAATTCTTTTACAGTTTCAGGTGAAGCATCAATACCGTTCAGTCTTAACGTGTAATGCAGTGCACGTCGTACTGTTTCCAGATAACCACTATGTCCAAGCATTAGTATCGTATCCTGATACTGTTCAATTCGCTGCCTGTAACGCCACTGTTCCCACAATTCATTTGCGGAAATATTGGTAACACCGCGTGCATCTAGCGATTTACTGATGAATGGCGTAAGGCTGCTACCTAAATCTAAAATTGTGCCGAATAGGTCAAAAGTGAGTGCTTTTGTATTAGTGATATTTCCCATGGACAACCTTATGTGAAGATAAATTACCTTATAAATATATGTATATGGTACGGTTAGGAAACCGTACCAACCAGGATTTACAAACTATGTTTTTACCTCAACAGTTTTGCCAGTTGCCATTGCCTCAAAAGCAGCATCAATCACACGCATCTGGTTTATACAACTTTCGGGTGAGATACGGTGCGGTTGTCCTGTTTTCAAACATTCACACATGTGCTCAAGTTGCATTGCGAACTGATTACAAGGATCAATATCAATCACTTGATGACCATCCCTATTTTGGACGACTATATTAACAGGTGAACCTCCATTATTCCACGCGGCATCAATTCTAAGCATGCCTCCCCAACCAGCCATTTCCGCATACTGTCCGCCAGCACAATTAAATCCTGTAGAAATCTGTGCGGTCTTTTCACCGGGGAACTCTAACAATAGATAGGAACCGTCGTCAACTTCTAACCCCGCTTGTGATACACCAGAAACCCGTATCGGTTCAGCACCGAACATAAACCTTGCATGGTGGATATTGTAACAAGCCAAATCGTAGATACTACCTCCACCTTTGGCTTTGTTAAATCGCCAGTTCGCTTCAGGTTTACGGGTTTCGGGACTGCCTCCACCTCCTCCTGTGCAGAAAGTGCTGCGGAGTGTCATAAACTCACCGATTGCACCAGAATCCACTAACTCCTTCGCTTTGATGTGCATCGGATGATGGCGAAACTTAAACGCTTCCGCAACAAGAACATCGTTCTCCAAGGCAGCACCAACGAAAGCCTCTGCCTCTGCTGCGGTTGATGTGAAGGGTTTTTCACACAATATCGCTTTAACCTGACGGGATTCGGATATTTGTATGCCTACCTCTGAGTGAAACGCACCCCACGTACAGATGACTGCAATATCCAAATCCTCAGTTTCCAACATCTCCTCTAAAGAAAGATACCGATTTTCTTCAGGAACATTAAACTGCTCACCGAAGCCTTTTAATGCACCTTCCGACACATCAGTAATTGCTGCCAATTCAGCACTCGGTGCATGTTGACAAGCACCACCATGAGCACGAGCAATTCCACCTGTTCCAACCAAACCAACTTGGTATATTCCATTTTTGGGCATATTTGTTCCTCACTAATATTGATTATAGGTGTTCAGAGATTAACTTAATAACCGTTTTCAACTATTGCCTCTCGTAAAAAATCAAAAGGAAGTTCACAGGGATTTTCAACTCTCTTCCAACGTGCAACTGCTTCTGGTCGCACGATAATACGACCTAATGAAAAACCTAAGAACATCTCAAGACGTTTGAGTGTTTCTTCCTGTTTAAGCACAAAATCCTCAAAACGAATTTGAATAAAATGTTCAGGTTTCGGTGTTGCCTTCATCAATTGATATTGATAGTACCAAGAAATGGCACGTCTTTCGTAAATGTCATCAGTCTGTTGGTAATCAATTCCGAAATCGCGTAAATTATCAGTTTTATGGCTACCAAGGATACAATCTCTTGGATCACGAATCCAATGAATGTAGCGAATATCGGGAAACATGCGTACTATCCAAGGATATACAAGCGTCGTCTCAGGTATTTTCCATCCTTTGTTCTCAGATTCGTCCTTTAACACATCAGTCAAATAAGTGTTGATCAGTTGCTCAAACTCAGGATCAATTGGCATTGTAAACAAGGGATCGAAATTCCAGGTTAACCCACCTTTCCATTTGACGTATTTTGCCATCACTCGGCATGCATCATACATTGCAAACGGTGGAATCTTATCGCCAGAGGGATTTAGTTGACTGCCCATGTAGACACCACTGGCGTACAACGTATGTGAAATAGCACGCGTCCCAGAATGCCCTCGACCAATCACTGTGATTAAGTTTTCCATTATTATTTTACCTATCTAACTGACTTAGAAATAACTTGATAATTTTATCTAATTGAATGATAATAATTATAAGATCACGTGTTGACAGCACTTATTCCCAATGGATATTTTAAGAATGCCAAAGTAGGAATGCTATCAACAACTTTTTTCATTTTAACAAAATTCTATAACAAAGAAAAGGGCTTTTTTACAATAGAATGGCTTATATAAAGATAAAGGAAATTTATATGCAGAAATCAGCAAGTTTATTTTATTTAAGTTTATTAGTGTTAATATTCATCGGATGTGATAATGTGCAAAAAGTGCTTACCCCGAAACCTGAACCGACTGTGAAAATCGGTTTTATCGTGGCAGGTCAACGTGTAACCTATCCGAATGGTGCAGAATTAGCAGTGACAGAAATCAACCAGCAAGGTGGACTATTTGGCATGCAAGTTGAATTAATTGGTCATATTAATTCAGAGGCGATTTTGGAAACCTCTGTCCAACTCGCCGAATCGCTTATTGTTGATGAGGGTATTGTCGCATTGATTGGACCAAATCGTTCTTCACATGCTGCAGTGGTTGGTCCTGTAGCACAGAAACATCGAATACCTATGGTTACCACAACTGCCACAAACCCTAATGTTACAAATGCAGGTGATTTTGTTTTTATGGCATCTTTCACGGATAGTTTTCAAGGTGCTGTAATGGCACAATTTGCGAAGATGGAACTCGGTATTTCAACGGCTGCAATTTTGACACGAAGTGGGGACCTCTACACAGAAGGGATATCCGAATTTTTCGCCACTAATTTCGATTCGCTTGGAGGAAATGTTGCAACACATGCGTTCTACGAAGGTGGCACGGAAGATTTCATGGAACAGTTAACACAGATTGCTGAAATGAAACCCGATGTCCTTTTCACTGCTGGTTTTGCACAAGATATTGTAAATATAACAGGACAAGCACGCGCAATACCGTTGCTAAATGCAGACGGTGAACCTACTATATTCCTTGGCGCAGATTCATGGGACAGTGAACTCGTCTTTGGAGACGAAAATGCGGAAGTTGAGGGTAGCTACTTCAGCGGACACTTCTCACCTGAGACAGATGAACCGATAGGACGAGCATTTGTTGACACATACATGTCTATCTATGAATCCACACCTACTGGGGGAGTCGCTGTGAGTTACGATGCTGTTAAACTACTATTTGAAGCAATTGAACGCGCTGGTAGTCCGGATACAGATGCTATACGCGATCAACTTGCTGCAACAGAAAATTATATCGGGGCAACGAACATAGCGAGATATAATGAAAATCGCCATCCTACGAAAAGTGCAGTCATTTTCACTATCAAAGACGGTAAAAAGCAGTTCTATCAACAGATTGATCCTTAAATATAAAAAATCTATATGAGAAGTTTTCATGGTCAAAATTAATTTTATGTATTCTGAAGAAAACCAAAATCGTATACAACAAAAGTTAATCAATAACAGCACAAAAGATTACTTTAAAAATATACTGGTTATCTATCATTGAGGAGATTTCTGACCATGAAAACTTCATTTTTCTTGATATTGACACAAATTTTAATTTTTAGTTATTGCTTGCCTTTAACTGCACAAGATAACGCACAAATCGGTTTACCTGAAGGGGCAATAGCACGACTTGGCAAAGGTTCCCTTGGTATAATACATTTTTCTCCAGATGGTAGCAAACTTGCAGTTTCAACTTCAATAGGAATCTGGTTCCACGATCCGGAAACAGGTAAAGAATTGGAATTGCTACAACGTCCAAATATAAGATACCCATACGCTTTTGCCTTTTCTCCTGATGGCAATACAATCGCTATAGGTGTTAGAGAGAAAAAGAAAAAGTCAAGCGGAAGTACTAGGTACTCAGTAGCATTGTGGAATTTCACTACAAGAGAAGCAAAAGAAATGTCTCTTGGACACTTGCACAACGTTAGGTCCATTGCATTTTCTTCTGACGGCGTTTATGTCGCTTCCGTTGGAGGGTTTGCCAACATCGGTCGTTTATGGAACACACAAACAGGAGAAAACATTTCCATAAAAAGAATGCATTCAAAAGGTGTCAGTTTAGTTTTGCCATCTTTGGATGGACCAACTTTTGCTACCGTGGGGTACGACAAAGCAGCATATCTGTGGGATGGAAAAACGGGTAATCATAAACTCACACTTCCTGAACATGCAGAACAAGTTTCTTCTGTCGCATATTCTCCAGATGGCAAAAATATTGCGACAGGTAGTAGGGATGGAACGATTCAGTTATGGGATACTACCACAGGAAATCACAAAGCTACATTCACCTCGGACAAAGAAAGTACCAGGTTAATCGTATACTCTCCTGATGGAAGGACAATCGTCAGTGGAACAGTAAACGGTGATATGGAAATAATCGACACACAAACAATGCAACTTAAAACCACTTTCACTGGACACTCAAATAGAATTAGATCTATCGCTTACTCTCCTGATGGAAATACTATTGCTTCTGCAAGTAGAGATGAAACAGTGCGATTGTGGGATGCTGCTACTGGTGAAACTAAAGCTATTCTCACAGGATATCATCGTATTAACACCGCTGCATATTCTCCTGATGGCACTACGATTGCCACTGGAAGTAAAAATAACAAGGTGCGATTGTGGGACGCAAAAACAGCGAAAATAAAAAACACCTTTACTGCTTCTACTGGTTACGGAAGAATTACAAAAGTAACCTATTCTCCCGATGGTAAAACCATCGCTGTCGCGAGACCTTTTAGTACAGTTTTCTTGTTAGATGCACAAACCGGAAAACGTAAAGGCACACTCAAACATTTCGGTTTGATTGATGAGATTTTTAATGTAATTCAGGATCGTGAGTATGATATAACTGCTCTGATGTATTCCCCTGATAGTAGTACACTCGTTACAGGATTAGATTGTTATACACATGAAAAAGGGACGGTAATTTTGTGGAATACGAAGACAGGAAGACGAAAAAGAACATTATTCAAAGGTGCAGGTGGTGTCCGGGATGTAGTGTTTTCAGAGAATGGTGAAAAAATAATTGCTACTGGGGATTGGAGTAAGAAGACGCGGGTATGGGATGCCAAGGCAGGGAAAGAACTCAGGACGATACCCACCGATATTCCAAGTAGTTCCAGCAAACTATCGTATTCTCCCGATGGTACAAAAACCGCACATGTGGAGCAGAATGGTACTGTGATAATTCGTAAAAGAGATGCTACCTCACAGAAAGAATAGCATCACTATCTTTAATCAAACCCTTATTATGCCTT
Source organism: Candidatus Poribacteria bacterium (assembly GCA_022824265.1). GTDB lineage: Bacteria > Poribacteria > WGA-4E > WGA-4E > WGA-3G > MSPOR6. The sequence goes on along the minus strand of JAJEAG010000042.1, from coordinate 40,536 downwards.
GTAAGCGCACCTAATCAAATCAATTACTGGAAAAATTTACTATAGTTTAAATAGGAGAAAATATGAATAGACCACCAGAAGAGTTTATCCGTGTAGACGAAGAACGATTGCTCAATTTCAGTACTGCATGTTTTGAAAAAGCGGGGATTTCCCATGACCATGCCGCGCTTATCAGTCGGTTGCTTGTGAACTCCGACTTACGGGGTGTCCGTAGCCATGGAACACGGACGCTTAGTGGTTATTGCGGTGGCTTTGAAAATGGCAGTCTCAATCCCAATCCTGATATCCGTGTGATTCATGAAACACCGACAACTGTTGTGCTTAATGGAGATGGTACACTCGGTTACCTTCCGATGGTGCGTGCTACGGAACACGCAATTGCTAAAGCAAAAGAGGTAGGTATCGGTATGGGACTCGTCCGCTATATCGGTCACTACGGTTCTGCGGGACACTATGCACGTATGTGTAACGAGGAAGGTTGTATCGGTTTTTCGGTGCAAGGGTATCAGAACCATGGAAACGCGAGCGGTCAGGATCCAAAACCACAACTCGGTTACTATGGCAATCCTCCTATCTGTTTCGCTATCCCATCAGGCGACGAACCTCCAGTCGTACTTGATGCAGCGACATGTATTATGGCTGATTATCAACGCGGTCCAGAATTTGATGAACTGCTTACCATTATTCCTGCAGCATTCTTTAAGAGTATCGGTTATACCGCAGTTGCTTGCCTACTTGGCGGTGCATTAACTGGTTTCACTGAACCAGCACCAGAAGACACTGCAAAATGGAGCGGTGCAAAACGACATGGCGGAATGGTACTTGCTATTCATATTGAATCTGTTGTCCCACCTGATGTCTTTCATGCAGAGGTAGATCGATTAGTCCGAGATATTCGTGAAACTTACGAACCGATGCCAGGAACTGACCAAGCATTGCTTCCCGGTGCTATTGAATTGGAACGCACAGCGTTACACCGACGTAATGGCATCCGTTATGGTGAAATGGAACAGTCATCCGCACGTGCAGCAAGTGAACGACTTGGTATTCCGCTGCCCTGGGATGAATAGTTAACTTTGGCTAAAACACTTTTATCCTCCCTTGAAGGAGCGTTTTATCAGCACGCCAATTCAATTCTTTATCATTGTTTATAATTAATATTATACATACTTAAAAGTATAATATTAATTTGCATTTCTTATCTAAATGTTACATACTATTACGATTTTTCAATGGAATAGGATACCCAATTCTAACTATTTCAGTACTGTTGAAGGCAAACTTGCGAAACTTCAACTATAAAAATCGTCCTTTAGGATTGGATATCCTAACGTACTGTTTTGATCTAAGGGTAATATATTTTAGAGGAGATTTGCGATATGCATATACAGATTAGAAATAATTTCTGGTTATATATGTTTACTTTGTTTATGTGCGTCAATTCCTTTTTCATAAGGGACACTGCTGCACAAGCCGATAATAAACCCACTTCACTACCTGTTGATCCGAACTATACATTTGAGACGATCGACGTTCCGGGTGTAGAGTTTTTAGAGTTGACGGCAAGTAGCGACTTTGAGGACTACGCCGGCAACACCCCGAGTGCTGATGGTAAAAAAATGGTCGGTTTTACACTCATTGATGGCGTTTTTACAACCTACGATTTCCCTGAGGCACAAGGCACTTATTTCTATGCGCTGGGTAATAATGGGGTAGCCGCTGGGCATTATCAGGATAGCAACGGACTTTACCACGGTGTCATCTTAGGGGAAGATGGAGAACTGCGCCAATACGATTTTCCGGGGGCAGTCGAAACATTCATCTACGGTTATAGTGATTCCACGGGCGTGTTGACCGGTAGTTTCATAGATGCCTCCGGTGTTCGCCGTGGGTTCTCAGGGGAGACAATCATTGAGGTAGCCGGGGCATTGGAAACTTCTGCCGATTTTGTCAACGCGCAAGGTAGCGTCGTAGGCAACTACATAGATGCTAACGGTCTATATCGGTTATACATACGTCTTAAAGAGGGAAGGCTTGCAATTTTCGACTATCTCGACCCATCAACGCTTGAATACTTTTTCCTCCACGGTATCAACGATGTAAGGATTGTCGTTGGTAGAGCCAAAGCGATAGGTGATATCCCGCGCACATACGTCGGTTCATTCCTACGCGGACTCCATGAATTGCGGGTTCCGGACAGCGTTAGCACAGAGGGTTGGAATATCAATCAGGACGGTTCAGTCGTAGGTCACTATGACACACCTGATGGTCGCAGACACGGATTTATCGCAAAACCCACGGAGGATGCTGCGGCATACGTCAGCGATGCACCTGGTGCTATCCCACCTATTGACGTAAACTATACTTTTGAGACGATTGATGTTCCGGGTGTAGAGTTTTTAGAGTTGACGGCAAGTAGCGACTTTGAGGACTACGCCGGGAATACTCGGAGTGCAGATGGGGGAAAAATGATCGCATTTACGCTTATTGATGGCGTTTTTACGACTTATGATTTCCCGGGTTCAAAAAACACTTATTTCTTTGCATTTGGTAATAATGGATTAGCTGCAGGACACTATGAGGATAGTAACGGACTCCACCATGGAGTCGTCTTGGAAAATGGTGAATTGCGACAATACGATTTTCCGGGGGCAGTCGAAACCTTCATCTACGGTTATAGTGATTCTACCGGCGTATTGACGGGTAGTTTTATAGACACTTCCGGTGTTCGTCGCGGGTTCTCTGGAGAGACAATCATTGAGATAATCGGGGCATCGGAAACTTCTGCCGATTTTGTCAACGCGACAGGCGTTATCATGGGCTCTTACATAGATAGTGGAGGTCTATATCACGGATACGCGTTGAACCCGAGTGGCAGGCTAGCAATTTTCGACTATCTTGACCCGTTAACGTTGGAATACTTTTTCGTCCACGGTCTTAATGACATAGGCGGTGTCCTTTTCGTTACCAGAGCCAAGGCGAAAGGTGATATCCCACGCACGTATGTCGGATCAATCATGCGTGGACTCCATGAATTGCGAGTTCCGGGTAGCGTTAGCACAGAGGGTTGGAATATCAACCAAGACGGTTCTGTCGTAGGCTACTATGACTCACCAGATGGGCGCAGACACGGGTTTATCGCCAGACTCAGCACAAAAGAAGAAAGTGATCTTTTTGACAATGCCTATACTGTCAAACTGTCTAAAGGATTGAACATGCTTTCTGTCCCATTAGCAACACCTACACAGATGACTGCAAAATCTCTTGCGGGAATAACCGGAGCAACTATGGTGATAACCCTCGATACCGATAGTCAACGTTTTATTGGTTGGACACCGAGCGCACCCAATGATGGGTTTCCTGTTGTAGGTGGACAAGGCTATATTGTCAATGTGCCACAAGCACGCGATTTCGCATTCGTCGGAGCACCTTGGACAAATGAAATGGAGACAACTGCAGCACCCACTGCTATATCCAAGGCAACCCCTAAAGATGCGTGGGCATTCATTGTAAGTGGTCATTTGGCAGGTAGAACGACATTTGATGGATACAAAGTAATCGTTCATAACCTGAGAACAAATAGCGTGATAACTACCTCAGTGCGGGGGGATTACTTCGCTGCTGCGAGTGTAGATATGGCACGCAGGAGCATTGTCCAGGTTGGAGACATGATTGAACTACGTGTCATCGGACCAGATGGCAATGTTGAATCTCAAACCCAAAGATTCAAAGTGACCCCAGAGAACCTTGCTAATGCGGTTTTGTCTGTCAAACTTGATGACATCGGTAAACCGTATCAGAATAAGTTGCTGCAGAACTACCCGAATCCGTTTAATCCAGAGACGTGGATTCCCTATCAACTTTCTGAAAACAGTCCTGTATCAGTATCAATTTATGATTCTACCGGTAAGTTGATTCGCTCAATTTCTCTCGGTTATCAATCCGCTGGCTTCTACAATAGTCCGGATCGCGCTGCTTATTGGGATGGACGTAATGCAATTGGGGAACCAGTTGCAAGTGGTATCTATTTTTACCAGTTGACGACACCATCCTTCCAGCAAACACGGCAGCTTGTCATCCTAAAGTAGAGTCAATCAATATAGAACTCACAGATGCCACAGTTATGCTCTCGCTAACTGTGGCATTTTGTTAAAACTAATCACCTGTAAATTCCTACCAAACAAATTGCCTCCAATGGTGTAAGTGACAAACCACCTCCTTAAAAATAGGTTTAGATATCCAATCTATAAAATCAAAGATAAAATAAGGTTTTTCTTGCCTTTTAATGGGAAATGCTACATACTAACATTACATGAACGTGATTCCAAATCATTGTGATATGAGAACAGTTGAACGTAAACTAACGAAACTTCAACTACATACATCGCTTCTTAGACAGGATATCTAACATATTGCTAATGATCTTTAAAGAAATTAACTTTAGGGAGTTTTTATGTTTACACAAATTAGAATAAGTTCTTTTTTTAACGTATTTACACTGTTTGTGTGTCTCAATTTTATCTTCATATTGAACACAGCGGCGCAAGACAAGAATCAGTCTGTTGAGGTTAACTATACTTATGAGAGTATTGATGTTCCCGGTGTAGATTTTTTAGCGTTGACTGCGAGTAGCGACTTTGGAGATTACGCTGGCTTTACGAAAAGTGCTGATGGCAGAAAGGAAATCGCCTTTACCCTTATAAACGGTGTTTTTACGACCTATGATTTTCCTGGATCACAGAAAACGCATTTCTTTGCTCTCGGTAATAATGGTGTTGCTGCAGGACACTACAAGGATAGTGATGGGCTTTACCATGGTGTCGTATTAGACGAAAATGGTGAGTTGAAACAATACGATTTTCCAGGGGCAGTCCAGACGTTCATCTTCGGTATTAGTGATGAAACAGGGGCACTGAGCGGTAACATCGTTGACGCAGATGGAGTTACCCATGGATTCTCGGGAGATATGTCTATCACATTCCCTGGTGCAGTCAAAACTTATGCGGACTTTGTCAATTCTGTCGGTGTTGTCGTTGGCAGCTACATAACTGCTGAAGGCACGGTTCATGGATTCATGCGTGCCCCAGATGGCAGTTTTACAACTATAGACGTTCCAGAATTGCCAAATTTGGATTTTCTATTTGTGAACGCTATCAACAATAAAGGTGTTGTAATCTTTAGAGCTAAAGCTGTTGGTGATATTCAACGTTCCTACATCCTTCTTCCAGGCGGAATACCTTATGAATTGCGGTTCCCGGGCAGTGTTAGCACTGTTGTGCGAAATATTAATCAGGACGGGAGTATTATCGGCTACTATGACTCAGCAGATGGACGAAGACACGGATTTTTTGGTAGACCCACTACTAAGGAAATGAGTGATTATTTTAGTAACGTCTTCAATATCACGTTGACGAAAGGTTTGAACATGCTATCTTTACCTTTATCATCACCAAAACCGATGACAGCAAAATCACTTGCAGGCATTGCAGGTGCGACTGTTGTTATCGCACTTGATGCCGATAGTCAACGTTTCATTGGGTGGACACCGAGTGCACCTGACGATGGATTTCCAATTGAAGGTGGAAAAGGCTATATCGTCAATGTACCACAAACGCGCAATTTTGCATTTGTCGGATCACACTGGACAAATCAAGAAGAAAACACTGCTGCACCAGCCATACCCAAGACACAACAAGCATGGGCGTTTGTTGTCAATGGACACTTAAAAGGTAAATCCGTGTTTGACGGCTACAAGGTAATCGTCCGTAACCTGAGAACAAATAGCGTGATAACTACCTCGGTACAAGGGAATTACTTCGCTGCTGCAACTGCTGATTTAGCACGTAGGAGCGTTGTCCAAGTTGGAGACGTGATTGAATTACGCATCATCGGTCCAGGTGGCAATGTTGAATCACAAACACTGAGTTTTAAGGTAACCCCAGAGAACTTGGCAAACGCTGTTTTGTCTGTTAATCTTGATAGTATCGGTCAACCGAGTAAGAATCAGTTGTTACAAAACTACCCGAATCCGTTTAATCCAGAGACGTGGATTCCCTATCAACTCTCGCAAGACAGTCCTGTATCGGTATCCATTTATGATGCAACCGGTAAGTTGATCCGCACACTTTCACTCGGTTATCAATCCGCAGGCTATTATAATAGTCGGGAACGTGCTGCTTATTGGGATGGACGTAATGCGATCGGGGAACCAGTTGCAAGTGGCACTTATTTTTATCAGTTAACAACCCCTTCTTCCAATCAAACACGTCGACTCGTCATCTTGAAGTAGAGTCAATGTATAGAAAATAATAAAAACCACAGTTTTGCTATCGCTAACTGTGGTTTTCTTTTGGTTCGAATAAATTTCACTCAAACCCCAATCAAACGAATTACCTACCTTGCTATAAGCAACAATCTGTTCCCCTTAACAGTTTAGATAACCAATTCAAATAAATTAAGACAGAGAAAAGATTTAACTTGCTTTATTTAAGGATTGTTGTATACTTTCAATATGGATGCACCAGAATATCCAGTCCTTGGCTTTCGCTCTTGCTAAACAAAAACATTATTATTTAGGATTGGTATCTAATATTGTATTATCTTTCTATTATTAGTTATCTATGGAGGAATATCTGTTATGCCTATTCGGTTTAAGAACATTTTCTTTTTTTACGTGATTACGTTGTTGATGTTTCTAAATTCTCTTTTTCTTTGGAATTCTGCTGCACAAGACAACAATGAACCCAGTTCCGCACCTGCAAGTGCGAACTATACTTTTGAGACAATTGATGTTCCGGGTGTAAATTTCTTAGCGTTGACTGCGAGTAGCGACTTTGAGGATTACGCAGGCTACACACGGAGTGCTGATGGTGAAAAAGATGTCGCATTTACGCTAATTGATGGTGTCTTTACGACTTATGATTTCCCAGGATCAAAAAACACCTACTTCTTTGCTCTCGGTAATAACGGGCAAGCCGCCGGACACTATGAAGATAGTGACGGTTTGTTCCATGGAGTCGTCTTAGAAAATGGTGAGTTACGTCAATATGACTTTCCCGGTTCCGTTCAAACGTTCCTATACGGTATCAGTGATTCTACAGGGGCACTAACGGGTAATTATATAGATGCTGCTGGCGTACGTCGTGGATTCTCAGGAGACGAAATAATTGAGTTCCCCGGTGCAACGGAAACTTATGCAGATTTTGTGAATTCGAGTGGTGGTATGGTGGGTAGTTATGTTGATGCTGACGGACTTTTTCATCCTTATGTTCGCACCCCGAATGGTAGATTCGTATCTCTGGATCTTCCAAGAGCAGCACTGTTGGAATACTTTTTTGTGCACGGTATCAACGACGAAAATATTGTCGTTGCACGCGCTAAAGGGGTAGGCGACATACCACGCACTTTTGTGGGTACATTCCGGGACGGACTTGAAGAATTTACGGTTCCAGGAAGCGTTAGCACGGAGGGTTATAATATTAACCAAGACGGTTCTATCGTCGGACACTATGACACAGCAGATGGGAACAGACACGGTTTCATTGCCAGACCCATGGACATTGATGAACCCATTGACGTTCCCGTTATCCCAAGTTATACTTTTCAGAGCATTGATGTTCCGGGTGTGGATTTTTTGGAGTTGACAGCAAGTAGTGACTTTGAAGATTACGCAGGAAACACACGAAGTGCTGATGGTGAAAAAATAGTCGGATTTACACTTATTGATGGTGTCTTTACAACTTATGATTTCCTCGGTTCAAAGAACACTTATTTCTATGCGCTCGATAATAATGGGAATGCTGCAGGACACTACGAAGATAGTGATGGTATGTTGCATGGTGTTGTATTAGAAAATGGTGAGTTACAGCAATACGATTTTCCAGGGGCAGTTCAAACGGAAATCTACGGTATTAGTGATGCGACTGGTGACTTAACAGGTAATTTTATAGATACTTCTGGTGTTCGTCGAGGTTTCTCAGGTGATACAATAGTTGAAGCACCTGGGGCATCAGCAACTTATGCAACTTTTATCAACGCGAGTGGACGTCTGGTTGGTAGCTACGTGGATGCTGATGGTACATATTTTCCATACACCCGTACCGCTGCAGGTAGATTTTTAACAATTCAACTTCCACAAGCTGCCAAGTTTGAATACTATTTCATACATGGTATCAACGATGTCGGAGCTCTCGTTGGAAGAGCCAAAAAGTCTGATGATATCCCGCGCACCTATGCCGGGACAGTCCAGCACGGTCTACAAGAGTTGCGGTTTCCGGGTAGCGTTAGCACTGAAGGTTGGAATATTAATCAGGACGGTTCTGTTGTTGGAAACTATGTATCAGCCGATGGACGCAGACACGGGTTTATTGCCAAACTTGCTACTAAGCCAGTGAGTGATCATTTTAGCAATGTCTTCAACGTCACGCTAACGCAAGGTTTGAACATGCTTTCTTTACCATTAGCCTCGTCTGAACCGATGACCGCTAAATCACTTGCCGGTATAGCCGGTGCGACAATTGTCATAGCACTTGACGCGGACAATCAAAGTTTCGTCGGGTGGACACCGAGTGCGCCAAACGATGGATTCTCAATTGAAGGTGGAAAAGGTTATATTGTCAATGTCCCACAAACACGCAATTTTGCATTCGTCGGTGGACGTTGGACAAATAGAACACAGGCTTCAGCACCTTCCATCTTCAACCAGAAACAGGAAGCGTGGGCGTTTGTTGTCAATGGACACTTGGCAGGCAGACCAGCGTTCGATGGTTACAAGGTAATTGTCCGCAATCTGAGAACTAACAGCATTTTAACTGCTCCTGTACAAGATGATTACTTCGCTGCTGCAACCGCCGACTTGGCACGTAAAAGTGTTGTCAAGGTCGGGGACGTTATTGAATTACGCGTTATTAGTCCAGACGGCAATATTGAATCACAGAACATAAGCTTTAAAGTGACTTCTGAGAACTTGGCAAACGCGGTTCTGTCTGTCAACCTTGATGACATCGGTAAACCGAATCAGAATCAGTTGTTGCAGAATTATCCGAATCCATTTAACCCGGAGACGTGGATTCCTTATCAACTCTCTGAAGCAAGTCCTGTATCGGTATCCATATATGAGACGACCGGTAAGTTGGTTCGCACACTTTCACTCGGTCATCAATCTGCTGGTTTCTATAATAGTAGAGAACGTGCTGCTTATTGGGATGGTAAGAATACATTAGGTGAAAGCGTTGCAAGTGGTGTATATTTTTATAAGTTGGAAACACCCTTCTTCCAGCAGACACGTCGACTGGTTATTATGAAGTAATGTCAATCATTCTTGTATGTCGGAGGTCATTACGCACTCCGACATACAAGACTATTTAATAACGGTTCACGAACGCAAGTTCATTAGAGGATCGCTATGAATCACAACATAAAAACGAAACTCCCCTTGTTCATAAGTCTAATTATCTGTTTCACATGGAACACTGCTGCCCATGGTGTAACATTCCCAGAACCGCCTGTTCCTGTCCTTATATCCGAAACATACACCGAGCATTATATATATGAGACAATTAATGTTCCCGGTGTTGATTTTCTGGAGGTGACATCAAACAATGACCACGGACATTATGCTGGCAATACTAAGAACACAGATGGGAAACTTATCGGATTCACGCTAATTAATGGAAAACTAACCACTTATGATGTCCCAAATTCTCTTCAAACCACATTCTATGGACTCAATAACGTTGGACAAGCAGTAGGCTTTTACATAGATCAGGACAATATTTCTCACGGTATAATCTTGCAAGATAGTGAGTTAGTAGAGTGGAATTTTCCAGAAGCAATGAATACACAAATCTTCGGTATTACTGAAGACGGACAAGTAGTGGGTGACATCATTGACGCAAACGAGGTCGTAAACGGGTTTGTTGGAGAAATGCAATTTGATGTCCCTGGTGCAACTACGACTTTTGTTGATCATATCAATGCATCGGATGTCAGCGTTGGAAGTTACATTAGTGCTGACGAAATATATCACGGCTTCATAAAATATCCTGATGGCAGTATTGTTAATATAGATGTTCCGGGATTACCGAACCCCGAATATCTGTTTGTGAATGCTATCAACGATGCGGGTGTCATAGTATTTAGAGCAAAAGCGAAAGACGATATAGAACGTTCTTACGTTCTCCACCCGAATAGTCAACCGATTGAACTGCGGTACCCCGGTAGTGTTGAAACAGTGTTACGCGATATTGATATGTCTGGAAAGATTACCGGTTACTATGATATGCCAGATGGTCGCAGACACGGATGTGAGATCAAACCTGTCTCACAAGAGGAAGCAGAAAGATACAGCAATGTTTTCCTCTCCGATCTCACAAAAGGATTGAACATGCTCTCTATGCCTTTAGAATCATCTGAACCGATGAACGCAAAATCACTTGCGGGTTTGACAGGTGCGACAGTTGTCATAGCACTTGATGCAGACAATCAACGTTTCCTCGGATGGACACCAAACGCTCCTAACGATGGTTTTCCAATTGAAGGTGGACAAGGTTATATAGTTAATGTGCCACAAGAACGTAAAGTTATTATTGTCGGTGCACAGTGGATGAATAAATCACCCGTGTCTGCAGCACCGAATTCTATAACGACTACCACATCAGGTGAGACATGGGCATTCGTTGTAAGTGGTCAGTTGAAAGGGATGCAGAATTACGATGGGTACCTTATCACAGTCCGAAACTTACGAACAAACTCCGTCATGACAGCACAAGTAAAAGATCATTACTTCGCTGTTGCAACTGCCGACTTGGCACGGAAGAGTGTTGTGCAAGCTGGTGACATCTTGGAAGTAACGGTCTCCGATAAAAACGGGAATCTCGCTTCAGATAAATTCAGTTTTGAGGTAACTCCTAACAGTTTAGAAAAAGCCCTGTTAACTGTTAACCTTGATGGCATTGGCAAACCAAAGGGGAACTTCCTATTACAGAATTATCCGAACCCGTTTAACCCGGAGACGTGGATTCCTTATCAACTCTCTGAAGCCAGTACTGTATCAATATCCATATATGAGACGACCGGTAAGCTGGTTCGCGAACTTTCACTCGGTCATCAATCTGCTGGTTTCTATAATAGTAGAGAACGTGCTGCTTATTGGGATGGTAAGAATACATTAGGTGAAAGCGTTGCAAGTGGTGTATATTTTTATAGTTTAGAAACACCATCTTTCCAGCAAACACGCCGGATGATTATTCTAAAATAAATTTACCTAAGTACTTTCTCCAAGCTACGTTCACCATCTTGTATACGCACTTTGTTAATGTATTATCAATTTCCATATTTTTAACTCACTTAAACTTTAATTTTTAGGAGGAAAAAATGATACGTTATATACGGTGGAGAACAATAATAATTGTTCTGATACAATGCACTCTGATTTCATTTAGCGTAAGCGTATTTGCTGCAGAAGAACCTATTGAAGGCGAAAACTTTATTTGGGTAGACCTCGGTGAGGAAAGCGAAGGTGTATTATTAACCCAAAGCGAACAGGGTGATGGAATCACCGAACCTGCCGTGCAGGATAAAGTGGACTGTTTAGAAAACCCTTGGCCCTATAATGGTCCGGGACACAACCACATGTATTTCAAAATTGACGATTCATTTATATTTGGTGGAGACCATGAAGCATGGATTGTCATGGAATATTTTGACTCAAAACAGGCAGAAGAGATTAATTGTCAATACGACAGCAACGGTGCTGGTCCTGTTGACGGTGCGTTTCGGGGAGCAGGCGATGGTGCTTTTCCAATTTTAAAACCTGAAGGAACAGATAAATGGCGCATTCATATATGGGTAATCAAAGACGGTCGTTTTGAGAATCGTGCAAATGGTTCAGATTTCAGAATCACATCACACGGTAAGGGTCCGATTTGGCTCAATCGTGTTTGGGTAGGTACTATTGAACCACCAGAGAATTTTGATCCGGAAGGTTTGTTTGGTATGCCATATTCTGTTGACCCTAAATCAAAGTTGACGACAACATGGGGACAACTTAAGACTCATACTGAATAAACAATGCAATATCTATGTAATAAATGTAATGTTACTTATAAAGTGGAACCCTTACGTTATAAGTGTGATTGTGGTTCCCCTCTAATTTTGGAAAATGATGCCTCGCGTTGCTATGAATGGGATTTCTCTATCCGTTCCCTTTGGCGATACGTCGAGGCATTACCTATTCCCACAGACACAGAAATTGTCACCCTTTGTGAAGGGATGACACCCATTATTCCGTTAGACTCAACAGGAAACGAAAAGCACTATCTCAAACTTGACTACCTCTGTCCAACTGGTTCGTATAAAGATAGAGGGGCATCCGTTTTACTAACACATCTCAAGTCGTTTGGTGTTACAGAAGTCGTTGAGGATTCCTCTGGTAACGCAGGTGCGGCAATTGCTGCATACAGCGCGAGGGCAGGTATCCGCTGCACAATTTACTGTCCTGAAACCACTTCAAAAGGCAAGTTGAAACAGATCGCTGCTTACGGTGCTGAACTAAAACTGGTCCCAGGAAATCGTATGGCAACAACTGAAGCAGTAAAAATAGCTGCGGAAAATATATGTTATGCTTCGCACAATTGGCACCCGTTTTTCTTAGAAGGCACAAAAACGATTGCTTATGAAATCATTGAACAGTTTGAGGGGCATGTACCTACACACGTAATCTGTCCTGTTGGGTTTGGAAGTATCTATCTGGGATTGTATACTGGGTTTCGGGAACTGCACGAAGCAGGTATGATTGATAGTGTTCCGCGTCTATTAGGTGTGCAACCCGAAACTTGTTGTCCGATTTACAATGCCTATCGTGACAAATCATCCAGCATCTCAAGAATGACACAAACCGAAAAAACGCTTGCTGAAGGTATTACTGCTGAACTACCCATCAGAACTGATAAGATTATGGATGCTATTCTTTACACAAATGGCGCGTTTACCACTGTTGACAACACTGATATCAAAGCAGGTATGAAAACACTTGCGGAAAACGGTATCTACGTGGAACCAACATCTGCTGTAGTCATCAAGGGATACGATAGGTTTAAGGAAAACGGAATTATCAGAGAAGGTGATGTGGCAGTATCTATTCTAACGGGTATTGGTTTAAAAACAAGTAGTACACCGTAGGTCGGTACAAATTGTGTGACTGAAGGAGAACCTTGAATAATAAAAAACAAATCCATTTCCAACGGTATTCCTTTTTTGATTCAATACCAAAAGTGGTGGTATAATCACGCTGGAAAATGGGATAATTTTTACATTACTTACGATCTAAAGATTCAGAGTTTTCAGAGTCAACGGGAAAATAGCGCGATTTTATATCGTGCTACGAACCTATACTCTGTATATATTTATAGGGCTATTATGACTTATTTAGTCAAGAATGACTCTGAAAATTCTGAATATTCTACCAAAGCAAATGCAACGGATTTTTTGATGTGGATTCAGCCGCTTCCAAAAGTTAACTATTCCGAATTCACGTTAATTTTATTATCTTTTATAGATGGTGGAAAGTATTACCTTATCACAGCCAAACGATGGATACTTTCAATCTTTTTGTCACCCAGAATAGCACGGATTCTGTAAAAGTAAACCCCGTTCGCGAGCGGTAAGCCTTCAGCATCTTGTGCATTCCACATCACCTCATTATAGCCTTCTTTTGCTGAAATACCTTTCAACGTTTGAATCCGTCGTCCTGAAGAGGTATAAATCGTTATATTTACCTCATCTGCATCAAGTGTCAATAGATAGGTAAAAGTCGTTTTCCGTTTCAATGGATTAGGATAATTATGGACTTCTCTGATGCGGAATTCAGTCTCATCGGGTGTAAAACTTTCGTCATGTTTTTGCAGCAAACGATAGTCGTACTTGGATAACCATGCTGCCTCTGCTTGTAAAGTATTCGTCAGTTCCACCTCATTTGTCTGATGTGAATAGCCGAAAAGCGGACCAAATTCCTCAAACTGTTTTATTATAGGCTGCATCGCTTTTGAGAACTCTGTTGCACTTGCAAGTTTAGCGTTGATAGCACTGCTGGTGCCGACTTCATAGCCAAGAGCAATGGCTTCAACGAGTTTTTCACGACTCTGAAAAAGTAGGACCCACAGATTCATCAGGTGTACAGCATCGCTCAAATCCTGTGATGCTTCAAGGTCAACGGGTTCAGCGAGTTCCTGTGCTTGCCACATTTCATTCGCAGCGCGTTGTTGGGGTGACAACAGGGCAGTGAAACGACTGACAGCAGTCTGGGCAATTTTCAATTCTGGAATTGCAAGTGTATTTTCAACTGCTCTGCTACCGATAAGGTTCCAAAACCGTGTAGCTAAACCAGCAGAACCCGTGCCGTAGCTGCCACCAATGGAGATGGAACTTGCATAATCAGAAAAATAACTTGCCAAAGTCCATCCATTCACGCGTAGAGCACTCAGAATCAATTCTGCTGCTTGTTTGTTACCATAGCGAGTTGTTAGCTCATTGTGTAACAGCTGAATATAATCAATTTGGACATCCCAATTAATACGTGCGCTCACAAGTCGGTCGAGATATCCCAGTCCTTCTGCTGCCCCCTGAACAGTAAATCCGCTCAATCCAACCACTTCAGGTGAGTTCGCGAGCTTTCGGACACCTTGGACAAACATATCACTTTCAAGCATCCAAAACGGCATTACCTCTTCAACATCATGTGAAAGCACAATAAATCGGTGTCCCATCTCTCCGAGCGCGTTTATTTGTTCAAACGGTATATTTGGATCTACAACAGGTTCCCCATCTGCACCCCATTTTTGAGAAAAAATAGTGCCTTTTGGTAATTGACGTGCATGGGTGCCATCTGGGTCTTGTAACCAACTTCTATTGTAGCCAGAAATGTAGAATTTAAAATCAGGACGCACTTCTCGTGCTGCTTCAATAACCGTGTAATATACTTCCCAGAGTTTCGCTTGTCCTTGTGGTGATCGGTCACCGCATTCAGGACAGTTGCATGACCGCGTCTCATGTCCCCAAGATCGTAGATGGAATCCAGCAAGGGCGGGATAAGTCTTTACGATTTCCTGAGTCAATTGCCTTGCAAGTGTATGAAATTCAGGTTTTGACCAACAAAATGGACGATAAGAAAACTCGTTCCTTGATGCCCCGTATAGCACCTCTGGTCCCAATAGGTCAGGACGTGCTTTAATCAATGCTTCAGTCGGTTCACCAGTCAGATACATAAATAGATAAGCGTCAATACCTCGGTTGTTGAGTGCAGTGAAGCGATTTTGGAGAGTCTCTATCCGTTGCAATCGTTGTGAACGTGGTTCATCTTGAAGTGCAGAAAAAGTTGGCGTGTCAACATATTTGAAAGCAGTACCGAATCCGTCCTCTATTCCAGTTCCTGTCCAAACACCTTCCCCACCACTCATATTCACTCGTTGCCGTGCGAGCCAATCTGGGTCATCTATTTCTAAAACGGCTCTTATTGGGTAAAAAGGACGGGATGTTTCGTCAATAAATGGCACACGCAGTGTTTTGGTTGGCTCTACGACTATCTCTGGATGAACAGGTTTGAGTCCCGTCAATGCAGTGATACATGCCTCTATAAAACCGTAAGCACCATATATCACACCGCGGGGTGTGCGCGCTGCTATCACGATTACGATTTCGGTGCCAAGATCAGCGGATTTAATTTCATATCCTTCATCGCCTAAGGCATTAGGTAATTCTATTTCTACTTTCGTTTGAAGGGAACGTATTGTTGGGTTTGAATTGAGTGTTCCTAAGACAAGAACTGTCTGTGTTGTGGTAGGTTGTTGGTTGGTGTGAAGTGCAAGTTGTACACCTGTGAATTTGTCAATAAAGGTTTGAATTTCGGATGCAGCAAACTTTTCTTGGACTGATGCATTTGCTCCGATTTGTAAGGTTGCTCTGGATTCACCTGATACAACTATTGGTATATCTGCTGCATTCGCTTGTATTACTGATATTAATATCCAAAATACAGTGAAAATAAGTATATATACCTTTGTCCCAAGTTGAATTGATGCAATATCAGTGTGCATGCTCATGTCCTAACTCAGGAATAAAATACATTACACATAGCGTTAACATAACTCCCACAACAAATGCTATCTTGGTAGTATTACTCATTTTATCTTCCGATGGAACGCAGTCACCTTTCAATCCATCCATAACAACGTGTAACAAAGTGCCTAAAGCAAAAGGAAATAAATAATCTGCTAAATCCTTAAAGACACTATGGATTAGACGTTCTCCTATGAATGCTCCAACAAACGGTGTAATTATTAGCGGTGTAAGCCACAACATTGTCTTTGCCAATCCGTAATCTCTACGTAATGCTGTGGTTATCACGGTTGCTACCGGTAATCGATGTAGGATCACGCTAACTGCAAGGGCAATACCAACAGTCTGCTTTTCTGCTGCAATACTTAGATTGACTCCATCCATAACTGAGTGGATTGACAACCCAATTATAGATATGGTAACTCCCCAAATAGAACTCCTTTTCTCTTCTGCATTATTGCTAAAACGCGCGCGCAACTGATGTGTAAATTGCTCCAATAACCATATAAACAGGAATCCTCCCCACATCACGATAATTGTGAGATAACCGACCTCAGTGAAAAGATGGACCATCAACATCAACACAAAACCGAGAACTGCCCCAGCAGTAAAACCGAATATAATACGAAACTCAGTTTGTCTGTCTCGATAAAGTATTGCTATTGCTGCACCAAACACCACTGTAATCGTGGCAATCACCAAAAAAATAAAGAGCATAATTTAAATATATCAAAAAAATATTTTGTTTTCAAGTGTAACTATGTTATACTTTTCCTAACTTTCTTTGCCAAATTCATATTTGGTATTTGCAAGGTTTAGTATTTTGAATTAAACTTGTTATGTCTTTTTATGTCTAATTGGAATAAAATTTAGGAATTTCCTAAATTTACTATGTTTTCCACATACGGGGAACAGTTATTCAAGAAACCTAAGGAGTCTTATTTATGAAAGTCACATATATTTTTCAGACTGTTCTGCTTGCGATATGTATCGCTTTTGCTGTTTCTATGGTATTTTTGCCGACAGTAGTAGCGCAGGAAGAAAACGCAGGAGAAACCGAGGCAAGCTCTGAAGAGGGTGTAACCGAGCTCGAGAGTGTCGTTGTCATTGGTAGTAGGGCAAAACCGCGTTCGGTCCTTGAATCTGCGGTACCTATTGATATAGTTTCGAGTAAGGATTTTGAAAAACAGGGTGGCGCGGATCTGCCGGATCTGCTGAGAACTTTAGTTCCATCTTATAACGTCAATACACAGCCGATTAGTGATGCATCAACAGTTGTCCGTCCGGCGAATTTACGGGGACTTGCCCCAGACCATACACTGGTGCTCGTCAATAGTAAGCGGCGCCACCGTGCTGCAGTGATTCACTGGCTCGGGAACGGTTTGTCTGATGGTTCACAGGGACCTGACTTGTCGCCTATTCCGGCGATTGCCCTGCAACAGGTTGAGGTGCTACGCGACGGTGCCTCGGCACAATACGGGTCCGATGCGATTGCAGGCGTGATGAACTTCCAATTGAAAGACAATTTTGAAGGTGGAAGTATTGAATTTAAACCCGGTATCTACCAACACGGCGACGGCAGGCAATTTGTGCTCGCTGGCAACATCGGTTTAGGAAATCCAGACGCGTGGAGTAGCCTCAGTGTTGAATACGGTGGCGCAGATCCGACCATCCGTTCTGTGCAACGCACTGATGCGATAAACTTGATTAACGCAGGCAATTTCAGTGTGAAAGACCCCGCGCAAATTTGGGGACAGCCGATTATAGAGGGTGATGTCAAATTGTTTGCCAACTACGGTGCTACCCTCACGGATACCATCGATTTCTATGGGCATGCCAACTACGCCCGCAAGCGGGTTGAAGGTGGATTCTATTTCCGAAATCCGAACACTCGCAATGGCGTGTTTAGCCCAACCGGGCGGGATGATACGTTGCTCGTCGGGGATTTGCGAGGTTTGACAGCGGAAATGGCAGATTGGGAAGCCCGAAAGGAAGCAGCGGAAGCTGCTGGGGAGGAGTTTACCGAACTCTCGCCTCACGATGCTGACGATATCCCGATAATTGATCACGTTCCGGATCCCGAAAAGTTGCAAGCCGTTAAGAATGACCCGAATCTATTCAATTTTCAAGAGATGTTCCCAGGCGGGTTCACACCCAGATTTGGTGCATTCATGTGGGATAGTTCTGTCGTCATTGGCGTTAAAGGCACCGCGCTCGGAGACACCTTGGGTCAGGACTTAACGTGGGATCTGAGCGGCTCTTTTGGACGCAACCATGCCGATTTCTTTATCTTCAATACCGTTAATGCTTCGCTCGGTCCGGATACACCGACCCATTTTGATCCAGGCGACTATATCCAGACGGATTATAACCTCAACTTTGATGTAACCTATCCGCTCAGTGACACGGTGTTCCTCGCTTCTGGTTTGGAATATCGGGACGAAGGATTTGAAATCATAGAGGGCGAACGCGAGTCGCATCAGATTGGTCCTCTCGCAGCACAAGGCTTCACGGCTGCCTCCAACGGATTTTCAGGATTTAGTCCAGTTGCAGCAGGCAAGTGGCACCGTTACAACGTTGCTGCCTATCTGGAAACTGAAATCAGACCGATTGATCCGCTCCTGCTTGCGCTGGCTGTGCGCGGTGAACAATTTGAGATTTTCGGTGGCACCCTGAACTACAAAGCCGCTGCAAACTACAAGGTTACGGAAACGATGCGGTTGCGGGGAAGTTATAGTAGCGGGTTCCGCGCACCGACACCCGGACAGCAAAACACGTTCAATATTACCACTGAATACGATTTTGCGAAGGGGGATCTCGTTAATAAAGGAACAATTCCTTCCACCAACGCTGCTGTTGGTGTTGTGACAGGCGAGGAAGATAACTCGCTTGACCCGGAAAAATCAAATAACCTCACTGCTGGGTTTACCGTCGATATTCTGGGGGTAAACTTCACCGCTGATATTTTTGATATTCGGTTGAAAAACCGGTTATCGGTGTCACAACACTTTACATTGACCGACACGCAGAAGGCGCAGCTCATCGAGGAAGGTGTAACCAGTGCAGCGAATCTGGAAACATTCCAGTTCTTTATCAATGACTTCAATACCAAAACCCAAGGTATTGACTTTGTCACCACAGTACCAATACCGAATGGGACGCTCGTTGCCGTGTATAACTGGACATCAACTGATGTTACCCATATCGTAGTCGACGGAGAACTCATCGAATTAACTGATGATTTTGATGATCCTGATTATGATGGTTGGGATGGTGCCACTCTGGACGCACATCGAAGAAGGGAACTGCAAGAGAATTTACCCAAACACCGCGCCAGTCTGACTGTCGCTCAATCCATAACGGACGCATGGGGAGTAATCGGACGTGCCAATTATTTCAGCGGTTGGTTCGATTCTGAAGATTACTTACAGAATCCAGATGTAGAAGGCACTGGAGAATACACTGGAAAGTTTACTGTCGACTTGGAAACCACTTACACCGTGGACTCCGGATTGGCACTCACGCTCGGTGGAAGAAATATCCTTGATACCTATCCCGATGAAAATCCGAATGGTGCCGATTCTGTTGGGAATAAATATGGTCAATTCAGTCCCTTCGGATTTGATGGTGCATTTTGGTATGCAAAAGTCGGTTATAGTTTTTAAGATTGATACATAAACATAGGTAGACAGATTGTAGTTACTTGACAAAAGTATACAATCACGTCTACCTAATTTATTTCTTCCGATGTTAATACGAGAATTTTTTTAACATAAGGGGAGGATAAAATGAAAGACATAGTTAACAATAAGCTGCTTATACTCACATCTTTCATAGCATTAGCAGCGTTTATGATCCTTTCACTTGTATTTGCAGATAACCATGGTAATGAAACTGAATCAAGTCAAGAAGCGTCTGATCAAGAAGTTGTTGAACTTGAGGGATTAGTTATTGTCGGAACCCGAGCGAAACCGCGTTCTGTTCTTGAATCCGCTGTGCCAATTGATGTTGTGCTCAGCGATGATTTTGTTAAACAGGGTGGCGCAGATTTACCCGATCTGCTGAGAAATTTAGTTCCTTCCTACAATGTGAACGCTCAACCTATTGCTGATGCTGCAACTGTTGTTCGTCCTGCCAATCTACGAGGTTTAGCTCCAGATCATACGTTGTTACTTGTCAACGGTAAACGTCGTCACCGTGCATCTGTAATTACTTGGCTTGGCAACGGATTATCCGATGGTTCGCAAGGTGCGGATCTCTCACCAATACCTTCCATTGCGATTAAACAGATGGAAGTACTCCGAGATGGTGCTTCTGCACAATACGGTTCTGATGCGATTGCTGGTGTGATGAATTTGCAATTGAAAGACAGCCATAGAGGCGGATCTTTAGAAATTAAACCAGGTATTTACCAAGTTGGTGATGGACTTACATATTCTGTTGCTGGCAATATCGGATTAGGAAGAGAAGACATTTGGGCAAACCTTAGTTTGGAATACGGTAACACTGATGAAACTGATCGTTCTGTCCAACGAGACGATGCTGCTGCACTTAGAGGAGCGGGGAATAGCGAAGTTGCAAATCCAGCTCAACCGTGGGGACACCCTATTATTAGAGATGATATCAAGTTCTTTGCTAACTATGGTGTTGATATCGTTGAAAACATTCAAGTTTACGGTCATGCAAATTACGCACAGAAGCAGGTAGAAGGTGGGTTCTATTTCCGAAATCCAAACACACGACCTGCAGTATTTAGTAATGATGGCGGAGAAACTTTGCTTGTGGGACGCATAGCAGGAGAGGGTGAAGTGCCTGTAGTTACAATTACCGATAACGTTCCTGACCCAGAGGCATTAAAACAGGTCATTGACGATCCTGATCTTTTCACATTCCAAGAACTTTTTCCGGGCGGGTTCACACCTCGCTTCGGTGCTGATACTCAAGACCTTTCTGGTGTAATCGGGTTGAAAGGATCAGTCGCTGAGGATTTAGGTTGGGATCTGAGTGCGTCCTACGGTCAACACAGTTCTGATTTCTTTATCAATAACACTGTGAACGCTTCACTCGGTCCAGATACCCCTACAGATTTTGATCCGGGTGATTATATCCAAACAGATACGAATATAAACCTTGACTTAACCTATCCACTGCACGAACTGGTGTTCCTCGCTGCAGGGGCAGAATACCGAACAGAGACATTTGAAATTGTGCAAGGACAAAAGGAGTCTTGGGAAATTGGTCCACTTGCAAGCCAAGGATTTAGTTCAGGTTCTAACGGGTTTCCCGGTTTCAGTGATATTGCACAGGGTGATTGGACACGTTCTAATGTGGGTGGATATTTGGAAACTGAATTAACACCGATTGACCCGTGGGTTATCAATGCCGCTATCCGAGCTGAAAACTTTGAGGATTTTGGTAGCACTATCAACTACAAGGTTGCAACGAGTTATGCTTTTGATGACACGGTCAAGGAATTCCTCTCAATTGATCCTATGGTAGACCTGAGACTACGTGGTAGTTATAGTACCGGGTTCAGAGCACCGACTCCAGGACAGCAAAATGCATTTAACGTCACCACGGAATTCGGTGAAAACAATACGTTAGTCAATAAGGGAACTATCCCTTCAACGCATGCTGCTGCAGAATTAGTAGGCGGAAAGCAACTTGAACCAGAAAAGTCAAGAAACATCTCTGTAGGAACTGTTATTAGCGACGATATTGTTAGTGTTACAATAGATTATTTCAATATCAAGGTTGAAGATCGTTTAGCACCTACAAAAGATTTCCAACGCGGTGAAGATATTACTGAGGAACAGATCCAACAACTCGTTGATGAAGGCATTACAAGTGCTGGTAATCTTCAGGAGTTTAGATTCTTTACAAACGAATTCGAAACGAGTACGCAAGGGATTGACATCGTTATTACAGCACCTGTTGCTAAAGGCGCGGTAAGTCTTGCATATAATTACACCGCTACTGAAGTTACGAAACGCAATGCTGACATCTTAGATGACCTACGTGTCCGTCTCTTGGAAGAAGGACTGCCGAAACACCGCGGCAATGTAACGTTAACACAAAATATCACCGAAAACTTAGGTGTTTTGGGACGTGTTAATTACTACGGTCCGTGGTATGAGGAAGCAGTAGGTGCGCAAATATACGATGATGTATTTTTGATTGACTTGGAATTTAACTACGCATTTGCTGATAATATAGGTGTGACAGTTGGTGTAAATAATATATTCAGCGTTGAACCTGATACTGTAACATGGTCAGACCCGAATATTGAAAACTTTACAGGCTCAATCGTCGGTAGACCATTTGGAGAATATAGTCCTTACGGATTTGGTGGTGCATTCTGGTACACCAAAATTGGTTACAATTTCTAAGGCTCTTGCCTCTTGTTAGGGAGTGGTTTTGAAGCCTCTCCCTAACAAGAAACGTAGAAACGAAAGGAATAAATAAATTTCAAATGAACAGAACAGTGTTTAATCGTATTCCGTTTTTTGTCTCTCTTATCACATTCCTCGTCACAAGTATTCTCTTTTTTGGTTGTGAACGGATTCAACCTATCGTCCCACCAGAGGATTTAGAAACAACAATCAAAATCGGTTTAATCTATAGTCCTACTGATCCAGGAACAACTCAGAACGGTGTAGCGTTAGCAGTTGCACTTGCGAATGAAGCAGGTGGAATCAACGGTATACCAATTGAGATTCTCTTTAGAGAAAGTAATAGAGAACCTTTACTCAGCACCCAATATGCCAAAGAACTGATCGATGCTGGCGTGTTAGCAATATTAGGTCCAGATTACAGTGATGAGGCTGTAGAAGTCGGTGCGGTTACCCAAGAATATGGCATTCCAATGATGACAACCTATCCAACGAATCCGAAGGTTACACAAAACGGGAATTTCTCATTCCAAAGTGCTATCCGTGATCCAGACCAAGCAAGAATAATGGCTAAGTTCGCTATACAAGAATTGGACGCGATGACTGCTGCCGTGCTTACAGAAACAGGTGATAGTTATTCTGAAGAACTGTCGGAGGCATTTATTAAATATTTTGCAGAACAAGGTGGCACGGTTGCTACACAACAATTTTATGAAATGGGTGCGACTGATTATACTGAACAACTTACGGCAATAAATACAGTAGATCCTGCTGTAGACATTGTCTTTTTAGCTGGATTAGGTTCCGAATTTCCATTAGCAGTTAAACAAGCTAAATCTGCAGAATTCAATATAACAGCAACATTTCTCGGTGGAGATGGTTGGGATCGTCCTGACTTAGTGGACATCGGTGGAGCTGCCCTTGAAGGTAGTTTCTTTGCAAATCACTTTTCACCCGAAGGTGAATTAAGTAATCTTGGAAATCAATTTGTTAGTTTATATACAGAAAAATTCGGTTTTGCTCCCAATGGACCTGCTGCCCTCGGCTTTGATGCTACGAATATTGTGATTGAAGCAATGCGTAGAACAACTGATTTGACACCAGCCACAATCCGAGACGAAATTGAAGCAACACAGAACTACAACGGGGCATTGATGGTGTCTCATTTTGATGAAAACCGATATGCAATCAAGGATTTAGTTATCAATACAGTCAAAGATGGAAAGATACAATTCCATCAATTTATAGCACCGTAATATTTCTAATTATATTAGGACTTACGCACTTTTCACGATTTTTCAATAATTATGACTAAAATGGTGTGTTTTTTAGCAGAATTCTGAGTTTCCAGCGCGCTTACAAAGCGCCAAATCAACGGTATGAATGCTTTTTAGCATTCCCCGCCTACCGCTTTTGCGTAAGTCCTGTTATATTACAATGCGAGGTATCTGGCCTCATATACACTTTGAAAGGGAGTAAGATTAACATGAGCAATCAAAGCAGAGATGCAGAGTATACAATGGGTAGGAGTGAATCTGAAACGGATCGTCTGATTGAACAATCCGTACTTTACGACGATGTAACGCGACGATTTTTGTTGAGAAGCGGTATCGCTAAGGGTATGAAAGTACTTGATGTGGGGAGTGGTGCTGGTGATGTCGCCCTTACGCTTGCGGAGTTTGTTGGTTCAGAGGGAACCGTTGTTGGTGTTGATATGAACGCTGAAATTCTTGAAACAGCACGAGAAAGAGCAAAAGCAGCAGGTGCAACAAACATTGAATTTATTGCAGGTGATACACGAACACTTGAACTACCAAACGATTTTGATGCTGTTGTAGGTAGGCTTGTTCTCATGTATATGTCGGATCCTGCTGATGCGCTCAAACATTTGGCATCGCATTTAAAGCCTGGCGGCATCGTAGCATTTCAGGAGGTAGATTTTTCACCGTATAGTGTTGCTGTACACGCTGACACACCTTTGATAAACGATCTAATTAAATGGGGACGTACGGTATTTGAACGTTCTGGGGCACATGTTGAAATGGGAATGGAACTTTACAAAGCATTTGTTGATGCTGGTTTACCTGAACCCTCTCTGCATTTTGAAGCACCGATGGGTGGTCCAGAAAATTGGCCCGGATTTGCATATCTTGAGAACAGTTTTCGAAGTATCCTACCATTAATAGAGGCTTACGAGATTGCAACTGCTAAAGAGGTTGATGTAGATACCCTTGCAGAACGAATACAGGCAGAAGTTGCTGCTTCAAAACGTCCAATTATGTTACCTCCACATGTTACAGGACACGCGACCCTCCCATCATAATACCTTAACACATGACGAAAAATAGTTCAGATAGTTTGCATCCTATACATCGCGATGCAAACTACACCTTAGGACGCACTTCACACGAAACTAAGCGTCTCATTGAGCAATCAAAAATCTACGGAGAGTCAACGAGACTTCTCTGTGAGTGGGCAGGTATTCATAAAGGGATGCGTGTACTTGACATTGGCAGCGGTGCGGGGGATGTTAGTCTTATGATTGCTGAAATAGTTGGCAGCTCTGGACAGGTTGTGGGAGTTGATGTCAATCCAGCAATACTTGAAACTGCCCGACAAAGAGCAGCGAATGTCGGATTAAAAAACGTTGAATTTATCGCTGGTGATGCGAGAACATTGCATTTTGAAGATAAATTTGACGCACTTGTTGGTAGATTTGTATTGATGTATATGGCTGATCCTGTAACAGCATTGAAAAAACTCATCACCCATTTAAAGCTTGATGGGATTGTTGCATTTCAGGAACCGGAATATACACTCTATCCCGCTGTCTCACATCCAAGTACACCTCTAATGAGTCAACTTTACGAGTGGATTTTGGATGTGTTTCAACATTCAGGGGCACATCTTGATATGGGTATTGGACTTTACCGTGCTTTTGTTGAGATAGGTTTGCCTCCACCAGAGATGCATCTTCATGCACCCATTGGTGCTGAAGGAGATTGGACTGGTTATCGTTATATGGTGACCATCTTTCAAAGTCTTCTTCCACTCATAGAGAAATACGGGATTGCTACTGCGGAAGAGGTAGATGTAGATACCTTAGCGGAAAGGCTCCATAATGAAGTGCTTTTATCCAAGCGACCATTCTTTCTGCCACTGCATGTTACAGCACATGCGCGTTTAGGATCCTGACCTTTTGCTTCGAAAATTACCCTCATGCACAAATAAAACGGGACAGTTCAGAACTGTCCCGTTTTATTATGTTGTAATTCTTACTTTGAAGTTTTCAGTTTTCCCCATGTGGTTGTCAATTTGCCTTGTGCTTCCACACTAAGAAATTCAATAATACCCTCATTCATTATAGAATTGACTTCTTCTTCTGTTAGTCCACGTTTCCAAACGTTTAGTTCATCCATTAAACCGGTAAAAGGACGGTTGTCGTTTATATTATAACCTACCCGTGCACCTTGTCCCCAATCTCCTGCAATCGGGTCTGGTAGCCTTGCTTTTTCCTCACCTACTTTTTTACCATTGATATATAAGTAAGCCATTCCTTCTTCACGACTAAACGTGCCAGCATAATGTACCCATTCCTTTGCCTTGTTTACCCCAGCCTTGATATCAAATAACGTTTTATCTGGATTATGTCCTCGATTGAGCCAACGATAATTACCGTCTCCCCGTGCTTCTGGATGCACAAGCCAGGTCCCATCTTTTGCGCGAGCATTGAAAATCGCCATGTCCGCAATAGATTCAACATTGATCCACGCGACAACACTCATTCCCTCAGTCGGTATGTGATCCGGATCAACGTTAGGTCCATCCAAATCAAGAAAACTACCAGCAGCAAATTTCGCTGCATTACCAAACTTTCCATCGTTAGATTGTTTCACATTTCCGTTTATTCTACCGTCATAACCATTACCAGATTTTTCAACAACTTTAGTTGCCGAAAACTCTTCAAAATCGAAATAAAGCACTAAATCAGGATCTATCACATCTGCGGCAAAAATGCATATTTGAGATGTCAATAATAGACATACGAGAACAACTATACTGTGTTTCATTTTAGATGCTCCTATTTTATTTACATGTTAGTTTACATTATCTCCTGAATGTTACTCTACTCCAGAACGTTTCTCTATCAGATTAAGTATATCATTCTCACACAATTCCCGCAATTGAAATAGCGACAGTTTTTCCTTGAATATTACGGTATATTAAGATAGAGTAATTCAAGAATATCAAAAGAATTATAAGAAAAAATAACAATGATTGCAGTGATTATGTCCAGCAATTTACCATACAAAGAGAGAAACTACATTTGGAAAGTATAGGAATAATCCCAGCACGTTATGCTTCAAGTCGTTTTGAAGGAAAAGCTTTGGCAGATATTTTGGGAAAACCGATGGTTCAGCATGTATATGAACGAGCAAGCAAAGCAAAAATGCTCAGTCAAGTTATTGTCGCTACTGATGATCAGCGAATCTACGATGCTGTTCAAGCTTTTGGTGGTAACGTGCAGATGACAGGAGAGTGTGCTACCGGAACAGACCGTGTTGCGATTGTTGCAAAAGAGATTACCTGTGATGTCGTCGTAGACATTCAAGGTGATGAACCGTTGCTTGAACCGGAACAGATAGATCTGATGCTTAGACCTTTTGTTGAAAGACCTTCTGTGCAAGTATGCACCTTGAAAGAACGGATCTTTAATATTGAAGATTATCGTGACAGGAACATAGTTAAAGTTGTTACTAATATTCACGGGGATGCGTTGTACTTCTCAAGAGGATCTATACCCAGCACACCGATAAATAAACAGCATAATTTTCAAAATGACACGCTGGTATATAGACATATAGGACTTTATGCATTCCGGAAAGAACAACTTCTTGCCTTCACATCTTGGGAACGCACCCCCTATGAGATTGCGGAAGGTTTAGAGCAGTTACGTTTTTTGGAACATGGCATTCCCATCCATGTCGTTGAAACCGACACCCCCCTTATTGGCGTAGATGTGCCTGAAGACTTGGAACGGGTAAAACAGATTTTAAAAAAGAGAGGCATTGAAGGCAAATGACAAAATATATTTTTGTGACAGGCGGCGTCATATCAGGAATAGGCAAAGGAATCACAACCGCATCTCTCGGTAGATTACTTATTAACCGCGGCTTCAAAGTGAATGTCGTAAAAATTGACCCATATCTCAATGTTGATGCAGGTGTGATGAACCCTTTCCAACACGGTGAGGTCTTTGTTACACACGATGGTGCTGAGACCGACTTAGACGTTGGCAATTATGAACGTTTTTTCGGAGTTGACTTAAATCAACAATCAAACTTTACAACTGGTTCTGTTTATAATGAAGTGATCCAAAAAGAACGGCGAGGTGATTATCTTGGACAAACGGTTCAACTCATTCCACATATTACAGATGAAATAAAAAGGCGTATCTACCAGATTGGAAAAGATACAGATGTGGATGTCGTCATCACGGAAATTGGTGGCACCGTAGGTGATTTTGAAATGCTGCCCTTTATTGAAGCTATCAGACAAATGACTATGGAAGTAGGACGAGGAGATTCTCTATTTCTACACGTTTCACTTATCTATACCCTACCCAACGGTGAAAGCAAGAGTAAACCTACCCAACACAGTATCAGGAAACTGCAAGAATTTGGTATCCACCCCGATTTATTATTATGCCGTACAAGTCAACACCTTGATGATAGTGTTCGTAGGAAGATTTCACTCCTTTGCGGTATCAGTGAGGAATTTATTCTGGAAGGTTTGGATACAAAATGCGTAGATGAAATACCGCTTAATTTTGAACAACAGGGTATGGGACATCTTGTTTCTAAAAAATTAGGTCTTGAACGACGCGCAACGATGGATGCCGAATGGATTGCGATGGTGGACAAACTAAAAAATCCTAAACATACCACTAACATTGCAATTGTAGGGAAGTATACAACTGGTAGCGATGCCTATATCAGCGTTCAAGAGGCTATTAAACATGGTGGAATTGCCAATGAAACAGATGTTAATATTGAATGGATAGAAGCTGAAATGTTGACAGATCATCCGGATATTGATAAATTGTTTGAGAATATTGACGGAATATTGGTACCCGGTGGATTCGGTGATCGTGGTATTGAAGGAATGATAGTGGCAGTTAAATACGCCCGTGAAAATCGTATCCCTTACTTTGGTTTATGCCTCGGAATGCAGTGCCTTGTAATTGAATTTGCTCGTAACATCGCTAATCTAAAAGATGCAAACACCACTGAAGTTGATGAAAATACGCCGTACCCTGTCATAGATTTAATGTTAGAACAACGTGCAATAGCAGACAAAGGTGCAACAATGAGGCTTGGACATTATCCATGTGTTCTTAAGGAAAACACAAAAAGTTACGAAGCATATCAACAGCCTATCATCTTAGAACGACATAGACATCGCTATGAATTGAATAATAACCATCGTTCTCAATTAAAAGAGGCAGGACTCTCTTTTAGTGGGGTGTCACCTGATGGAAGTCTTGTTGAAATTGCAGAGGTACCTGATCATCCTTGGATGGTCGGTTCGCAATTCCATCCAGAATTTCAATCTAAACCTCTTACACCACACCCGCTATTTCGAGATTTTATAGCAGCGGTTCTGCGTTATCAACAGGAAAGGACTGAATTGGGAGACGGATCATGACCAACAAAGCAACAGTTCGCTCTGGTGCTTGGTATGGAGATAACGAACTGACACTGAATTTTCCTACCGGTTGGGAAGTGGAGATGCTGAATCAACAGGATGCACCTGCACTGACCGAAGCACAAATTGAACAAGCATTCGCAGAACCTATCGGTACCCCACCAATCAGAGAACTTGCAAAAGGCAAAAAGAGTGCTGCCATCATTGTAGACGACCTAAGCCGTCCGACCCCTTCATACAATGTAATTCCATATCTATTGCGTGAACTTACCACTGCAGGTGTTCCGAAATCTGAGATACGATTTGTGGTTGGTGTTGGGGCACATCGTCCCATTACCAAGGAAGAGATAGCAAAGAAAGTTGGCACAGATATCGCCGCAGAATATGAGGTTACTAATCATAACTTCTTAAGTAGAGACCTGCGTGCACTCGGAAAACTGGATAACGGTACACCTGTCTATATCAACCGGACTGTTGCGGACTCTGATTTCAAGATATGCCTTGGTGGTATCTATCCTCATAGTTCTGTCGGTTTCAGCGGAGGTGCAAAACTTATTGTTCCTGGCACCGCAGGTTTCTCCACGATGTACTATTTCCATACCTTTCCTCAAGGTCGTGGTCCTGCAGTGATTGAAGGACAGAGTGATGAACCAGATCGTCGTGACACCATTGAAATGGCAGCGGGGTTGCTTGGACTTGATGCTATCGTAAATGTCGTGCTGAATAGCCAACGTGAAATTGCAGGATTGTTCGTGGGTGACTTTATAAAGGCACATCGTAAAGGTGCACATTTTGCATTGGAAACCTACAAGACAGAAATTACTGAGACAACTCGAACCAAGAGTGATCTTGTTGTAATTAACTGCTACCCACTTGATGCTGATGCAATTCAACTTGATAAGGCACTCGCGGCGTTTTCCTATTTTGAAGACGCCTATACGATTGCACTTTATCCTGCAACCGACGGTTCATGTTTTCACGGACTTTTTGACCGACTTGATTACGAATGTTATATGCAACAGAAAGTAAATAGGTTACCTACAAAACCAACACCTGAACCAAAACTTGGGAGACAATCTCAACTTCATGTTTGGTCTGAGCATTTTGATAGAGATGATTTTTACAAGGAATATCCATCATCTCTTCTCTTCCGTGACTTAGACCAACTAATTCAACTGATGACTGAGGAACTTCCTGCAAGTGCTAAAGTTGCAATTTTACCTGTTGCTGGCATTCAAGTATTGACATCAACGTAGTTGCACATATCTACCGTTTAGCGAATTGGAGAACACATGAACAACACTGCAACAATCCATTCCCGTGCTTGGTATGGAGATAACGAACTGAGACTGAATTTCCCTACCGGTTGGGAAGTAGAAATGCTTGGACCGAAAGATGCCCCTGCACTCTCTGACCAACAAATTGAACGTGCCATTGTTGACCCTATCGGCACACCCCGAATTACGGAACTCGCAAAAGGTAAAAAGAGTGCTGCCATAGTCGTTGATGATCTAAGTCGTCCTACCCCTGCAGCTAAAGTAATTCCGTTTCTGTTGCGTGAACTCACCGCAGCAGGTGTTCCAAATTCAGAAATCCGTTTTGTAGTTGGTGGGGGATCACACCGACCCCTCACAAACGAGGAAATGGCAAAAAAAGTTGGTGCTGACATCGCTACCGAATATGAGGTCACATGCCACGACTTTATGAGTGGAGACCTACGTGGGTACGGCAGTCTTGACAATGGAATGCCTATCTATATCAATAGTGTTGTTGCTGATGCGGATTTTAAAATATGTTTGGGCGGAATTTATCCGCATGGCGCAGTTGGATTTGGTGGTGGTGCAAAGTTGATTGTTCCTGGGATTTCTGGTTTTGCGACAATGTTCTATTTCCACACCTTTTCGCCGAGTCGTGGACATGCTGTTATTGAAAAGAAGGGGAGTACTCCCGACCATCGCGATTTTGCAGAAGAGGTAGCTGCTGTCATTGGACTTGATGTTATTGCAAATACCGTTCTTAATTCCCGTCGAGAGATTTGCGGGTTATTTGTTGGCGATTATGTGCAGGCACACCGTGCAGGTGCACATTTCGCATTGGAAACTTATGGCACAGAAATACCTTTGCAGTCCCGTAAAGAAACTGATCTGGTTGTGCTAAATTGCTATCCGCTTGATAGTGATCCTATTCAAACTGGCAAAGCGTTGTGGGCATCCAGTCACTTTGAAAAAGCATATAAGATGGTGCTTAACCCTGCAAGTGATGGTATCTGCTACCATGGTTTATTTGATCAAATTGATTATACCCGTTTTCTTGAACAGAGATCCGAAAGAATCCCTCCAGAACTACCCGAACCAAAACTCGGAAACTTGGACCAGATTCACGTCTGGTCAGAACATTTTTTAGTAGATGACTTTTACAAGAAGCATTCCAACGGCATTCTCTTCCGAGACCTTGAACAGTTGATTCAACTATTTGCTGAAAAACTACCTTCAAACGCAAAAGTCGCAGTCTTACCTTCTGCGGGAATTCAAGTATTAGCACAGGAAGGATAACAGAACATCCTATGGCATCTTCTATCAGAAACAGCTTGCAGCGTATCAATACGTTCCTCGGCAAAACTGAAACTGGTTTATTATGTCTGATTGTTGCGATGATGATTGGACTTGCAGTGCTTGAAATTGTTTTGCGTTATGTCTTTAAAACCAGTTTCATGTGGAAACATAGGATGCTTCAGAACTTGACACTCTGGATGTGTTTTCTTGGTGCTGCCCTTGCGTCTTCTGAAAGGCGACACATCAGTATTGATGTACTCACCAGAATTTTACCCGATAACATTACACGTTACACCGCCTATATTATTGATGTGTTGAGTCTGGTAGTCGTAAGTATTTTAGCTTATTTCGGTTTTGTATTTCTGATAGAGGAACAGCAGAGTTCTGCTATACTAATAGGAAATATACCACTATGGTGGGCAAAGACCATTATTCCGTTAGGGTTTGTTCTCATCGGAATTCACTTGATACTTCAGATATGCATCAATTTAACAGGTAGTGAACACGCCGCGGATAAAACCGAAGGAGATGCGAACTAATGGGATTGTTAATCGGCATCGGCTTAGTCGCGTTTGCACTATTAGGAGGCGCGCTCTTTGTCTTACTCGGTGGAGCATCAATTCTTGGATACGCTACTGCAGGTCTACCACTTACAACAATCCTAATAGACTTTAACAGCATAATTAAAAACACGACAATTCCTATTATCCCGCTCTTTACACTGGCGGGATATATCATTGCAGAAGGTAATGCACCGAAACGGTTGGTCGCGTTCGCCCGTGCAAGTGTTGGATGGTTACCGGGTGGTATTGCTGTCGTTGTACTCACCACATGTGCTTTCTTCACCACTTTTACCGGTGCGTCGGGTGTAACCATAATCGCACTCGGTGGTTTGGTCTACCCTATCCTACGGCAAACTTATAACGAAAATTTTTCCCTCGGTTTGATAACAGCCTCAGGCAGCATTGGACTCCTCTTCCCTCCAAGCATTCCACTAATCCTTTATGCTATTGTTGCCTCTGTGCCAATTGCCACCATGTTCTTTGCTGGGATTATTCCAGGTGTGCTTATTCTGGTTATTCTTGGTTCGTATTGTAGTGGATGGAGTCTCATCAAACGTGCGGAAACGACATCATTTAGTTTTCCTGATTTTGCACGTACATTTTGGGAAGCAAAATGGGAACTCTTGTTACCCATTCTTGTATTAGGTGGTATCTTCAAAGGGATTAGTCTTGATGAAGTCGCAGCACTTACAGTAATCTATGTCTGTATCGTAGAAATCTGCATTCACCGGTCTATTTCCATAAAAACACTGCCGCGTCTTGTCAAAGAGAGCATGCTTCTTGTAGGTGCAATCCTTATCATTCTTGGCATTGCTTTAGGATTAACAGGCTATCTCAATAATCTTGAAGTACCTATTATTGTTCTTGATTGGATTCAGTCAATAACAGAAAACAAGATCATAACACTTATCGGTCTCAATATTTTCCTACTGATCATTGGGTGTTTGATGGACATTTTTTCTGCAGTCGTCATTGTTGTGCCTTTACTCCTTCCGATTGCTGATCAACTTGGTATTGACAAAACGCATCTCGGTATTATCGTGCTAACCAATCTTGAGATCGGATATCTCACACCCCCTGTAGGTATGAACTTGTTTATTTCAAGTTTAAAGTTTGATAAATCAGTGGTACTACTATACAAGTCTGTGCTGTTATTTATTGCTTTGTTGTTGATAGCATTGATACTTGTAACCTATATCCCTGACTTAAGTCTTTGGCTTCCGCGCGCGCTTGGAAAAATATCAGAACCACTGTTGTGAACTGTTAATGCATATTAATTCACATCATCATATATTCCAGTAGGTGCGCTCTCCAAGCGTGCCCATAAGCGTCAATTTAGTATGTACCGTAAATGTAACTGATATACCTATTGCCCCTCTGGAACTTGTATTAGCAGGATTAACGCTTACTATACACCTGTCGCCTCTCCGATGCTTTGGTATCCATGTCGGATGCTACTTTGCTCGCTCCGATCTACGGACTGTATGTGAGAATACGGACGAGGAAACCTCGCCCCTACGGAATGTAAGAGGCGACAAACGCCATACGGGAATGCCAATGGCATTCATACCGTTGATTTGGCGCGTTTGGCGTGGATTTGGCAATGAATTGCGCGACTACAGACGTATCTCCTCCTAAAATTGATGCTTATTGCAGAATACGCGTTTGGTATTCTGCATTGGTTAGGAAACCGCATCTACCGGGTTTGAGTCTGAATTACCTCCTGAAATTGTGACTTTTTTTACGTCACAGTGACGTGATGAATCCAGTCAGGACAAGGAATGTGACGCGATTTTCGCTTTTTTTTTTTTGCTCCATTTTGGTTCTGTTTTATTCAACATATAAGTGTCAATTTTAAAAACACACCTGTTTTGGTGGAATCAACGCGCTTCAAGATAATTGTTGATTTTGCCTATATTATACTTCCGGGTTTATTGCGTATCGTATTTTTGAACACAATTGTCTCATTTTCAACCTGAAAACGATATGTGACATATATTATAACATAAGCAAATAGTAAATGTCAAGTTAAAATTATGCTTTTATGTTATTTTTTTGTATTTTTTTAATATTTGTATATTATTCCGTAATATTTTTAGTGCGAAAAACTTTACATGTCCATACATAACGAAATAATTTACAACTCTGTGAAATATGTGCTATAATTGTTACAGTTTCAATAATAGAGAGGAGAAGGTATAATGAAACAAGTTCGTTGGTCAAATAAGGTTAACATATCAGTTGTACTAAGTTTAATGTGTCTTTTTGCAATTGGGTGTCTATTAACGGGTTGTGCAGATACAAACACGAAAGAGGAATTTAAGGTTGCAATGCTGCTGCCAGCATCAAAAACTGATGCTGGTTGGAACGCCTTAGCTTATGAAGGACTACTTGCTATTGAAGAAGAACTCGGCGCAAAAATAATGGATGTTGAAAGTAGAACTTCTACCGAACAGGAACAACACTTCCGTTATTACGCAGAAAAAGGGTTTGATCTCATCTTTGGACATGGCTACGAATTCCAAGGTCCTGCGAAAGCGGTTGCATCTGATTTTCCAGACACTATTTTTATTACATCTTCTGGTGGTACCAGAGCTGACAACATCTCACCGGCTAACTTCCGCGTAGAACAACCCGCTTACCTTTTAGGAATCATAGCAGGTATGATGACAAAAGGGAACAAACTCGGTGCTCTCGGTGGTGATGAGATACCATCGGTAAAAAGCACTTTTATTGCCTTTGAAGAGGGGGCAAAAAGTGTTAATCCAGATGTGGATGTCAGACAGGTATGGGTAGGCAATTGGGAAGATGCTGTGAAAGGGAAAGAACTTTCATTGGCACTTATCAATGAAGGTGTAGATTTTATCTTTCCGAATGCCGATGCCGCAGGACTTGGTGCTTTTCACGCTGCCGAAAACGCTCAAGCTGAAGGAAATATGGTATATACATTTGGGGCAAATAAAGACAAAAGTGAGATTTCCGAAACTACTGTTCTCGCAAATGCAGTGATTACACCTAAGGCATTCGTGAAGATCGCTAAACTTGTTAAGGATGGAAAATTCAAACCAAAGATTTACACCTTCAACATGTTAACGGACCAAGCAATAACTCTCGTCTACAACCCAAAATTGAAAGATAAGATACCTCAAGAAGTGCTTGATAAAGTTGAAGAGGTAAAATCCAAAATCTTATCTGGTGAACTTGAAGTGCCACAAATTGATTTCACCGAAGAGAAATAGCTTAGTCCGCGACACGCGTTTTCTGTAATTTTTGTAAAGATGGAAGTTTGACATGAGCAATATAATGCAGATTGATGGAATTGAAGTCACCTTTACAGAGGGTGAAACTGTGCTTGAAGTAGCACAAAGGTATGAAAAAGAAATTCCAACACTCTGTTACGACCCTCGACTGGATCCATTTGGCGGGTGTCGTCTGTGTATCGTGGCGTTAGAAGGTGCACGTAATCCGGTGGCATCTTGTACAACGAAAGCCACATCAGGGATGGTCATTGAAACAACAACCGATGAAATTGAGACCTATCGGAAGACATTACTTGAAATGGTGATAAGTGAGAATCGTGAGATAGATGTCCACCCGTTACGCGGTTATGCCTCCGGTGAACTTGCAAATCTCTGTAACAAGTATGAAATCCATGAAACAGAAATTACAGGCGCGAAATCTGGCATAAGCAAAGAAGATGATAATCCGTTTATACTAAGGGATTACGAACTCTGTATCTCCTGCTATCGGTGCGTACGGGTCTGTGCCGAACAGGAAGGTGACCATGCCATCAATGTGATGAATCGTGGCTTCCATACACAAATTACGACAGAATTTGATGGACTCCTCAAAGATTCCGCTTGTACTTTTTGTGGACAATGTATCCAGACCTGTCCTACCGGTGCCCTTGCCGACAAGAAAGCACTCCGCGCTGTTGATGAGGTCGCTGATACCCCACTGAACAAAACCCGCACTATCTGTCCATATTGTGGTGTAGGTTGTTCTGTTGATGTGCTTACGAATGAGAATACAATAGTCGGTATCCACCCAGCCATGGATGGACCTGCTAATCAGGGCGCGCTCTGTGTAAAAGGACAATTTGCTTACGACTTTGTACAACACCCTGACAGATTGAAAACACCACTGGTTCGTGGAGATGACGGTAAATTCCATGAAACCACATGGGAAGATGCCCTTCACAAAGCTGCAGATGGGTTCAAAAAAGTACACGCTGAGCATGGTAGATATAGTATCTACGGTATTGCATCTGGACGTGCACCGAGTGAAGCAGCATATCTAATGCAGAAGTTTATACGTGCGGGATTTGGCACGAATTATATAGACAATTGCAGCCGTGCCTGACACGCACCGACCGTTGCCGGTCTGGCAGCGACAATCGGACGTGGGGCAATGTCGAACCCTCTCGTTGATATGCAGAAACCCGATGTTATATTTTGTATCGGCACAAACATGACAGAGTGCCATCCTGTAGCAGCAACTGGGTTAAAAAAAGCAATCGCACGTGGTGCCAAGCTTATTGTTGCCGATCCGAGACGAATCGGATTAGCAGAAATGTCTCATCTCTATCTACCACTCCGTGTCGGATCTGACACTGCACTACTTCTTGGAATGGCACACGTCATTGCTCGCGAAGGTATGATTGATGAGGAGTTCATTGAAAATCGCACAACTGGGTTTGACGACTTTTTTGAACATATCAGTCAATGGACACCAGAATGGGCAGAGACGATAACAGGTGTCCCTGCAAAAGACATTGAAACTGCAGCGGTGTGGTATGGTACGTCGAACAAAGCAGCTATCTACTACACACTTGGAATTACAGAGCATATCTGCGGTGTGGAAAATGTTCAAAGTCTATGCAATCTTGCGCTAATGACAGGTAATATTGGGCGCGAGGGAACCGGTATTAACCCGATGCGGGGACAAAACAACATCCAAGGAGCGGGAGATAGCGGTGCTTTACCAAATAATTATCCGGGATTTCAATCTGTCACCGATCCCAAAAATCAGGAAAAGTTCAAAGCAGAATATGGCAGGACAATTGATCTTGAGAAAGGCATCACAAAAGTCACTGCTTTAGAACTCTGTGGTGACAGCATTCATGCGATGCTTATTGATGGAGAAAATACGTTGTTGTCCGATCCAGACCGTGAGCATTGCGAACATGCTCTCCGTTCTTTAGACCATCTCGTTGTCATTGATATTTTTTTGACTGAAACTGCGGAACTTGCTGATGTTGTATTACCTGCGTCAGCCTGGGGTGAAACGGATGGAGTCTGTGCAAATACAGAACGGCGTGTCCAACGTATGCGTGCAGCCGTTCAACCTCCGGGTAATGCCAAACCTGATTGGTGGATTATCTCTGAAATCGCCAAATGGATGGGTATCAAAGGTTTTGAATTCGATTCACCAGAACCAATTTTCAATGAACTTTGTAGACTCTCACCGATATATGCTGGATTAGATTGGGAACGGATAGAGAATGGTGTCACTGATGAATTAAACAATCAATGGCCTGTCCCACACAAAGACCACCCTGGGACACCTCGATTACACGAGGAGGCGTTTGTCAATGGTAAGGGTATTTTTTCTAATGTTCATTATCGAGACCCAGCAGAAACAATCAGCGACGATTTTCCTGTGTGGCTAACAACTGGTAGACGTTTGCAATCTTATCATACACGCACGCAAACAGGACGATCACAAGGTATTGATTATCTATTACCTGAAGAATCACTTGAAGTAAATCCTGCAGACCTTGAAAAATGGAAATTGTCAGATGGTGAATGGTGTAAGATGAGCAGTGCGCGTGGAAGTATCAATATCAAAGTCAAATCCACAAATCGCTCACCACGCGGCACCGTTTTTGCCAGTTTTAGTTTCGCGGATGTTCCCGTAAATCTATTAACTGGTTCAGGATACGATCCTGTAACACACACAGCCGAGTTGAAGGTGTGTCCCGTAAAATTGGAACCACTCTAAGGAGAATAACTTATGGAATGGAAAACAAACTGGTTAGAAAAAACTGATGATACTGATGATTTGAAGAAACAGTTAGAGTCTGAGGGATTTGATGCATACCAATGGTCAGGACGTCCTGGTGGCAAATACCTTGATTACATCCATACGCAAGACGAGGTACTATGTGTGTTATCGGGCACTGCGGAGGTGAAAGTTGATGAAGACACAGACATTATTAAACGTGGTGACCGAATTGATGTTCCCGCGAATACCTATCACTCATTAACTGTAACAAGTGCTGACCCCCTCGTTGTATTGACTGGCATGCGAAAATCATAATAGCATTTTGATGTCAGTTATCAGCAATCAGAAAAGACCTAATCTCTTATTACGTTTACGAAAATTCACATTCTAAAGAAATTTATACTGTCAATTCAATAGAAAGGAAATTATATGAAAATAACTGTTGAAACTGGTGACTTTCGGCAAAAAGAAACTGATGCTGTGCTTATCCCTATGCTTGAGGACGATTTCCATAATGAACTATTCCTTGCTGCCGATGCATCTTTGGATGGACGTATTCAAGCATTTTTAAACCTTGGTGATTTCAAAGGTAAACCAAAGACGACAAGCGTGCTCTATACCAACGGTGCGATGACAACCCCTCGTATTATATTAGTTGGTCTTGGCATATACACAGAACTCAATGCGGAAAAGGTTCGTCAAATTGCTGGACACACAGCTCGGTATTTACGCGATATGGGACTTAAATCTGTCACGGTTCCTATTCCACCCGAAACACAAGACGATTGGGCACAGGCTGCTGTTGAAGCCAGTCTACTCTCACTCTATGAATTCAAACAACACAAGACACAAAGCGATAAAGATGATGGTGATAATAAATCACTTGACTCGATGACTTTTTTGGTCGGTAGTGATGCAGAGAAGTCGCAAATAGAACCTATCGTTGAACGGGGAGAAACCATTGCAAACGGCACCATCCTTGCTCGGGATCTCAGCAATCAACCCGGAAACCATCTAACACCGACACAACTGGCGGAAAAAGCAGAAGAGGTAGCAGAAGCAGTAGGACTTAACTGCACAGTTTTTGACAAACCAACACTTGAAGAAAAAGGCTTCCGTACACTCTTAGCGGTTGCCCAAGGCAGTGCAGAAGATCCGAGATTTATCATATTAGAATATACGCCTGAAAGTGAAGGACACGAGACCGTTGCACTTGTAGGAAAGGGCATTACTTTTGACACCGGTGGAATTTCACTGAAATCTGGAAAAGGTATGGACGAGATGAAACATGACATGTCAGGTGCTGCAGCTGTATTAGGGGCAATGCAGGTGATTGGACAACTCAAACCGGACGTGCGTGTCATCGGAATAATTGCGACAACAGAAAATATGCCGGGTTCAACCGCAATAAAGCCCGGAGATGTTGTGACCTCCTACGGCGGAAAAACTATTGAGATTATGAATACGGATGCCGAGGGAAGATTAATTTTAGCTGATGCACTCGGATGGACTGCGCAATATAATCCGAATGGTGTTGTTGATTTAGCAACACTTACGGGTGCTGTGATTACGTGCCTCGGACATATCGCCGCAGGAGCAATGGGTACCGATGATGCTCTCATGGAAAAGATAAAGAAAGCTGCTGAGAAAACACATGAACGTGTCTGGGAATTACCGCTTTGGGATGATTACGATGAAGGTGTCAAAAGCAAAGTTGCAGATGTGCAGAACATTGGTGACGGCACTTCCGGTACGATTGCAGGAGCTGCGTTTCTGAAGAAATTCGCAGAAGGATACCCGTGGGTACACCTTGATATCGCAGGCACAGCATGGGGAATGAAAGGATCTTCATATATTCCTGAAGGAGCATCTGGGTACGGTGTCCGGTTGTTAGTCCAATTGGTTGAGGATTGGTAGAATCTGTTCTTTATTCACTCCTAAGATCAATACAATTGCATACGCCAAATGTTCAAATAGGCATTTGGCGTTATTTCTTATATCAAACCTATTAACCTCGTAGATACGGGAATTTTAACCAACACGTTGATATCCTATCCGAATAACTTGACATACTCCCAAGCCTAAAGGCATGGGATTCTTCTATCATCAAAGACAGCCTGCCGTAGCAGGTGTTACGTCTTCTCCTGAAAAGGTTGATGCCCCAACCTTATGAATATTTATAGCAGCGTTTATATCTCGGTCATG
>JAJEAG010000043.1 GCA_022824265.1 Candidatus Poribacteria bacterium | reverse complement strand
GAGAGCCTAAACGCCTGTGGATAACGTGTTAGACTACACTTTGTAGCAGTGTTAGACGAAGCAGGAAATGTCAGTTAGAGATAAAACTCTAATGTGAGAACAAAAGAACCCCCATGCTTTAGCTGGGGGAGTATGTCAGACAAAACATGCACACCACCTCCTAACCAAATTGCAGGCATTATAAACTTCAATGTGGTATAATATGATTGTTATGTTTTCATCCCGACATGGAGGTATCCCATGAAAAGATTAAGTTTCTACACAGCATTGTCACTCCTCCTGTTTGCAGGAGTATTACAATATGTTGAAGCACAAGGAATTATTGTCACGGGTATTTCACGTACCCCACGTATTGAAAACTTGAGAATTGAGAAACATCACGTTAACGTTTCTATTGAAAACCAACTTGCAACCACGAAAATTGATCAGGTATTCGCAAATCCTAACAACATGCAACTTGAAGGCACATATATATTCCCATTTGCCGATGATGTTGCTATATCCAATTTTGTGCTATACATTGATGGGAAACCTGTAAAAGGAGAATTACTCGCGAAAGAAAAAGCACGAAGTATCTACGAAGGGATCGTCCGTTCCATGCAAGACCCTGCACTTCTGGAGTATGTCGGCACACGTGCATTTAAGGCAAGAGTGTTTCCTATCCCACCTAATGGTGAGAGACGGATTCAGCTTGAATATGCACAGGTTATCAATGCAGATTCCGGTCTTGCTAAGTATACCTATCCACTTCAAACAGACAATTTTACCTCACAACCTGTAGGTAGTTTTGCTGTTTCTATAGACCTTAAAAGCAAACATGCTCTCAAAACCATATATTCTCCCTCACATGAGGTTGCAATCAACAGAGAAAATGACAATCATGCGAACATCAGTTTTGAAGGCACAAATGTCCGTGTAAAACGCGATTTCGTATGTTACTATTCACGTTCTGACAAAGATTTTGGTATTGATCTTATAACGCATCGAAGCGATCCAGACGAGGAAGGTTTTTTTATGCTCCTTGTTTCACCAAAATATGAGGTGGACAAGAAGGAAATCATTGAAAAGGATTTCATCTTTGTTCTTGACAGGTCAGGCAGTATGAAAGGACCAAAAATAGAGCAAGCGAAAGAAGCACTCCGCTATTGTGTTGAAAATCTAAATGATGGTGACCGATTTAATCTCATCACATTTAACACTGATGTAGAACCATTTGCTGAAACATTAGTTTCTGTTAAAAAAGAACGAAAAAATGCCCTTACATTCATTGAGGATATTGTTGCAAACGGTGGCACTAATATCAATGATGCATTGCTGGAAGCAGTTAAAGATATGCCGAATCCAGAGAGACCTCGTATTGTTGTTTTCCTAACCGATGGAGAAGCAACTGTTGGGGTTACAGATCCTAATCTTATTCTCAAGCATGTATCTGGAACAAACAGCGATAAATCACGTATCTTTGTTTTTGGTGTCGGCTATGATGTAAATGTCAATTTACTTGATAAAATTGCAGAAAAAAATAACGGCACGCGTCAATATGTGAAACCCCAGGAGAATTTAGAGGTTGCTGTATCCTCTTTCTTTACGAAGGTAAGTGAACCCGTTCTTGTTAATTTGGCATTGAAAATTCAGAACATCAGAACCAAAAACCTCTATCCACAAAAATTACCTGATCTTTTTCGTGGCACTCAATTGACTGTGCTTGGTAGGTTTGCCGGTAGCGGAAAGTCAAAAATTACTTTACGTGGAAACATCAACGGCAAGAAACAGGAATTCACAAATAATGCAAAGTTCCCCAAAAGCGAATCGGATCACCAATTTTTACCGAGGTTATGGGCACAACGTAAGGTCGCTTATCTTGTTGATGAAATTCGGTTAAATGGTGATAATAAGGAATTAATTGAGGAAATCATCCGTCTCAGTGAAAAGTATGGGATTATGACTCCGTACACATCATTTCTTGTTACAGAACCTGAAGAACAAGGACGACTTTCGAGTCGACTATCCAGAGGGAGAACAACAACATCTGTTCGACAAGCAAAAGCACTTCAAGACAGTAGTAATTTAACCCCAGCAATTCGTCCGATAGTACCATTACAGGAAACCAAGGTTGTGGAGAGTGTAGAATTGCAGGCACTCCAAACACAAGAGCAATTAGCAGAGACTGCTGTCAACATTAAGCAGGTCAAAAACAAAACCTTCCATCTTCGTGAAGGTGTGTGGGTTGATACCACACACAAAACTGAAACCAAAACAAAGAAGTACGAATTTGGAAGTGAGGAATATTTCGAGTTGCTTAAGAAAGAACCTGAATTGACACAATATTTGGCAATTGGAAAACATGTGATCGTATCTTACAAAGAGACAAGTTATGAAATTCATCCACCTAAGCAAACAAAAGATGTAGATTCTAACTAATCTCTTCTAATCGTATAAAGATTAATTTGCGCGTTTCTATTGTCTAATGAAATAGAACAGGTGGATTTTTCAAAGGTAAATCCGTTTTCACGGAGTTCTCTGAAAAATCCACTTGCATTTTTTCGATTGGGTTCAGCCAATAGGACAGTCCCATCCAGAATTAAATGATTTTTTAGGAAATCAATTATCGGTTGCCAATTCTGTGCCTCATATATCACATCGGAAGCGAGTATTACATCAAATTTACTTTGAAAGCAAGACATATTCCAATCCATTTGGACATAATCAGCGGCATGAACATTATTGTGTTGTGCATTGTGTTTTGCAAATAGAAGTGCATCATGTTCAAAATCTGTAAAAACAACATTACCTCCCACTTGACAAGCGACTATACCTACCAGTCCAAATCCACAACCAATTTCAAGGATATGTTGTCCAGAAAGTGTTTCACCTAACTCCGATACATGCCGCGCCAACCCTATTGAAGATTCCCAGAAATATGCCCAATAAGGTAGATACAGTCTACCACCTTTGTCTTCTCGAGATAGTGTATCCAAGAAACGATCAGGATCATCAACAACCTTTAATTCAATGTCTCTATTCCCAATCTGAATCGCAATATTTGTAATAGGATAATCATATAGAAATTGCTTCATTTTACTCAATTCCCTCTGAGAAATTATATCACTATTTCTACTAT
Organism: Candidatus Poribacteria bacterium; assembly: GCA_022824265.1. Classification (GTDB taxonomy): domain Bacteria; phylum Poribacteria; class WGA-4E; order WGA-4E; family WGA-3G; genus MSPOR6. The sequence continues at coordinate 74,499 of JAJEAG010000043.1, read as the reverse complement.
TTTCACATTGTTTTGAGAATACGCATCATTTCGTCCAGAGCAATTAGTTCATAGTGTGAAGTAAGCATAACAACTTACAATACTGTTTCCGCTCTTTTCTGCTTGACATCAAACGGGTTTATCATTAAAATATGATTAGTCAAAATCGATCAGAGAGGAAACTTTTCTATGCCACAAACCGACACAAATCAACCGAATGTCATTGTCTTTTTTACTGACCAACAGCGGTGGGACACCTCCGGATTGCACGGTAATCCACTTGACTTGATGCCAAATTTCGACAGAATGGCACAACGTGGAACACATGTCCGCCGCTCTTTTACGTGCCAACCTGTCTGTGGACCCGCGCGCTCATGTCTACAAACAGGTTTATATGCTACCACTACAGGATGCTTCCGTAATGGAATCCCACTTTCACCGAACCTAAAGACACTTGCACATCACTTTGGAGATGCAGGATATGCGACTGGATACATCGGAAAGTGGCACCTTTATTCTGGTGGTACTGGACCGGGACCTGTTCCTCAAGAACATCGCGGTGGATATGATTACTGGTTAGCGTCAAATGTGTTGGAAATGACCTCTGATGCCTACCAAACGAGGTTATTTGATAACGACTGCGAACCTGTTGATTTACCCGGGTATCGTGTTGACGCAATGACCGATGCTGTAATTCGTTATGTTGATCAACACAAAGATGATCCTTTCTATCTATTTACATCGTATATAGAACCACACCACCAAAACCATCTTGACGATTATCCACCACCAGATGGCTACAGAGAGAGGTATACAGGAAAATGGGTTCCACCTGATCTCGCCGCACTAGGTGGTTCAACACACCAACACTTAGGCGGTTATTATGGAATGGTGAAAAGACTTGACGAAGCACTCGGAAGACTATTGGATGCACTGAAAAGCCTTGATTTACTTGATAATACTATTATTCTATTTACCTCTGATCATGGGTGTCATTTCAAAACACGTAATAGTGAATATAAACGTTCCTGCCACGAAAGTTCTATCCGTGTGCCAACCGCTTTTCACGGACCTGGGTTCATCGGAGGTGGACAAATCCAACAACTTGTAAGTCTTGTAGACCTTCCTCCGACACTTTTAGATGCAGCAGGTTTGGATGTTCCAGATGAGATGCAGGGTCACTCTATATTACCACTTTTGCGCGGTGAAACAGAGAATTGGCAGGAAGAAGTCTTTGTGCAAATTAGTGAGGCACAAGTAGGTCGTGCTGTGCGGACACAAAGATGGAAATATGGTGTTGATGCTCCCAATAGGGGTGGTGGAAAAGATGCTGGATCGGATGTATATGTTGAACAATACTTATACGACTTGCAGGCAGACCCCTATGAGTTACGGAATCTAATTGGGTTGCGTTCACATGAAAATGTCGCAGAAGCGATGCGAGAACGATTATTGCGTAGAATGGTGGATGCGGGAGAAGAAGCACCAGCTATTGAACCTGAACCACAAAAAGGCAGCGGACAACGCAGAGTATCAGAAGGAGAAGCAAGAAGTTAGCAATGAAAATTACAGATGTCATTACCCTTGTGATGGGTACAAGTTGGCGGAATCTCACCTTTGTCAAAGTTGAGACTGATGAAGGATTGACAGGTATTAGCGAAGTGCGGATGAACAATCGCACGGATGCACTTGTGGCATATATTGATGGAGCGAAACGAAGACACGTCATCGGAAGTGATCCGTTCAATACTGAAGACCTTTACCAACGTATGTTCCGGGATGATTATGGACGCGCGGGTGAGATTGTTGCAACAGGTATAAGCGTGATTGAAATTGCGTGTTGGGATATTATTGGCAAAGCGTTAAATCAACCGGTATATCGGCTACTTGGTGGTGCCTGTCGTGATAAAATCAAGGCTTACGCGAATGGATGGTATCGCGTTGAACGAACACCTGAGGAGTTTCACGCTGCTGCCAAAAGAGTGATAGAAAAAGGTTACAAGGCACTCAAGTTTGATCCATTTGGTGCCGGCTATTATGAACTCTCTTATGAAGAGAAATTAAAATCAATTTCTCTCGTAGAATCTGTGCGAGATGCTGTTGGACCTGATGTTGAAATACTTGTTGAGATGCATGGTCGGTTTAGTCCGTATACTGCTATAGAAATTGCTGCGGAATTGGAGCAGTATAAACCGAGTTGGGTCGAGGAACCAGTTCCACCAGATAATATCGCAGCACTTGCCAAAGCATCAGATAGTATCAACCTACCAGTTGCAACAGGTGAACGTCTTCACAATAAATATGAGTATCGTGAACTGATTAACTTGCAAGCAGCAGATATACTACAACCGGACATTACTCAGACTGGTGGGTTTTTGGAAACGAAGAAAATCGCTGCAATGGGAGATATGTGCTATATGACTGTAGCCCCTCATAACGTTGGGGGTCCAGTGTCTACTGCAACTGCTTTACACTTCGCTGCATGCACCACGAATTTCAAAATTCAGGAGCATTTCAACGATTTCTCAGAAGCATGGGTTAAAGAAGCAGCAACCGGATGTCCAGAGGTGATAGACGGATATTTCAGTCTACCCAACGGTCCAGGACTCGGTATGGAATTGAATGAGGATCTTATCGCACAACACCCGTATCGTGAAGGATCATTCAACTTGTGGGAAGACGATTGGCACAAACGCGAATATTAGACCTTGAACTTTGTATATAGACAAACCGAAGAAACGCGGAAAGAATGTAACAGGAGTAATTAATATCAGATGAGTTTTCACTATAAAGATGGGTATCTCTATTGCGAAGATTTGAGAGTTAAGGATATACAGGAAGAGGTCCCATATAGTCCTTTTTATCTTTACAGTCTGGCGCAGCTTGAGGAGAACTATGCTGCATATCAAAAAGCACTGACAGGAATCAACGCAATCATAGGTTATGCAGTAAAGGCAAACAACAATCTATCGTTGCTAAAACGTCTAAGTTCACTTGGCAGTGGTGCAGTGCTTGTTAGCGGAAATGAATTGAAATTGTCGCTTGCTGCAGGATTTGACCTCAAGCGGACAATCCTCAACGGTAACGGTAAAACACTTGAAGAACTCACCCTTGCAGTCAAGCATGGGGTATTGATTAACATTGACAGTGAATTCGATTTGCAGCATATACAGCAGACAGCGAAACAACTTGACACACAGGCAAAGGTGCTTATCCGAATCAATCCCGATGTGGACCCAGAGGTACATCCCTATGTATCAACTGGAATGAAAAATTCCAAGTTTGGTATACGAAATGAACGGTTAAACTGGTTTTTAAATGAAATCCGAAAAGATGATTTAATGAATTTAGTCGGTGTTCACTGTCATCTCGGTTCGACTATAAAAAAGGTGCGTATATTTAGGGATGCTACAGAGATTATGCTGGATTTCATGCGTTCAATTCAAGCAGAAGGTTTCTCTGCAAACTACCTCAATATCGGCGGCGGATTAGGGATTGATTATGCGCGTGATGGTGAGGATATACCTACCCCGACTGATCTCATAGACTCGATCCGTAACTTACTTACAGATGACATTACGTTAATCATTGAACCGGGTCGTTCCGTAATTGGCAATGCAGCAGTCTTCGTCAACCGCGTTACTGGTGTCAAAACAAATGGAAATAAGCATTTCATTGTTACAGATGGTAGTATGGCAGAACTTATCCGTCCAAGTCTTTACGATGCGTATCAACATATTGAGTTTATTGAACCGGTTGATGGCAAGGTAGAAACTTATGATATAGTCGGTCCTGTCTGCGAATCTGCTGATTTTCTTGGAAAGGAACGTAAATTGCCAACCCCACCAGAAGGGACAGGACTTGTGGTTTGTGACGCTGGTGCTTATTGCCACGCTATGAGTTCAAACTATAACCTGAAAATGCGTCCTCCAGAATATCTCGTTGATGGTGATAAACTTACCTGTATCCGAAGGGTTGAGACACTTGACGATTATATGCGTCTATTTGACGTGTAAAATCCTATAATCGCTCCTCCAAAAACGCAATCCCTGGTTCCAAGTCAATTTCATGTTCTCCTTGAAAATGATCTAATACCAAGCGATTGCTTTTCCCGCAGGCAGTGTATATTTTTTTCAAATGTTCAAATGCAGCCAATGCATCGTCTTCAATAAAACACCGATCATCGGAACCGATTTGTACCATACATGCACGCGGTGCTATAAGTCCTGCAGCGTCTGAAATATCTCCCGCAGCACGTAATCCAAACACAAACTGTGACCCACACGTGTTTCCGCGCCCGCGGTCACCCAACGCATCCGTCAGTGTGCTTAGATAACAGACTATAACGGCTGCCTTTACTCGTCTATCAAATGCAGATATATAAGTTGTCATCGTCCCACCAAACGAACATCCCATACATCCCAAACGGTTACCATCCACTTCAGGACGGGACTGAAGATAATCCAAGCAACGTTGACCATCTGTTATGTTAAGTTGCAACAGTTGATAACCAAAATACCCGAATGCAAAATAAGCAATGTTACATCCATCTCTTCCTGGACGTCGTGCCCACTCATCCCTGTCTAAACGTTCTCCAAAGCACCGCCAATCCGGTGCCATTGTAACAAACCCACGTTTTGCCAATTCCACGGCATACTGTTTCTGATAGTCGTCCACGATACCGACTGCACCATCTTTGCCAACACCATGTCCATGTGCACATAGTACTGCCGGTACAGGATTGTCCTCACTTGCGCTGTCAGGAATTAGGACATACGCAGGAATTGATGAGAATGCATCCGGATTGAATATAATCTTTTCGCGTGTATATCCATCTTGATGGACCTGTTCTACAGTTTCTACCTTCAACGGTACAGGATCTGGTTTTGGACCTAAATATCGGACGAGATTACGTCTGAATTTTCTTCGCCACTCCCTATAATCCTTCAAAGTAGTTCCGTTGAAGTGAAATGTGGGTGATGAATTAAGTAGGTGTTGAACACTCTGTTCTACAGTCAAGAATCTCTCTTCTGCCATAAGTTGTGTCTCCCCTTTATGGAGATATAGAAAATTACATACACTTTAACCCAGCGGTAGGCGAGGTTTCCTAACCTCGCCGTTGCATAGTGTCAGTGCGATTCTAATACTCACCATAACTGCAATATCAATGTCGAGTTACCAAATAATCTGATAAATTACCACGGCTGCTGATATGATGGGTCATTCACAAAACGCTCCATGCCTACCTGCAACTCTATATGCGTGTTAGGTGGCAGATGAACCTGAAGATATGTGCCGTTTACCTCAACTGTATTCCCACCATTACCATCTGTAGCGTTTGCTGTAGTGAAATTGTGTTCTCCCATCGATCCTGCTTGGATAATGACATCACGGGCTTCAGTGGTATTTAGATTGACCAATTCCAATTCGGTAGTGTCGTCAGTCAGTTTAGTAACCAATGCAGCAACATCCGCTGGAAGACCTGGTCGTTTCTGTTGAGGATCATAGTGTCTAACTCGTGTTACAAGCAATCCACCATTATAGTGTGGTAAAGGACCACCGCATGTGAGTTCAACCAAACCTTCACAAGTGACAGGGTTCCGTCTTTGGAAATATGCATCTCCGTATCCCGCTGGATCTTCATCATCATTCTCCATGAAGTTGAGTCGTTGTTCCACCTGTGATAAGTTATGATTGAGAATTGATTCTGGATATTCAGGAAAATCACCTCTCATATATGCCAACCAACCCCCATCACGTCCACCTTGATCTTTGGTGTGATGCCATGCATTGATGTCAAATTTGGAACCTACCTTCCTCGCTATCTGGACTGCACGATCTTGGTCTTCAGATGCCATGGACATTGACCACAAATGTGCCACATCAGACGGATGCATCGGCATGAATTCAAACCAACCATCAATTTGCAAAGCAGTGTCATCCTCGTTCTTAATCGGATACTGAAGCCATGGTCCAGGAACATAATTCCCCATTCCAGGATCTCCATGCTTTTGCGGCACATAGAGTTGCTCGTTATGCTCTATACCGTGCTGAATTAGGACATCAATCTGTGAACGCGGAAAGTCCATGTATGTCATATCTCTATGAAGGAGTGCAGCATTCTGACCGGCAACGCTAACAGCTTGTCCAACGCTATGCCACCCGTGGGGCCAACTCCATCCATAACGTGAACCATACCACTTACCCTCCATGTGTTCACCGATTATACCCGATAATCCAACGTTATCAGGAACAATGCCATCATTTTCCTCAGTCCGATCTATCCACGCATCAACATATTCTTTAACCCACGCCTTGTATTTTTCATCACCAGTCAACATATAGGCATTAGCAGCAAGCGTTGTTGCAGCGAGATTACCGACTGCATCCCCTTTTCCTTGACGTTCATAGATTACCCGTCCCATCAGGTCGCGCAAATCATCACCTTCCAGAATAACCTCACGACTTGGACAACCTGGAACATCAATAAACGGTAAATTGTAACCATTTGGTGGATAAAAAGATTCTCTTTCAAGGATCCAAAATGCCGGTCCTTTACTGCCATTCATCACACACTTTATTATTTTATGTTCTGGATCGTAATTCAGTGCATCTGGATCTTCGTTCATAAAGAAGCCTGCGAACCTTTGTGCACGATCAATGTTCTTTGCATTTGATGGATCCGCCATACAGAGCATATAAAACAGGTAGTTACCTTCACTCTGGTGAAACCAGTCATATCCTGGTTGATACTCCTTAAAGACCATCGGATAGTCGTGTCCTGAACCGTATCGCGTCATATCTTTCGTAATAACCTCAAATTCGTTATGCGAATCTACCAAGAACTGTGCATCTCCACCAAGCATATAGAACAGGGGCCAGTTATGGAAACTCTCATAAGCATCATCTAATCCATCAAAACTTTGAAATTCTGGATGATTTGGCCAATACAACGTTCCATCTGGACGCGTGTATTTCTTCAAGACTTTCGGTGCTGCTTCATTGATGTTATCAATTAGTTTACGTTCAAGTACTGCCCATTCTGGTGGTGTCTGAATTTGTGAATTCGCTTCAATCGTTGGGAACATGACATATCTCCTCTGATATTGAAGGTAAATGTTCGGACTTTGGAAGTTGTTGCAGTATAGCACAATTTTGTGAATTTGTGTCAATTTGCATTTTAGAAACCAATTGAAATGAGGGGTGTGTTGTGCTATACTTATTTTATGGGGAGAAAGCAATGAGTGATTAGAAAAGTTAAACAACCATCTTGCGCATAGGAGAAGTCCGTGTATTTTGACAACGAACAATTTTCAATAATCAACGAAGATGTACTAACAACCCACGCCATTTCAAAAGAAAGCATAGATCTTATCGTTACATCCCCTCCTTATAACGTGGACATAAAATATAACTCAAATGACGATGCTCTCTCCTATACTGACTACCTAACTTTTTCCAAAGACTGGTTTTCCCGGTGCTTACAATGGTTAAAACCTGATGGACGCTTTTGTCTTAATATCCCATTGGACAAAAATAAAGGTGGACAACAGCATGTCGGTGCAGACCTAACAACGTTAGCAACCGCTCTCGGATTTCAGTACCACTCCACAATAGTTTGGAATGAAGGTAATATCTCAAGAAGAACCGCTTGGGGTTCGTGGTTAAAGGCATCAGCTCCTTATGTCATCGCACCTGTTGAGTTAATAGTTGTTCTCTATAAAGACCAATGGAAGAAAACAAGTGGTAGTTGTGAATCCGATATGAATAAAGAAGAATTTATGGAATGGACAAATGGACTTTGGACTTTCCCCGGTGAGAGTAAGAAGCGAATTGGTCACCCCGCGCCATTTCCAATTGAATTACCGCGTCGATGTATCAAGCTTTTTAGTTATGTAGGTGACACAGTCCTTGATCCGTTTATGGGAAGTGGTACTACATTAGTGGCTGCGCATTTGAACAAAAGGAACGGTATCGGAATTGAAGTTGATGAGGGATATTGTGAACTTGCTAAAGATCGTTTGGATGAAACTACGAAACAATTAAGTCTATTTGAGGGAGAGGGTAAAGGAGATGGCAAAAACGATTCGTGAACTTGTGTTGGAATATTTTGAGAATCATCCAAATGAGGAACTACCACATGGTCCTGTAGTTGATTGGGTGACTGAGAAGTATCAAGAGGAACATGGCAAACCTCCGAGAGATCCGTGGCGTACTATAAGGCAGCTTCATCAAGATGGACAGTTAATAAAAATCAAAAAAGGAGTATACAAGTACGATCCCAGTTATGTCCACGAAGTTGTGTTGTTTGAGTTTTCTACGAAAGATAGAGAAGCAATTTTTGAACGTGATGATCGTCGTTGTGTTGTTTGTGGACGCGGTACTAAAGACGGTGTTGAAATTGCCGCCGACCACATTAAGCCAAAAGACAGGGGTGGTACAAATACAATTGATAACGGTCAGACCCTCTGTTCCGAACATAATTTACGCAAAAGCAACTATTCCCAAACTGAGGCAGGCAAAAGATATTTCATCAGAATGTACCAGACTGCATTGAGAGTTCAAGATGATAAAATGATAGCCTTTTGCCAAGCTGTTTTTGATGTTTATGATGAATATGATGTTGATAGACATATTAAACGTCCTGTCAAGTAGATATAATTATATATTGTTTAATACTTAACTACAATACAGCAAATATAAAATAATACTTAAGGAGTATCTAATGAAGAGTCAACTTTACTCGTTACGACCCTTCACTATTGAGGATTTATTAGCAAAATTACGAACTGATGAAATTGCTATTCCGGCGATCCAGAGACCATTTGTATGGAAAGATTCCAGGGTCTGTGCTTTTATAGACTCACTTTTTCGGGGTTACCCTGTAGGATATATTATTACATGGCCGAAATCAGGTGTTTCTCTAAAGGACGGTTCTCAATCCACACGCGAGTTTGTTTTGATTGATGGACAACAACGGACAATGGCTCTTTGGACTGCTTTGCAGGGGAAAAGTATATTAGACGAAAAATATAGAAAAAAGAAAATTTGTATTTCCTTCCACCCTGTTAAAGGAAAATTTGAAGTGTTTAAGAAGACTTTTGAAAATGACTCAGAATGGATCTCGGACATTTCAATCGTCTTCAATTCTAATACGAGCTTTGGATTAATCAATGATTACTGTGAAAAAAATCAGGAAGCAGACAAAGACAAAGTTGCCGAAAGTATAGAAAGGCTTCAAGGAATTCGTAGTAATCTCTTAGGTGTTATTGAATTAGGCGAGCATCTAGATTTAAAAACAGTTGCTGAGATTTTTGCGCGTATAAACCAGAAAGGGGTAGCACTTAGTTCCTCGGATTTCATCATGTCCAAAATGGCAGCGAGTGAACAGTATAATGGTCACTTGTTACACAAATCTGTTGATTATTTTTGCCATTTAGTAAATGTACCTCAAGCATACAAAGAATTGACAAAAGATACTACATTTGTCCAAACAGAATATTTTGGTGGAATGAAATGGTTAAGAAATTGGAAAAACAAAAAACTCTACATCCCTGACTACAAAGACGTGATTCGAGTAGTTTTCACAATGAAATTTGAGCGTGGTGACCTAAAAGATTTAGTGCATCGACTATCGGAAAACACCGTATCGGAAAAAACTGTAAAGGAATCCTTTCGCAAACTTGATGAAGGAATTATGTCTTACATGAATGAAACCAATTTTAAACGTTTTATTATGATATTAGACTCAATAGAGTTCATCAACTCCTCAATGACTACGGCAAAAAATGCTGTAAATTGTGCTTACATATTATATTTAACATTACGCGCAAAAAAAGCTGACCCAAATCAAATTGAAAAGTTAGTGCGGCGTTGGTTCGTAATGACAGTTCTTATTGGACGGTACAGTCGAGCTCCACAAGCTACATTTGGTGAGGATATACGTGGATTTAACTCTGAACAAGGAGCGGCAGCCTATCTTAAAAGGATAGAACAAACAGAACTTTCTGAAGAAGGATTTTGGAAAGTAGAGATTTTAGATAAATTGAACACTTCAACAACCAAAGGTGTTTATTTTAACATGTTTTTAGCTAGCCTCGTCAGCAGTAATACCAACGGTTTTCTATCTAGTGATCTGAAAGTTTACAATCTTCTTGATGGTCAAAAAGATTTTCACCATATTTTTCCTAAAAAACATCTGGAAAGAATAGGTGCTGAAAAGAGTCTTCACAATCAACTTGCTAATCTAGCAGTAACGGAAAAACAAATCAACATTGCAATTGGAGATACAGCACCGGCAATATATTTTTCAGAATTGAAGGTTGGGTGTAAAGATGGTATACCACCATACAATGTAGGAATAGATAGTATTGACGAATTGCATGCAAATTTAAACTCTCACTGTATTCCTCATACAAATGATCCAACGATTTTTGAAAATTATGAAGAGTTTTTAGATCAACGTAAAAAACTCATGGCAGAAAAAATAAAGAAATACTACTATGGTTTGTAGTATTAGTTGAGAACATTTATTTGGTAATTAGATGAAAATAGCAAATGCCCCATGCTCCTGGGGAGTCCTTGAATTCGACCTACAAGGCAAATCCCTCGACTACACACAAGTATTAGACGAAATGCACGCAATCGGTTATAGCGGCACTGAACTTGGAGATTGGGGATTCATGCCGACTGACCCCGCTAAACTCCGCGACGAACTTGCAGCACGCGAGTTAACGATGTTAGGAGCATTCGTTCCGGTGGCACTTGCAGATGCAGAGTCACACGCAGCAGGAGAGAAGTCTGCATTACAACATGCGCGTCTGTTGGCAGCTGTCGCTGGTAACACGCCATTCATTGTGCTTGCAGATGACAACGGCACAATCCCACAACGCACGAATAATGCAGGACGTATCCGTCCAGAACACGCCTTAACACAAGAGCAGTGGGACACTTTTGTAGATGGAGTTGATCGTATCGCGAAATCAGTACGAGATAACACAGGACTCCGCACCGTATTTCATCATCACTGTGCAGGATATATAGAAACACCATCGGAAGTGGGCACGTTGATGCAACGCACAGATCCGCATCTGGTCGGTTTATGTTTTGATACGGGACATTACCGATTCGGTGGTGGTGAACCGCTTGACATATTTGAACAGCACGCTGAACGGATTTGGCACGTGCACTTCAAAGATTGTCATCCTGAAATTGCTGCCCGTTCTCGTAAAGACAAGTGGGATTATTTTCAGTCAGTTGGCAAAGGTGTTTTTTGCGAATTGGGTCAGGGAGATGTTGACTTTCCAGCGTTTGTAGCGGAGTTAGGAATTATGGAATACGATGGTTGGATCGTCGTTGAACAAGATGTTCTACCGGGAATGGGTAGTCCTTATGAGAGTGCAGAACGCAATTTTCAATATCTAAACACACTTGTATCAGAATGAAAAAACCTTCCAAACTCGGTATTGGTGTAATCGGCACAGGACGCATCGGTAAACTCCACATTCAACATCTTTCTCAAAATATACCCGATGCAGATCTCATAACTATTTGTAGTTTAGACACTGAAACAGCAGAATCCCTTGCTGTACAGTTCAATATTCCTAAAATAATGACCGATTACAACTCCCTATTGACTGATTCGAACATTAACGGTGTGATTGTTGCTTCTTCAACAGATACACACGTTGAGATATGTCAAGCTGCAGCCCAGGCAGGTAAGCATATCTTTTGCGAGAAGCCAATAGCATTAGATTTAGAACAGATTGATGAAATCTTAGCGATTGTTGAAAAAGCAGGTGTTAAATTTCAAGTCGGTTTCAATCGTAGGTTTGATGTGAACTTCATGAGGGTTCGTGATGCAGTAGCCTCTGGTGAAATCGGTGAACCACACATCATGCGAATTACAAGTCGAGACCCCGCACCTCCACCGATAGAATATGTCAAAGTATCGGGTGGGATGTTCCTTGATATGACTATACACGATTTTGATATGGCAAGGTATCTTATAGGAGATGAAGTAGTTGAAATATTTGCAGTCGGAGGGGTATGTGTTGATCCAAAAATCGGTGAAGTAGGAGATATTGATACTGCGCTAATAACATTGCGTTTTCAAAACGGTGTGCTTGCAACTATTGATAACAGCAGAGAGGCTGTCTATGGATATGATCAACGTGTAGAGGTATTTGGTTCAAAGGGGATGGTTACTGCTGATAATCCGATGACAGATACTGTAACTTTCAGTAGGAGTGAAGGAAGTCGTTCAGCACCACTACCAGACTTTTTTGTGGAACGTTATAAGGATGCATATCTAACTGAGTTACAAGCGTTTGTTCGGTGTATACAAGAGGAGACGCAACCGCTGGTTACAGGTGCAGATGGTAGAGTGCCAATTGTGATGGGATATGCAGCCTTAAAATCGCTTCGTGAAAATCGTCCTGTTAAAATGTCTGAAATATCGTAGTAATACAAAGGACTACTCGTGTCCACCAACTTCCCCAACTTGAATTTCAATCTCTTCACGGTTTCTAATACGTTCAACAAGTCCATCCCGAATATCCACTATCCTATCGGAAACATCAAGCATCTTTAAATCGTGAGTTGCAGAAATAACCGTTACGCCTTGTTGCGTATTCAATTTTTTTATAAGATCAATAATTTCTCGTCCTGTAATCGTATCAAGATTAGCTGTAGGTTCGTCTGCGAGGACAATGCTGGGGTCGTTTGCAAGTGCTCTGGCAATCGCAACTCGTTGTCGTTGACCACCAGAAAGTTCATCAGGTAAGTGATACATCCTATCACCCAAACCAACCATATCCAATAGTTTTTCAGCTTTTTCATTCCGTTGTTTATCAGGAATACCAGCAAAAATCATTGGCAACGTAACATTTCCGTGTGCGGTACGCACATTCAACAAGTTATAGCTTTGAAAAATATAACCGACTCGGTGACACCGAAACGCTGCGATCTGCCTCTGAGATAGATTAGACATATTTTGTCCATCAATATAAACCTGTCCCTCAGTAGGTCGATCCAGTGCGCCAATCATATTAAAGAGAGTAGATTTTCCCGAACCAGAGGGTCCCATCAACGAGATATATTCTCCGCGTTGAATTTCTATATTGATTCCATCTAATGCACGAAGAACATTAGAACCCATCCGATATTCTTTGACGACATCTTCAGTTTTTACAACAATATCAGACATAATAGCCCTTTATAGTGAACCTATCACATTCATATTAAACTTCTGTTCGCATTGCTTCCGCAGGAGGTAATTTTGCGGCACGCCATGCAGGGAACGATGAACCGATGATAGCCAAAATCATTCCAAGTATACATCCCAATAATATCAATAATAATACACCGAGTTGAAAAGGTCCGTTTTCCGGTTGGGCTGGCAACAATGGAAAATAGAAGAAAAGATCAAATCCATAATTCTTCAACCCTAAAACAACTGCCCCAAGTAACCCAATGAGCGCGCCTATCAGCGCACCAGCGAATCCTTGAAAGCCAGACTCAAGTAAAAAAAGCCTAACGACAAACCCATCAAGTGCACCAAGGCATTTCATCGTTCCAATTTCACGGAATCGTTCGGTAACTGCCATTAGCATAGAGTTAGCAATCCCAACAACACAAACAATCAAGGACATAATGATAAGCCAAATGTCCTTCGTTGAAATACCTTGTTCTGCTGCTTCATCAAGACCGGTAATCTCTGAACTTCTTCCACTCTCCTGAAGGGCAAGTTCAATTTCATTATTCGTCCAAACGGAGACGAGAAAAGCAATACCGAGTGTAATTCCTGCGGTTGTAATAATTGAACGACCGAATCGGATTTTTAGGCTTTGAAAACTTATCCGAAGCGATTCTACAAATGGAAGATCAATCTGTTCCTCAATAGGTGCTCGTTGATTCAAATTGTTGGCTCCTTAATCTTATATGATAGTCTATTTTAACATATATGCAGTTTTAGGTCAAGTTCTGTTGAATAACATTCTTGAAAACCACTCTTGACAAAAAATACAGTATCGGGTAAAGTATCACAAATTCTAATGTTGGCAATAGTGGAGGAAAAGATGTCAGATCGTTTAGCAGTAGATGGTGGGACCCCTACCATAGCAGAACCGATTCCAGGGGGAATGCATGGTCCGAGTGTTATAGATGAACGTGAAATTGATGCAGTAACTGAAGTATTACGAAGTGGAAAACTCTTCCGATTTGTAGAAAATTCTAATGTTGGAGCTTTTGAACAAGAAGCTGCAGCAAGGCTTGGTGTCAAACATGCGTTGATGGTAAATTCTGGGACATCTGCTATTATCTGTGCACTTACAGGTGTAGGTATTGGACCTGGAGATGAAGTAATATTACCCGGATACACTTTTATCGCGACCGCAGCTGCAATAGTCGGAGTGGGTGCTATTCCAGTAATAGCTGAGATTGATGAATCTCTCGGTTTAGATCCTGAGGATGTGGAACGGAAAATAACACCACATACCAAAGCGATTTTACCAGTTCACATGCAGGGAGTACCGTGCCGACTTGAAAAAATACTGGATATTGCCAAAAGACATAATCTCAAGGTCGTTGAAGATTGTTGTCAATGTGTGGGTGGACAATATAACGGTAAATATGCTGGCACTTGGGGTGATGCTGGAGCATGGAGCCTAAACTATTACAAGATCATTACTTGTGGTGAAGGTGGGTTAGTTTTTTCCAATGACTATGACACTTATGAACGTGCTGCTTTTGCATCAGAACCCGGACTACCTATGTGGATGAGCGGTTCAGAATGGAAAAATGATCCATTCTCTTGCCAAACCTATCGTCCAAGTGAAATATTAGGTGCAATTGCACGCGTGCAGCTTACAAAACTTGATGATATCCTCGGACATACACGACAACTCAAAAAGGCGTTTATTGCTGAACTTTCTGATGAACCTAAAGGATATATCCGACAACACATAGACGATCCAAGTGGTGAATGTGGAATTAGTGCGGCTATTATTGTGCGTGATGTAGAACTTGCTAAGAAGTATACGGAAGCACTTAAAGCAGAAGGATTAGGGGCTGGTACTGCCTACAACGAAGGGTTTCCTGATAGACATATTTATACCTATTGGGATTCCATCTTGTTTAAAAATTCACCCAACCCCGCTGGATATCCATGGACTGACGCGCGATACAAAGGGAATGTTGAGTATTCACGTGATATGTGTCCGCAAACGCTTTCCATTCTTGGTCGTGCGCTTAGGTTTGGTTTTAACGTTAATATGCAGGAAGACCATGCAAGGTTAATGGCAGCTGCTATAAACAAAGTTGACGATGCCCTCGGATAATCCCTTAGTACGATGAAAGGATTCTTGGTGAATGAAGATAACGATTTTAGGTTCAGGCACATCTACAGGAGTACCTGAGTATAAATGTGACTGCGAAACTTGTCAAGATTCAATGAAGGTTGACTCAAAAAACTACCGAACACGTTCATCTATTCATATAGAAAAAGATGGTAAGAATCTTCAATTTGACCTCGGTCCAAATTTTATGGATCAAATCAATAAGAACAAGATTGAATGGATTGATGCTGTCATCTTTACACACTGCCATGCAGACCACATCAGCGGGACAAACGATATTGTAATGCCGTGCCGAAAGCAGCGCGTGGATATGCCAATATATGGACCCGAACAGACAATAGACATTTTGCAACGCAACTATGATTATATGTTTACAAAGGAGACATTTCAAGGTGGTGGCGTTGGTCATCTATTACCAAACGTTGTAAATGGAAGGTTTGAATTGCTTGGATTTGACATTACACCTATCCCAGTGGAGCACGGGAACGTAGAAACAAACGGATACCGTATTGATGACTTTGGGTATATACCTGATGTAAAACATCTTCCAGATAAGTCAATAGCACTCCTTGAAGGCATAGAAGTATTAGTTATTGATGCATTAAGTTTCAATCCAGGACACCCAACGCATCAATCGGTTGGACAGGCACTTGAGGTTAGCGAAGCATTACAACCGAAAGAGACCTATTTTACGCATATAATGCATCGTTTAGATCACCGATATTTCAAAGAACAGTGTGCGGAACAGAACATTGATCTTCCTGAAAATGCTTACCTTGCGTATGATGGACAAGTGATAATGTTGTGATTATTAAATGCAACAAGACCGAATATACCAATGACATTCGGTCTTGTTCTCGTATAGGAGATTTTGCTTCTAATTCTTCACACTATAAATTACTATCTTCCCCATGACTGTTGTCTCTGACGTCTTTGTAGAATGACACGGTCTCCTTCTGCGATACCACTTTTGACGATTACATTAGTTTCATTCTGCATTCCGGTTTCAATAGGTGTTTCAATGCCTTTACCACCATTGTCTAACATGACGAACTTGCCTTTTAATACACTGACTTGTGCCTGTACCCCATCTGCCTTCTTATCCCCATTGATTAAGAGAGAAACAGTAGAAGGACCGGGAATAATACCGCGTTGCGAACTATCTAACTCAATTGTTACACTCCCATTTGCGACACTTTGTACCGTTCCGTTGAAAACCTTCTCAGTGAGAGTCTGCATTGCAACCGGTTTTCCAACTTTGAAGGGGGATGTGTTGCCGACCTGTGCAACAGCGGTTGCAGAATTCTTAGAAATAACAGCGTCAAGTGGAAGCAACAATACATTCTTTTCTTCATAGGTAATGATGTCAACGTCGGCACTCATACCGGGTCGGATTTTACCAGATGTATCAAGCACCTCAATCATAACTTCAAAAGATATGATGTTGTCTTGTTGTTGTCCACTCGGAGAAATTTCATAGACTCTACCGTCATATTTTTCTGTTTGAAAAGCATCAATCTTTATTATGGCAGATTGTCCGAGTTCAAGACGTTCCATATCAACTTCGTTGATGAAGGTTTTGACAACCATTTGAGTTAGATCTGCAATGGTCATGATTGGTGGACTCTGTGAAAACGCAGAACGTCCAGAGGTTACAATTTCCCCCTGTTCAATTGCAAGTTGTGTGACTGTTCCTGACATCGGTGCCTTAATAACTGTCCAGGCAAGTCGTTCTTCTTGATTTTTCAAACTACTTTCTCGCCTGAGGAGATTCGCATTAGCACTAACCTTTGACTGTTCTGTAAGCAATTTCTCATTTTCAAGTGTAAGCATTAATTCTTGCAACTGAGTTTTAGAGTTATCCAACCGAATCTGACTTTCCTCTTCTGCTTTAGTGCGTGTCTTTTTGAGGTGTTCAAGGTTTAATTCTTGGTACTGTAGTTGTGCTTCACGTGTTTTTATACCGGTTTTGCGTGCTTCAATGGTTCGTTCCTGTGAGACAATCGTCTGTTTCTGAGATTCTACACGTTTTTTAGCATTTTCGTATTGTGAGTTTGAATTTGCATGCCGAGACTCGGAATCTTCTAAAACCTGCTTTGAGACTAATTCCTGTTCAAAAAGTGATTTATTCCGTTCCCAATCTGCTTTTGCAGTATCTAATGAAACCTTTGATGAATTTAATGATGTCTCATACTCCGCAAGTGACAATTTTCCTTGTTCAAGAGAAATTTTCGCCTGTTCTACAGCGATATTATCTTGTTCTAACAAGTTTTTTGTCGATTGGATATCAGTTTCGGCGGAACTGATACGAGTAAGAGATTCCGCTTTTGTTGTTTCAAGATTCGCCTGTGCGATTCGGACTGCTGCTTCTCTTTGTATTTTGTCGCTATTCAGCCGTTCTTTTTTAAGTTTGATGTTCAATTCTGACTGCATTAGTTGTGCTGCAGCAGCGTCTACATCAGCTTTTGCTTGTTTCTCTTGCTCTACATATAGCTTAGGATCAAGTTTAACTAAAATATCTCCTTCCTTAACAGGAGAACCATCATCAACAAGAAGTTCTATGACTTCACCTTCAACATTTGATTTAACTTCAACATCAAGAAGTGGCTCTAAATTTCCGGTTGCGCGAATGGTCATACGGAAATCACCGCGTTTTACCACCTCAATTTTGGGGGCAAGTGCTGGATCAATGCCATTTTTTCCACGACTAAAGACGACCCACGCAGCAGCCCCAACAAGAATGACTATAATCGCTACAGTAATAATTAATTTTTTCAAAACTTAATTCCTCCAATAAGGTTTGTGATGTGTATTAGGAGTATCATCTTTCACATAGTCAGTATGATATCTATATTTGTTTTACGCTTGCATATATTTCAAAGACAACATCCTAATCTGTTCGGAGTGCTTCAACGGGTGTAAGTTTGGCGGCTTTATGTGCAGGATAAAGTCCGAAAAATACTCCGATCGCAACGGAAATGAGCAATGCAATAAACATCGTTTCAAGTGAAATCACTGACGGCCAATCGCTGCCTTCCCAGACGAATTTTGAGATGAGCATTGCTGTACCTTGTCCCATAAAAACACCTAAAATAGATCCCAGAATTCCACCTGTGATTGTCAAGACTGATGCTTCAATAAGAAATTGCGTGATGATATCATTGAAAGTTGCCCCGAGTGCTTTTCGCAATCCGATTTCCTTTGTTCGATCAGTTACAGAAACCAGCATAATGTTCATTACACCGATACCTGCTACCATCAGTGCTATACCCGCGATACCACCCATTAAAGCTTTCATGACCAGACCGACTTTATCTGCAGTTTTCAATTCCTCTTCGGCAGTCCAATAGTTATATTCTTCGCCAGTGTTGTTGTGTTGTCTACCTAACACCACCTTTGCGTCTGAAATTACAAGCGGTATATTCTCTATTGTCGTGGCTTCAACACGTATCCGTTCAACATCCTGACGACCTTTGAAACGTTCTTGAAGTGTTGTAATTGGTATAATGAATCGATCATCCCAACCAGTCGTATCCATTGCGTCGCCTTTCTCTTCCATCACGCCAATAACCTTAAGACGCACTTCGTATAGACCACTTCTACCGCGCCAGTAAGATGGACGCGAGGCTTTAATCTCTTTACCCACTGGGTCTTCGTGAAGGAATACTTCCTCAGCAATTTTCGATCCGATCACAGCCACACTACTGGAAGAATCAACTTCATCTGGAGTAAAAAATCTTCCGCTTGAGGTATACCAATTGTGTGAACGGTCATAGCCTGCAGTAGATGCAACAATTCGTGATTCCTTTTTCCTTCCTTTGTAGCTAACACTCCAACCCGGCATATCATCTTCTGCGACGACATCAATGATGCCGCGTGTGTTTTTTAATAATTCAAAAGCATCTTCAGTTTCCAAATGTTCTGCCCTATTTCTACGCCATCGACTTCTGCCTCTTACTGCTTCTCCAGCTGCGCGACTTAAAGTACCAGATTGCTTATCCCAATCATCCTTGTATATTTCAATAATCTTTGTGCCACCTGTTCTTTCAATTTCTCGTAACACCATTGCTCTGGAACCGTCTCCGACAGAGACCATACTTACCACAGAACCGACACCTACAATAATACCAAGAATCGTCAAACTGGAACGGAGCGGATTACGCCGCAAACTTGTGATACCTAAGATGATGCATTCAAATAGATTCATAACATTCCTCACTTATTCAGTACGTAGTGCCTCTATTGGAGAGAGAGCAGATGCCTTCAGTGCTGGATATAGTCCAAACGAAACTCCGATTAACGCAGAAAATAAAACAGAAATCATCACCCAATTCATTGAGATGACTGATGGCCAGTCAGGGACGATTTGAACGATTTTTACAGCGATTAGTGCCATTCCTTCTCCTGCAAGATAACCTGCTCCTACACCTAATGCCCCACCGATAATACACATGACGATGGATTCGATCAAGAACTGAAGCATAATATCTAAACGTTTAGCACCGAGTGCTTTTCGTAACCCAATTTCACGAGTTCGTTCCGTAACGGCTACTAACATCATATTCATTATACCGATACCACCTACGAGTAGTGAAAATCCAGCAATACTACCCAACGCAATTTTGATGACTTTGCTGATTTTATCTAACTGTGCCATTCCTTCTCGCATGTCTCTTAGGTCAAAGAAGTCATCCTGATTCTTATGACGTTTCCTCATAACCTCTTTTACCTCTTCAATTGCTTTTGGCACGTCATCAACTGTGTTAGCATGAACAGATAGCATAACAACATTATCATTACCGGTAAAACGTTCTTGTGCGGTTGTGAGAGGAATAAACACCATATCGTCAAGGTTCCACCCAAATCGGAGACTTCTTCCACGTTCTTCCATTGTTCCAATTACAGTAAACCGTTCCGACATACGCGTCTGACCCCTTCTCCCATACCTATCATAACGGTCACCGCCTCTACCGATCTTGATTTCTTGATCTATTGGTGATTTTGTTCCGAAGAGATTGAATGCTACTTCTGTTCCCAATACACAGACTTTTTCTTTATTTTCTATGTCCTCATCAGAAATAAAACGACCATCTTTTATTCCCCAATCCATTGCTTCAGCAAACGAAGCGTTTACACCGTTATATCCGCTACGTGCTTCAGAACCATCATTTGTTTGTATATGAACACCCCTCCATTCTGGAATACGGGGCACAACAACCTTCACGGATGGACATTCTGCTTCTATAGCCAAAACATCGTCGTATTTGAAATACTCATTACTCCGATTTGGCATCCAACGGCTGCCTACACGTCTATAACTGCTCCGATACATCGTAAATTGGTTGACACCACCGAGTTTCTGGGCATCCTGTAGCACTATTTCCTTTGCCCCATCACCGATTGAAATCATTGCCAAGACTGAGGCAACACCTATAATGATACCCAGCATCGTCAATAAAGATCGTAACTTATTGCTACGAATTGCTGAAACTCCAACGGAAATCCCCTCAAAAATACGCATTTCTTGTCTCCAAGACTATAAATTGTTGATACTTTTATGCTTAGTAATTTAGACAGGAAAATATCGGAAAAGTTCGTATAATTGACTAATAAACTCTGTAGCGTCTATAACATATCATATAGTGAGTAGGTTACAGAAGTAGTGCTGAAGACAATATATATTATTATGACTATTATGACGTGTTTTATGGAAACTGGTTTATTGGAAATTACTTGCGATTGATTATCTACATAAACTTATTTGACAATACTGATAGAAAATTGGTATAATATAAAATAGTGATAATTTCTTTAACTTAATTGAGGGTGGAATGAATACTTTAGGTCAACAATTTGGGGGAGACTGGACAGAACAAAAGTTGGACTGTGTTAGCAAGTATCTAAGTGCCTACACAAAAATTATGAATAATCAACCATTTAATTTTGCATATATAGATGCCTTTGCTGGAACAGGTTATCGTAAGGTTATGCTTGATGAAAATACTAACGAGATAATGTTTCCAGAACTTGACTCTCAGGAAGTAGTCAACTTTCGACAAGGTTCAGTTCGTAATGCTTTGGAAGTCCAACCTCCGTTCAAGAAATATATTTTTATTGAAGAAGATCAGGATAATTACTTTGAATTGCAAAAACTTACACAAGAATTCACTGAATACAATATTGAATGTAAACATATAGATGCCAATGTTTATTTTACAGATGTCTGTCACAAGAATTGGAATAAGCATCGGGCTTTAGTTTTTCTCGATCCTTTTGGTATGCAGGTAGAATGGAGTACAATTGAATTAATTGCTCACACAAAAGCGATTGATATATGGTTACTCTTCCCAATTGGCACTGTTAATCGGTTACTAAAAAGAAATGGTGATATACGCCAGTCGATTCGTAACAAACTAAACCGTTTTTTTGGTGAGGATAGTTGGTATGATGTATTCTACAATCTTATATATGAACATTCACTATTTGGTGAAAATGAAAATTGGGAAAAAATAGGTAGCATTTTTACGGAAATTGAACGCTATTTTATGGGGAGATTACAAACAATATTTACTAAAGTAGCAACAAATCCTCTTGCTTTAAGGAATTCAAAAAATGTCCCCTTATATCTTTTGTGTTTTGCTGCTGGACATCCAAAAGGTGCCCCTATTGCAGTTAAAATTGCAGAGGACATTCTTTTTAAAGAGTTACAACGTGGATACTTACCAGTACAAAGGGACTAATATTCCAGATGGAGTAACAAATGGCAACTATTTCCTCAAGTATTGAGTGGACAGAATCTACATGGAATCCTGTACGAGGATGTACACGCGTTTCAGAAGGCTGTCGTTTCTGTTATGCAGAACGGATTGCAGCACGTTTTTCTGGTAAGGGATTGGCTTATGAAGGTTTAGCAAGAAACACGAAGACAGGACCACAGTGGACACGGGTTGTCGTCCCCGTGCCATCACTGTTAAATGAACCACTAAAATGGAAAAAACCTCGTCGAATTTTTGTCAATTCTATGAGTGATCTGTTTCACGAGAAGATTGACTTTGATTATATAAAAGATGTCTTTACTGTAATGGAAAAGGCACATTGGCACAAATTCCAAGTATTGACGAAGCGGGCATCTCGATTATTGGAATTCAGTCCAGAATTACCGTGGCCTTCAAATGTATGGATGGGTGTTAGTGTTGAAGACAGTCGTGTTCTTGATCGTATCAATAATCTCCGTAAGACTGGAGCACATATAAAATTTCTATCTCTTGAACCGTTGCTCGGTCCACTTAAGGGTATAGATTTAAACGGTATAGATTGGGTTATTGTGGGTGGTGAATCTGGTCCTGGTGCCCGCGAGATGAAGAAAGAATGGGTTGTAGACATTAAGAATCAGTGTGTAGAAGAGGATGTACTCTTTTTCTTTAAGCAATGGGGTGGAACACGTAAATCAAAAACTGGTAGAGAGTTGGATGGACGAACTTATGATGAAATGCCAAGATAAAATTATTCTGTGCGAAGTGCTTCAATAGGAGAGAGTGCAGATGCTTTGATTGCAGGATACAACCCAAATGAAATACCAATTAATGCTGAGAACGATATTGAAATTAAGACCCATTGTGTTGAAACCACCGATGGCCATTCAGGTACAACTTTTGCGATTTTGACAGCGAGAAGTGCCATACCTTGTCCAGCGAAAATACCCAAACCAATACCCAACAGTCCTCCTACACTACACAGCACAACCGCTTCCATTAAAAACTGTGTTAGGATGTCAAGCCTTTTCGCTCCGAGTGCCTTTCGTAGACCAATCTCACGAGTCCGCTCACTGACAGCAACAAGCATCATATTCATGATCCCGATACCACCAACAAGCAGTGAGAAACCAGCGATGCTGCCCAACGCTATCTTGATGACTTTACTAATTTTCTCCAACTGTGCCATACCTTCACGCATATCAAAAATATTGATGAAGTCATCTTGGTTTCTGTGCCGTTTACGTATCACCGCTTTTACCTCTTCTATTGCTTTCGGAACATCTTCAACGGTTTTTGCATATACGACAATATCTTGAACCCTATCATTACCAGTAAACCTTTCTTGAGTTGTTGTTAACGGCATAAAGATAAGCCTATCATAACTCCAACCGAATCGGAGACTTCTACCTCTCGGCATCATAGTGCCTACAATTGTGAACCGTTCTGTGTAACGTTTACTGTCTCTGCGTCCGTAACGGTCATACCGTCCACTTCCTCTGGCGATTTTTATTTCTTGTCCAATAGGAGATTTTTCTCCGAATAATTCCATTGCCAATTCATCTCCTAACACACAGATTGATGCTGCATTTTCAACATCTTCGTCAGAAATAAATCGTCCTTCTTTAAGTTTCCAATCCATAGCAGTATGATATGTTGCGTCTACACCATTATATCCAGCACGGGTTTCTCTTCCTTTAGATGCTTGAATTAACGCACCCCTCCATTCAGGAATTCTCGGTGTAACAGCAATAACAGACGGACACTCCGCTGCAATTGCAATTGCATCACCAAATTTCATATACTCATTACTACGAATTCTTCTCCAACTTGTACCAACCCTTTTATACCAAGTGCGGTAAATGGTGAATTGATTTGCCCCACCCAGTTTTTGAGCATCCCGCAGTACTATTTCTTTAGCTCCATCTCCGATAGAAATCATTGCCAGAACTGAAGCAACACCAATGATAATACCAAGCATCGTAAGTAACGAGCGCATTTTGTTTGAGCGAATTGCGGTAATACCAACAGATATACCTTCTAACAGACGCATATCATCTCTCCATTTAGCTTGAGAATATTTCTGTGTTTAATTGATCCAATTTGTATATGATTTGCTTTCAAATGTTTGCTAATGATCGCTATCACTCTTTTCGCAATGCCTCTATAGGCGACAACATTGAGGCTTTTATTGCTGGATATAATCCGAAAGATATACCAATTGCAGCAGAAAATAAAACCGAAAACAAAACCCACTGAGTGGAGATAACTGATGGCCATTCAGGAACAATTTTTGCAATTTTCACCGCAAGAACTGACATGCCTTCACCAATAAATATTCCTAAACAAATTCCTATTATGCCACCTACAGCACACATTGCAACAGACTCTATCAGAAATTGTATCATTATGTCAAATGGTTTGGCACCGAGTGCTTTCCGTAACCCAATCTCACGTGTGCGTTCAGTAACAGCTACTAACATCATATTCATTATACCGATTCCACCAACAAGGAGCGAAAAACCGGCAATGCTACCAAGTGCAATTTTTATCATTTTACTTATTTTTTCAAGTTGACGTATACCTTTCCGCATCTCATAGAATTTGACAAATTTATCTTCACCGTTGTGCCGACTTCTAATTACTTCTTTTACTTCCCGTACGGCTTGTGGGACAACATTAACGTTATTTGCATAGACGACAATCTCTTGAATTCGATCATTACCTGTGAACCGTTCTTGTATAGTTGATATTGGGAAAAACGCCATTGCATCAAAACTCCATCCGAAACGCAAACTTCTTCCTCTTGGCATCATTGTACCTACAACAGTAAACCGATCAGTTATTCGTCGACTTCGCCTCTTTCCGCTATGATCGTAATATTTTACTTTCCTTGCGATTTTTATTTCCTTACCAAGTGGAGATCTACTTCCGAATAGATCAGTTGCTACTTCCTGTCCAAGCACACATATTCTGGTGGCATTTTTCACATCTTCATCGGTAATAAACCTTCCCTCATAAAGTTTCCAATCCATAGCAGTCATAAAGGATGGATCTACACCGTTATAGCCCGCGCGTGTTTCACCACCTCCCTCTGCCTGCATTAGTACACCTTTCCAATCCCTAATACGTGGAGTCACTTCAGACACTGCGGGACAATCTGCTTCAATAGCCAATACATCTCCATAATTTAGGTATTCCTTAGTTCGAATTGGGATTCGATGTTTTCCAAGTTTTTCTGACGACCTACGATATATTGTAAACTGGTTCGCGCCACCAAGTTTCTGTGCATCTTGCAGAACAACCTCTTTAGCACCATCGCCGATTGCTATCATTGCAAGCACAGATGCAATTCCGATGATTATTCCAAGCATTGTCAATAGGGAACGCATTTTGTTTGCACGCATTGCAGCAAACCCTATTGAAATACCATCAATTAAACTCATATCACCTTCTCAACTTTCGTACATCATTACGCAAAAAAATATGAATTAAACGTTATTAAGAAGAATTAGTTTAGTCAAATGAAGGTACTATGGATGGAATAATAGAAATGAAAAAGGCGGATATAGGAATCCGCCTTATGAGGTGAGTTAGGTTTAGTATTATTTAGGATAGGCTGTATCAAGAGAGAGAATTGCGTAACTGGTTGCTAATACGGGGAGTGCTTCCATCCAGCGACTGTTTTCATTCATCCACGATCCGTTTTGCTGCTGAACATCAATCAATTTTTCAGCAAGTTCTTCGTACCAGTCGTGTGAAACACCCTTTGCGTCTGTAATGGTATCCTGTCCATATAGACGCAAGGCTTTCGCCATAGTGTGATAATTGTAGTATAGACCTTGCGCACCCATGCCGTAGTTTTCTTCTACGGTAAAGTGTTTTCCAATCCACTGGACAGCAGCTTTCACACGGTCGTCATTCTTATCCACATTTGCGTAAATGAAACTCAACAATCCAGCATAGGTCATACTGGCATAAGAACGTGGACTTCCCGCTTCGTCTGTACCAGCCTTGCTTTCACCATCAGGAGAATATATAAAACCACCATCGTTGCCAGACCAAGGTTGGTCATTGCTTTCACTGCGGTTTTGTGTGCGTTCAAGGAATTTTATCGCTTTGTTCCAGACTTCATCATCATCAGAACCGCTATCTTTTAACGCTTGTATAGCAAGGTTTAGGTTAGAAAGATCATGTACAGATTCGCGACTACCGTAACCGATTCCACCGTAATAGACGCTTTCTTCATCTTGAATTTGAAGACTCTTCAAAAATCCTTGTGCTTTTTTGATAACTTTTTCATATTTCTTCGGATTTTCAGTTGAAGAGAGTGCCATTACCGAAATAGCAGTGGTATAGTTAGGTAGTGCAGGTTGTTTACTTTCATCATAAATAGCACCGTTTTCCTGCTGCATTGCTATTAATCTGTCAATTGCCTTTTGTATAAAAGGATTCTTTTCGTCTGAGTACTTTTTCTGCGGATGCCGTAAAAATGCGGTTATTGCAAGTGCAGTTATGCCAGGATGTCCCTCACCTGGTGCAATTTCAAACAAACCGTCATCTCCTTGCTGTGTCTTTAGCCATTCTAATCCTTTGTCTATACTTGTGATGACGCGTTTGTTTAATTCATGGTATTTTGACACATTTTTCACTTTATGTGAGTCTGCACTGATGTGTAGGGTAATACTGACCATCATTAAGATGAGAATTACCCCGACTATGTTTTTCAGTTTCATTTTTCTCTCCTCTCAATATAATACTAATGTGATAGCAAGTACTATGCCAATATTAATCTGTTTTCTAAGTTGCGGTACAATAGGTATTTCATAGTCAAGAGATGAATATTATGTCACATTTTGAACAGCAGTGTCCATAATTTGAACAATTTATTAAATTTATAGATGCTGACTTACAATAAGGTTTCAGCGTTTAATTGAATTACTGGTAAGGTGAAAGATCCCATAAAAGTGCTATACCATCCCAACTACCACTTGCCAGAGTTTTGCCATCTGGACTAAATGCAACACTCCTGACTCCTTCTGTATGTCCTTTAAAGTTCGTTTTTTGTTTACCAGTTGCCACATCCCACAGATAGATCATTTTGTCAGTTCCACTTCCACTACTTGCCAATGTTTTACCATCTGGACTGAATGCCACGTCTAATACCCTTCCTGTGTGTCCTATTAACTTTGCTTTTTCTTTACCAGTTTCAACATTCCACAAGAGAATTTCTTCTGAACCACCTGCTGCAAGGATGCTCCCATCAGGACTAAAGGCAAGACTCTGTGCACCGTCATTATGTCCTGTGAGTTCAGTTTTCAGTTTAGTTGCAATATCCCACAGAAACACATTATCATTCCCACAGGTAGCGAGTTTCATACCATCAGGACTAAATGCTACATATTCAACCCATTGCTCATGTCCTGAGAATATATCAACTTGCTGTCCAGATGCGATATCCCATAAGATGATACTTTTATCTCTACTTGCACTTGCGAGTGTTTTTCCATCTGGACTAAACGTCACACATTCAAGACTATCCGTGTGCCCTTTGTATTCTGCAATTTGTTTTCCTGTTGATGCATCCCACAATTCAATGCTGCGTGTTAAATTTCCCGTTGCAATTATTTTCCCATCCGGACTGAATGCAACACTTTGTGCACTTAGCACATCCCCGAATGCAGCTTTGTGTTTCCCGGTAGTTGCATCCCATAGACGTACAGCCTTTCTTCCGCCAACAGTAGCAAGTGTTTTTCCGTCTGGACTGAAGACAACACTGGAAACAGAATCAATAAAACCAGAAGTTAACTGTCTTACCTGTCCACCACCACTGTTCCAAACACGCACAGTACCATCCCAACCACCACTTACTAATGTTCCACCATGCGGACTATATTCTACACACGCCACCCTGTTTAAATGTCCAATAAAACCTGCGATTATTTTTCCAGTATTAACATCCAATAAATGTAATCCATCATCACTGGCTAATGCAATGGTTTTCCCATCAGTACTGTATGATAGATCTTCAAATGAGGTGATGCCTGACCTTATGCTTATTTTTTCATCCGAAGAGAGATTCTTGAATACGATCTCACCAAACCTATCTCCGCTTACAAGAGTTATCCCATCAGGACTAAATGCTACACTTTTTATCTCGTCATCATGTGCGGAATATATTGACTTTTGTGTACCAGTAGCAACATCCCATATATTTACTTGTTTGCCTCCCCCACCACTCGCGAGCATTGTCCCATCAGGACTAAACACAATACTATTTACCTTGTTTATCCCCCTAAGATAAGTCTTACGTGAACGTGTAGAAACATCCCACAATATAATTGTTCCAAAAGATCCTCCACATGCAAGCAGTTTACCGTCTGGACTGAATGCAACACTCTGGGTAATACCTAAATTATTGGTGTCTAAGACATTTTTTTTATCAATTTCAACATTCCATAAGTGGATAGCATTTCTTGTTCCGGCAGCAAGTATGTTTCCATCTGGTGAGAATGCAAGAGAATTGACACTCCCTGTATCCGGTACGAACGTAAATAGAGGAGTACCAACAACTGCATCCCATAGATTAACATTGCTATTATACCCACCACTTGCAATAGATCCTCGGGTTGGACTTATAGCAACACTATAAACAATCTTATCTTCACCTATGTTAATAGTGGTTATCGGTTGTCCTCCCGCTACATCCCATATAAACACTTCGTGATCAGTTGCACTTGCAAGTGTACCACCGTCAGGACTATACGCAACACTGATGACCTGTCCTGAATGTTCTGTTATAGTTGCTGCTTCTTTACCAGTGGCAGTATCAATCAAAGATACCCTACCTAATCCGCCTGTTGCAATCATTCCTTCTACTGGACTGAATGCGACACTCCAAACATGTCTGAAGCGAGGTGGTTTATTGAATTTGCGCGGGGTACCGCTTTTAATATCCCAAAAGATGAGTCGTTTTTCGTCAGTATGACTTCCTGTTACAAGTGTTTTTCCATCCGGACTGAGGGCAATATCAGAGACAATCTCAACATGTCCTTTGAGTGTTTTGGTTGACTTACCAGAATCAACATCCAACAACTGCACAGCATTCCCATAACCTCTACCTATAAGTTTTTTTCCATCCGGGGTGAAGATTAAATCTGATATATTGTTAAGCAAATCAACGATTTTGGTTTTTGGCATTCCAATGGTAACATCCCATAAAATTATTTCACTCCATTGTACACCACTTGCAATCGTGTTTCCATCCGGACTGAATGCCACACTTGACACACGCTCAGATTGATCGTTAGACAGCACCTCTAACTTAGCCCCAGAAATAACATCCCACAGAATCACTTCATTTCCAATCCCCGATGCGAGAATATTTCTATTCGGACTAAATGCAATGTCCTGAATTCTTTCTGTATGTGCACCTATCAAGGCACGTTCTTGATGTGTATGTGCATCATAAAGCCAAATACCGATGTCCGTTGCTACAGCAAGGGTATTCCCATCAGAAGAAAAAGCAACTTCTGTGATATTACCTTTACCTAACCGTGCTGTTGCCCCTTCAGGTAAGTGCCATTGCACAGAATCTTCTGCATAGACACTTGATAGACATAACGAAATAACGAAGATTTGGACAGATATCTGGATAAAACGGTATTTCATAGTTTCGCTGCAGATTGACTATAGCCGTACGGTTTCCCCAGTTTCTGCAGATTGCATCGCTGCATCATACACCTGCATCACTTTCCGCATTTCCTCAGGTTTCACAACCAACTCCGCACCATCGTTCAGGACATCCGCTATATTCTGGTAGTAAGACTTCCATGTCCCACGCACGCTCTCAATCACGAGCTCACGATTTTCACCACCTGCAGCGGTCCATACTTTAGCATAGTTTGCGGGATCTTCTTCAGCAGAATCAATGTCTCCATCACGCATCGGTCCTTCCTGTGGATCTAAACCGTATTTGATTAACCCACCTTCATCACCGACAACATACCAACGCGGTTTATCTGCCTTAGAAAGATTGCTTATCTCAATTTGATACCGCACATCATCCTCAAATTTAATGATTAGGTGACCATAGTTGCCAATATCAGTATCCCATTTTGTGTTATAGTGAATATAGCAAAAGACTGATTCCACGGGTGCTTGTCCGAATTGCAGAGCCTGATCAACGAAGTGTGCGGGCCAATCGTATAGGATACCTCCACTATGACTTTTTACGCCGCGCCATCCTCCCGGAGCACCATATCGCATAATCGCAACTTGAAAGAGATACGGGGTTCCTAACAGACCATCAGCAATAACTTTTTTGACTGTTAGGTAGTCCCAATCCCAGCGGCGGTTATGGAACACACTGAGTAGAACATCGTTGCGTTCACTCGCTTCAATCATTGCATCCGCTTCAGCGGTATTCATCGCCATGATTTTATCTGAGACGAGATGTTTGCCAGCATCCATTGCTTTAATAGCAAGTTCAGCATGTGTATCATGCGGCGTTGCCAAAACAACGAGATCAACATTGTCATCAGCAATCACTTCATCAATTGTTTTGTATATCTGTGCATCAGGATATGCTTCGCGTGCGGCTTCGCGACGTTCATCATTCCGCGTCGCAATCGCATAGAGATTCAACCCATCCGCTAATCCAACAAGGTAGGAGTGAAACGCACGTCCAGCATAACCGTAACCAATAACTGCGGTATTAATCATATTATTTCAATATCGGCATCTAAAATTGCCAATAATTCCCTTTCATTTTATGTCGTTTAGTGTCCAATCATAGTCTAAATAGTGGAACTTTACATCCTTTGATAACACAAAATCCGCATCCTCAGTAGGTAGATAATCTGCGAGAAAATCTGCAACACCATCATAACCTTCCGTAAAATCTTTCTTATACCACTTGAATATCTTTGAGAGATACACTCTCCGTTTCGCACGGTCTAATCTGACCTTTTCTGGATTGGTGACAAATTTGAGCGTGACAGCATCCAATTGTTCCTCTATGGTTTCAGGTAAATATACGCTGTTTTCTAATGGTGGGCAGCTTGCTGATGCACATACGAGTGCAAAATGAATACGCGGATCAACAAATTCAACACGGATAATGTCGTGTTCAATTTGATTGAGTGTGTAGGTTTCTCCTGCTGCCTGAAACTTGAGCCTGGAGAAAAAACCACCGAACCATTTTACCTTACGCACACTCTTTGTAGGATAATGGTCTATCACACCTTTAATTACAAGAGCATTATATGCGTTTATCCAAAATGTCATTTGTTCGTCGTAGGGCATTTCAGTGAGTTTTGCGGCTGCTACTTGGTCTAAATACTTCTCAAATTTATCAGGGTTTGCTTTCAATTTCGCATAGTCGACCATCCCATTTACTACATGTTCTTGCAAAACTTGATTGAACAGATCGTGGGAGAACGGTGTGTCTGATGTCTGTATATCAGACCGTAAATCTGCTTCAACACGGTAGTGATATTGGAAAAGTATACTGAGAATGGATAGCAGTAATAGACTGCCAATAAGAATGCGGTTTTTCATTGTGGTATGTCCTCGCTTTGTATCTATTTTAGCATATAACTACATTTTTTGCAGACAAAAAGAGGTGTAGTAAGGTTATTTAGTTTTAGGTATTTTAGTCGTTTTTTATTACAATCGTTAATATTTGTGAATATGCAGATATAGCGTGATTTTTCGCGCTATATCTGCTATATTTCACCTTAAAAACTTACACCATTTTGAGGTGAAAAATGACAAGAAAATCATCTTGCCACTTGATAGATATGTTAGCAGAAGTGCCAGACCCCCGCAACAATAAAGGAAAACAACATCCGTTGAACTCAATCCTTGCACTGATCGTTATCGGTTTTATGTGTGGACATAAAGGATACACATCCATCGCAACTTGGGCACGATCCCAACCCGCACTCGCAAAAGCACTCGGTTGGACACGCAGGAAAACACCTTGTGCTGCAACGCTTCACAATCTTTTGAAAAAGTTAGACACCACTGCTGTAGAAAAAACATTGACAGAATGGGTAAATCGTGTTGTTCAAAGCCGTCCCGACTTGGCAGGCTGCCTTGACGCAGTCGCTATAGATGGGAAAACGATGCGTGCCTCCAAAAAATGTGGCGCAGCAACAAGTTGTCTACTCTCGGTTGTTTCTCATCAGTTAGGGATTACACTGACACAGCAAGGTATCAGCGACAAAACCAACGAAATACCTATCTCAATAGAGATCCTCAAAGCCTTTGATGTGAGTGATAAAGTCATCACAACAGACGCACTTTTGACACAGAAAACTTTCTGCCAAGCAATCATAGAACGTGATGGCGACTATGTGCTCCCTGTCAAAAACAACCATCCTGACCTTTATGATGATATACAAAAACTCTTTCAAGGCGTTCCTGACACACTTTCTGAGAACACGACACATCCACTATTGGGAGACCCTATTTACACGCACGAGACTTATGAAAAATCACATGGGAGAGTTGAGACAAGATGTATCAAAGCAACCACAAGTCTCAATGCATATCTGGACTGGCCAGGGATAGCACAGGTGATCCAATATCGTTATATTCACAAAAATCCAAACACAGCAGAAGAAAAAACCAAAGTCAGCTATGGTATAACAAGTCTGACACCCAAAGAAGCCTCTGCCGAACGTTTACTTAAATTACGCCGGGGGCATTGGGCAATAGAAAACAAATCGCATTGGATGCGCGATACTCAACTTGGAGAAGACGCATCCTCTGTCCGATGTGGTGCTATGCCGCAGGTTATGGCTGCATTACGAAATACCGCATTAGCAGTATTCCGCTTTGCAGGGGTTAAGCGGATAGCTGATACAATGAAATACTATGCTTCAAAACCTAAACTCGCAGTTAACCTCATAAATTGAGAATCCTTAAAACTAAATAACCCTGGGTATGTTAGATATGATAGGGTTTTGACCAGAGTTAGAAGATGATATTACTATTGAATTCAGTAAACTACAATGTGAATCATTGGTAATACTGGATATTCAAAAGAATTGAGATCTATATACAGTTAGTTGAAGAAACAGTTAGTTGAAGAAAATGGTTTACAATCCAATTTTTCTTGTATAATTTACAACTTTAGAATATAATGCAGTTATATTAAGTCTAACTATCATTATGAGTTAAGTTCAAATGAAATGAATGCTATTACAGAAGCAAGATATAAACTCGGTATGGCGTATCTAAATGATGAACAATATCGAGAAGCAATTTCCGAATTAAAGGCAGTTATAGAACTGGATGCAAATTTTATAGATGCCCACTGCGGACTCAGTCGTGCCTATCTGGAATTGAACGAACTTTCTCAAGCTGAAAAATCGGCTTTAGCAGCAATAAGTTTGGATTCTAACAATCCTGATGCACTTTCCCAAATTGATTCAATAAAAAAAGCCTATTACGACAACGGTATTTCATCTCTGAATGATACACATTACAACGATGCAATAAAATCTTTTGAAAAGGTTGAAACATTGGATCCAGATTTTAGAAATATAGGTTACAATCTTGGTCGTGCTTACATCGGATTGAAGGAATATGACAAGGCAATAAGTTCACTTCAAAATTCTCTTTCCAATGAAACTGAATTAGATGATATTTATTTCCATCTTGGATACGCTTATGTTGAACAAAGACAATTTGATAACGCAGTTCAGCATCTTGAAGAAGCAATCATATCGGACCCAAATAACATTGATGCACATTACAATCTGGCGCGTGCTTATAGAGAAATAGGTAATTTAGAGGCAGCCACAAATGCTGCCAGTGAAACATTAAGATTAGATCCTAATTTTCAACCGATTCATGATTTAGTTGAAACGATAAAACAGACACATTACAATAAGGGTATCGTCTTATTAAACGATCAACATTATAGTGATGCTGTTGCAGCATTTCATAACGTAATAGCACTTGATTCAGATTTCACTGCTGCCCATTTCAATCTCGGATTAGCATATCTGAAAATAGAAAATTACCCTCGTGCAATAGATTCGCTTCAAAAGACTGTGAAACTTGATCCAACTCACAAATCTGCATTTCATGCACTTGCCCTTGCATTTTTTGGACATCATGAATTGGAAAATGCGAGGAATGCAGCAAAAGAAGCATTAAAAATTGATCCGACATTTCAACCTGCACTATCTCTATTAGAAGCAATTGACCCAAGTTTCACAAACACACAGATACAAACAACCACTGATATAGACGAAATTTCTCAAACAACAGAAAACAATGATACTAACAATCAACAAGTTGAAAAAGAGAATAAAGCGGAAACCACCGTTGACACTTCTATACAGACAGAAGTTGATAAGAATACTGATAATTCAACTGATGTAGAAAAGGATTTAATACGGGGATCGGTATTTCTAAAAAATAAGCAGTATAATCAAGCATCCGCTGCTTTCAAACATGTGATTAAAGCAGATCCGAATTCAGTTGAGGCATTCTACGGTTTAGGACAAGTTTACCTTGAAATTGCTGCTTATGACGATGCTGAAACCGCCGCAAATGATGCATTGAAAATCAACCCAAAACATCATCCATCACGTGAATTACTTCAAGTGATTAAGCATGTTAGAAATTATGAAAGAAATAAGAAAATACGCAAGAAGGTCTTTATTTATATATCTTATGCATCTATTATTATAATCATTGCTTTAAGTATATTTGCTGCTATTCAATTTAATTTAATTCCGTTTTTTGATAATAATTCACCACACAATAATGACAATGGAGAAAATTCAAATGTAAATTCGAATGAGAACAAGACTGGTACCCAGCTGCCAAAATCAACACCACCAAAACTCTCAATCAAACCCTCTTTAGAGGATCCTTCAGGTAATGGTTTCATTGATGCTGGTGAGACAGCTCAGCTAAAGTTAATTATTAGCAACAGTGGTGGAGATGTAAAAAATGTAACGATCCGAATAACACCATCTTCAATTCAGGGATTGCGTCTTGATATTCCAAGAAATAGGTTTGAAGTCAAGAAAAATAATCTAAAACCTCTTGAAATACAAATTCATGCTGACCAAAATGTAAAAGCCATGCGAAAAATGCTGGCGATTCAGTTGATAGATGGTAATAATGAATTGATAAAAAGTGACTTTGAGATAAAAACTCAACCGGCTTCAGATAAATTGAAACCACAGATCGTAAGATGAGGAGTTAACATTATGGATAAACGTTGGGGCATTATTGGTGGAGTCGTTTTGGTTATAGCACTTTTATCTCCGTTTTTTATGGGTAGTTCTAAAAAAGTTCAACAACTATATGATGAAGGTAATGCTTTATTTACACAGAGAAAGTATTTGGATGCAATTGATAGATATAATACAGCTATCAAGGAATCAAAAAAACCTGGGGCAAGATCTGAGGTAATTGATAAAGACTTCCCCGCTTTAGCAAACTATAAAATAGCACTATGTTATGACAAAATTGGCGAGACAAATCTTGATATAAAGTCCTATTCAAAGGCGATCTCACAAATAGAGAAAACTTTGGACGAAACAAATGAATACAAACATAGAGAAAACCTATACTACCTGTGGGCACGGATTCTATTTAAGATGGAGAGTAATGTACAAGCAGAACTGAAATTTTCATTTTTTATAAATCACTTTCCAAACAGCACAATGGTTCAGGAAGCACTATATTATGATGGTTTAATTAACAGAAAACTTTCAAGATATAATGATTCTCAGGTTTCATTTCAAAGAATACTTGATAAATTTCCTGCATCTAAATACCGTGCAGACGCAGAATATTACATCGCACAACTCTTAGTGGAAAAAAATATAGATCCAGATAATTACAATGAAAAACCAGAGGATCAGAAAATGTATGAAACTGCAGTCGATAGATTAGAGAAAAACGATGTGTATGAGGGTTACCAACTATTATTAGCAGTTATTCAAAAACATCCTGAAAGCTTACTTATTTCAAATGCATATGAGAAGATAGGCGATATATATTATAACGCTGAAAATTATGTGAATGCACGTCAATATTATGAATATGCAATGAAAAGTACTGCTGATATGAAAAGGAGGGATAGTTTAAACGATAAATATTATCAGACATTACTTATTCCAGATACCTCTGAGAAAACAAGAAAAAATCAATTAATTAGCAAGTATTTTATTAAACCAACAATATATCGTGAAAATGGGAATTATTATGAAGCAGCAAAATTATATGAAACTCTATCTAAAATTCAGGATTCTTCCATTGTTGATATATCTAGAGATGATATTAACAATGCCTTATATTGGGGTGGTTATTGCTATTATAAAGCTGCAAATGAAAAAGATAATGTGTCCTTCTATGAAAAATCTACTGAATTATTCAATCTTCTCATAGACGAATTTAGTGATTCCTCAGGATATATAAAATCCTATTACTACCTTGCCTTAGCTTATTGGGAGTGGGGAAATAAAGTAATTAATGACAACTCTAAATATACCTCAGTAATTGATACAGTAAATGAATTTGAAAAAAGGAGAGATAAAAAAACATATACAGATGATCAGATGTGGTATAGTCAATTACAAGAATTAAAATGGAAGGCAGAAAAGAAAATAAACCCATATCCAGTTTCGACTCCAAATCCAAAACTTGATAGACCTGAAAAGAAGTTAGTTGAACGCTGTAGAAAACTAATTATTAATGGTGATCTCACAAAAGCAACGGAAATTGCAAAAGAAGCATTAAATATCACGTCAGAATACCAGCCAGCAAAACAACTGTTATTGGTTATAAGAGACAAATATTATGAACAAGGATGGACTCTATTAGATGAGAACCTTTATGATTATGCAATTGTTGAGTTCGAAAAATGTATAGACTTAGATCCTAATTTTGAAAAAGCATATTGCAATTTAGGTGTAATATATATAATAAGGGAAAATTATTTAAGTGCAATAAATATACTAATGCAAGCAATTGACATAAACAGTAATTTCAAGGAAGCACACTTCAATATTGGACTCGCTTATTTGAGACTTGGTGAATATGACAAGGCAAAAAGTTCTGCTATCACTGCATTAGCAATTGATCCAAATTATGAAGCAGCAAAAGTGCTTAGAAACATAATTGAGGATTAAACCAACTGGTTGTATAAATATTTGAAGGTTGTGTATAACAGTTCATTAGCACTTATTCAAATATTGCAACATCAATTATGTTAAAATAAAAAGTTTGTAATTGAATAATTCAATTTATTTCAAATCCAAAATATTACGAGGAGAACAGAACATGAAAAAATACATTATATGTTCTTTGGTAATTCTAATTAATTTACCAATATCATTAAATTATTTATATGGTCAAGATTTCGAACAAAAGTTTTTACCAGATGGTGCTAAAAAACGCTTAGGAAAAGGTTGGATTCGAGACATTGAATTTTCTCCAGATGGTGAACAATTTGCTGTTGCAACAACTATCGGTATCTGGATATATAATCATGATACAGGGAATCTGACAAAACGTATTGAAGGATTTATGGGTGGTGCCAGAGCAATTTCCTATTCAAATGATGGTAATTTCCTTGCGGCTGCACATGATGATCATACTATCAGAATATGGAATACTAAAGATGTTAATCATGTAAAAAAGGTTCCTGTGTTCAGAGGACATACTCGTAGGATTTATACAGTCAAGTATTCACCTGATGGACGAATTTTGGCAAGTGCCGGTGAAGACAACAGTATTCTTCTTTGGAATCCTAAAGGAGAAAATGACAGAGAAAAACATGTAGCAATTCTACCATATAAATCAAGAGTCCGAGCTATTGATTTTTCAGTGGACGGTCAGCTACTAGTAGGAGGAAGCGATGATGGTATTATACAAGTTTGGGATACTGGTACTGGTGATAATGTTTGTCGATTTAAAGCACATGATGATTCTGTAATTGGAGTGGATTTCTCACTAGATCGCAGCAAATTATCAAGTACAGGGTTGGACGATAAAACAAAAGATTGGCATTTAATTGGAAAAGAAGCAAGACTTCTTTCAACTATACCACACATATCAGAAGTATATACAGTGAAATTTTCACCTGATGGAAATACTTTCGCAACGGGAGCTGCAGACAAAATAATTAGACTCTGGGATCGGAACACTACCAATGAGGGTAACCGTAGATTTGAGGGGCATAAAGACCTTGTCTCTACTATTGATTTCTCACCAGATGGCAATGCTATTGTAAGTGGTAGTCTTGATGGTAGAATATTGTTATGGGACATAGTGGGAGCCAGAAGTAGGTATGAGATAACTGGTCATACCGGTGGTATTAAAGCACTAACATATACTAAAGATAATCGAATACTTGCATGTGGCACTGGTTTGGACAATAAACTACGTATATGGGATGCTGGCACAAGTAGCTCAATGTCACTCCTTCGCGAACACATGGGATTAACTCAAACTGTAACATTCTCTAATGATGACAGAAAAATTGCAAGTGGAGGAGAAATAGATGGAACAGTTTTTCTATCTGATGTTATCAAGGCACTTGAATCAAGGGAAGAATTTAAAGAGGATAGTTTACTAACAATACTTAATGGAAATGCACATGGGATTACCGCACTGACATTCTCATCGGAAGATGCTACACTTGCATCTGGGGGAATGGATGGTAGAATTCATCTGTTTGATCTTAAATCTAAACAAACAATGAAAGTGCTAAAAGGACCTAGCAGTCAAATTACATCATTAACTTTTGTGAAGGATAGTACTCACCTTATTAGTGGAGAAAAAAACGGTACTATTCGTCAGTGGAACGGTTTAACAGGTGAAGAGATTGGTAACGGTTTTCAGGCATCATTAGGTTCAATTACTGCATTATCTTATTCACCCATAAACAAGTATCTTGCAGTTGCAGATAATATTGGTAGACTTCAGTTTTTCAATCCTAATTTTAAAAAGAAGAATACGCTAAAATTTCAAACTCCACATCGTGGAAAGGTGACAGAACTTATCTTCTCAAAAGATGGCAATACCTTAGTTAGTGGAAGTGAAAACGGCACCATTATTCTATGGGATATGAAAAAAGTTATACAAAGTCCAGAAGAAGTGGTTAATGTCCCACCAATGAATAAAGAAATTTTAAAGAACAATCAGGAATTTGAATATCAAAAAGACGAATTAACTGCACAAGAAATTGCACGTAGAGCTCGTAATTCAACAGTATATCTAAGAACACTTAATGCCAAAGGAGATGCAGTCGGATCTGGAAGTGGTTTTTTTGTTGCTCCTAGCATAATTGCAACCAATTTCCATGTTATTGATGGTTCATCTTCAATATTCGTTCGAGTGGTTGAACAGGAAAAATGGTATTATGTAGAATCCATTGTTGCTACGGATAAATCACATGATCTTGTTTTATTAAAAGTATCGGGAATTGATGTTCCTGTTCTTACCCTTGCTAATAGTGATAGTGTTGAAATTGGTGAAAGCGTTTATGCTATGGGTAACCCACAAGGTTGGGAAGGAACATTTTCTGAAGGAATTATTAGTAATATCAGAGGAAAAAACTCCAACAAATGGATCCAAATAACTGCTCCTATTTCTCCAGGAAGTAGTGGAGGAGCTATTCTAAACAGATCTGGAGAAGTTATTGGAATTGCCACATTAGCATACTTCTCAATAGACCCGAAGTCAAAGGTGAATCGTTCTCAAAACATCAATTTTGCTGTTCCTTCAAATTACCTCAAAGAATTACTCAAAACAATCAAATAACCGTAATACCAAAAACAATTAGCGTAACAGAAAACCTTACTTCTTGTTGTACCACCATTATAATATCTTTATACTCAGTTTATACAACTCTACTCCTTAATCACAAAGAATTTCTCCTCCTTGATACGTTCTTCAGGGAAACGAGCACGAGCCCAAATCGCTTTGGAATTCTCAATCATCTGTGGATGACCACATGCATACACCACAGAGTTCGTATGGTCAAACCCCAACTGATCACCATATTTCCGAATGACATCTTCGGCACGACCACTTTCACCTTGCCATTCCGTATCTTCCCACGGACGACTCACGGTCGGAACAAAGGTAAACCACTCCTCCTGTGCAGCCAATTCGTTGAGTTCATCCATGTAATACCCAAGTTCCCATGAACGGCTTGCTCCAACAATTGCGATAATCTTGTGTGGACTTGGCTTGCCCTGTTCCTGTTCAATTTTCAGCGTACGAGCAATGCTAATATAAGGCGCGGCTCCAGTGACAGTACCTGCCATGATATGTCGTGTCATTCCACTCTCTGTGTCCATAACAAATTTGCCAACAAGTCTATCTCTGATAAAAACAGTATCCCCAAGTTTCAGTTCCCAAAACAGTGGTGTCGTAGCACCTTCAGGAACTAATTCAACGAATACTTCCATGAATGATTCGTGTGGAGATGAAACAATAGAATAGGGACGTTGTACAATCTTTTCGTTCACCTCAAAACCTATAGTGGCATATTGACCAGGAATAAAAGGGAGTTCTCGATCCACACTGAATTTAAATGCAGCTAAATCTTCAGAAAAATCTTCACGTTCTATGAGTTCACCAATACAATATCGCGATCTGGAGCTTTTTCTTTGCATAATCTCTTCCTTAAAATAGAAATTGTAGGTTCGCTAACCTTCCATATATTATACTTAAATTCAGAATCTATATCAAATGTTTTTTCTGGCGTAAAGTCAATATCTCCATATATTGTTTGGTGATGTCCCAACCCTTCTCTCGGATTGGGATGAAATCAATCCCAACAACTAAAGTAAATACCTATTCTGTTTAAAATTCATACAAACATAACATATAGGATGCATTATATAGACAAACCATATATTTAACGTGAGTTTGGAATAAGTAACTTACGGAATCGGTTGAATCCACATCCTAAATTCCGTTGATACTGTTTTATGTAGAACCATCCGAATTTTCAGAGTCATTCTTGACTAAATAGGTCGTAATAGCCCTGAAAAACCTTACTGAATATAGGTTTGTAGCACATGATAAAATTGTGAAAAATTTCCTCTGACTCTGAAAACTCTGAATCTTTAGAACGTAAGTAATGTAAATATCATCATTTCAAAGGGTTTCCTACTGGCATACAATACTATCATTAATCGAACTCACGTTATATTTACATTTCAGCCAACTTTTTCTGCAACCAAACCCGCATAGGGGCATTCCCCGGATCGCATACCTCTATGAAATGTCCCGGCAACGGTTGTCCTATTAACGCCTCAATATCTCGTCGTCGTTCTGCGACAATTTCTGGATGATCACTCGCGACGTTTGTCTTTTCCTCTGGATCGTTCCTTACATCAAAGAGTTGATCACCTTTTTCATCCTTATACCCAACAGATGTGCA
Source organism: Candidatus Poribacteria bacterium (assembly GCA_022824265.1). Lineage (GTDB taxonomy): Bacteria > Poribacteria > WGA-4E > WGA-4E > WGA-3G > MSPOR6. The sequence continues at coordinate 32,974 of JAJEAG010000043.1, read as the reverse complement.
GAAATTCCAATGATAATCTCGCACACTCACACGTCCAACTGCATTACCGGTTGTAAAACTTGCCCATCCATTGATAATCCGTTCGCGGAGATATGCTTTTTTCTGAGAAACAAGTTGCCACATATCCTCACCATCAGTCCAACTACATGGAATATCAACAAGGTTTAGCAGTGTTGGCATCAGATCATGGTTCTGTACAAATGCTGAAATGTCTTTGTCGTGGGGTCCATTAGGATGACGTATCATCAGGTTCAGTTGCGTATTGAAAGGATGTAGTTTGTTCGCGCCTTTTCCAAAACTACCGTGATCGCGAAGCTGCGTACCATGGTCTGACATTACAACAACAATTGTTTCATCGCGAATATTTAGAGCATCAATTTTATCCAATACTGCACCGACCCATTTATCAACGAAGGTGACTTCTCCAAGATAGAGTGCTTCAATTCTGTCGCGTTCCTCCTCAGAGGGTCCTCCACCTTCGTTAGCACTACCTGGTGTAATGAAGTCTTTTCCTGAATAGTCTGGCATATAAATATCAGCGTAAGATTTAGGCGGATCCCAAGGTTCATGTGGATCGAAACTATCCACCCATAAGAAGAATGGACCAACAGTATGATTATCCTCAAGCCAATCAGATGCTGCACGGAAGACGCGAGCACAACTATAATCATCGTCGGATTTTCGGTGACGTTGAGATAACAAATAGTTCACAAGCCCTGCATGCCGTTGCCAATTGATCGGTTCACGGACATGTTTACGAAGTAAATCTTCAATCAATCTCGGATCACCACTATGCCAGTTATCCGATTCTTGTCCACGGATAAAATCAAAATGCGCGAATCCACGTGAGAAATTCATTGTCGGTTTGAACATGTGATATGTATCCGCTATAAGAGCGGTTAGATAACCACGTTCCAGTAGCACTTCAGCAATAGTATCTTGCTCTGGTGGAATCTTATGCCATCCGGGTGCATGATGCCAATGTCCACGACGATCAAAGTTATATTTCCACGGAAAACTACGCATACCCGTAAAGTTACCACGACGAATCTGAAGTGTCGGTTGTCCCTCACCAAAAGCATTGGTAAAACGCACGCTTTCCGATGCAAAAGCATCCAGATTAGGTGTTTGCACATGGCTGAACTTCTTACCTTCCCCAATGATGTCCGCTCTAAATGTGTCTAAACAGATACAAACAATATTCATAATGTTACATTCCTCTCATTTCGTCTAATATTTTTTCTGCAGCCTCTAATGGATCCTCGGCTTCAATGATTGGTCTACCTACAACGATGAAATCTGCCCCTCGGTCAATCGCTTCTGCTGGTGTTGTAATGCGACGTTGATCTCCTGGGTCAGCCCATTTCGGTCGTATTCCTGGTGTGACTATCAGAAAGTTATCACCACATGCTTTACGTATCGGTTCTATTTCCAACGGGGATGCAACAACACCATTCAAACCAGCATCTTTTGCTTGTTTCGCGAGATATACAACCTGTTCTGTAAGTTGTCGTTCCGATGCGAAGTTTGACTTAAATCCTGTCTCATCCATACTTGTTAGAATTGTTACCCCGAGTAGGATAGGATTAGGTATTCTTGCTTTGTATGCAGCATCATCTGCGCTGAATCTCGCTGTCTGCATCATTTCAAAACCACCAGATGCATGCATGTTAATCATATTTGCTCCGTGTTTTGTCATCGTACCCACATCGCGCGCTACTGTGTTAGGGATGTCGTGGAATTTTAGGTCAACAAAAACATTATACCCGTTTTGCTCAAACCATGGAAATGCTTCCATACCAAGCGCACTGAATGCTTGAAAACCTATCTTAAACCATGACACCATACCCATAAGAGTCCCGGATAGCCAATTAATTTCTTCACCATCGTCTGTATCTAATGCTACTATTAATCTATTTCTCAACGTCATTCCCCTTATTGAAGTTTGGACTATTATCCTAATACTTTATCAACTATTCTCTGTGTTTCTTTGTGTGCATCTTCAATTTGTGTCTGACAGGAATAAACATGCATTGCAATCTCATTTAGTTGTTCTTCAAATGCACCTATCATCCGATTTACTTCTGCAGGTGATGTGCCACCAAGACTCTGATTGTTCTCAAGTGCTAATTTCGCATCTAAAATCTGCTTTAGTTCTGGAATCGGTATATCAATATCTTTCTGTTTTAAGAGACTATGAGTTAACTTCAACTCAGTGAATGTCTTTTCTTGTTCAACCAGTTCTCCAACTAACCAACCCACAATCTCGTGGCTTTCACGAAAACTGAGTTGATGTTCCTTGACCAGATAGTTCGCGAGTTCTGTTGCGGTAGCGAAGTTAGAATTTACTAACTCAGCCATCCGATCTGTATTAAAAGTAGTCGTGTTGAGAAGATTAGGTAAAATACCGAGACAGGACTTTACAATATCAAATGCTTCCCACAATGGCGGTTTATCCTCCTGAAAATCGCGGTTATACCCCATAGGCAAACCTTTGAGATTAGTTAACAGGTCTATCAATGCCCCGTAGAGGCGTCCTGTTCTGCCGCGCGTAAGTTCTGCAATGTCCGGATTCTTTTTTTGTGGCATAATAGAACTTCCTGAACTATATGCATCATCAAGCACTGCAAAGTCATATTCAAAGGTTGTCCAATAAATTATCTCTTCGCTCAGTCTTGATAGATTAGCCATTACAAGTGATAAGGCAAATAGTATCTCTGCAATAAAATCACGACTACTGATTACATCAAGGGCATGTTCGTGTGGTGTGTCAAAACCGAGTAGCTTGGTTGTGAGTTGACGGTCAATTGGAAAAGTTGTACCTGCCAATGCACATGCACCAAGTGGGTTCGTATTAGCAAGTTCGTAAGCAGATTGAAGACGTTTTTGGTCACGCAAAAACATACTGACATAGGCAGTTGCCCAGAAACCGAGACTAATCGGTTGCGCATGCTGTGTATGTGTATATCCTGGCATGACGGTATCAACATGGTCTTTGGCAATGTTTAGGAAAGCATCGCATAACTTTGAAATACCACGTTGGATATTCAGAATCTCATCACGTATGTATAGATGTGCATCTACAAGTACCTGATCATTGCGAGACCGAGCAGTATGTAGTTTACCGCCTAATTCGGGTCCTGCGTTCTCAATCAGATAGGACTCAACATTCATGTGAACGTCTTCTTTATTCGGATCAAGAGAGAAGTTTCCATTTTGGAAATCTTCCTCTGCTTTACATAACCAATTTAGAATCTCTCGTAGATCAGTATCAGAGATTATCTCTTGCCGTTCAAGCATAACCGCATGTGCTTTACTTCCCCAGATATCGTATACGATGAGACGTGTATCTGCTTCAATGGAGTGTGTGAAGGCGACTGTTTCTGAGGTGAGGTTTGTGCTAAAACGTCCACCCCAAAGGGATTTGTTTGGAGTCTGCATATTTTTTAAATACTACGCTACTTGTGGCGGTCTTCGCGGGGCATTCGGTTGGATGATCTTGCGTTGTTCTGGGGTCAAACGCGCTAACAACTCGTCTGAATGTGGATAGTCAAAACGTTCACGTACGTATCTTGGTGAGTATCGATAAACAATGGATCTACGATAGCCAGGATTTGTCCGTTCTGCTGACCCGTGTGTGATTGCATCCGTAAACATTACCACATCACCAGCTTTCAGATGCACTTCCTGCGTAGCAAATGCTGATCCAGCAGGTTTACCGGTATATCCATCGTAGACGATACCCTTTCCATCATGTTTCAAACGCGGATGAATCTCAGAGCATTTATGACTTCCCGGTATTAACACCGGAGCACCATCTCCCGGACCGATGTCGTTTATTGCCATCAGGACATTTATCTGTCCCACAAGCCATTCTCCAGTATTTATTTGACGGAAGGTTAAATAACTCAATGGAACATGTCCACCGCAATGGATGTGGATGAAACCACCCGGACCACGAACATTCAAAAAATTCTCATGGATTGAAAGTCCATTCACCTCATGGACGTATTTCTGAATCATATTTATCCATGCAGGGTGATCAATTAACTTTTCGAATACCTTACCACCCTCAATGATATTCTGAAAATTGACACCATTTTCTATATTATAGGTATGTGTCTCAATATTACCGATCCATCGCGGTATCCGTCTATCATCGGAATTTGGTTCCCAAGGTTGTTCAACATAAGCCCAATTCGTATCAATCCATTCATTTATCTGATTCAGGTCTTCATCCGAAATAGCATCCTCTAATATCAGATACCCTTGTAGGTCAAATAGGTAATCAAGTTGTTCTTGCTCCATGTTTCTCTCCGGGTTTGTTCCATAGTTGATGCAAGGACTGTCCTTATATTATCTGTGTTACCATCACATATAGAATAACCAAATTTTTCATTACAGATAAGCATTTAAATCTGCTTCTGAAGGAGTTGGTGTTGAAATACCGTCTTCAGGAATCTCTACCTTTGCTGTCCAAGCAATAGCGTTGAGGATAAACTTTCTAAGATTGTCATCACCCCAATTCTTATGGTAATGCCCACCTGTAAAACCGAATCCACGTCCGCCATCCTGTCGTTCTTTGCACCAACCGAGATGCTGTGGTTCACCTTTTGCAACTGACGCACGAACATGTGGGTTGCCGCTGTGTGGTCCATCAGGTCTCTTGAGCGTTGACTCAGGCGCGACTGCACTCAACACTGGTACTACATCTTGCATATTTTTTGGAAATCGCATGTGATAATACCATTCGTCATCTAATGAGAATGGGACCATACCGTTAGTTACTGGATGATCTGGAAAAGCAGTGAATTCTGCAGTCCAATGTGGATTTACAGAAAGATGAGTCTCGAAATAACCACCGATCCATTCCAAGAAATGATCCCCCGGTTCCCCTTTAGGCACTTCAACTGCATAGTGAAGCATAGCAATTCCAATACCTTGTGCAGCAAATTCTGAAATCTGTTCAAGATGTGGTATAGCAAGATGACCTCCACCACCATCCGAATAAACTATAATGGCATCTGTATTGTCAAAAATAGATGGATCTGAGGGCCATCCTTTACTTACAACTGCCTCCATGTTTTCTACTGCATCATTCAATTGGTCAGCCAAGAACGAACACCCAGCAGGATGTTCATGTGACCCGCTTCCATGACTTGCTCCTCCAGCCACAAACACAATTCTTGTTTTTGTTGACATATACACTCCTTATCGGTTTTTATTATCGGGATACTACACCAAAAGTTAAAATCCTACATTCCTGAAAACACATCAATCTATAACGAATTTCTATACAATTTTACCTGTTATGATAACCATTGTCAATCATAATTTGAAGGAGTGTAATGAAGGTATTGAAAACTGGTTTTATATCTGGTATTCTATGGATATACTCTATTTGATTGTGAACTATAAGTGTTATTCTTTTGATGTAAACAAACAATAACAGAAATACGTTTAATTTAGAAAATTCTCAAGAAAACATGAAAAACTTGAACAAGGAGTATATCTGATGAAGTATATATATACATCAATAATAGCAATACCTTTTCTTATTGTTGCATTAATCTTGAACGGTTGTGAAGAAACGACTTCTGGTGGAAGTGGAGCAATAGATCTTGGACGTGCAGAACCTAAAATAATAGATTCAGTGCTTTCTGTAGATGTAGTTGATGATAGACCTTCTGACATCACGGATACATTTGATTCCGAATTAGATGATAAGGTGTTCTTATGGATTTTATGGGATAATATTGATACTGGACACAAAGTTGAGGTAAATTGGATCTCTCCTGATGATGATTTGGATGATCCTCCATATCACAGTGAAAAGATTACAATATCCTCTACAACTGGTGAAAAAATTACGTGGTTTTATATTGATGCACCAACCGGTGGGTTAGGTGGAGAGAGATTTGCATCGGGTTATTGGATTGTTGAGATTTATCTTGATGATCTCTTTGAACGCGGGCATCTGTTTTATATGGAGTAGGATTTTGCTATAGGTAGACAATCAATGTTAGATTGTGAGACAACACATAGATTGCACGACAACACAAAAGAGAAATGAAGTGTTGAAAAATCGTAGTATGGATGTGATATGTCAACTACCCCTTCACAACACCAATAGGTCGAAGGCGTGCGACACGGCGGGATAGTCCTGCTTCATCCACAACGCGTACCACCTCATCAACATCTTTGTATGCCTCAGATACCTCTTCACGTAATGTTCGCTTCCCTTCAGCTCGAACGTATATACCGCGTTCCTCAAGGTCTTTTTGAATAGAACGTCCTTCTGTTAATGCTATTGCTTTGCGGCGTGAAAGGACTCTTCCCGCACCATGACAAGTTGTTCCCCAAGTCTCCGCCATTGCACCGGGATTGCCAACCAACACATAAGAGGCAGTACCCATATCCCCAGGAATAAGTACCGGTTGTCCGACTTTTTGGTATTTTTCGGGGATTTCAGGATGTCCAGCAGGAAAAGCACGTGTTGCTCCTTTTCGATGGATAAACAACTCTCGTTCTTTCCCATCAACTTCATGCTTTTCAAACTTCCCGATGTTATGGGATACATCGTATACAAGCTCCAACCCGAGTTCGTCTTCAGTTGTGTCAAAATACTTCATAAAGGTCTGTCGAACAAGATGCATAATGCATTGACGATTGTTCCAAGCGTAATTGGCACTACATGCCATTGCTGTGATGTAATCCTGTCCTTCGGGAGAGTTAATTGGGGCAGAAGCAAGTTGTCTATCGGGTAGGTTTATTCCGTACCTTTCTGTGACTTGAACCCAACTTTTAACGTGTTCGTCGCAGATTTGATAACCAAAACCGCGTGAACCTGTATGGATCATGACACAGATATTACCTTCGCTCAAACCCATAGCGTCAGCTGCTTCCCGGTAAAAGATACGATCAACGACTTGCACCTCAAGAAAATGGTTACCTGAACCGAGTGTGCCGAGTTGGTTTTTTCCGCGTTCTAAAGCACGTTGGCTTGCCGCATCAGCATTAGCATGTTGAAGGATTCCCGATGCTTCGGTAAATTGAAGGTCTTTCGGATGTCCATATTCACGCTCAATAGCCCACTTTGCACCTTTTTCCAACATATAACGTTCTTCATTGATAGAGAGTTGTATCTGTCCCTTGGAGCCAACACCGCAAGGCACATTGTCAAAGAGTTCTCCGATGAGTCCTTTGGTCTTACCTTCTAACTGTTTAGAATTAAGGTTAGTTCTTATCAACCGTACCCCGCAATTGATATCGTATCCGATACCACCTGGAGAAACGACACCATCTGCTTGCGGGTCAGTGGCTGCAACCCCTCCGATGACGAATCCATAACCCCAATGAAGATCTGGCATTGCGAGTGAGTGTTTTACAATACCGGGAAGATGCGCGACGTTTGCAACTTGTTGCAGTGCTTCATCACTCTTCGCCTGATTAAGCAGTTTTTCATTTGCATAGATGATACCATCAACACGCATACCCTTCATGTAGCTTTTCGGTATACGCCAACGATACTCATCCAATTTTTCAAGGATTACGTTTGATGCCATTTTATACTCTCACTTTTATGAAACAATATCATACAATTTGTGATAATTCAGGTAAATCAACCCATTTTCGCGTTTTCCAAGATTCCATTCCTTTTTCAGCCAATTGCACACCTTTTGCTCCTTCAAGAAGACTCCACGGAAAAGGTTCATCTGTGACGACATGCCGTAGGAACAACTCCCACTGTGCTCTGAATGCGTTCTCGTAGGTCTCCTGTTCGGGTACCTTAAGCCATCCATCAAAGAACTTTATTGGTTGTTCAATATCAGGATTCCAAACAGGACGCGGTGTACCAGATAAGGGTTGAATCCAACAATCTCTTAAGCCGACAACAGCAGAGCCATTTAATCCATCCACCTGTATCGTCAACAGATCATCTCTACGAACACGTACTGCCCAAGATGAGTTAAAGTGTGCAATAATCCCATCTTCTATTTCAAAGGTTGCGTAAGCTGCATCCTCTGCTGTACATTGATACGGTTCGTTGTTCTCGTCCCAACGTTGTGGAAAATGTGTCGTTGCTATACAGGACACTGCTTTGACCGATCCAAAAAGATTGTCTAACACATATCGCCAGTGACTAAACATGTCAAGAATAATACCACCGCCATCTTCGGACCGGTAATTCCATGAAGGACGTTGTGTAGGAATAGCATCCCCTTGAAAAACCCAATATCCAAACTCACCGCGCACAGCGATAATTTGTCCAAAAAAGTCAGCGTCTATTAGTCTTTTTAGTTTCTGTATTCCGGGCAACCAGAGTTTATCCTGAACGACACCGTTTTTCAATCCTGCTTTTGCTGCCTGTTCATATAGACTATATGCGTCTGTACTCGTTGTTGCAGAAGGTTTTTCACAATAGATGTGTTTTCCCGCTGATATTGCAGTTTGTACAGCGTCAACACGACGAGATGTTACTTGAGCGTCGAAATATACTGAATATGTGTCGTCTGCAAGGGCAGCGTCAAGGTCTGTGCTCCAATTCTCAATGCCTGTAGTTTCAGACAACTTTTCTAATTTCGCTGGATTTCTTCCAACGAGATATGGATCAGGCATTATCACTTCGCCCTCACCTATTGGAATTCCACCGTCTTCTGCTATTGCTAATATAGAGCGAATGAGGTGTTGATTTGTTCCCATCCTGCCAGTAACACCATTCATGATGATACCAACACGATGTGTTTTAGGGGTTTGGTTGGTCATTTACAATCCTTATTTATTTCTCGGAAAACTTTACGTTCAATTTACGAATAGAGGGAATTATGTTGCATTCTACTCTTTTGGTTTATCTGTGCATTGAGGTGCTGCACCTTCTGGGAGTGGGGGTACATCAATTCCTGCTTTTGGAAGTGTTCCTGCGAGTTCCTGTTTCCAATGGTCAACATCTCCTGCTGGACCATAACAGTAGACCATGTGCATTGGAGTGTCGCTGGTATTCGTCAATTGGTGAAAAACCCATGAAGGAATGAATACCGTTTGTCCAGCAGATATTGTTTGACGTTCTTCACCAAGACACATTTCACCTTCACCTTCAACGATAAAGTAGATTTCTTCCTGTTCGTGGTTATGCCACGGCACTTGTCCTCCGTTTGGCTCTAAGACCACAAATCCCATACAGAATTCATTTATCTGAATTGGGGATGCACCTCCAACAAGATTTCTGGTTAATCGTCGGGCAGGATATGTTCTGCCTTCGATTTTATTTACGTCTGCAATTAGCATTTATATATTTGTCCTTTCTGTGAGAAAACGTGATTTTATACTATTCAAAAAGCTCTGCTACCTGACATGAGAAGCCTTCCACTATCTCTTCCCCGCTGAGTGTGTGATTTCTTGTGAGGAGTGTTATATCTGTTTCTGATCGATATACATTTACAGTTTTAGATCTCGGTTTGATCACCCATACCAATTGTGTTCCTGCTTCAAGATATGCAAATACCTTTTCTTCAACCCGTAGCAATGTATCTGAAGGAGAAACAACTTCAACAGCAAGATCTGGAGGAACAGGGGATGCTTTGCTTAGGTCATCTGGTAACCGTGACTTTACAAGAAACGCAATATCTGGTATTAACACTCGTTCACCTACCCGGAAACCTGTGTCCGGCATATAGACACGACCTAACTGTTTATCACGAACGTATGTGTTTAACAGTGTAATAAGGTTCATGCTTATGTCACCATGTTCCAATGAAGTTGGTGGCATCGGAATTAACTCTCCTTTAATGTATTCATATCCCTCTAAGTCACTTTCAAGGAATTCCTCTAATGTCATCTTGGGTAAATCAGAGGGAATACTGTCATTAGAAATTTGGCGTGCCTCATGAGTTTCCATTATTCTCCTCCTACGTAATTGTGTGTTTTCTATTGACAATTTACCATAAAACACATAAGCAATTCAACTGCTTTTTACATCATGAATGTTGAGCAAATAGTATAGGCGTGTGGACATAATCAGTTCACACGCCTATAGTTTGTAGACTTTCTTTTTATCTAAGACTTTGCTTCAATAACAGCCTGTGCTGCTGCCAAACGAGCGATTGGCACACGGAATGGTGAACAAGAAACATAATTGAAGTCTAATCCGTAGCAGAACTTCACAGAATGTGGTTCTCCTCCATGTTCACCACAGATACCAACTTTCAAATCAGGTCGTGCCGCTCTACCTTTTTCACAACCAATCTGTAATAGGCTGCCAACACCTTCTTGGTCTAAGACTTGGAACGGATCGTATTCGAGAATACCATTTTTGACATAATCGTCAAGGAATTTCACTGCATCATCACGACTCATACCGAATGTCGTTTGGGTAAGGTCATTTGTGCCGTAGGAGAAGAATTCAGCTTCAGCTGCGATTTTGTCAGCAGTAAGTGCTGCGCGGGGTAGCTCAATCATCGTTCCGATCAGATATTCAACACGTGTACCAGTTTCATTAAAGACCTCTTTCGCAATATCATCAACAACCTTACGTTGCAATGAGAATTCGTTGATATGTCCGACGAGTGGTATCATAATCTCTGGTAACACTTTGATACCGCGTTTTGCGACATCTACAGCAGCTTCAAAGATTGCGCGTGCTTGCATCTCTGTAATTTCCGGATATACAATACCGAGTCTACATCCGCGATGTCCAAGCATAGGATTGAATTCATGCAACTCCTCTACGCGCTCACGTAGTTTTTGTACATCAACATTAATTCTTTCTGCAAGATCAGAGATTTCAGACTCGTTTTTGGGCAAAAACTCATGTAATGGCGGATCAAGTGTGCGAATGGTAACTGGATATCCAGCCATAGCCTCAAAAATACCGATGAAATCTGAACGTTGATGGGAAAGTAGTTTTGTCAAAGCTTGCTTACGTTCAAACGTGTCATCCGCAAGTATCATCTCTCTGACTGCATCAATTCCTGTTCCAAAGAACATATGTTCAGTCCTGCAGAGTCCTATACCTTCTGCACCGAATCCCCGGGCATTTTTCGCATCTTCTGGTGTGTCTGCATTAGTTCTAATGTCCAGTGTTCGGACTTCATCAGCCCATTCCATTAGAATACCGAATTGTCCACTGAGTTCTGGCTGTATTAGAGATACCTGACCGTTTAGAACATCTCCAGTTGAACCGTTGAGCGTAATAAAATCACCTTCGCCATAACGTTTTCCACCAACGATAAATTCTAATGCTTCTTCATTTATAAAAAGATTAGAACATCCTGCAACACAACATTTTCCCATACCGCGTGCAACAACAGCCGCGTGACTTGTCATACCACCACGTGCGGTCAAAATACCTTCAGCTGCATCCATTCCACCAATATCTTCTGGTGAAGTTTCTGATCTGACAAGAATAACTTTTTCCCCTTCAGCTGCAAGTTCTTCTGCACGAATTGCCGTGAACACAACTTTACCGACCGCTGCGCCAGGTGATGCAGGTAATCCTTGTGCAATTACTTCGACCGAAGCACCAGGGTCAACACTCGGATGCAATAACTGGTCAAGATCGTTAGCAGGGACACGCGTCAAAGCAGTTTCTTTATCAATCAAACCTTCTTCAACCATCTCAACAGCGATGCGAACTGCTGCTTGTCCTGTACGTTTTCCGTTCCGTGTTTGTAGCATGTAGAGAGTTCCATCCTGAATTGTAAACTCCACATCCTGCATGTCCTTATAGTGTGTCTCTAATTTCAATCCGATAGCAACTAATTCATCATACGCATCTGGATTGATATTTCTCAATTCAGATATTGGCAACGGAGTTCGAATACCAGCAACAACATCTTCTCCTTGTGCATTCATCAAAAATTCACCATAGAATTGGTTCGCACCTGTTGACGGGTTGCGGGAAAAAGCAACACCTGTACCAGAACTCCCTCCCATATTACCAAATACCATTGCTTGTATATTGACAGCAGTGCGTCCCAGCTCTTCCGAAATATCATTTATACGGCGGTAGGTGATTGCGCGTGGATTTCCAGAAGATTCAAATACAGCGTCACGAGCCATATCCAGTTGACGACGTGGTTCATCAGGAAAGTCGCTCCCTGTTTTCTGCTTGATAACATGCTTGAATTCCTTGACGAGTTCTAATAGGTCTGATGCTTCCAATTCCGTATCTAAGGTAACACCTTTATTATTTTTCTTTTCTTCAAGCAGATGTTCAAATTCGTCATGGTCAACACGTAATACTACATTTCCGAACATCTGAACAAACCGACGGTATGCATCGTAGGAAAAACGCTCATTACCAGATTTTGTAATTAATCCTTTGACTGCATCGTCATTTAGACCGAGGTTCAGAATTGTATCCATCATCCCAGGCATTGAAACAGCAGCACCAGAACGTACGGAAACAAGTAGAGGGTTTTCCGTATCTCCGAATTTTTCATCCAGGGAATCTTCTAATTTCTGTAGATTTTCAGTAATCTGTTGGTCAAGTCCGTGAGGGTATTTCTTCTCATTATCATAATAAAATTTGCATACTTCAGTGGAGATCGTAAATCCTGGCGGTACTGGAATGCCGAGATTTGTCATCTCAGATAGGTTTGCTCCCTTACCACCGAGTAAGAGTTTCATGGAAGCATCACCTTCCCCTTCACCAGCTCCAAAGAAGTAAACATATTTCGGTTGTGTCATTAATTTCCTCCAATTATTTATGTCGTCTGTAAGTAGTCACTTTACTTGATATAGCCATAATCATAAACTATCTACCTTAATCTATTCCACTGACTGCTGTTTGTCAATTATATCGAATAAATCATACGACTCGCTTCTTCAAATTCAGGTTCAAGCGGGTCTGTTGATAGATAGAGTTTCTGATATGGTTCATATAGTTGGATATAACTCCAATTTACACCACAAAGGATTTTCCCATTATTTACAAGTTTGATAAATCTTCCACGAAACTTTGCCCTTGTCCTTTCTGGTGGTGAATGCATTGCACGACGAATCTGCGTGTCGTCCAAAATTCTTTCAGTTAATCCACGTTTTTCTGCTTTATAATATACGCTGGTATCCTGACGGATATTATGGTATTCCAAATCCAAACGTCTTACTTCTGCGGAATTCCAGTCAAGGGAACGGTGTTTTACATAAGCTTCTATCCATTTTCGCTTAATGACCCAGTCAAGTTCACGTTCCAATTGCATTGGATCTTCTTCAAGACATGTCATAACGTATTCCCAACGTGCCATTACCTCGTCAGTCGTTGGGTCAGATTCTACAGTTTCAAGATAACGTTTTGCACATTCGAAGTATTGCCATTGAAGTTCTATTGCAGATAATCGTTTCCCGTTTTCAAGTTCAATAAGACGTTTACAAGAAATATCCTCAGAAATTTCGTGTATGGCTTGTACCGAGTTACGTAGAGCAAAACGTTCAGTTATAAAATGGTCCTCAATCATACGGAGAATGATACCAGTTGTTCCAACTTTCAAGAAGGTTGAAAATTCGGACATATTGGAATCACCTACAATGACGTGTAGTCGTCTATATTTTTCTCTGTCAGCATGGGGCTCATCGCGAGTATTGATAATCCCGCGTGCGGTAGTAGTAGCGATGGATATTTCTTCTCGGATGTGTTGTGCGCGTTGGGAAATCTCATAGAAACCTTGGTCGCTTCGTTTTATTTTTCCCGCGCCAGTATAAATTTGTCTGGTAACAAAAAAAGGAATGAGTTGTGATGCTAACTGCCGAAAACTAACTTTTTCGCGCTCCATAAGATAGTTTTCATGGCAACCGTAGGTATTCCCTACGGTATCTAAGTTGTTTTTAAAGATAGAGATTTTTCCACGAAAACCATCAACACGCATTCTCCGTTCAGCTGTTGTTGCAAGCCGAGTGACAATACGTTCTCCAGCTTTATCGTGTGCTACCAGTTCAATGACATCATCACATTCTGGGGTCGCGTATTCAGGATGGCAGCCAATGTCTTGATAAAACCTTGCTCCGTTTTCAAGAAATACATCAGGGTACATCCGACCAGATATAATTTCACGAAACAGATACATTACAACATTCTGAACAGTGAGTTTCTTACCCTTGTTTTTGTCTGGGGTACAGATAATCCCGTATTCGGTTTCCAATCCGTATATTCTACGATGCATGATTAAATATCTCTGCTATCTCTTCAACTGAAAACCGACGAAATTTACGTCGTCCAGAAGTTACATCAAGACAACTAACTTCTATTGTCTCTGGAGTTATCTGATACGGTTCCGATTCTTCTACCTCTATAGATTCAAATGCACGCGATGCAAGCTGCAAAGCATCTGCTAATTCCAAACCTTCTGTGTATTCATCGTTTAGTTTCTGGGTGATAGCATCTGCCCTACCACCGATTACAGCAAATTTTTCACTTTCCTCATAGGTGCCATCAAATGTAATCTTATAAATCTGGCTGCTTACGCCGGGACTACTATCCACTTCACAAACAAGAAGTTCAATCTCAAGCGGTTTTACATCCCATCCTTGTGCAATTGCACTCATGTGTTGTGAGTATAGGTTTGTCAACCATTTCCCAGTAACATCTTCACGGTAATAGGTATACCCTTTAACCTCTGCTTCACGAATACCTGCAACTCGAAGTGTCTCATATTCTGAAACACGTCCAGTAGAAGCAAGCGCAATTCTGTCGTATATTTCAGAAATCTTGAATATTGTTCTTCTGGGGTTCTCGGCTACCATCAGAAGACCATTGTTATACTCTAAAACAACCACTTCCTTTGCTTGTTCAATACCACGATCAACAAAGACTTTTTTATCTTCCCAAATTTGATCGGGTGAAACGTAATATGGCGTTGACATTTATCCCTCAATAATTAAAACTAAATGAATACAGTCTTACTTTTGTTCTAAACGTGAAACTAATTCATGGAACATATCTTCAACAGTTTCCTCTGAAACATCAGATACACCTTCTTCAGTGATAACTGTCAAAGTAGGAAAGATTTTCCTAATCAGATCGGGACCACCGGTAGCGATATCCTCGTCTGCAGCATCCCATAATGACTCAATTACTGCCTTTAAAGCGGATTCTTGTGACATATCTGGTTGAAATAACTTTTTGAGGGTAGTCCTTGCATCTTTTCCACCAGAACCGATGGCATAATAGGAATCTTCCTCGTAACGTCCACCAAGCACATCATATTTAAATATCCGTCCTTTCCGCTGTCTCAAGTCATAACCTGCAAATAGAGGAAGGACAACTAAACCTTGCATAGCTAAACCTAAGTTTGTTCTGACAAGGTTTGAAAGATAATTTGCTTGTCCATCCAAACTTAAAGAAGTTCCTTCCATTTTTTCGTAGAACTCCACTTGAACTTGGAATAACTTGGCAGTTTCAAAACAAGGTCCTGCAACACCCGCGATTGCTATTGCAGAATGTCTATCGACTTTAAACACTTTCTGAATACGTCTTTCCCCAACTTGATATCCTTCAGTTGCTTGACGGTCACCTGCAATAATTACACCCGTATCATAGACGAGTGCTAGCACAGTAGTCCCTTCCAAAAAATTGTGTGGAAAGTTCTCCCGCATCCCGTTGAATCGGTCCCAGTCAGCAACACTTTCTGGAGCACGATTTTTCAGAATTTGTAGAAAATCGGTTGTTCCATAGTCATGGGGTTTGATCAATCCTATTGACCTCCACGTTGGATAAAGTTTTCAACGAATTCCTCGGAATCTTCTTCTAAAATCTCATCGATTTCATCGAGAAGTGCGTCTAAATCCTCTGTCAAATCATCAACGTTGTCATTTATCTCGGAATTGGGTTGGATCTCCTCATTTTCATTGATGGGGTGATCTCTGTATTCTTGCTGTTTTTCGCGTGGCATGTTGTACTCCTTTAAATATGTAGTTTACGTCTAATCCGCAAACTTATATAGACTAACATAATTCCATCGGGGGTAACCCCTTTATCAACAAGACAATTAACCATCAGTACGAATTTGGTTGACGAGTTCATCAACGGTACATGAATTCAATAATTCACCGATTATTTCTTGTGTGCCAAAATGTGGACGTTCCATCATGATTTTATCGAAACCTGTAGGTCCATTGAAAACTATTGAATTCCAACTTACACTATGGATGCTATTCGGATATTTTCGTAAACAAGTGCCTCTAAAATATGCCCGTGTATCTAAAGGAGGATGCTGAATTGCATGCACCACCTCCTCTTGAGATAACAAACGTTCTACATGTCCATTCTTGAGCAATCGAGCATAAAGTCCTTTTTCAGGACGTAGGTCATGATACTGAAGATCAAGCATCCGAACACGTGCGTCCGTCCATTTAAATGCGTGTCTATCAATATATGCATCAATAAGTCTTTTCTTAATAACCCAATCTATATGCTGTCCCATACTCATAGGATCAGATTTCATGTTGGTTAAGACATATTCCCATTTGTCCAATAGATCCTCTACTACAGGTGTCCTTTCTTCAGGTGACAGGTGTTTATGTGCAAGTTCCAGATATGCCTGTTGTATCTCAATAGCCGTCCAATTGCGATCATCTTTCAGGGAATACTTGTTTCTACAATCTAAATCTCGTGATACTGATTTTATCACTGCAACCGGATCTTGTAAAGCAAATTGGCTACCAACAACACCTTTCTCAATTAATTGTAGGATGATGGATGTGATTCCGACTTTCAAGTAAATCGTGAATTCCGACATATTAGAATCACCAACGATAACATGTAGACGACGGTATAATTTTGAATCAGCGTGCGGTTCATCACGAGTGTTGATTATCGGACGTTCAACCATCGTGCTAAGACCAACCTCTTTTTCAAAAAAATCTGCTCGCTGCGATATCTGGAAATCGGTATCCTCGGCTCCGTTTTCTGCACCTACCTTCCCACTTCCCGTAAAAATTTGACGAGTTACGAGAAACGGTGTTAATCCATTAACAATATCAGTAAAAGGAATTTTACGAGACATCAAATAATTTTCATGCGATCCGTAACTATGTCCCTTATAATCAGTATTGTTTTTGTATATAATTATTTCTTGATTATCCAATAGTAGTTGTTCAGCAGCGAGACGGCTTAGTTCCAAGATAAGTTCACCAGCTTTTTCATATTTTACCAAGTCTCGCGCATTTGTACATTCAGGTGTACAATATTCGGGATGTGCGTGATCAACATAGTATCTTCCACCATTTATCAAAATATCGTTTATGACACTGTTATTTGCATCATCTGAAGGCGGATTTTCACCATCAACTGTAAAACCACGCGCATCCATCAATGGACTTTCTTGTGCATAGTCCCACAAAATCGTTGGTAAATTACGACTATTATAAGCGTTTACAACCAATGTTGATGCTGCTACGAGATCTTGCTCTCGTGCATTTTTGACTGAGATTCCGAACTCAGTTTCAGTGCCGATTATTGTTGGTACTGCCATTATTTATTTTAAAATGTAGCAAGTGGAATTACATTCTTAGAGATATGTCCCACCCTTGCTGATCCGCATTTCAGGATTCCTTCGTGTCTCAGGTTCATTTATCAAGGCTCGGATATTAACGATTTTCTCACCTTTCCTGCCAGAGATTTTTGCCCAATCATCTGGATTTGTTGTATTTGGGAGGTCCTCATTTTCACGATATTCTTCACGGATAGCGGTTTTAAGGTCATCAAGTGATATACCTTTTTCTTTTCCTTCTGAACTGATAAGACGCTTAATCGCCATCTTTTTTGCTCGTGAAACTATGTTCCTAATCATTGCACCACTTACGAAATCTTTGAAGAAGAGAGTCTCACGTTCACCACGCGTGTAAGTCACTTCTATGAAACGATTTTCTTCAGTTGTAGCATACATTGCTTGAACCGCTTCAGAGATAAGGTGTTCAGTTATGTCATCTGTATTACTATCAAATTTCTCTACTTCCGCCTTGGCAAATGGAAGATCCGGGGTTAGATAGATAGAAAATATATCCTTGGCTCCATCCATACTCGGACGATCTATTTTAATCTTCACATCAAGTCGTCCAGGTCTCAAAACAGCAGGGTCCAAAAGATCTTGTCTATTGCTTGCACCAATAACGATGACATCTCTTAAGTCTTCAACACCATCAAGCATTGAGAGGAACTGTGGCACAAGGGTAGACTCCATATCTGATGATATTCCCATGCCACGCGACCTAAACAGTGAATCCATTTCATCAAAGAAAATGACTACTGGGAATCCTTCTTTGGATTTATCACGTGCTTTTTGAAAAACTTCTCGTATTTTTCGCTCAGTCTCACCGACATATTTGTTAAGAAGTTCAGGTCCCTTAATATTTATGAAATAACCTTTAACATCATCTCTATCGTTTTGTTGTCGAATCCGTTCTGCAAGGCAATTTGCCACTGCTCTTGCGATTAAAGTCTTACCACAACCTGGTGGACCATAGAGCAATACTCCTTTTGGTGGTGTAAGATCAAATTCGCGATATTCATCTGGATAAAGATATGGCATCTCAATAGCATCACGTATTGCTTCAATCTGTGAGTCCAATCCGCCAATGTCAGCATAACTTATATCTGGTACTTCTTCAAGTAGCAAGTCATCAAGTTCACGTTTTGGAAGTTTTTCAAGGAGCATGCCGCTGGTGTGATTTAGTAGAACAGGATCACCTATTTTCAACTCTTCATCTCTTAATGCCTCTGAGATACGTACAACTTGTTCCTCATCTGTCCGTAAACTAACAACCGCACGATCAGATTCCAATACTTCTTTAATCTTAACAACATCCCCGTGTTTTTCTGGTGGTTTGATCGCAACGACATTTAAGCCACTATTTACTATGACTTCTTGTCCAACTTGTATTTGATTGGGATTTAAGGATGGATCGTGATTGACACGCCATTTTTTTCCACCGATGTCAACATCAATTGTGTTGTCATCATTTACGCCGAGGAAAATGCCGTAGTTATTGGGAGGGGCACTGAGCTGCTTAACCTTTTCTTTTAGTAGTTCAAGTTTTTCCTTCGCTTCTTGAAGGGTATTTCTAAGTTTTCGGTTTTGACGGTGCGACTGCATAAGTTCTCGCGTCATTTCGTATAGACGTGCATCAACATCATCGTTAGGGGCAGTGCTGAGTTGTCTGCGCAAATCGCTGACTTCGTTCTCAAGCATTTCTATCTGCCAGTTCAACTCACGAATCCGTTGAGGATAATTTGCCGCATCTGATGCAGTTTCCTCAATATCAGAACTTTTCAATAACTCTGTTGAAGTGTCTCTTTTGCTTGCCATACAAATTATTCTCACTTTCCATTGAAAAGATTGATGGTATGGTAGAATGTCTGTCAGTTAAATATAACAAACTTAGTGCCTAAAAGTATAACATGTTGAAATATATACATCAAGAAAAAACATGGTAACCTTGAACGAATCAATTCAATAATAGGATTACTATATTACTTTGTATTGGATAAAGATGTTGAACTATAAAAGATTATATAACTTTCTCTCTAATTGTCATCATCGTCATAACTCGTAGGTGTTTCAGTGGTGTCCTCAAATCCAGTATCAACACCTTCTTCGTCTTCTTCAACACCTGGAATTGCTCCTGCAACAGAGTCTGAGAGTGAACCCATGTTTTCTCTGATTTTTCTGTCGAGTTCTGCAGTGACTTCTGGATTCTCCTGCAAATACGCTTTCACATTATTTCTACCCTGACCAATTCTCTCATTGTTATATGAGAACCATGATCCTCTTTTTTCTATAAAACCTGCCTCAACAGCGATATCCAATAATGTGCCTTCTTTAGAGATTCCTTTACCAAAAGTAACATCAAATTCCGCTTCTCTGAAAGGTGGCGCAACCTTATTTTTTACAACCTTTATACGCACTCTGTTACCAAGTATATCTGTACCTTCTTTGATTTGTGTAGCTCGACGAATTTCTAACCGGACAGATGCGTGAAACTTCAATGCAAGACCGCCCGGAGTCGTGTCCGGATTACCGAACATCACACCGATTTTCTGACGAATTTGATTCGTGAAAATGACACATGTCTGCGATTTATTTGTTACCCCTGATAGTTTTCTTAATGCTTTAGACATCAGACGCGGTAATAAGCCGACATGGGCATCGCCCATTTCACCTTCAACTTCAGCTTGGGGTGTTAATGCTGCAACTGAGTCGATAATTACAACATCAATCGCACCGCTGCGGATAAGCGTTTCCACAATTTCTAAGGCTTGTTCACCTGCATCTGGCTGAGAAATTAGCAAGTTTTCAAGATTTACCCCGATATTTCGTGCATAAGTTGTATCCAAGGCGTGCTCAACATCAATAAATGCTGCAATACCACCCATTTTCTGTGCTTCAGCAACGATGTGTAAGGCTAACGTGGTTTTACCAGTTCCTTCATGACCAAAGATTTCAATTATTCTTCCTCGTGGCACACCTCCAACACCTAACGCCATATCAAGAGAAAGAGCACCAGTAGGGATTGCTTCTACAGGAACAACTTCGTTGTCAGTAAGCCGCATAATCGCACCTTTGCCATAAGCACGTTCTACTTGAGAGATGGCTTGATCTACTGCCTTCTTTTTATCTTCGGATATTTTTGTATCTTCAGTGTTCAAATCTTTTTCCAACTTTTTCTGCTCGTCTTTTGCCATTATTAACTATCTCCTATCCAAAAGAATATATATTTAACGGAGTATAGACAGCACCATCTGAATGCAATTCACTTTTTACGAGTGTAATTTTATCAACTGTATGCCTTGTTCCGTCCACGGTTTCGTAATTTTTAAATAATTCAGTAAATGACTTCAAATTTATCTGTCTTTTCAATCGTGCAAGTGTAAAATGTGGGTGAAAACGAGTATCCTCAGAATAATCTATCTTTAATAGTTCACTGTTTATCGCATTAGAAAGTGATATTGTTGGTTCAGAGCCCTTTTTTAATCCAATCCACAATACTCGTGGACGAACTAAATTTGGAAATGCACCTATGCCACCAATTTCTATAGAATACGGTTTTTTCTTTTTTGCTATTGTATCTAATACGTAACTAATTTTATCAACGCTGCGATTTTCTACATCTCCAAGAAACTTCAGTGTAATATGAAAATTACCGATTTTTGTCCACGATGCCCTACCAATCTTTGATCGTATTTGTGTTTGCACTTCACCTAATATATCCTGAATTCTATTTGGTATCTCAATAGCAACGAAACACCTTATAGTATTTGGTTTCATTAGAATAGCACCTGAAACAGGTTTTATATAACTCGCGTTTTATGTAGAAATTGTCTTAAGGTTTCCATACAATATCTCTATACCTGAGACAATAGTCAGGACTAAAGGTAAGTACATCATGAAATAAATCGGTCCATTGTGATGTATAACAAAATCGGAGATACCATTAAAACTAAGTAGTACCAAACCAATGATAATCACAATTAGTTGAGATGCAGTTTTATATTTTCCCCATCTATTTGCAGATATTACCTCCCCATGCACAGCTGCAAAGAAAACACGGAATCCTGTGATAAATACTTCACGTCCAAGGATAACTAACACCATCCAAATAGGGATTAAACCGACACCATCTTCTAAATTATCATGTCGAAATAGATAAAAACCAATTAAAGCAGCAGCCACTAATATCTTATCAATTAATGAATCCATGAAACTGCCAAAACTGGTTGTTCCTCGCTTTCGTGCAATCTTACCATCAAAATAATCTGTTATACCAGCTATACTAAAAAATACTGCTGCTGGTAACATCAATTTTGCACGAAAACACAAGAAAAAAGGTAATGTTAACAATAACCGGGAAAATGTAAGAAGATTCGCCAGTCGTAATAAGTCAGGAAATTTCATATAATTAATTTTCTGAAAGATCAATTATCTCCGCATCTTTAGGAATAACAAACTTGAACTTATCCGGTGATAACTTCTTATCTCGTTCTATATTAGATAACCTCATCACAACATTACGACGACTTCCATCCTCGTATACAGTCACATAACCGAATTGAACAGGAAACCATTCACTTTTATTCACCCAAATTTCAAGTAACTCCTTAACACCTCCATTATCCTTCTTTTTTTTTATATCTTTACCTACCTGATTATCCTCAATATTTCTGTTTAATAGTTTCGGTTTTGGTGTAAGTTGTATTTGATATATACCTTTAGTGTTTGCAGCTTCGTCAGGTACTAACTTCATATTCCAGTTGTTGGATAAATCCTCAAGAGATTCACCCGTACCCGGAAGGATTTCACGTCGATGGGAATTATGCAACTTTTGTTTGTTGACTTCATTGAGGATTGGTGTATAAGACCAAGCGTATTCACCATCCAAAACGATCGTTTTTACAATCTTGCTCGCGTCTCTTGGGGAGACATATTTCATATTCAGCAAATTGGGTTTTCCGAATGTAAATCTACCCCGGCTTACACTTTTTCTGGTTTTATATAGTGTCGTCTCTTCAAAATCTGCGCTGAAGTTATTACACTTACTGTACGCAGTTTTGAAATTCATGAATACTTCATCTACCGTATAAGTGTAGCCAATATTCACAAAACATAGACATAGAAATACAATCATGAAATATAAACGTTTCAAGGTATATCTCCCTAATTGATTAGGTCAGTGAGGGTTTCTTCTGATGTGAATATAGTGTATCATACACAGAATTACATGTCAATGTTATTTTTTATCATTTTCATTCTGTATTGCTTTCTTTATATCCGTTTCTAATACATTTAACCTCGTCCAATCAGTTAGATCTACCTCTATATTGTCTGACTCATCTAATGCCATTAGGACCAATCGTTCTAATACTTCACTCACCTGTTTTTCACGAAATAGGGCTTGAAACCATATACTAAATTGTTTTAACGCATCTGACGAATCTGAAAATACCCAGAAGTTAACCCTACAAAAATCTAATCCTTCCTCAACTGATTGTTGTGAAATCCATACATCGTCTGGAAATTGATGAAATAGTTGTAATAAGTCTGCAATAATAACAACTATGTCCTGATTAAGATATGTAATATTAGGATGAATATCGAAATGTATCGCGTATCTGTGTGTAAAAAGCGACAAATCATGACTCTTATTCTTTAGGATATTATTCCTTTGTTGTAACACAAGATCCGTCTCCTTAACATATTTCATCTAATAGAGTTATATCGACAACATTTTTTAGTTGTCAGTATTCTTGTCCTTATTTCATAAACGTGAATGTTTCAAATATGGTTGCTGAATTTGGAAAATATCAGTAGGTCGGAGCGAGTGTAACACCCATAGGCATCAATTGAGGAAGAGATGCGTTTGTAGTCGCATAATATTATCATAGGGGCGAGGTCCTCTCGCCCGCATGCTAACATACAACCCAGTAGGTCAGAGCAAGCAACGCGACCTCCGACATGCGAAATAATGATACATAATCATTTAGAAATGGTATTAGACGGAACATCCTTCACACACCGGAACCCACGGAAGACACTGGCGTAGTCCTGTGGACCCCAGTTCCGGTAGGCGACCCGAAGGAACATCCCATTATCGCTCCAGCAACCGCCCCTTAAAACGCGATTAATCTTATTAGTTACTTTAAAACTATTGATGACCTCTTCGCGCGTACCACCTGAAAGTGGGTTTTTACTTGGAGATTGTGCGTAAAAGTTAGGATCATATTCATCAAGGCACCATTCGGAAACATTCCCAGACATATCGTATAGACCGTATCCGTTAGGCGGATATTGTCCAACAGCGATCGGAACGTTGATGTGCCGTAAATAGTTTGCGCGAGTGGCATCAATTGTGTCGCCCCATGGATATGCTTTCCCAATGAGTCCACCACGCGCCGCTTTTTCCCATTCTGCTTCTGTCGGAAGCCGCTTGCCTGCCCATTTAGCATAAGCCATTGCTGCGTACCAACTCACATAAATAACAGGATGGTTAGCCTCGCCTTCGGGATAGGTATTCCCATTCCAGAGTCGAAGGTAATAACCGTCGTGATATTCCGCAGCAATGTTATCTTTTTGCCATTCGGGATTTGTATCAACGAAAACCTTGTATTGAGCGTTCGTCACCTCATAGATATCCATATAGAACGCATCTACGTAGACCTTATGCACAGGACGTTCATTGGCAGCCCCTTGGTTACTGCCCATTTCAAATTCACCTGCAGGTATTAGCACCATACCGTCAGGGATATTACTTCCAGGGGGAATTTGTCGTGTGCCACAACCTAACAAAATGGTAAGGATTAGGATGAACACGATCCCTTTCTGATTCATTATATACAATTCCTTTCGTGTCCACATATTCGTGGACAGATTAATTCTGCTTATTCACAAGATAAATTTCTGCTGATACCAAACCAATACCTATCAATATATTTCTCGTCAGTTCATCTCCTAAAAGTAAGCTGCTAAACAAGACACCTGATATTG
Source organism: Candidatus Poribacteria bacterium (assembly GCA_022824265.1). Taxonomy (GTDB): domain Bacteria; phylum Poribacteria; class WGA-4E; order WGA-4E; family WGA-3G; genus MSPOR6. The sequence continues at coordinate 8,504 of JAJEAG010000043.1, read as the reverse complement.
ACATTAGAAATGAGTAAGCAAAATAATTTGCTTACATTGTATTGTCTTAGCACTGAGTCAATTCTAAAAAGCAGAAACCCAGAGGCATTCAATTGTCGATTAAATCCCTATAATTATGAGGTTTAATCCGATAAACATGTCGCTCCTACAAGGAAATCTTATATTAGAATGCGCAATTCTTCGACAATTGAATGCATCTGACAACGTTTGAAATCAAATGGACATATAGACTCTCAAGTAGTATAATATATAGGGCATAATATATGACGAATATGGAGAAAATATGGTTAATTCTGAGCGTATAAATCTCTTAAAAGTAAAACTAAATGAACGTATTTTGATCCTTGACGGTGCGATGGGTTCTCTTATACAGACCTATAGACTTAATGAAGATGATTTTCGTGGTGATCAGTTTGCCAATCACGCATCTGAAGTCAAAGGTTTTAATGACCTACTATCAATCACCCAACCTGATATAATACGCGAAATACATTCCAATTACTGTCAGGCTGGTGCAGACATCATAGAGACAAATACTTTTAATAGCACATCCGTTTCAATGGCAGATTATCAAATGCAGGAACATGCATATCAAGTAAACCATGCAGCTGCATTATTAGCGCGTGAAGTTGCTGACAAATGGACTTCAGAAGATAAACCACGTTTCGTCGCAGGTAGTATGGGACCCACCAATCGCAGTTGCTCTATCTCACCAAATGTGAACGATCCTGGATACAGAAATATCACATTTTCACAACTTGTATCAGCATACACAACACAAGCGGAAGGTCTGATTGATGGAGGTGTTGATTTTCTCCTTGTAGAAACTGTCATGGATACACTTAATTGTAAAGCAGCTCTCTTTGCAATTCAAACCCTTTCTGAAACACGAGAAATAGAAATTCCCATCATCGTATCTTCTGATAGAAGCGGAGGAGGTGGTCGCAATCTTTCTGGACAGACAGTTGAGGCATTTTGGAACTCCGTTCGTCATGCAAACCTTCTCGCTGTAGGATTAAATTGCGGATTCGGTTCACAACAGATACGACCCTATTTAGCAGAGATGGCAAAACTTGCAGATATACCAATAATCTGTTATCCGAATGCCGGTCTTCCTGATGAACTTGGACATTATACGCAGACACCTGAAGAAATGGGAAATTGGATACACGAATTTGCACAGAACGGCTTTGTTAATATCGTTGGTGGTTGTTGTGGTAGCCAACCTGAACATATAGAAACAGTTGCGAAGGTCGCAGCAGAATATCCGCCACGACAACCTGAACCACAAGAACGTGCCTGCCGTCTAAGCGGTTTAGAGTCTTTCAATATTACACCAGACTCTCTGTTTGTTAACGTAGGTGAACGAACTAATGTTTCGGGTTCTCGTCGATTTGCTACACTTATCAAAAATGAGGATTATGAGACCGCATTGGAGGTAGCACGCGATCAGGTGGAAAATGGTGCGCAAATTATAGATATTAACATGGATGAAGGTCTATTAGATGCAAAAACCGCAATGGTCCAGTTCATAAATCTAATCGCTGCTGAACCAGATATTAGTCGCGTACCTATCATGGTAGATTCCAGCAAGTGGGAAGTAATTGAAGCTGGATTAGAATGCATACAAGGTAAAGGTGTTGTCAACTCAATAAGTCTAAAAGAGGGAGAAGAGGATTTTTTAGAAAAGGCACGTCTTATCAGAAAATACGGTGCAGCTGTAATCGTCATGGCATTTGACGAAAAAGGACAAGCCGATACCTATGAACGAAAAATTGAGATCTGTCAAAGAGCATACAAACTCCTAACGGAAAAGATTGGATTTCCACCAGAAGATATTATCTTCGATCCGAATATCTTTGCTGTCGCGACGGGAATAGAAGAACACAACGAATATGCGTTAGCTTTTATTAATTCTTGTAAAGAGATAAAGTCAACATGTGAATATACGTTAGTCAGTGGCGGTGTAAGTAATATTTCTTTTGCATTCCGTGGCAACGATACCGTTCGAGAGGCAATGCATGCTGCATTTCTATATCACGCAATTAACGCGGGAATGGGTATGGGAATTGTCAACGCCGGACAACTCGCTGTCTATGATGATATACCCAAGACACTATTAGAAGCAGTTGAAGATGTCCTATTCAATCGACGTAATGATGCTACAGATCAACTTCTTGAACTTGCTAACACTATACATGGAAAAAGAAAAAAGAAGGTTGTAGACAAGGAATGGAGAAAATTACCTGTTGAACAGCGAATCAGCCATGCGCTTGTTGAAGGAATAATCCAATATATTGAAGAAGACACAGAAGAAGCGCGTCTCAACTACGAACGTCCAATAGAAGTTATTGAAGGTCCATTAATGGATGGGATGGATCGGGTCGGAGATCTATTTGGGGATGGAAAGATGTTCCTTCCACAAGTAATTAAAAGCGCGCAAGTGATGAAAAAGGCTGTTGCACATCTGATTCCGTTTATAGAACAAGAACAAGTTGATGGTGCTATTCAATCAAGAGGTAAGATTGTTATGGCGACAGTAAAAGGCGACGTTCATGATATTGGAAAAAATATAGTCGGAGTAGTATTAGGATGTAATAATTATGATGTAGTAGACCTTGGCGTGATGGTTCCTGCAGAAGATATTTTAACAACAGCACGGAATGAAAATGCTGATATGATAGGGTTAAGCGGTCTTATTACACCATCCCTTGATGAGATGGTGTACGTCGCTGAAGAGATGGAACGTGAAGGTTTCAAAATTCCACTTCTTATCGGCGGCGCAACAACATCTAAGGTACATACCGCTATTCAGATTGAACCAGCATATAATGGACCTACGATACACGTCAAAGACGCTTCCCGTAGTGTCGGAGTTGTTAGCAATCTGATGAGTAGTGAAAGCCAACATCAGTTAGTAGAACAAACACGCGAGGAATATGAAGAGATCCGTGTTCGTCGGTCAAAAAACAAGAAACACGCAAGACTGTTATCTATAGATGTCGCTCAACAAAGAAAATTCACAACAGACTGGAAAAATTATCTACCACCTAAACCTAATATCACTGGCATCCAAGTCTTTGACGATTATCCTTTGACTGAACTTATTGACTATATTGATTGGACACCATTCTTTATTACATGGGGTTTATCTGGGAAATATCCAAATATATTGGATAATCCAGAAATAGGAGAAAAAGTCCACGAACTTCTTGATGATGGTAAGACTCTTCTGAATGACATTATCCTAAATAAAAAAATCAAAGCACGTGCTGTTGTGGGTATATTCCCTGCAAATGGTGTCGGTGAAGATACACATATATATAAAGACGAGAATAGGACAGAAAAGGTGGCGACGTTGTACCATCTACGACAACAAACTGAACAACCATTCTCCAGACCGAATCTAAGTCTTGGAGATTTCATCGCACCGAAAGCAACATCTCTCCATGATTATATCGGGGCTTTTGCAGTCTCTACAGGATTTGGTGTATCTGAACTCTGCACAGAGTATGAAAAACAACACAATGATTACAACAGCATCATGACGAAAGCATTAGCAGACCGATTGGCAGAAGCATTTGCAGAACACATGCATCAATATATCCGTACAACACTATGGGGTTATGCATCAAACGAAAATCTTGATAATGATGCATTGATCTCTGAGAAATATCAAGGTATTCGTCCTGCTCCAGGATATCCAGCCTGTCCAGATCATACTCAGAAATGTATCTTGTTTAATCTGTTAAATGCAACAGAAAATACTGGTATTGAATTGACCGAGAATCTCGCTATGTTTCCCGCTGCATCTGTGAGTGGGTGGTACTATTCACATCCCGATTCTAAGTATTTCAGTATTGCCAGAATTGGAGAGGATCAATTAAAGGATTATGCTGATAGGACAGGAATGGAACTGAAAACTGCAAAACGGTGGTTAAAACCCTTACTAAAATAATATTTGGTACGAATCTATGTATTTTAACAGAAACAGGATAGTGGATTGATCCACTATCCTGTTCAGTTGTTCTCTGATATAGTAATTTATCAACAGTTGTGTTAGATCTATGATTTGTGTAATCCAATCAAATTACCGCTTGGATCAAGAATCCACGCAAACGAACCCATACCTCCCGGAATTTCCTGTGGTGGTATGACGATCTTTCCACCTTTATTCTCAACCTTCGCTACAGATGCTTCAAGGTCATCAACAGAAATATATAGAGTGACATGATTTGTTGTTGGCATATCATCAGATGTAGGGAATATATGTCCCTTAATTCCCTCATTAGGTGATGGTTCACACAAATGTACACCGTTAGATTCAGGTGATACTTCCCAACCAAAAATTGAACTATAGAATTCACATAATTCTCCGGCGTTCTTACCAGCAATTTCAAACCACATGACAGGATTTGACATAGTAAATTACTCCGTATGTATTGATATTTAATATTGGATTGATTTGGTTAACTTTCAAGTAGATTGATATATTAAGCATAGTACAGTAACGTGTTGTGTTAGTTAACAATCGATATATTTATATTTCACCTGTTCACTTCGTTTGAGTTTGAATACCGCAATTTTTTGATACATGACGATCTTAAAGGTAGGAGGGAACTCCGATTCCCGACTACAACTCAAATGTCCTGTTAATTCTAAAGTTCACTATAAATTACTCCTTTGACCTATCTTGAATAGATTTCCTTCTAAGACAACCTTCTCTGCAATAAACCGATGGAATTACCACATGGATCATTGAACAAAGCATAATGGCTTGCATTTCCCGGTATTTCCTGGGGTTGTATGATTATTTTTCCACCAAGATTCTCCGCTTGATTCAGGCATTCCCAAATGTCCTCAACCTGAACATAAATGAGCACCAGATTAGAAAAGTCGTCATCAGAGTTAATCTCAAATAAATGACCTTCTATACCTTCCGTAGATCTTGGGTCTGCAATATATAAATCATCAGTTAACGGAGAAATACCCCACTCAAAAACTGAACGGTAAAATTCAATCAGTTTTTCAATGTCCTTTCCACCAATTTCAAAATGCACTACTGGATTGCTCATCCATTTACCTTCCATAATGTATCAAACTACTATAGAAATTCCGTTAAGACTGAAATAAACCAAGACAGTTCCCGCTTGGATCGAGGAACATAGCAAATGTGCCTTCACCTTCTGGTACAGGCATGGGTCCCATTATTATCTTGCCACCGTTATTTTCTACTTTCTTTGCAGATGCGTTAATATCATCTACCTGTATATAGAAAGTTACATGATTTGTAATTGGCATTTCTTCCGTTGTTTGAACAATGTGTCCTTGAATCCCTTGATCTGACCCAGTATTTACAGAATTACCGCGATCCTCGTCCTGAACTATATCCCAACCGAACAATGAACCGTAGAAATCACACAATGAATCTTCTTTTTTACCTGCTATTTCAAATATCGTGACTGGATTTGCCATTTGTATTTTCTCCTTATAGTTTTTTTAAACATATAAAAACAGAGTGATGATATACGGTTCATCACCCTGTTCATCTAACCTCTGAGTTTCCTATTATTATCACAAGAGGAATATAGAACTATATTATTGCGAATCTGGTTGACGGTATAAGCCAAGGCAGTTACCGCTTGGGTCTACGAACCATGCGAATGACCCTCTGTTACCGGGGATTTGCTGAGGCGGTATAAGGGTATGACCACCAAGACTTTCCACCTTTTGTAGATATGTTTGTAAATTGTCTACCTTAATGTAAAAAGTGACTTGATTTGGGAAGTCAAAAAACTCAGGCAACACAAAAATGTGTCCACCTATTCCGTCTTCTGACTGTGGTTCAATACCGTATGAGTAAATACCTTGATCGCCACCAGGTAATTGTTCAATTTTCCAACCAAAGACGGTACTGTAGAAATTGCATAACTCTTTACCGTTTTTAGCTGCAATTTCGAAGTATGTCACAGGATTACCCATTGATACATGCTCCATATTAATCAGTAATATTGTGAATGATTGTATGCCTATGGAAATAGGCTAAGACATTAGTATATGTAGAAAAAATCCGTAAGGTTTTATCTGTTTTCCAATAAATATAATACGATAAAATCAGCTAATAGTTGCACGCTTTTGTGTTCAATTTACTTGATATACAGAAGGTCTTTTGTTATAATTGGAAACAATTCAATTATACACATCCCATTGTGACTACTTTGTTCACATGCATATTCATTACCGAAACAACCCTTGTCAGTTGCTGTTATGTAAAAATTAATGAAGGAATATCATGCAAACATCTCATAAATATCTTGACCCGTTAGCACTTACTCGAATCGGTGGTATGGAGCTCGTTGCCAGACTTGTTGTTGAAGGGTTTGTAACTGGATTACACAAAAGTCCATATCAAGGATTTAGCGTTGAATTTGCTGAACACCGACAATATATGCCAGGTGATGAAATCCGTTATATTGACTGGAAAGTTTATGGTAAATCCGACCGATTTTATGTCAAAAAATATGAAGAGGAAACGAACCTACGTGCCTATATTCTACTTGATACAAGCGCATCCATGAACTATAAACATAAAGATGACACATTGACAAAGTTTGAATACGGGTGTTATCTTGCTGCATCGCTAACCTATCTCATGCTTAAGCAACGGGACTCTGTAGGTTTGGCACTTTTTGATACCGACATTAACCAATACATACCACCAAGAGGGGCTGCAACACACCTACGGGCAATCATGTCAGCATTAGAAAATGCTACACCCGGTGAAGAAACCGAATTGAGCAGCCTATTCCATGAACTTGCAAAAAGAATAGTAAGACGTGGGTTAGTTATAGTTATTTCAGATTTACTTGATGAACCAACAAATGTCATCTCCGCACTTAAACACCTCCGTCACCAAAAACATGAGGTGATTGTCTTCCATCTACTCGATCATGCAGAACTTACCTTTCCATATAACGGTTCAGTCGTTTTTCGTGATATGGAAACAGGACAAACGCTTTCAACACAAGCAAATTCGCTGAAAGAGGCATATCTTGAGAATCTCAACTCCTTTATTCAAAACTACCGTCGCGGATGTGGGGCAAGCCAAATAGACTACGTGCAGATGGATACAACCACACCCTTTGACCATGCCTTATCAGAATATCTTTCACGGAGATAACAACTATCACTGAATTAAATAGACTCTATATTCCAATTTGTAAACTATAAATACAGCAACACGTTAAACAAAAACAAATTGATTAAATTCAAATGTATATATATGACATTTGAAATAAGGAGTATATGATGAAATTTATAGTGTTAGTAACAATAATAACATCTTTATTTATCTTCGGTTGCAGCGAATATAATGTAGTTGAAAAATTAATAGATGACGAAATCGTAGTTGTTGAACCTGAAGAGAAGGAACCGACATCCTTAGAAAAAGCACAGCAGGCAATGCAGAAAGTAAATGATATAAGAGATGCAGTTTACCAACAGGCTGAAGAAGATGGTGATTTTTCTGTCCTATTCGCAGCCGCTGAAGAAATTTTCCAAGATGAACTCGGTTTTGAAAAAGAATACTGGCAGCAATTGGTCTTTATTTGGGAAGAAATACAAATAGAGAAATTTCAGGCTGGTGAACTTGATGAAGAAGTAGCAAATAGATACCTAAACTTCTATAATACACACCAAACACAATTTCTTGATAAAACTTTAGCAAAATCTTACTTTGACTTTATCGGTGCTTATGATGAAATCATCATAGATTATCTACGTATCTCTTATGACAATCCAGATAGCAGTCAGGATGAAATAATAGAACTATTCAAAGATTCAATAAAAGAGGGGAATGTCAAAATACTATATCCAGAAGGATTCTAATCTATATGTCCTTGGATATTATAACGTGAGTTCGGTAAATCAACACTAATATCTCCGTAGGTTGGTTGAGGGACAAAACCCAACATCTTCCCTCATTATAGAGCATCACCTGTTGGGTTTCATCCCTCAACCCTATCTACAGTGGTAATTGGATTTATAGTAGAATCCATAATTATTTACACACTACAGTAGGTGCGGTTTCTAACCAATGCAGAATGCCATAAACGTCAATTTAAGGAGAAAACGCGTTCGTAGTCGCGCAATTCATTGCGCCTCTTACAATTCATAGGGGCGAGGTTTCCTCGCCCGTGTAAACAAGACACATCAGGTTAATTTGTATTACAGAGAAATTGCCTATGAAGGAAATTAACTGACAATCCCACTGCTTTAGTTGTGGGTCCAATAACGGTTGGTATTTGGAGGTATTTGGAGGTATTTGTCGTATAATTATAAAACTGACTCAGTAGTGGTCAGTATCTTATCAGGGATCAGGTATGGCATACAAAACCCATAAAATAACATTAACTCCGACTTCTAAGCAAAGGCGTTGGTTTGCCCAGCAATGCGGTTATGCGCGATTTGCATATAACCGAGCGTTAGCAGATTTTAAGACAGGC
>JAJEAG010000084.1 GCA_022824265.1 Candidatus Poribacteria bacterium | reverse complement strand
TAGGTAAGCATTGTAACAGCCTTTAGCATTGTAATAGCCTTTAGTATCGTAACCGATAGCATACTACAAATACACGAAAAACTCAAGAGTTTTGATAGAACAAGGAACTTAGCCGTGTCTACATCCCAAACCTAAAGGATTCGGTTTTGACACGGAACATTTGATAAAAATAACACCAGGTTTATGTCGATGTATTTTTTATTTTTGTGTGTATCTATACACCTGTCGCCCCGCTGGGGCTTATCGTCTGTAGGATAGTCGTTTTCTATACACCTGTCGCCCCGCTGGGGCTGTTCATATTCATAAGGTTTGTTGAGAAATATAAAGCGTTTATTTTGGCGAAGATATTGCCAGTAGGAGACCCTTTGAATGATAATATTTACATTACTTACGTTCTAAAGATTCAGAGTTTTCAGAGTCAGAGGAAATTTTTCACAATTTTCTCATGTGCCACGAACTTATATTCAATAAGGTTTTACAGGACTATTACGACCTATTTGGTCAAGAATGACTCTGAAAATTCGGATGCTTCTACATAAAACAGTGACAATGGAATTTAGGATGTGGATTCAGCCGATTCCGTAAGTTACTTATTCCGAACTCACGTCACTATATCAAAGATGGCGACAGGGATGTTACTCCTACAGAATATAGAAATGGTATTAGTTTTACCATATATGAATTATTGTTGCGTAAACTTTGATTTTGCGTATTAAGATGCAGGTACTACATATTTTGCAACTTATGTTATTGCAGAAAACAAATAATCCTGGTATTTTAACATAATTAGTTGACATATTAATTTGTATATGTTATAATTGTGTTTTAATATAGTTTTCTGCATTGCTTTAAGACCATACATTGCGAGACGATTGATTTCACGAACTATCTCATAAACTCCGGTAAGTGTGTTGTAAGCGCGCTATCGACATCACGAGATAAATATTTGGAGGAAAAGAGATGAGCAGAAGTTCCGATATTGTATCCCAAATACACAAACGCAGGGCTGATCGGAAAAAGCCGAAAATCAACGCTAAGTTGAAAACAGTCAGCATTGATGAAAACCAGAGGGGTGGAATTGCTGCCGCACAAGAGAACAAACCTCCCCCGATAACTGTACAGAAAACTGGAGGACGTAATTCTTTTGCGTTGACAGTTTCTGTAGTATTTCATGTAGTCATTGCCATACTGCTGGGTGTTCTTGCTATCAAGAATCAGATTATAGACACAACCGATGAACTCGCAGCTGCATTGCTTCCACAAGAATTTCCCCAGAAGAAACGAGTTCTTGATGTTAAACGGAAGAAACCCAATTTTGACGTTAAAGAACAGGTAATAAAGGCTCCAATACAACGTACACCTATCAGGAATGCAAATATTCCTAAGAGACCGGGTGGTCCCACACTTCCAAAAGCACCTGATACAGATTTATCCTCAATTGGTACCGGTCTGAGTGAAACGCCAACAATTACAGGTATTGGGAAGGGATTGGAACGTCCAATTCAACCTGTTCAAGGCACAATATCTCCTACATTTGAGAGACCGACAACGCAAGGGGGTCCAATTGCTGATCTTGGTCAGACAGATAATACCTCTGCCAGTCCAAGTTTAATTGTTCCTGACATTGATACATCTGGATCAGGAGTAACATTACCGAAGATCAGAATCAAGAGGAAACCTGAATATCCGAAAAATGCAGAACGAGCAGAGAAAGAAGGGACAGTAATGTTACAGGCTACTGTTACTGTTGATGGCGTAGCGAAAGATATTACAGCGTTGACAGATCTTGGGTATGGATTAGAGGAAGCAGCAATTGAAGCGTTGAAGAAATTTAGGTTTGTCCCTGCAGAAAAAAAAGGTGAAAAAATTGAATACCTTGTTAAAATACCTTTTGAATTCAAGTTAGATGAGGAATAAGATAGGGTAGTGCTTCATTAGCGGAGTAAATTGTCAATTACCGAATTTGTATCAATCCTTTTGCTGCAAAATTACGAACTAAACTTACTACAGATTGCTGGGCAGTGGTGCACAGCTGCTTTTGTTCAAAGGTGAGCTGCTCAGTTTCTATTTCAATAGATTCCGCTTTTTCAGCAGACATGTTTTCATGGAATCTATCCTGAATTGCCTTCGATGCATTGTATAAGGCAAGTGCTAATGTATTTGTTTCTAATACTTGTAGGAGGGTGATTATAGCATCATCGGGTACTTTTGCAAGGTCTTCAAAGGTAAACAAACTGTCCGCAATTGAATCTGTCAATTGCGGGTGTTTTTTTTCTAATGCATCCATCAGTTGGTTTTGTCGTTGAATATCAACTTGTGAGAGGAATTTTGCGATGTTTTTCGCACTGTTGCCAAAAAACATTGTATTTTCCAATGTTCCCTTCATTTTTCCGATTAGTTCTTCCCAAATCTGTTCTGCTTTTTCCGTGTCAACCATTTCTGTAACAGCTAAGAGTTCAGCAATACGCACTTGTCTTTGATAGGGAAATTGTGCAAATATATACTGGGCATGATCTGAGAGTGTGTTAACTGAATGATCTTTAGAACCATTTTCATCTGCAAGTGTTCTTCGAATTTCCTCAGAACTATCAGATTTCGTTTTAGTTGAAGCGACATCGAGTAGTAACAAAAATACAGCGATATCTTCATCGTCTACCTCTTCAAACGCTTTCATTATTACTTGTAATGGCGTTCTCTCAAGTAGTTCTTTCATTTCTTCAAGAGATGTATCATTTATGAATGATTCGGACACAATTCAACTCCTTTGTCCCCTTTAACAATTTCTCCGATTTCAAATGCTGACTCACCCGATTCAGTTAGTGAAGCCATTGCTGTGTCAATTGAATCAGGTGCGACTACTATGACAATGCCAACACCCATATTAAATACTCGATACATTTCTGCTTCCTCTACATCACCCTTATGTTGGAGTAGTTTGAATACAGATGGCACATCCCAATTCTGTTTATTTATTCTTGCTATGCATTTTTCTGGCAGTATTCGCTCTACATTCCCGGGCAATCCACCACCCGTAATATGTGCAATTCCTTTTATCTCACAGACATCACGAAGTTGTAGAATAGATTTGACATAGCTTTTGTGTGGTTTGAGCAATTCTTCACCAACAGTTGTAGATAGTTCAGGGAGGTATGTATTGACGTTGTAATTGCACCTCTCAAATAGTATTTTACGAACAAGTGAATATCCGTTTGTATGCAATCCTGTTGATTCTAATGCGATAATTTTGTCTCCGGGTTGTATTTTATCTCCAGTGATTAATGCTTCTTTTTCTACAACGCCTACGATTGTTCCGACTAAATCATATTCTCCTGGAGTATATAAGCCAGAGAGTTCCGCCGTTTCTCCTCCGATTAATGCACAACCGATATCGCGGCAGCCAGATACCAAACCTATCATTATCTCTTCAATAACAGATGGTTCCATTTTACCTATGCCAATATAATCTAAAAAGAAAAGTGGTTCAGCACCTTGTACTACGATATCATTCCCACAATGTGCTACGATATCATATCCAACGGTATCGTGTTTATTTGCTTGAAATGCTACCATCAACTTCGTACCAACACTATCCGTGCTGGATACAAGGATAGGTTTCTGATACCGACCTAATGCGAACAAACCGCCAAAACTACCTACATTGCTTAAGACTTCAGGTCTATATGTGGTTTTTATTTGGTCTTTTATGCGCTGCATCGCCTTGGATTCTGCTTCGAAGGATACACCCGCATCCGCATAAGTCAATGGTTTTTTGTCTGCCATTCATTATCTCCTGTTAATCTGGTTTTTGGATTAAATAACGGTGTATTTGAAAGTTGAGTATCTGATTCGTTCTACTGAGTTCTATTTCGTTTAATTATTCCTTTGATCAAACTGATAATTAAGAAGAAACCTGTGATAATGATAGCACCGAGTGTTCCAAAGTATTGTGCATCATCCATAAGCATTTCGGGATATAACTGAATTAACATATACGGAAAAATCCAATTTAATACCATCCCAAGTATGGAATAGATGATGACTATTTTCAGTGTGGACATTCCCTGTGTCGTTGAGAGAGTACTTCCCATCTTTTTACTGAGGCTTTGCCTACCGAGTAAATTTCTTTTTCGATTCCGCATGTTCTTCCTTGCAGAATCCTTCCACTGTTCATTTTTTGATTTTGGAGGTTGGTAAATGGGAGGGGGTATATATACCATAGGAATTTCCTTATCCTTAACTTGAAATCAGTGGTAATTGTCGAGGGATACCGTCATTGGATGTAATACGATATTTTCCATCAAAACAGGCGGTGCAAAAGTCCTTCGGTTTTTTCACTGCCTTTAACATTCCTTCAATACTGATATATCCCAAACTATCAGCACGAATATATTTTCGAATTTCGTCAATAGTATGTTCACTTGCTATCAGTTCTGACCGTGTTGGCGTATCAACACCGTAGAAACAGGGGAATTTATTAGGTGGAGAAGCAATACGCAAATGTACTGCTGTTGCCCCGCCTTGACGGACAATTTTTACGAGTTTTCTGCTATTTGTGCCACGCATGATTGAATCATCTACGATTATTACCCGTTTGCCTTTAAGAACATCACGGATCGGATTCAGTTTTAATTTGACCATGAGTTCTCGCATACCTTGTGTTGGGTTCATGAAGGAACGTCCTACGAAAGTATTTCTTGACAATCCGAGATCAAACGGAACACCTGATTCTTCTGCATATCCGAGTGCAGCGATTGTGGCAGAATCAGGAACAGGGATAACTACATCTGCTTTGACAGGATGCTCGCGAGCAAGTTGTCGTCCGAACTCACGTCGTGTGCTATTGACGCCGTGTCCAAACATCATACCATCTGGACGTGCGAGGTAAATATATTCAAATATACATTGAGATAAATTTGGTTTTTGTGGAGAAAATCGGAAGGATTCTACGCCTCGATGTATAGAACGTAGTGCAACTAATTCCCCGGGTTTTACTTCACGGATCGGTTCAGCTTCAATGACATCAAGGGCACATGTTTCGGAGGATAGGACAAATGCTTCTCCGAGTTTTCCGATCCACAGTGGACGAAATCCGTGTGGATCACGTGCCCCCATTAACATTGTCTTATCCATTACAACAAATGAATATGCGCCTTCAACGGCACGAAATGCGTCAAATATTCTATCTTCCAAAGTATTTTGGCGGGAATGTGCAATTAAATGGAAGACAACTTCTGTATCCAAACTTGTGCTGAAAATGGATCCGGTATTTTCGAGATGATCACGGATAAGAGAGGCATTAACCAGATTACCATTGTGTCCGAGAGCAAGAGGTCCCTGTTTATAATTTCTTACCAAAGGTTGTGCATTTTCAAGGGTACTCGCACCGGCAGTAGAGTACCGGTTATGTCCAATTGCGATGTGTCCATTGAGTTTTGATAGTACATCAGTATTAAACACTGCATCAACGAGACCCATCCCATGGTGAGATGTAATACATTCACCGTCAGATGCGACAATGCCACTGCTTTCTTGACCTCGATGCTGTAGTGAGCGTAAACCTAAGTAGGTTAATTCTACTGCTCTTGGGTGTCCAAAGACACCGAATACTCCGCATTCGTCCTTTGGCTTATCATCATGCATACGTCCAATGATACCTCCGACTTGTGAGTGAATACTCGCTATGCTGTACCTCATTAAGAGGCAACAAATGTTGTACTAATGAATTGATTAAATCCTGGATCGGATACAGATTTAATTATGTTTCTTGAGGGTTCACCTCTGTACTATCCATGTTGGATAACCAGTAACCCAAAATTGCTCCAACAGGGACTGAAAAAACATATAAAATTATAACTGGTATTCCAAGTAGCAACCATATTCGAACGGGTATGGATAATATAAAAGCAATTACTTCTAACAGAGGTATAAGTAGGTTAAGAATTACATTTTTCGTGCCAAAAATTTCCCACGGTATATTTCGTAGTGCAAGAAGTCCAACAATTGCTGGTGCTCCCAAGAATGCTCCTGAACATACAGATTTAAAGGGTATATTAATTCCGAAGTAGCGTCCAACAGAGCGAACACTTTCAGTTACACCGACAACAATCCCACCGTAAATGCATGCCATTGATATTAATAACAACAGTCCTACCCAAAATCCGTGCATTATTCTTTCATTGATGAGTTGTTGCCAAATTACGTTCTTGAAAAAGAAAAAGTAAATCAAACTGCCAATCAGTGTTACTATAACTCCTACAGCAATTTGACTAAGTGTTAGAAGGATACATTTCTTCTGAGACATCACATCTCCTTACACGTATAATTCTTATGGTTTAAGTATATCATTGTGTCATAGTTTTGTCAAGATTATATCCACACAATTAGCCAAAATTATTCTTGCATTCCTAACGATTTTAATGATAGTATAATAAGAATGTCAACATATAATAGATATATTGCGTTACACTCGGATATATATCAAATATTACAACGGAGAAGAATAATGTTAAAAAGAATAACAGAACTCATGGTACTATTCTTCAGTGCTATCCTTGTCGTAACGCTTATTGGATGTTATATTGACGCAGATGATGATGACGATATTGATCGTGAACCACCTGCTGTGCCTCGTGGTGTTAAAACAATTACAGGAGATAACTACGTTATCATTCAATGGTATCCTAATGGTGAATTTGACTTGGAAGGTTATACAGTATGGCGGAGTGAAAATAATAACGATTTTGACTCTATAGCTGAACTTTCAGCAAATGCTAATGAATACACAGATAATAATGTTAGGAACGGAAGAACATATTACTATGCAGTTTCTGCTGTTGACTATGATGGTAACAAAAGTGATCTTAGTCCGGAAAACGCATGGGATACTCCGCGTCCAGAAGGACGTAACATTATCTTAGATGATTACCAACTTGAACCTGATCGAAGTGGGTTTGATTTTTCAAATCCACGTAGAGGTGCGATTGCTTGGGATGACAGGTCAACCGATGTCTATTTTGGCTTAGATACGGTGGTAAATGTCACCTACCTCTATTCAGATAACGATACTGCGATGCAAGATTTGGGCTATCATGAACACTTTGATGACATTGATGTTGTGCCAGAATTTGGGTATACAACACTGTTTGTTGAATTGATTGAAGGTCATATCTATGCATTTTATACCCCAGATGGTAACTTTGCTAAAATTCATGTCCGTAGACTAACGGAAGATGATGTAGAATTTGACTGGGCATACCAAAA
Organism: Candidatus Poribacteria bacterium; assembly: GCA_022824265.1. Lineage (GTDB taxonomy): Bacteria > Poribacteria > WGA-4E > WGA-4E > WGA-3G > MSPOR6. The sequence continues at coordinate 9,631 of JAJEAG010000084.1, read as the reverse complement.
CGACCAAGAGAATATACAGTTAGCACCAACACTGCTTAGGAAGTAATAATCACATGAGATCGTGAAAACAAAATCTGGCGTGCAGTGCGGTTAGGAAACCGCACCATAAGCGTCAATTTAGTGATTCTTACTTGTCTGTATCGCTTATTGTCTGAACCAGGATTTTCAGGATTATAGGATTTTCAGGATTATGAGTTTGTAGTATATATTCCGTTGTCCAGGATGAAGGGCTAACTTTTGCATAGGAACATTGGCATACAAATCTCTTATTCTGTAAGTCTTGGTTCAGACACAATACTTGTCCGACCTACGAGAATGTAAGAAGTGAAGATGGGCGAGGTGACCTCGCCCCTATGAGAATGTAAGAGGCGCAATGAATTGCGTGACTACAACGTATCTCGTCCTTAAATTGACGCTTATGGCAGAATGCGCGTATGGCATTCTGCATTGGTTAGGAAACCGCACCTACCGTTGTTATTAAGGTAATAATGGGAAAAGAGCCTAACTTTGAATATACATTACAGGACAATTTGGTGTACAACTCAAAAGGTGAGATAGTGAAAAAATACCTATTATTTTCGTTAATTGCTTTGTTGACAATAGTTTTAACGCAAATGGAGGCATTATCAGTTGAAGATAATCCTCCTGATAAGAAGCAAATTTCGAAACAACAGTTTACACTTAATAATAAGGATGCAGATTCAGATACGGTCTATCCGCTTTACCGTAGACATTCCCCACAATATTATCCTACACGTAGTTCACGGAAAGCTTCTCTGTTATCTGCATCCATGCCTGGTTTAGGGCAAGCGTATGCTAATAGCTATATCAAGGCAACCCTTTTTCTTTCTGCTGAGGTAGGTGTCTTTTCTTTGGCAAGTTATAATATTGCACGTGCTTTACATTATAGAAACCATAATCAATTTAACACTGGTTTCTATGATGAAAGAACAGACACTTTCTTAGATAAAGACCAAGTCCGCTCCAGAATGGCTGACCATAGTATTCGTGGTACAGTTTTTCTTATCACAGGTATCGGATTGCATGTTTGGAATATCCTTGATGCTGCAAATACTGCAAAAGCGTATAATAATCGAAGAATTTCCGTGCAAATGCAACTAACAAATCATGGTATGCATGCACTGATGTTAACTCACCGGTTTTAGCCGTAGTTGATATCAGTGGTGTTTTTTATTGCATTGTACTTTTTGGTGTAACACTTCTTTCTGAGGATGGCATTACAATCATCCTCGGTTTATGTCACGGATGATGTTAGATGTTTCTGGAGTTGAAAGTGTGAACTATGCGAAGTATCTTATCTTAATTGTTATATTAATAGGCGTAAGTTTTCCACTGTCCGACATCTCATCTGAAGTAGTGAATTCGTCTGTAGATGTTGACGATAATGAAAAAAATGCAGGGGTCCCACTTGTTGAAGTAGAGGATGTTGCTGAACAGCCATTAAGAGTTGGTGAAAAATTAACTTATAATATCAAAGTTTCATGGGTTCCAGTAGCTGCTGGAAAACGGGTTGACCAGATAGAGAAGATTTTACCTTATCAAAGGAAAAATGTCTATCACATTACCTCTGAAGCAAAAACAGGTTCTGTTGCATCAAGGATACACCGATTTCAAAACCGCCAATCCACTCTTTTAAATACGATAGGATTTTTTCCGTTAAGTTTCAGGAATCAACTTGTAGACAAAAAATATACCGCTCGAGTTGAAATTAAATTTGGAGATGGTAAAGCAGAATATGAGAAGATTTCGCAGAATAAGCCATCAGCACCAGAGAAACATGAGAAAAAGGTCATAGAGATACCTTTTGGTACACAAGATGAACTCTCTATGATTTACTTCCTACGGTGTAAGAAATTGGTTCCTGGAGAAAAATACTACTTTCCTTTAATAATTAAGGCAAAAGTTGTAAAAATTAGTATTAGTGTGGAACAAGGAAAGGTGTTAAAAGTCAAAGGATTGGGACGTGTTAGGACGCTTGTTGTAACGACATCACACGGTTATCAATTATGGTTGACTGATGATAACAGGCATATCCCTGTCAAGATTGAAGCTGAAGCAAAAATCGGTAAAATGAAAGCCAATTTAGAAAAAAGAGAATTTGTAAGATAAACAATTCGTCGGTAGTGGTTTATCTATTCTGATAATAGATAGCATCGCGTAGGTTTCTACAATCTCATTACACTATTAATTGCACTACTGAACGATAAGGAATAGTTCGTGTTAGAGTTTTTACGAAAAACGGATATCTACCAAAAACTGGTTGAATGCATAGATAACGGTGAAAATCCTCCGATACTCAGAGGGTTACGTAACGCATCTACCTCCTATTTCTTGACGACTATATTAGAAGATTATCCCAACCATTCTTTTCTTATTGTTTTCCCGACACATCGTGAAGCGGAGCAGACATTAGAAGAGGTGCGCGCGTTTTGTCGTCACAATGAAAAAGATGACAATTTGGCGTTGAAAACTCTACAAGACGAACTGCATCTCTTGCCGAGTTGGCAAAACACGCTCTTTGAGGGAGTTTCACCTTCCAAGAATATCTCAGTCGCACGCATGCGTTGTCTTCATTCCCTTATTACTAACAATTGTTGGACAAACTCAGAACATCTTCCTAAGGAACTATCACGAAATGTTGTGTTTACAACGGTTCGGTCATTATCCTATAAATTACCACCACGTCAAACTTTAGCTTCTGCGTGTAGGACGTTTACAACAGGTGATGAAGTTGAGTTCTTTGATATTATTCCATATTTGATTCGAAATGGATACCGTCACGTTGAGTTGGTTGAAGTAAAGGGAGAATTTGCACAAAGGGGAGATATTATTGATATATTTCCTCTTACCTCAGAAACGCCAGTTCGGCTTGATATTTTTGGTGATGAACTTGATGAAATACGTCTGTTTGATCCTACAACGCAGGTTTCCATCGAACAGGACGATACAGTTGTCATCACTCCTATGTCTGAGGTATGTCTATCGGACATTTGTATAGACCATTGGAAATCTCAAACAGAACGACTTATGGAACAAAATGGAAATTCACCAGATTTCATTAATAATATTCGTGAGATGACACGTATATTTGAGGACTATATTGCAGTTTCACAGATAGACAGTTTAAATCCGATTGAAGATTTACCAGTTGAAATTGATGGTGTTGAAGCCTTTGTTCCAATGTTATATCCGAATACAGAATTGTTGACCGACTATATGCCAAAAGGCACAGTGGTCGTAATGGTTGAATCTCATTGGCAAGAACGCGAAGCGAAACAGATGCGTGAACAGCTTCAAGAGATATATGATCAAATAACTGCAGAAGGGAAGCTAATGCCGACACTTGATACTTTACTTGTTCCCTCTGAAAAACTTCAATCTGAAATTGATAAATATACCACCGTTCCAATCTCTTTAGGTGCTCAAGCGGTTGACGAAGAAAATAAAGAAATAGCTAATGATGTTGATGAAGACATGGACTCCGTAGATCCACATTTTGATATTAAGCCGCTTGGTCTTGGTAGGGGTAACTATCAGATGGTTATTGATCACATCAAAAGATGGACAACAAGAAACTATCTCGTAAATGTTTTTTGTGAAACAGAACAACAGTCTAAGCGAGTATTTGAGATGTTACTTGAACGTGACCTTCCATCTGAGAAAATTTCTGTTTCAGTAGGTTTTATCTCTGAAGGCTTTTTAAGTGATTCACTAAAACTTGTTTTTATTTCTGAAAATGAGATTTTTGGAAGCCGTCAACGTCGTGTCGTTTCAACAAAACGTTATAATAGTGGTGCACCTATTTTGAGTCTTGTTGATATGAAGGTTGGTGATCATGTTGTTCACATTTCACACGGTATTGCGATTTACGAAGGTATCCGCCGTATGGATATTGATGGACAATCTCAGGATTTTCTTATCTTAAGGTACAGAGAAGATGATCGGTTATATGTGCCGACCTATCAGGTTGATATGGTTCAAAAGTATATCGGTAACAAAGATGAGTCTTACGAACCGAATATAGACTACCTTGGTGGTAAATCTTGGCAAAATAGGAAAAAACGTGCCAAAGCTGCAGTTGAAGAGATGGCAGAGGAACTTCTGAAGTTATATGCCGCACGTCAAGCAAATGAAGGATATAGTTTTCCTACCGAAGTGCCATGGGAAAGTGAATTTGAGGCACTATTCCCATTTCAAGAAACAGATGACCAACTTCAAGCCATTGAAGACGTAAAAGCCGACATGGAAACGGAAAAACCTATGGATCGGTTAGTATGTGGTGATGTTGGCTATGGAAAGACAGAAGTAGCTTTACGTGCAGCGTTCAAAGCAGTGATGGCAGAAAAACAGGTTGCCCTGCTTGTTCCTACGACTATCCTTGCGCTACAGCATTACGATACTTTTGAGAAAAGGTTCAACCCATTTCCAATTCAGGTTGAAATGCTCAACCGATTTCGAAGTCGTAAAGAGATACAATCCGTAAAAGAGAGACTTGCAGATGGCACCGTTGATATTGTGATTGGGACACATACATTGTTGTCAGAATCTGTTACTTTTGATAATCTTGGACTACTAATTGTTGACGAAGAACATCGTTTTGGTGTAAAACATAAAGAGAAAATCAAGCAGTATAAAAAGACTGTGGATGTACTTACTCTCACAGCAACACCGATTCCACGTACCTTGCACATGTCGCTTGTTGGCATTAGAGATTTTAGTATAATAAATACGCCACCTGCAAATCGGTTGCCGATTCAAACGCAGGTTATGCCATACAATACAAAGGTTATCAAAGATGCTATCATGAATGAGTTGTCACGAAACGGTCAGGTCTTTTTCGTACACAACAGAGTTCAGAATATCGGTATAATTGCTAAGACCATACAAGAACTTGTCCCACATGCGCGTGTTGCTATAGCACACGGACAAATGCCGGAACGTGAGTTAGAAAGTGTGATGTTGGAGTTCGTCCGTCACAAGCATGACATCCTTGTATGTACTATGATAATTGAATCCGGATTAGACATTCCAAATGTCAATACTATTATGATAAATCGTGCGGATGCATTTGGCTTAGCACAATTGTATCAACTTCGTGGTAGGGTTGGTCGTGCAGACGAACAGGCTTACGGATACCTGTTTTACCCACAGGATAAACCTATTACAGAAAACGCACAAAAACGTCTGCAGGTTATTGAGGAATTTACTGATCTCGGTTCCGGTTTCAAGATTGCCCTGAGAGATTTAGAAATACGTGGTGCTGGAAACATACTCGGTGCACAACAACATGGACATATCACGAATATTGGATATGAACTATACTGTAAACTACTTGACGAAGCTGTCAGATCTTCAAAGGGTGAAAAGGTTGAGGAAGAGATAGAGACGAGTATTAACCTACCTATAGAAGCATTTCTACCTGATGACTATATTCCCGATAGTCGTCAGAAAATATCTATCTATAAAAAAATATCTGCATTAAAAAATGACGAAGAGAAACAAAACCTGACAAACGAGCTTAAAGACCGATATGGAGACATACCGGAATCTGTAGATATGTTGTTGGAAATATCAACAATCAAGCAACTTTGTCAGAAATTAGGAATTACCGCTATAGTCGCTGGTGGAGAAAGAGTTAAAGTAACTTTTCATGAACATAATCCACGTATAGATGTAGCAGATTTTGTGGAAACAATTCATAAGAATCCAAACCTTGAATTACGTCCACCCGTACAGCTATTGATAAGTATTGAAAAGTTAAACGGAAAAGCATTATTAACTAAATTGCAACAAATTTTGAATATGTTTATTGTTTCTGATTGAAATAATTTAACGGTTTGGTGTGATTCCAGACCGATTTTATTGAAAGGAGAAATCCAAAGTGAAAAAAATATTATGTGTTATTGCTGTAGTGTTTACAGCATGTCTTCTTACATGGTCATTTGTCCGTTCAGACAACCATGAATCCTCTGAAGATGAAGTTGATAAGAGCCAGATTATAATAGCAGAATATAAGTGGAACGGTGAGTTTCATCAGATATCTCTCGCTGAATTGGAATCTGCTATTGCGGAATTACCGACTTACCGACAACGTAATTATTCTACAAAAGAGGGGAAAGCGGAGTATTTAGAAGACTATATTGACAAGAGACTTAAACTGCTCCAAGCAACCGATGAAGGTTTTGATAAACTACAAGATCACCTTGAGAAATTAGAGGACTATACACATCAACTGATGGTGGAAAAACTTACTGAAATAGAAGTTGATTTGAAGGTTTCATATACTGACGAAGACTTATTAGCATATTATAAAGCACACCTGTCTGACTATATAGAAGATGCAACAGTCCGTGCTATCTGTATATCGCTTGATGATGAAGATTTAGCTTATGAAACTTTAGACCAAATTAAAGCTGGAAGTGATATTGTAGAGTTAGCAAAGAAGCTTACTGAAGAAGATAAATTTGCAAACGGACCGGGTATGAGTTTAGAAGATCCTGGTAACACCGGTTTCTTTAGAAAAAATGCTTCACCAAGTTGGGCTGAATTTATTGATGCGGTCTTTGAAATGGAAATTGGGGAAATGACTGATTCTGTGTTTGAAACAGATGTTGATGAAGAAACATATTACCTCATTTTCCGTAAAGAAGAGCAGAAACCTGAACGACAGAAAGAATTTGAGGAAGTTAAATCTGATGTTGAAAGGAAAGTTGAACGGATAACGAAACGTGAACGGATAATAGAATGGGTAGATGAAATCACTGCGAAAGCTAAGTTGAAAACATATCCTGAGAACATACCTGAACCAGTTCAACCTGAAACAACTGAAGAAGAATCAGAAACACCAGAGGAGTAACTCCCATCTTTACCAAAAGGAGGTAGAATGAATGTCAAAAATTAGATGTCTGTCAATAATATTACTATTACCTGTTCTTGCCACGGTTCCTTTCTTATATAGTTGTGGTGACAAAGCGATCGGCGCAGATGGAACCGTCATTGCAGAATTTGAATGGGATGGTAAACAGCGGATCACGCTTGAAGAGATGATGCAAGAGATTAGTGAACTACCAGAATATAAACAGCGACAATATAAAGATAAAGTAGGACTTGAAGAATATATGCTGTTAATGGCGGAAAGTCGTCTAATCTTATGTCTTGCAAAAGATATGAAACTCAATGAAGATGATGAAATACTCAAGAAAGTTCGAGATTACCTTCAGGATTTAATGATTGATAAAATCACTGAACAGGAAGTTGATAATAAACTTGTTTTAGAAGAAACTGATTATCAAGAATACTATGATAAGCACAAAGAAGATTATGTGCGACCAGCACAAGTCAGACTGATGTGTATCACGTTACAAGATAAAGAACGATCAGATGAAGTATTTGCTGAGATAAAAGCAGGTAAAGACATTGCTGTTGCTGCACAAGAACTATCTGATAGAGGAGAATTGGTTGGACCGGGTTCAAATCCTGCAGCACCGGGTGACACCGATTTCATCAGTAAAAACTCTTATCCAGTAGGAACTGAACCTTTTATGGATGCTGCCTTCAACGCAGAACTTGAAACACTTCATCCTTCCGTTATGGAAGTAGAGGTACAAGGTGAAAAATATTTCATGATTTTTGTTAAGAAGGAAGCAAGAGATGCATTTCAGAGACCTTTTGATGAACCGGATGTACGTAAAAGCGTCATTAGAAAAACTGAAAGTGAACATCGTGAGAACCTGATGAACGAATGGTTAATGCGACTCAGAGAACGTGCTGAAGTAAAAACCTTCATTGAGCGTATACCAGATGACAAACCTACTGAACCAGAGCAAGAATCTGAAACGCCTTCAGAAGAAACTGTACCTGAGGAATAGATTCTAATAATGATTGTATGTGTTGCTCATGTAATTGTATGTCTCAGTGCACCACAATTACATGAGCATCACGGTCGTATAAAATCATATCAAACTCATCTTTGATATATTGATAAATAGTGGAGGTAGTCACATGAAACCCAAAACCTATATATCTATGCTCTTGATGATTATTGTTCTCATCAGTGTTGTAACACCGAGTTCTGCTCGGATTTTTGATAGAATCATTGCATTCGTCAATGATGATGTCATCACAAAACGTCGTCTTGATTTATTGGTAAAGGAACGGGCATTCGAACTCCAGCATATTCAACGATACAGTGAAGCTGAGGCGATTAAAGAAGCAGAAAAAGAACGTGGTGTCCTGCTTGATAGGCTTATCCGAGAAATGCTGTTGAAAGAAGCAGCATTGACCTTGAAAGTACAGGTAACAGATGCTGAAATTGAGGAAAAGATTGACAAGGTATTGACTCAATATCAAATTCCATCTGAAGATGAATTCAAAAAAATACTTAACCGTGATGGCATTACTCTTGTCGCTTATCGTGAACAACTGAAGCGAAACTTAATGGCTGAAAAACTTGTTATGGGGAGAATATTACCTCGTCTACAAGTTCGCGACAGTGAAGTACAAGAATTTTATGAAGAAAACAGGGATCAACTTCCAACTAAAGCAGATAGAGTAAGTCTGCGACAAATTTTCATTGCTTATAAACAGAGTGATGCTAACAAAAAGGCTACGTCTGATACGGCTAAAAAGGTGCTTGAAGAAGTAAAGTCAGATAAAACACAGTTTGAGATTATTGCCAAACGCATTGCAACAAAACATAATATTAGTGCTCAAGTTGGGGCACTCATTGAATCCACACCCGCTGAATTACTTTCCTATCCAAATGCTTTTTTAACAGCCCTTGCTAAATTGAAAGACGGTGAAATTAGTGATCTAATAGAAGCAGAAGATGGATTTCATATATTCATGGTTGAAACACGAAATGAAGAGAAAATATTGTTTAGACGTTTAACTGTTCCCTTTATTTTTAGTGAAGAGGAGATGCAGATTTCCCGTGATAGTGCTGATGAGATAGTTAAAAAATTGGATGCAGGTGAAGCGTTTGCAGAACTTGCAAAGGTAAACTCAGATGACTTAATTACACGAGAGAAGGGCGGAGACCTTGGCACACATGCGATTACAGACTTAAATCCCAAAATCCGTGAAATAGTTGAATCTCTGGAAGTGGGTAAGTATAGTAAACCGTTTGAAACTGAGATGGGTATATACATTTACAAAGTTGATGAACGGAAAATTCCTGAATTAACACAGCAGGAGAAGCAACAAATAATTGGTATTCTTCGACAACAACACTTTGAAAAAGAGTGGACTGCATATACTGATTCACTGATGGAAAACGCATATATAAAAATAAAACCAGATGCAGTGCCTACACAAACATCCGAGGACAACTAACAAGCATTGTATGATTCAACTACCCAAGCCTAAAGGCATTGGGATTGTTTAATCCGTGCCTCGTGCTTCGTTTCTGTTTCTCGCTTCATCGGGGACACCAACGCATCGCCCTCCGCGAACGCCTGTAGCAGGCGTAGTATTTATTTTGGTGTTGGATTTACTTTTAGCATAAGGTGTTTTGAGATCAACGAGTTTGCTTCCCACTCTGCGGGTCCCTTTTGGGAGGTGTTTGAACTGCGAGTTATTTGAACTTCGCACCAGTCAGGCGAAGATGGAA
>JAJEAG010000066.1 GCA_022824265.1 Candidatus Poribacteria bacterium | reverse complement strand
CTCGAAGACGATAGTTCGCTCGAACAACTTCCGAAGTCGGAAGTGTCTGAGGTTCTGTATCGTGGGTCGCTGGGACCCCTCGGTGGCATACAGGTAAAGTTACGAGCCAAGACCGAAGAACATCAAGTCTGGCAGAGGATTAAACAATCCCATGCCTTCAGGCTTGGGTACCTGAATATTCCAATTACACCGTAAACTATCAATAATAATATTAACTCAAGTGGACCTACAATTCCCATTAGATTTTCCTCTGTTGTTTTGTTTCCAAACGACATTCACATGAAGGACAAACCGATACTTTTGTACGCAAAACTAATCCGCAATCAGGACAGATACGTTTGATCTGTATTTGTGTTGTTAAGCGGGTTACCAATATAATTGCCAATAACAGGAAGATGAGAAATATCACCTCCCATATACCAATTTGCATTATTATAACCTGTTCAGAATCTGGTCCTGTGTTTTAGACAAATATTGTATATATCCTCAGTTTTTGTTTATTAAGCCTCGCAAAGTTGTAAGATTTTTTCCATGCATTGTATTCATATCCGGTGTTTCAATGATAAGTGGTATTTTTACGAATCGCGAATCGTTCAGAATATAGGAAAATGCTGTTGCTCCGATATTACCTTCTGCGATATGTTCATGTCTGTCTACGCGGCTCTGATATTCAGATTTAGCGTCATTGATATGGAAGGCTTTTAATCTATCCAATCCTATTATGTCATCAAACTTATCAAAGGTAGCATCGCAATCTGATTCTGTACGTATGTCATATCCTGCAGCAAATACATGGCATGTATCAAGACAAACTCCAAAACGTTCTGGGTATTTTGACATTCCAATTACATCACGGATATGTTCAAAACAGTAACCGAGATTTGTTCCCTGACCAGCTGTGGTTTCAAGGAGAACTATTACATCCGGTGCTTCTGTGTGTTCAAATAAGTAGTCATAACTTTCGCTTAACTGTTTCAATCCAAATTCTTCACCTTCTCCGAGATGAGATCCAAGGTGTGTAACAATGTGGCGCACGCCAATTTCTTGGGATAGTGTCATCTGTTTCTTGAACTGGACCCGCGACTTTTCTAATACCTCCTGCTTCGGTGATGCAAGATTGCTGAGGTGTATATCGTGAACAATAACATCAATAATAGGAGAGTCTTCCCACGCTTCACTAAATTCTTCTACTACTTTTTCTGTCGGTGGTTTTGATTCCCATCGATTCGGGTTAGCAAGAAAAATCTGTATGGCATCACATTCAAGACCATCACCATTCTTTATTGAGTTATGTATTCCACCAGCAGTGGAAACGTGTGCCCCAAGGACCATATTCTATATAACAAGTATCGGAAACATCATTATACTTCTGAAACCTTGTTACTCCTCGTAATACTTTGAATATTATTAGTTAAAATTACTATAAGAAATTTCATTATCCTATTAACGTCCATTAAACAATACACTCAAAGCCAGTATTGGAATTAGATATCTACCATTATTAAAAATGAAATTAGAATTACAAGATTTTAAGAACAATACACGCAAATTTGTTTACAATTATATCCATCATGTAATACTAGACTACATTTAGAAGAGATAACGCCTTAGTTAAAAACGTGTCTTTTATGAATAAGTTACTATTATTAGTCTTTCTTATAGCAACATTTTGTCATTTATAGTGAAATCCAAAAATATACTCACACTCTTGGTAGATGCGGTTTCCTAACCAATGCAGAATGCCATAAATGCATTCTGCCATAAGCGTCAATCTTAGGACGAGATACGTTTGTAGTCGCGCAATTCATTGCGCCTCTTACATTTGGAATTAAAGTCTCAAAATGTGGTTTTATTTATTAGAATTGGTATAACAATGCTCGTAGGAATTAACGAAAAATAAGCAGGAAGAAATATCTTAGGGATGCAATGCTGTTTTAATTCCGCATTGAGCAATTGCATTATCAAATGCTTCTAAACCTTGTGTGAGAGGGAACCTATCGGTTAGCAAAGGTTTAAAGTTGATTGCTTTTTGCAACAAAAGTTGGCGGGATTCTTCAAGACTCGCACGGGAAAATGCCCATGAAGCCATCAGTTTGTGTCCGAAATAGTGAAATTCTTCCAAATTAATACAAAGTTCTTCACCGTCAGGGGCAAGCCCAAAGAAGTTAATACATCCACCCTTGCGTACAATTTGAAATGCCAGATTAATAACATCCGCATTATTTGTTGTTGCAGAGATGACGGTATCAACGCCACCATTTGTCATTTCTTGAAGGTGTGTAATATGTTCTTTAGAGGTATCAAAAGCAGTATCTGCTCCAACAGTATCTGCGATTTCTCTACGGAGAGATAATGGGTCAATTACATAAGTTGTTAAACCTGCACGCTTCGCTAACTGCGTGAACATCAACCCGATAGGACCAGCTCCAAGAATTGCAACGGATTTGTGGAATATAGTTTCCTCCATTGCATTTAGACAACAACCTAATGGTTCAAGAAAGAGTAATTCTTCAGGTGGAATAGTGTCTGGTACTTTGATCAATTTCCCAGTGTCAACGCCATGTTTTGGCATCTTTATATATTCTGCATAACCTCCGTCAATGTCGTGTCCGATGCCTTCAATTGTATCACAGTACTTGTCTCTGTCATTTCGGCAATACTCACATACTCCACAAGAGATCATCGGATTGACCGTAACACGTTCACCTACCTTGACATCTTTGTGTCGACTATCAACAATTACACCTGCAAGTTCATGTCCCATCACAACTGGTGGTGCATAGTCTGATACATCACCACGAAGAGCTGCGAGGTCGGATGCACAAATTCCACATAACTCCATCTGGATAAGTACATCACCTACATTGAGTGTGGGTATGGGTTTATCTTCTATTCGTAATTGCTGTGTTTTTTCAAAAACAACTGCCTTCATTTATGTGTGTTACTGTCAATTGAATTATATTTTTTAACTCATGATCACAGTTAGCCAAAAGACTAACTGAAATATTTATTGATTTTGATTTAGTTATATTGTGAAATAAGAGCGAAGTACACACTCCGCTCATTCTGATTAGGTTAGTAGAACAAAGTCTACTCAAACTCATAAGGAACTGTCTCAGACTGGTGTGTTTTAGACGATTTTTCAGCTAAATCCATGACCGCAATAACGCGCCGAGCAGACTCAGGAGTCACAAGCAACGGAGTTCCATCGTTCAAGTGAGAAACAATGTTTTCATAGTATCTCGGTCCGGGTCTTCCATGATGACCTATTTTCTGTTCCTTCGGATGTCCTTCAACTTCGGATAAAACATGATACTGACTACCTTCTGAAACAATAGATCCGTGTGAGCCGAGCATTTTCCATTTTGGACCGCCGACTTTCGCGATGTTAGACATTTGGATGTTTGCTGACGCACCATCCGCAACAAATTCACCTTCAGCAAATCGAATGACAGCCTGAACGTGGTCTTCGTTGGTTATGTCTTTCCAAACGAGATTCGGTTGGAAAAAACCGGTGACATTGATCATTGGTGCTTCAAGAATGTTGAGTAGCCAATCAAGGAAGTGGGCACCCCAATCATAAAACTGACCACCAGAAACTGCTTTAACACTCCGCCACCAATTTGGGTTCGGTCTACCGTAGCCACCGCTCCACATTTCAGCACAATATACCTTCCCAATGACACCAGATTGGACAATTTCACGTAGTGTCCAAAAATCAGCATCCCAACGCCGGTTGTGGTGAACTGACAACATCACATCGTTTTCTTTCGCCGCAGTGATCATCTCTGTTGCTTCTGCAACTGTTATACACATCGGTTTTTCAACGACAACATGTTTGCCTGCATTGTGGGCTGCCACAGTTGGTCCGCAGTGTAGACTATGTGGAAGGACATTCGCTATAAGGTCAACATCTTCATCTGCTACCAGATCTTCTACTGAATTATAGGTGCGAACATCTGGAAAATCATTTTTCGCTGCCTTAGTCCGTTCTGGATCAATATCGCAAATTGCAACACAAGCGATACCTTCTGTGCCCTGCATCATATTCGCATGTGCTCTGCCCATATTAAACGCTGCCCCATAACCGAGAACAGCACCTTTGATAATATCTGCCATTATATGTATTGGCTCCTTCTGTGAGTGAGGTATATCCCCTGAGATCAATAAGTATACGTTATTATAGCACGGATGTAAGAAAGTGTCAAAAATAAAATGAACAAGCGTTTTGTTGACAATCTAGGCAATTTATAATAAAATTACTTATACGATGTACTATGTTATAGTAAAATTCGTAATTACTTGGACACTTTGGTAGGTTCGGTTTCCTTACCGAACCTGTGTAAATAGTGCGGTTAGAAACCGTACCTACCATGGCGTGTGAACATATTTTGGATTTCACTATAAGCGGGCATTTGAAGAAAGTTGTGAAGAGTATAGCAAAATCCACGGACTCGGTCAGATAAGATTACCTAAAGGAAATATAAAAACATCATTTGAGGGTATTCGCTAAGTTCTAAAGAGGGAAGGAATACTTACATAACTTGCTGATCTTCGGATGTAGAATTAGATAGGAGGCAATGATGATAAGCGTTGAACGTCCATCCGAAATAGGTGCACCGCGCTGGAACGGTGCACAGCAACGGCAACTCCGTTTTGAACTCAATACAACTGAAGTTGACGAGTATCACGAAAAAGGATTTATTATTCTTCGCGACGTATTTCAACCAGAAGAGATTGAGACCTATCGCCAAGAGGCAGACAAGCTTGTCGATCGTGCTTTTTCATTGAGTAGTGAATTTCAGCTTGAACCAAAATATAATCTTCGCTTTGAGATGTTGGGAGATGGTCGTCCTTGGAAAATTGATCCGTTTGTAAGTATCTCTCCGCTATTTTCTGCACTCGCTCGTGACAGAAGAATTATGGATCGGTTGGCATCCCTGTATGATGGGTATGATGCGGTATTGTTCAAGGATAAACTCATCATCAAACCACCGGACAGTCATGGCAATGGATGTCACCAAGATTACAATTGGTGGCAAGGATTCCCTGAGAGTCTGCTTACTGTTTCAGTTGCTCTTGATGCCAGTACGAAAGTGAACGGATGCACACAACTGTGGACGGGACATCATCAAGGATTTCTGCATGAACACGGATCGCTTGATAAAGGCATGATTGACCCCAAACAACTCGCGAATGAGGAACACGTTTATGTGGAGTTATCACCGGGGGACATAGCGATCTTTACCTGTTTTACACCTCACGCGGCTGCATCCAACCAATCTAACAGTAATCGTCGAATGCTATTTCTGAGTTACAACGACAGTCGAGATGGTGAACACTACACCGATCATTATGAACACTTTCGCTGGTATCGAACGCGTCCGGATCGTATGCCAGAAGCGGAACGGGAAAAGTATTACTTCCTATAATGTCATTCGGAGCACTTACATGGGATATCATTTGTGTAGGAGGGAACTCCGAAAAACATACCTTCAAGACTGTAGTACGGGTTTCACTTGTGTTCTACCCATACTTCAAAATTAAAAAAGGACGAGGTACAGAGACCTCGTCCGTAAATGATATATAAAAACCACAGTGATAAGTCTGTTATTTCGCCCTACTACCTTACTTTGAGTTCTCCCCAAGTAACAGCAATTTTACCAGATGTTTCTACTGATGTAGGATTAGCTTCCATTATAGCAGCGATTTCACTTTCATCCAGCGCGCGGTCAAACAGACATACCTCATCAATCATACCTCTAAAAAAGTAATTGTGATTAGCAGTCTCATTTGCCCCTGCACCAATGAGGAATTCCTGAGCAGTATTTATCTGCACCGCTGCATCGTCTCTTTCACCGGCAAGTTCACCATTCACATAAAACTTCTGTGAACCATCAGTGTAGACCCCAGCAAGATGTTCCCACTCATCAAGTTGCACTGCCGGACCTTGAACGGATTTCCATCCACCACCACCAGTCCAAAATTGCCAAGTATTGTTCGGAGTCGCATAAAAGATAAATCCGCGTTGCGGAAAGTCATCACGCGAAGAGACTACTGCACGATGTCCTGTGCCACCAGTCTCAGTATTCGCCCAAGCACAAATTGTGAATGTCTCTTGGTTTAGATCGGCATGGAACGGAATATTTATCTCATCTCCAGCTTGATCAAATTGAAGGGCACTACCCATGTGTCCATCAACCCATTGCGGATCTCCCACTAATGTTCCATCGTGTCCATTTCCACTTGAGTCACTTGCAACTTCACCTTCATTTTCATCAAATGCCCAATAAGCAACAAGACCATCAGTAACTGCTACAGCAAACATTGGTAGGGTTATTAGTGTCATAAGTAAGATAAGAGTAAACGTCATTTTTATTGATTTCATTTATTTTTCCTTTATATTATTAAGAATTTATATATAGTGTTTTGCATACGACACACAGTATTTTCTGACAACTGTGTGCCGCGACTGTTAAACGTAATCAAGAGTATACAGTGAAGAGCGAATTGATGAAAAGTATATACCTGAACTATTTCGCCTTTAGTTGTCCCCAAGTAAGCGCAAGCTTACCTGTTGCTTCTACCGCTAACGACTCACTCTCCATGACATCAGCGATTTCATCTTCATCCAAAACACGGTCATACAACCGCACCTCATCAATTATACCTTTAAAAAAGTAATTGTGATTTGCCGTTTCATTTGCACCCGCACCAATTAGAAATTCTTGAGCAGGATTAACATGTATTTCAGTATCTCTTTCACCTACAAGTTCACCGTTTACATAAAACATCATTTTCCCATCAGTGTATGTGCCAGCAAGATGATCCCACTCACCAAGGTTTACAGCCGGACCTTGTATAGGTTGCCAATGATTTGGTCCACCACCTGTCCAATACTGCCAGGTATTGCCCGGTTCAGCATAAAAAATGTATCCGCGTTGAGGAAAGTCATCGCGAGAAGAAACTACCGCGCGGTGATTTGTACTTCCCGGTTCTACATTTGCCCAAGCACATATAGTAAAGGTTTCTCGATTAAGGTTTTCGTGAAAGGGTACATTCACTTCATCCTCAACTTGATCAAATTCAAGTCCTCCACCATAATAGCCATCAACCCATTGTGGGTCTCCAATTAACTCGCCATCGTGTCCATTACCGGTAGAGTCGCTTGCAGTATTACCCCCATTATCATTGAGTGCCCAATATGCTACAATACCATCGTCAACTGCAACAGATAGTTCCGGTTGTATCATAAGGCATACAAAGCATAGAATAGCGACTGTGATAATAATATTTTTCATTTTTAGCTCCTTGTTCTAATATAATTTTGTCATGTTAGATTGATTCAATGCAGAAATGTTCTAATGAAGTAACATTCCCACAATTAACACCATATTATTTATTTAATTGAATTTAGTCAAGAAAAAAACAGGGTTATTTAGTTTTCGGTTTTTCTGATATATTTTTCACAATTCAATAGATACTTTGTAGGTCGTGTAGAGCGATAGCGAAACCCATAAGCGTCAATGTAAGGAAGAGAGGCGTTTGTAGTCGCGCAATTTATTGCGCCTCTTACATTCGTAGGGGCGAGGTCCCCTCGCCCATCTTCATTCCACACCCTCTTCTGTAGGAGTAACCCCACGGTCACGACTTTACAACATATTGCTACGAATTAACCTAAATAACCCTAAGAAAAAAGGAAGGATATTGTTAGAAGGTAGAGTCTTTTACGCCAACTTTCGTTGACGTATATCATTCCACGGACCGGTAATTGCAATTGTGACACCAGGATTCTGAATGTTCACAAAAAGTGTAGTACCATCTGGAGAAAATGTTGCGCCAGCTAACTCTGAAGTGTTTGACGCATTCCGTGCAAATTGATATGTATGTCCCTCAGGTGTTACCCCAACGATGTATTGGTCTTGTGAACCATCTTCACAAATAATCAGGTCACCCCACGGAGCAACCGTCAAATTATCCGCATTTTCAAGTAGATTACTATCATTCGGTTCAATGAAGAGTTCCAATGTACCAGGATCCTTATCTTCGCGGTTTGTGCCTTCATAAGAACTTGGGATATAACGCCAGATTTGTCCTTTCTGTTCAATGCCACCATTTGTGCAAGCAAAATATAACGCATTCCCACTATACCAAATACCTTCACCCCGCGCAAACATCGCAGCGTCTTTTTCCTCAACGCCCTGCAAACGAAGATCATCGTCAGGTGATTCAACATTCTCTACATCCACCCACGAAACAGCCATTTTTTGTGAGACAGCAATAGGATCATAGGTCCACGATGCTATCTTCTGCCAACGGGTCTTCCAGTTACGAGTATCAGCTGCTGCCATATCTCTGATTTTTAGTGCCTGTAAACGTCCACCTTTGGCAAGTTGTCCCGGTTCTTCAGGAATAAAGCGATAGAACAATCCATCGTTTCTATCTTCAGTTTGGTAGACAATTCCAGACTTTTCATCTACAGCGATGGCTTCATGATTAAAACGCCCCATCGCTTTAAGAGCAGTAGATTCCACTAAACCCGGTTTCGTGGTCACAGGCACTTCAAAGTTGTAACCGTGGTCTTGTTCAAAAGTAAATTCTGCTTTTTGCACTGTTTCTTCACAAGTGACCCAAGTATTCCAAGGGGTTATGCCACCAGCACAATTCCGAAGTGTTCCAGCCAAACTCAAGAAATGTGTATCAAGCGTTTTCGTGCGAGTATCATAGACAAGCGTAGTCGTTGCACCCAGAGATGGAGCTTTCTTAAAGCCAGCATCGTAAAATTTATCAGTGTCGACCAGATTTAACTTTTCATTATTCCATCCGAAAGGTCCAATGATTTTGTCAGTGACATTCAATTCGTGATTACGGATAAGAATTGTCTTGCCATCTGGACCAGGTAATGCTGCCATACCGTCATGCTTACCAGGCACCCAGAGCCCATCGTCCATCTTCTCACCAGTTCGTGAAAAGGCATGGCTAACAAAACCTTCTGGCAGATCAAGGAGTTTGTTACGAGTCGGTTTAAATCTATAGGGAGGTTCAGGTTTAAAACCAGGGATATGTTTTATCAGTTTACGCTTCACACCTGAAAAACCGAAGCCAACTGCTGCTGATGTAACTGCAACTGCACTATAACTTAAAAACTGACGACGAGATATATCTATTTTCAATGCTATTCTTCTCCTATATTGGAACTTGAATAGAAATTTTTCTATATTACAGTGAAATCCAAAAATATGTTCACACGCCTTGGTAGGCGCGCTTTTATGAAGATTAATTTATTCTTTCGGTAATATTAATGTCCCCAAAACCTGTAGGCGCGCTTTGTAAGCGCGCTGGAAGAGGCTATAATATCAAATTACCGAATTTATTTCTTAATCTTCATTAACCGCATTATTTACACAAGTTCGGTTTACTAACCCAACCTACCAAAGTGTCCAAGTAATTGCGAATTTTACTATAACTCAATCTTGTTTTCAATGTTTTAAGGATAATCTTAAATTGTTACATTTTTTTTGAGATTTCTGTAAGTTTTGTTGACAATAAATATTGACTCTCATTATCGCATTTTCAGGATCTGTAAATTCAACCACAAGGTGTGGATTAGTTTTGACACAGTATATCATTTTGTGTTAAAATTCTACAACGATTACTAAGTATAGCATAATTTCAGAAAATGCTCATCTATAAATACAGTAATACCATTTCTAAATAATAACTTCTCATTAACAAAAAACGCGTTCGTAGTCGCGCAATTCATTGCGCCTCTTACATTAAAATTAGTATGAAAGTCTCAAATGTAGTTTTATTTATTAGAATTGGTATAAGAACGTGTTCTGTCAATAATAGCCAATAAGGAGATACCGCGTAATGGAGAACCACAGTTATGCCCCAGGAGAGATAGAGCCATACTGGCAAATAAAATGGAAAGAACAGGAAGCATTCAAAATCCCAAATGATATCGAGACATTACAAAAAAAACCTAAATTTTATGTACTCGGAATGTTTCCATACACTTCTGGAGCAGGACTCCATATAGGTCATGCTAAGAATTATGTTCCGACAGATGTCCTCGCTAATTATAAGCGTATGCAAGGCTACCATGTCATGCACCCGATGGGGTGGGATGCTTTCGGACTGCCAACTGAACGCACAGCAGTGCGTGAGAATGAACATCCAGCACATATCACAAAACGGAATACAGAAACTTTTCAACAGCAGATTCAACGAATTGGTCTCTCCTACGATTGGTCTCGCAAAATTGACACATCCCTTCCAGACTATTACAGATGGACACAATGGATTTTCCTCAGACTCTATGAGAAAGACTTAGCATACCTTGCCAAAGTTCCTGTCAACTGGTGTCCAGCATTAGGCACCGTCCTCTCTAATGAAGAGGTTAAAGATGGAAAATATGTTGAAACCGGTGATCCCGTTGAACGTCGTCTCATGCACCAGTGGATGCTAAAAATAACCGTATATGCAGATCGGTTATTGGAAGACTTAGATCTACTGAATTGGCCCGATGGACTCAAAGAGATGCAAAGGCATTGGATTGGTAAATCCGAAGGTGCTGATATTATATTTGACATCAAAGATAGTGATGCAACATTCACCGTTTTCACAACACGTCCAGATACACTCTTTGGGGCAACCTACTGTGTGCTTGCACCTGAACATCCACTCGTTTCAGAAATAACACATCCCGATGCTGCAGATAAAGTTAATGCTTATGTCAACGATGCTGTCAACAAAACCGATCTCCAACGCACAGACCTGGCAACTGAAAAAACCGGTGTATTCACGGGTGCTTACGCTATCAACCCATGTAACAACCAACCTGTCCCAATTTGGGTAGCAGATTATGTCCTAATGACTTACGGCACAGGTGCTATCATGGCTGTTCCGGGACACGATGAACGCGACCATGAATTTGCCAAAACTTTTGACATTCCTATCGTTGAGGTAATCAGTGGTGGGGAAAAGCCGATTGAAGAGGAGGCTTTTGAAGGTGATGGTGTATGTGTTAACTCCGATTTTCTCAACGGGTTACAGGTTGACGATGCAAAAGAGAAAATGATCACATGGCTTGAGAAAGAAAATAGAGGCACTCGTCAAGTTCAGTATCGACTTAGGGATTGGCTTTTCTCAAGACAAAGATACTGGGGTGAACCTTTCCCACTCGCACATCTTGATGACGGAACTATTGTCCAAATTCCTGATGATCAATTACCGGTAGAACTTCCATCAATCGATGCCTATAAACCGACAGAGGATGGTAAACCACCACTCGCTCGCGCCGATGAGTCATGGTTAAAGGTAAAACTTCCTGATGGTCAGACCGCAACCAGAGAGACAAACATCATGCCTCAGTGGGCAGGATCCTGTTGGTATTATCTAAGGTTTTTGGATGCACACAATACAGATGTCCCGTATGATACTACACTTGAAAAGTATTGGATGCCTGTAGACCAATACATGGGTGGTGCAGAACACGCAGTACTACATCTGCTTTATGCACGGTTCTGGCATAAAGTGCTTTACGACATCGGTTTAGTATCCACAAAAGAACCCTTCCAAAAGCTACTCAACCAAGGCACTATTCTTGCCGAATCTTTCCAAGATGATGCGGGGAAATACTATTATCCACACGAAGTGGAAAGAGAAAAAGAAAAAGCGATCGCGAAATCTTCTGATAAACCCTTACACGTCCAAATGGAGAAAATGTCAAAATCTCGTTTTAATGTCATAAATACAAACGATGTTATTGACAAATATGGTGCTGATGCGTTACGGCTTTATCTCATATTTATTGGACCAGTTACCAAAAGCGCGCCGTGGCAGGATGCCGGTGTTGAAGGTGTAAATGGATTCCTTCACCGCGTTTGGAGACTTGTTGTGAATCAGTATAACAACGAACTTAATGAAAAGTTAACTGACGCTGACGGCACAACAGAATCTGAACTCTGGCGTGAACTTCATAAGACTATCAAGCAAGTAACAGAAGACACAGAATCTATTGACAAAATGAATACCGCGATTAGTCAGATGATGATATTTGTTAATACGGCAACAAAGACAGAAACATTACCGAAGGAGACAATAAAGATATTCCTTCATCTACTTGCACCTTATGCCCCGCACATCGCGCAAGAATTGTGGCACCGTCTCGGTGAAACAGGTTTCATTGCACACGCTTCTTGGCCCCAATACGACGAGAATGTCTTGGAAACTGCCACAATCACTATAGTTGCACAAGTAAATGGAAAACTCCGTAATCGTCTACAACTCCCCGCAGATGCTACTGACAAAGAGATAGAAGAAGCCGCCCTTGCAGATGAACGGGTTCAACGTTTTATTGATGGAAAACCAATTCGGAAAGTAATCGTCGTGCCGAATCGTCTTATCAACATAGTCGTTTAGATCCTAAAAACGTATGTAACGTGAGTTCGGTATAAGAAAAATGATATGCTATTTTCCCAAATATTACCTTAATAACAACGGTAGGTGCGGTTTCCTAACCGCACAGCACGCCAAAATTCGTTTTCCCGAACTCACGTTATGTAGAGCATCACATCAACCCTTCATAAAAAGGTGATTAAATGTGGATAAAATATACGATTAGTGTCTTAGTGTTAGTTGCCTTAATAAACGGAATTGGATTTGCCGAAGATAGTGCAGGTAAATTGGTATTTACCATCCGTGAACCACTCCAGAATGAAGACGGTTTCCGAGCTGCAACACGGACTTTGCCGAAAGGTAGTGATACATCAAATTGGTGGGAATTTCATCAATTTAACATCTGTACGATAAATCCAGACGGAACAGATTTCCAACGACTTACTGACGATAATGTTTCGCGTAAACCCAGATGGTCACCAGATAGGGAACGAATTGCATACATCACCGGGTTGAATCAGGACAAACAGCTTTATGTCATGTGGGCAGATGGCAGTGAAAAAAAGAGACTTATAAAAAAACAGTACAACATTCACGACTTCTGGTGGTCTCCATCAAGTAACGCCATTCTTGTTGTAGTAGAAATTGACCGACCAAAAGATCGATTGGAAAATTGGGAGGTAACGGTGGATGGAAAAATAAAGCGATGGCGGACAATGCAGTGGTCAAAAGGGTGGTTACATTGGGATGTGAAAGGTGAAAAAGTTAAAACCCCTCACAGAAGATTGGCTGAAATATTGCCAGAAGGCACGCAATGGCCCCAGTGGTCTCCAAATAAAAAATGGATCGCATTTAAAACCGATGGACTCCTTGCAATAGCAGAGCCTGATGTCGTCAGTATGGGTAGGTCGTGGTTTCTGCAACTCAACGAACCACCATGTGATAGTATAGAAGAATGGTCACCAGATGGAAATCACGTACTTTTTTATACTTCAGGTGATATATGTGTCGCAACAGTTGAAAAGGGCAAATTCGTGAGTTATCAAAATCTAAGTTTTTACCGTGGACATCATGCAACATGGAGTCCAGACGGAACAAATGTTGCATTCATTGGAGGCAATAAGGACGGAAGACGCACAAGTGAAATCTTCATCTTAGATGTTGAAACCAGCAACATGCAGCAAATCACCTCAACAAATTACGATTTCTTTGATCTACATTGGTGATGAATATTCCGTACATTTTTTACATCCTCGCTCTATATGCGTCAATTTTAGAAAAAAATCCGTTTGTAGTCGCGCAATTCATTGCGCCTCGGACATCCTCGTAGGTCGGAGCGAACAACGCCACCTCCGACATGTATTATGTCTGAACCAGGATTTATAGGATAAGAGATTTGTATGCCAAAATTCCTTGGCAAAAGGTAGTCTTTATCCTGGACAACGGAATATATACTCACCAACTCCTAATCCTGAAAATCCTGTAATCCTGAAAATCCTGGTTCAGACAACATCGTAGGGGCGAGGTCCCCTCGCCCGTAGCAAGCCCGTGACATGTACACTATAGCCCCAGAGGGGCGAAAGGTGTATAGTAATCGTTGATCCTATTAATAGCAAGCCCCAGCGGGGCGACAGGTGTATCAGATGCCCTAAGTTGCGCACTAAATTGACGCTTATGGTGCACTAAAATGATACAACCACGACTAACTGCTTCGTCTCGGAACTTGTTCAATAATCCGATCAGCCAACTTTGAGAATGGAAGACTTTGAAGGAAAACAGTACCTGTACCTTCAAGAGTCGCAAGAAATAATCCTTCACCCCCGAAAAACATCGACTTTAATCCTTTGATCCTTTCAATGTTATAGGATATTCCTGAAGTAAAGGCTACGAGACAACCAGTGTCAATACGGAGAGTCTCGTTTGCAAGTTCCTTTTGAATTACTGTGCCACCAGCATGTATAAAAGCCATACCATCGCCACGAAGCAGCTGTAAGATAAATCCTTCACCACCAAAAAAGCCAGCACCTAATCTCTTTGAAAAGGCGATGCTTAGTTCTGTTCCCAGCGCAGCACAGAGAAACGCATCCTTTTGGCAAGTTAACTCTCCACCCATTTGTCCCAGATCAATTGGTATGATATGACCCGGATAAGGTGCAGCGAATGCAACGCGTCTTTTGTTGTTACTTGTGTTCGTAAAGTGGGTCATGAATAAGGATTCACCAGTAAGTGCACGCTTACCAGCACTAAGGAACTTACCCATCAAACCATCATTGCCACTGGTGCCATCACCCATCTTTGCTTCAAATGTTATGTCCTCTTCCATCCAATTCATTGCACCGGCTTCCGCAACGATTGTCTCGTCTCTGTCAAGTTCTACTTCAACGACCTGTATATCTTTTCCAATTATTTCGTAATCTACTTCGTGGCTTTGCATTTATGTATCCTCACATCGTTCTAATGAATGTGTTTATTTTTTGAATCTCTATATTGTAGGGTATATTGCTATTGCTACTCAAAACCCATAAACTCCTGTTGTAATAATAGCATATTTCATTAAAGGTCTCAAGGTAAATTAGTAACTCATTGACATACTCCCCCTGCTAAAGCATGGGGGATTCTTAGTCCCCTTGCCACAGGGTAGATCGTGGGATCAACAACCTTTGCTTTCAAAGAAAGTCGGACAAAGCCTACTCCAACAATTGATGCCCCAACTGCACCTCCAAATGAAGATTAAGAATTTAATCGGGTAAATTTTAGTTCCTTTTAGCGTCTGGTGCGGTTAGGAAACCGCACCTACCGGGTTTAGGTCCGAATTACCTAATTTATTTTTTAATCTTCATACGACTTTTTCAAGAATGGAGATATTAGCCGTTGGACATCCCAAACCTAAAGAATTGGGTTTTGAACGGAACGTTTGATAATGTAAAGTTTTCTTCAACCTTTTACACTATAATTCGTTAAAAAAGAAAGCAAATTTAGTGAAACTTGATATTAGTCAGACAGCATTTATTATCTACAGCAAATGTAGATATAGTTCAATTGCCATTCTAATTTATTTGTTTTCTGGAGATTGATTTATGCACAGTCCAATGTCTGGTTCAGGACGCGGCAGTTCACGCCGAATGGGAATGAGTTCTTACGGTGGTAAACCGCGCCGGAGAAAAGAGAACAACGAGCTAACGACGAAGGAAGAAGTACCTGAACTTCTGGAAAAAAGGGCACAAGAACTACTTGATACTGGGGAGGAAATAAAGGTTGCTGTTTCAACCGATCTGCGGTTTGACGGCACTTATGGAAAAGATTGGTTATTAGCTACTGATAAACGAATTATTGTATTTAATCAGAACAGTGTTCTCGGACACGACTTACAAGAAATACCTCTTAACGCCATAGAAGACATTGAAATCCTTGAGATGTATGGAAACAACATTCTCAAGATTACAACTTCGGATAATGCCGTTGAATTGGCGCGCTATTCCAAAAAATACACGCCAAAATTTAACCTTACTGTATCAGAATTAGAAAAATTATCTTCGTTAAATAAAGATGGTGCTGGGGAAGAACGCAGAGGACGTGGTCCGGGTCCTGGAGGACGACGCGGTAGGCGTGGTCCAAAAGCGGGGGATACCCTTGGATTACAACGAGGGGGAGACAGAAGCAAATGTGATAAGTGTGGACAACCCATTCCAAGTTGGACCGGAGTCTGTATAAACTGTGTTCAAAACAGCAAACTCATTATCCGATTATTCAAATATGCAATCCCATTTCTACATGTCATGATTCCTGCTTTCATAATCATGTTAATAATGCGGTTCATCGGTGTGCTTCCACCTATCTTAAGTAGAGAAATCGTGGATAATATCCTTGACCCCGCAGGAAATGTAGTCTCTGCGGCAGTACAAAACAATCAACCTATCCCAGAGCAGATGCCAGAAACGAGTTGGGGAATTCTGGAAGGCATCAAAGACCTATTAAGCGGATGGTTCACTATGCCACTGGGAGGGAGTTTGGGACATCTTGTCTGGATCGTTGTATTTATGGCAAGTATTAGAGTTTTTTCAATGGTCATTGCTGCTATTCGTGGATATATGATGGCATGGGTGGGTCAGAATATCACCAGACGACTACAAAACGAGACCTACGAACATCTAAACGCACTTTCTATTGATTTCTTCCATGAACGCGATACAGGTAATCTGATGTCAAGGATTACGCATGATGTATCAAGACTACGAGACTTTATAGCGAATGGAATGCAGGACATTATTGGGGATTCTTTTTCGCTCATCTATATGTGTATAATTATGTTTATCACAAGTTGGCAACTGGCACTATGGACGCTAATTCCAATCCCGTGTCTTATCTTCTTTACAGTCTTTTTTGGTAAAAAGATGAGTAAAGTTTATCAGGTCTTATGGAAACGCTATTCTAACATTAGCACAATCCTTGCGAGTACCATTCCCGGTGTCAGAGTTGTTAAAGCATTCGCACGAGAACGATACGAGATTAGTCGGTTTAATGAAATGACTTACCAAGTGTTTTCAGGTGAAATGAATGCTGCAAAACTTGGAACACTCTACTATCCGATTATGCAGTTCATTACTTTTTCTGGGACGATAATTATTTGGTTTGTCGGTGGATGGCATCTCTTCCAAGGTAATCTCACTCTTGGTACGCTTGTCATGTTTCAATCATACATGATGCAATTCTTTGGTCCTGTGAGAACTTTATGTCAAATGAACGAAAGATTTATACGCGCAGGCACTTCTGCAGAACGCGTATTCGAAATTTTGGATACACCGCCAAATGTAGCAGATAAAAAAGATGCTATTGCATTAGCAAATATCAAAGGTTCAATTGAGTTCAAGGATGTATATTTCACTTACGATAACGAAAAGTATGCACTCAACGGAGTTAGTTTTCAGGTTCAACCAGGTGAGATGATCGGATTAGTTGGACATAGTGGTGCAGGAAAAAGTACACTTGTCAATCTGATAACCCGTTTTTACGACCCAAACCGAGGTGCAATTGTTATAGATGGACACGATAGCAAAGATATTCGGATTAAAACACTTCGTCAACAGGTCGGTGTCGTACTACAAGACCCCTTCCTATTTGAAGGCTCAATTGCTGATAATATCGGTTATTCAAAACCAGGATCCTCCCGACGTGAGATCATCGCAGCAGCAAAAGCTGCGAATGCACATGATTTTATCATCAAATTCCCTGATGGTTATGATACAATGGTTGGAGAAAGGGGTGCACGTGTTTCTGGTGGAGAACGACAACGTATCTCAATTGCACGAGCAATACTAAAAAACCCGCGTATCCTAATACTTGATGAAGCAACATCATCCATTGATACCGAAACAGAATCAAAGATACAAGAAGCATTAGAACGACTTGTCAAAGGGAGAACGGTGTTCGCTATTGCACATAGGTTATCTACCCTAAAATATGCACATCGACTTGTAGTGTTGAAAGAGGGAGAGGTAGACGAAATCGGCACGCATGAGGAACTAATTACACAAGATGGCACTTATGCTAATTTGTGTCAAAAGCAGACTGAATTGTCTAAGATTCGCGCTTGGTAGTTGCAGATTTGATTTTGGAGTTATATATGAATGAAGCCATAAAAGTTACAGATGAATTAGAATTCCTTGATGCAGGTAAGATTAGTATTAGTCGAAACGCATTTGCGGAACTTGTTGTTGAATTGCCAGATGGAATATCTCATACAAAAGTTGATGTCGTGCGTAGTTTTCCCATATATGAAGCAGACCGATACATAGCTCTAATAGACAGTGAAGGAAACGAAATAGGCATTGTGGAGGATATAAAAAACCTACCGCAACAATCTCGCGACATCCTTTCGGAAGAATTACAGAAACGATACTTTATGCCGAAAATAACTAAAATCAACTCACTTGAAGGTAGTTTTGGTATTACGAACTGGGATGTGGAAACTACACAAGGTAATGTGGAATTCGGTATGCGTTCCAGATACGATGTTACCTCACTTGAAAACGGACGTGTGCTTATTAAAGATGTTGATGGCAACAGATATGAAATTGAGAATTACAACAAATTAGATCCTAAAAGTTATGCATTGCTCCAAACACAACTATAAGAAAATGTAGCTTTAGAAGGAGATTAACTTTGGAAAATGTCAAAATAGAACAAATTGAGTGGGCGCGCTTGACAGGTGAACGTCCACGTAAAGCAGGCTGCAACTCACGACTCGGTGAACACGGCTTACATGTCCGTCCACCCATCGCAAGGTTAACTACCTCAGATGGAGCAAGTGGTATTGGGTTTTCGTCAATATCACAAGATAAGGCTGAATCCATCGTTGGATTCCAACTAACCGATGCATTTGACCCAGATAATGGTGTTAAAGAAGAATATCAGTTCATGGAATATCCGCTATGGGATCTCGTTGGACAGTTGCAACAAAAACCTGTTTATGCGATACTGTCTGGAGAAGATGGTGATTTTCAAGCACCATGCTATGATACCTCTCTATATATTGACGATCTACATCTTGACGACAATGCTGAAGCAGCAGCACTTATCGCTTCTGAAGCACTTGAAGGGAAGGCACGCGGACATACAGCCTACAAGATAAAGGTTGGACGTGGTGCTATGCACATGCCTCTTGAAAAGGGGACGCAACGCGATATTGATGTGATAAATGCAGTACGTGAGGCTGTAGGACCTGATGCAACAATCCTAATTGACGCAAATAACGGTTACAATCTCAACATTACCAAACAGGTTCTTGATGGGACAGCAGAAGCAAACGTCTATTGGATGGAAGAGGCATTTCACGAAGATGCGCGAGTATACAGTTTGTTGAAAGAGTGGTTGAATGCTAAAGGAATAAAGACTAAAATTGCTGATGGAGAAGGTGGAGCATCACCACATCTCATCGACTGGGCAAAAAATGGGTTGGTTGACATCCTTCAATACGATATTTTCCACCCCGGATTCACAAGATGGCTTGAACTGGGCGCAGAGTTAGATGCTGTCAATGTCGGCACAGCACCACATCATTATGGCGGATACTACGGGAATTTTGTCACAGGTCATCTGGCTGCTAAGATAGAACGATTTGAGTTTGTGGAGTGGGATCATGCAACTACTCCAGGAATTGACGACTCTAATTATACTATTTCAAATGGATATGTAAATATCCCAAATCTTCCCGGTTTTGGATTGAATATTGAAGAAGAACCTTATCAAAAAGCAATTGCAGAGAATGGGTTTATTGTCAACGTTTAGATTGAAAGGAACACAAAACTATGCCACATTTAACAAACGCAGATAAAGAGTTTTTCAAAGAAAACGGATATTTAGTTGTACGTGGTGCGCTAAGTCAAGAGCAAATTGATGTCGCATTGGATAAAGTCTGGGAATCATTGGAAGAAGACAGAAACGATCCTGAATCCTGGATTAAAAAAGGGTATCGGACAGCACCGATTGGTGGTGATGATGCCATCCGTGGCACTATCTACGGCAACAATGTCTTTGAGATGGCTGAAGAAATGGTAGGCGAGGGAAAACTAAATACAGGTGGCGGAGCAGGTCCACATATCAATTTTCCCGATCCTGATAGAGAATATAGTGAACCCCGTGGACATCTTGACGGCTACCATACACCGACCAACGGTGTACCCAAAGGTGTTGTCGGTTCATTCACTCTCGGTGCAACTGTATATCTTGATACAGTGGAAAAACATGGAGGAGGCTTTACAATATGGCCCGGAAGTCATAAGATCTGGGCAGAATACTTCAGACACCACGACTTGGATAGCCTTCCCGGTGGCGTTGCTCCATTTGATTTGGGACCGAGTTATGAATTCACCGGTGAAGGGGGCGATGTCTGTTTCTGGCATCACCAAATGAGCCACACTGCTGGACCAAACTGTGGTCGCAATGTCAGAATCGCACTTATTGGTAGATACCGCAGAACTGACCTTGATGAAATTAAGTTTGATACTCCCGAAGATATGTGGAAATATTGGGACGGAATATCATAATATATATTTGGTATTGATTCACTAAACTATTAGGCGGAGTCATTATGCTTCGCCATTTTTCATTGCACCCTGTAACTTTATACATATCCAACTAACCTATTCCTTGACAATTTGTTTCTTGATAGGTATTATAAAATGATCTCACTAAAGGAACGGAATTGTGGAAATGTCATTAAATCTCTTTTACACAAAACCGAAAGTAGCAGAATTGTGCTGGGAAAAGTTCTTGGAAACACTACCTTCCATTAACAAGACTGTCAGTGACCTGTTCTTCTTAGAACCATCTGCGGGTACTGGTGCCTTTTACAAACATTTACCTCCAAAACATAGACTGGGAATAGATATACACCCTAAGTGCGAAAATATCATAAAAAAAGATTTCTTTTCAGTTACCAACCTTCCCTATCTCCCCAACGATACTGCAATAATCGGTAACCCACCATTCGGTAAACGTGGTAAAATGGCAGTGGCATTCTTTAATCATGCTGCAGACTTAGGAGATATTGTCGCATTTATTGTACCAGTGAACTTTAGAAAATATATCGTCCATAAGCAGCTTAACAAAAGCATGCGATTTATTTCAAAATTGGAACTTCCGAGAGATTCCTTTGTCCTTGATTCTGGAAAGTCATATTCAGTAAATACGGAATTTCAGATCTGGACTCGTATCCCCAGTTCACACCAAGACATGCGTCAACATAAATCTTTACCTATTCGGCATCAGGATTTTCAAATTTGGCAATATAATAATACCGTTGCCGCACGAAAAGTCTTCCAAAACGCATTCGATTTTGCCGTGCCGTGTCAAGGATGGCAAGATTATTCCCGTAGAGAAACAGACGAAAAACAGTGTGAACGAAGTAAGCAGTGGATACTTTTAAAAGCAAACAATTCTGACATACTAACACGCTTAAATCATATAGATTACGCTCGTTTAGCAATGGAATGTGGTACTGCTGTTCCTGGTTTTCGGAAAGGTGATCTTGTAAAAGAATATTCGGAACACTTTGACGCACAGTCGCAACGGTAGGGATATTTTGAATAAAAAGCGACTTCAGAAATTTGTCAGAATTGTCTTACCAACCATCTTAGTAATTATAATCTCATTTTTTCTTCTAAGAGAAATAGACCTAAGAAAGATACCTGAAACCCTTAGTAGAGTCTCAATTCAGGCAGTTACAATTGGATTCGTATGCTATTGTCTACTCGTACTGGCAAAAACACTCAGATTCCGAACTATACTACGTTTGGATTCCAGTGTCCAACAAGTCTACCCTATTCTTGCGTTACACACATTTTGGGGCAATCTCCTGCCAATGCGAACAGGTGACATCTCTTATATCTATCTGATGCAACGTAGACAAAATGTTGAAGCGACACAAGGTATTGCATCGCTTATGGTAGCAAGTCTCATTGACTTGGTGTTGCTGGTTGGATTGATGGTTGTTTCTGCCATACCATTACTTGATCAACTGGGTAGTCAATTTTCGCGGACGATCCTTTTTCTTACCCCATTGTTGATCGGTATAGGCTTATTGTCATTGATGGTATTTGCATGCATTGCACCAGAATTGTGTAAATCCATAACAACGAAATGTGCAAGACCACTATTACGGTGGGAAAAACGTCCATTGACTTGGATCGTCAACAACATTATCTCGATTGTTAATCACCTAACGGTGTTCCGTCTAAATACACATCTGTTGAAAGTTTGGGTATACTCTTTACTGTGTCTTATAATCCGATTTGGATTCCAATGTTATCTTGTATCAGAAATGGGGGTTGATATTCCTTTGATTGAAGTGCTGTTTGCACTTGCATTTACTAACGGGTTCAATCTTTTACCGATACAATCAATTGCCAATTTCGGAACAACCGAATTCCCATTTG
Organism: Candidatus Poribacteria bacterium; assembly: GCA_022824265.1. GTDB lineage: Bacteria > Poribacteria > WGA-4E > WGA-4E > WGA-3G > MSPOR6. Next base: position 20,304 of record JAJEAG010000066.1, on the reverse strand, counting down.
CATGGTTATTAAACTATTTTGGCACATCACTTGATACTGCGATTGCAACTGGTATCAGTCTACATCTGCTTATTTTACTATACTGTCTACCATTAGGTATATATGGCTTCTTGATAAAACCAAAGGAGGAATAGCATGAGAATAATCGATCCACATGTTCACGTATGGAAAAATGACCCACGCTTTCCGTGGGCAAGGGGAAGAAATCAACCAAAAGATGATGCAACACCAGAAATGTTACTGGAATTAATGGAGGAAAACGGGGTTGAAAAAACCGTGTTAGTTCAGGTTATCCATTACCTATGGGATAATAGTTTTGCTGCAGATGCAATGAAATGTTATCCAGACAAATTTATGGGGGTCTGTCGTATTAATCCTGAAGACCCAGATTCACCGGATCATCTCAGCCACTGGACTGAAGAACACGGATTTCACGGCGTGCGATTAAGTCCATCTGTGGGTACCGACGGAGATTGGTTTAAAGGACCATTAATGCCGCCTATATTTAGTCGGGCAGAGTCACTCGGTGTTCCGATGCTTATTCTAACCAGAGCGGAGAGGTTAGTCGATCTTGTCCCACTGTTAGAACAACATCCTGAGCTCAATGTAGTAATAGACCACATGGCAGACTGCTCTCCTGATGAACCAGAAAAACTACAATTATTGTTAGACCTTGCTCGATTTCCACATGTATATGTAAAAATAAGTCACACATGGTCTATATCTAAAGAAAGTTATCCGTGGGTAGACACACACGAACAAGTTAAGGAAGTATACCACACCTTTGGTGGCTCGCGCATTATGTGGGGAACGGATTGGCCCGTCTGCTTAAGTCGTGCAACCTATGCACAAACGTTATCGGTTGTCCGTGATGAAATGGATTTCTTCACATCAGAAGACAGAGAATGGATACTCGGAAAAACCGCACTGCAACTCTGGCAATTTCCTTAAACATCCATCTTGACATCTTCTCTACTTCATGGCAAAAACTAATCTATAAATCACACTACGTAAGCGTGCCAAGACCTTTTAGAACATGCCAAAAGCGCGGTGGAGATTACAATAGAACATGACGAACATGCTGCTATTGATTGGAATCTGTTTCAGAGGCAACTGATATTTAAGTTTATGATATGGACAAACACAACATATCAATGTATAATTATCCTAAAGGAAATAGGAGGTGAATAACTGTGTCTGAGAGGAAAGCGTTTTTAGAGAAAATACATATCAAAAACTATCTGAGTTTACGAAATGTTACACTTCCACTTAAACCTCTGACAGTGCTTGTAGGACCGAATGCAAGTGGGAAATCAAACACTTTATCAGCATTGTATCTTATCAATCGACTGATAGTCAGTGAAAGATCCCCTTCCGATACGTTCATTAGAGATTTCCGTTGGGCGTATAAAGCAAAAAGAACCGCTTTCCAATTACATACGAAAATAGCAGAAAATCAAACCTTATATAACTTAGAAGTTGAGGCTACACACGATTTTTCTTTTCATGCAGAACAATTATCGGTTAACGATGTAGATGTAATTTCAATTAAGGACGGACAGGGGTTAGTTAGAGATGAGAATGGTGAAAACGAGACAATATTTAAATTTTATGGACTCGCATTGGAGTCAGCGGGGAATTACGGAGACAAACCAATTACACGCGCCTTAGCTGAGTTTATTAAGGAGTGGCAATTTTTTGATTTTTATCCAGACCTGATACGCAGCAATCTTACAACATTCTCACCTGAAAAAGAGAATCATGAATTCCCAAAAATTGATAGTTATGGGGTGCAGTTGCCTAGAATTCTTTCTAACTGGCATAAGTATTCTCCAGAGAGTTTTCAAAACATTAGTGATTTCCTTGCTGCCAGCACGAATCGTAAAATAGACCTACGACCAATTGAAGGCAAAAACCAGCTTTGTCTATTGGAAGGATACGAAAATCCGATTTCATTACATGGTGCGTCTGATGGCATACTGCGTCTGATTGCATATAATATTCTGCTCAACGAACCTGAATTGCCACCACTTATTGCCATTGAAGAACCAGAGCGAAACCTACATCCCGGTGCGTTACCTGACATTGCAAATGTGCTTGAACAAATTGCTAAACATTCTCAAGTCATTATTACAACCCACAGTTCACAACTGCTTGGCGCGTTCAATCCAGAGAGTTTGTCGGATTCCCTCGGTGTTTTACTGCTAAACAATCGTCCCGGTGTTGGCACAGAGGTGCTTAACCTTGAGGATTACAGCAGTGAAAGTGAGGCACTTCAAGGTTGGATTGCAGATTTCGGGATTGGTAGTGCCGTCTTTGATAGTGGACTCCTCCCAGATGAAATGGAGGATACAGCCGAATGCCAAGCATAAGAATCTGGGCTGTTGAGTCAGACAACGATGCAAAGGCAGTCAAATGTTTGGCACAAAAGATTTCGGAATTTATGAAACTGAGTCCGATTTCTATCTACATAACTGGCGGACTTAAACCTCCAACACAACTTGTAAAGGCAATCCAGAATTTTCTTAAAAAGGATGACTGCGTTATTTTAGTCGTTGACAGCGATGGACCGATGACACACCAAGCACGATTGCAACAACCCAATTCCCTCATAAATCAGGTTAAACGGGTCGTCAACGACCGTCGTTTTGCTGGTAGAGTGTTTCTCGTAGAGGCTGTGCGGGAACTTGAAGCGTGGTTGCTTATAGATTGTATCGGTGTATTTTGTTATTATGCCACGAAACGCGCACAGTATAGGGAAAACTGTCGTAATAAGGTATCAGCAAACCCAACTCTCAATCGGTTGGTAAACCGTTATCAGAAAGGTAATACAGAGACTATCGTTGAGCCTGTAAGTGGTGGTAAAGGTGCAAAAGAGCATCTAATTGAGTTTTCTGAAAAGGTTCTCCGTGAACTCAATCCCAATCTAACTCGAAGAAACATTGACCGTGAGAGATACCACGAAACGCGATCTCCTGAAATGGCTGAACATATTGAGATCAATAGAGAAACCTTGCGGCGCAATAATTCTCTCAAAAAACTCGGTGAAGTGATAGCACGATTCCAGTGACGTACAACATGTTAGAACATGCCAAACGCGCAGTGGAGAGCGCAATAGAGCATGACGAGCAGGCTGTTATCAATTGGTTGGATTCTGTGAATGTGCTTCATCCACATCTGCAGTCTGAATATTAACGTTCGTACTTATCCTGGGTTCAACCGACAACTGACACGCAAGAGCACTCAATATAGTGCTGAGCATATCTAACTGCGGAGCATCCTCGTTAGAGAGAGTATTTGAGAGAATTTCAGCATCAATGCCCGTTCTTTTAGAAAGTTCAGAAACCGCACCTTGTGCTTCTACAACGTCACGAAGTGCCTTCCAGATCGACTCTGCATCACCATCTTTTTTATAGTCCGTTATAGCTGCATCAATATAATACATCGCAAACTCTGTATCAGCAAGGTCATTTAAAAGGTCGTCTCTAAAACTGGTAGTCTGCTTAAGTATTGTTTCCGTTTTCATTGTCCCTGCTCCTTAATTCGTTCCAATAGCCTTGAGCTCTCACTATATCCCGTTGTTGCGTCCCTTTTTGTCCACCACAAAGTAAAATAACAATATGAGTAGTAAGTGTGCCAAAATAAATCCGATATCCTGGTCCGTAGTTTATTTTAAGTTCATATAAATCACTTCCCAACCTTCTACAATCACCGAAATTTCCCTCTTGTAAGCGTGCAATTCGTCTCTGAATGTTTGCGCGTGTTCTCTTATCTCGGAGTTGTGACAACCACTGACGGAACGGGTTGCGTCCCTCTGGTGTAATATAGTTTCTGACCTCTCGGGCAATGATTTGCATATTTTTAAGTATAACACATCTGCACTGCATTTTCAATTATGTATCTTCATGGGATTTTCCACCTCTTGATTAAACCTTTGGTATGTGATATAATGTGTAAATAACACAACGAATGAGGAGGGATGACCATGCCGTTTTGTCCAGAATGCAACACTGAATTTAAGCAGAATACTTTGACATGTTCGAAATGCAACGGAGATCTGCTTCCTGGTTTAGCACCGACACAAAGATTGGAATCAGTTGAATGGATCGTAGTTAAGTCAGTGTCGAATGAGATCGCTGCACACATCCTCACGAATGTGTTAAAGGATGAAGGAATTGAAGTCTATCTACGCTCAAACGAGATGCCGCTGAGTGGTGGAATAAAAGGGAATGCTGCAAAATCCGAATGGGGTGACATACTCGTTCCAACCTATAGTGTTACTCACGCTCAGGAATGCATAAAAGCATATTTCGATTCATTAAATCAAGTATAAATCCTTAAGGTAGAATGCTATGAATAACACATATACTCTTCTGCTTTAAATACACAATATTGAACCAAACAAAGCATATTTATATAGATTTACATTATGAACTTTTTTATCAGTAGCTTGCAAGTTATCCACAAAACTTCGCGTCACTTGCAGGCTATTATTATTTTACTATTGATGTTAAAAACTGTAGCATTATTCGGTGATGTCTACCGCGTTAGAAACGGGGATAATCTTCTAATCGCTGTGATTGGACAACCGGAGTATAACCAGTCAGTTCAGGTGCGTGATGATGGGAGGATAAGTTACTTCGGTGGGGATTTGAAAGTTGCAGGGATGACTACCGAAGAAATAAATACGGTTATTAGCGATTTTCTATTGAAGGAAGAACTTGTTAACAATCCTGTTATCATGGTATCTCTTGTTTCACAGGAAAATGGAATTTATGTTGGAGGTGCAGTAAAAACCCCTGGTCGTTATGTTATCTCACCAGAATCTGACATTGATTTATATCGTGCAATCACACTTGCAGGGGGTATGTCTGAAACAGCAGATGTTAAACAAGTGCAACTGATCCGATTTAAGGCAATTAAGCAAACAGATAATGATTCAAAACCGAACAATATGAGTGATGAATCAGAAAAATCGACAGTAAAGATTGAGATTTTTGACCTATCAACAGACCAGAGTTCCCGTAATATCCGTGTATATACCAACGATTTAGTATATGTCCAACAACTCAAAGTGATTGAAGTACAAGGTGAAGTTAAGACACCAGGAAAATTATTCGTTAGCAATCAGATCAGTGTCGCAGATGCATTAGCAAGAGCAGGTGGATTTACGCAAGAGGCTGATATGACGGCACTTGTCAAGGTCAATAGGGATGGCACGCTTACTGAGTTAAGTGTTACAGAACAATTTTGGAAATCAGTTGATAAGAATGGAGAAACAATCTCTTTAGCCGATGGAGAAGTACTTTTTATTCCGAATGCATTCAAAGTAGAGCCGATCTATGTCACGGGTTATGTTCGCACACCAGGTGCGCATCGTGTTCGTGGTCCTTTAACCTTACAAAAGGCTATTGCAATAGCGGGTGGTTTTGAAAAAGATGCTATCCGAGATAAAGTTCATATCCATCGAAATGATGGAACAACCATTGTGCATAAATTCAAAACTGGTATAGATTCAACCATACTTTATCCTGGAGACATCTTAGAGGTACACAAGAAATTCCAGATTAATTGGGGGATAGTAAGTGCTGCCATCTCATCTGCCACTGCTGTGATATATCTCGCACTTAACCTAACTGGAGACTAATGTCCACATGCACATTCACCATCAGCAGAATTGTTTTACACTATAATATCAAGCAATTTGTGAATATTAGACAACATAGAATAACCTACCTTGTTTAGCCTCAAACATACATTTCAGATAGGTATACCCATTTGCATGCCAAAACTCGACAGTTTTCTGTTTTGCTGTTTCTAATATCTGTTCCTTTATGTTCTCAACTTCTCCTGCAATTTCAACCAATGCGTCAATAGGTTTGTTTGTTTTGTTATGAAGAAAAAAGATTTGGGAGTTTCCATCCACTCTGTAATGGACTTGCACTGATTCTGTTAGGTGTTTCTCTTGTCCGATATATACGGAAATAACTGAGGTTACCCACTTTCTGAGCAATGTTTTGAGTTCAGTTTCACGTTCACCCTCTGGTCCATCTAATATAGTCGTTCTACGATTATAAATTAGTCTTTCCAACAGATACGGTTCAAGTCCGATTTTTCCATTCAGTAGATACGGAACAGGTGCGTTAACGATTATTCTTCCTTTTGCCTTTGTAAAGTCTGACAAGCACTTGACTGTAGCTTCGTGAAGTGACAGACAACTGGAAATCAAAACCAGACCATAGTTTTCACCATATAGGCAAATTGTGCCTGCATTCTTATCTATCGTAGCATCATTTAGTTGCACTTCTGGTACAATATTAAAATCATATCCCATATTCCACACAGTCTGACACAACCATCCCCAAGCTTTCGTAATGCTATTCCATTGTTTTTCATCTGGCTTCATCCAAAGACTCTGTGTTGGGGACAACATCAGAATTGGTCGTACCGGATTTCCTACTTGTAATATTTCTACTGAATGTGAGTCTGAGGATTTAGGATATGACTTCATTCTTCTATTTGATATCCATCTATTGAATCCTTTGACAGCATCATGGCATATATGATTCAAAGTGTGTGTCTCTTTCCTCAATACTCCTACATTCTGTGTGTTGCTACAAACTGATTTCGCTACAACTAATCGGCGCGATGTTTCCGACTCATCAGAGACAAGAATTGGACAATCAACATGTCTTCTTAATGTCCCTAATTCATACTGCAATGACTTTGCACTTTCTCGTATTGAGACAGCAGTTCTCAGACCGTATTGATGACAGAAATTACTTACTCCACCAAGGAAACATTGTGCAAACTGTAATGTCAATTCCTGCCAAAAAACACTCCTGATGACAGCAGAATTATACTTATCATAAAAGAGGTACGGTATGTAATTCCATCGTATATTTTCAGATGAACCTTGATTGTCCTCCAAAATATCTTCTGGAATCTGCTCCAACAGAGAGATACTCCAAGGTATTGACGTTCCATCAAACTCAAAAACAGATAAAAACCGTGGTATTTCTACAGAAAAACCGAGTGATGCATCTGTTCCATAAATATCAATATAACTTAAGAGATAATCTTGTATGAAGGTGTTAACTCCGAAATCACTAAGTAAATCATACGAATACTCATCAGATTGATAGCATAATAGGACAGTCCTCCCAAGCAAACGTTCTGCCACAGATTCATCTCCTGCAATACATCGTTGTATGTATTCTGTGATATTATAGAATTGTCTTTCTGCATTGGGTTGTGCAACGAGATAGAATTGACAAAATGGATCCTCTCCAATCTCTAAGTTATAAGTAGAAATAGAGTTTTGCAATATATTCTGGATTGATACATGTGTGTCTGATGGTTGGAAATAAATCTCATTGACTCTCAACCTGAAACGTGTTTGTAAAATGGTTGAATCCAATTGAATCCAAGTCTTCTTACGACTACCAGCAAGTTTTGCTAACTCAGTTTTATGGGAGGAGGTGTTAAGTCTATCAGGATACGGTAGCAGATAATCGTTTGGGCTAATGGTATAATTCGTATTCACAACTGGTTTTTCCTGAATATGTTGAAAATAAAATCTGTATTAGAGATTATTGCCTGTATCTTGAAATTCTGCTAACATGTGAACAGATAGGTGAGAAAGTGCTTGCTAATATTACACAATCAAGTTTGGATATATACCGCGAAGTATAGCAGATAGAAGTAAATAAGTCATGACTTATTGATTACGCATTCACTCATTTTAATACAATTGAAAAGGTGTCATTAACACCTAAAAATCAGGATAAGTGACCTATGATTGGCATTTCATATCATGCAGGTGGGATGAAAGACCTACCATTACAAAAAGTGATAAAAATACTCTCAGATGTGGGGTACGATGCGATTGAGATGATGTGCGGACCTGATGCACACATCCCTTCAGGTGAAATAACTGATTCTCTGCTCAATGATGTCAAAACAATGACGACAGACCACGGATTAAAGGTTTCGGTAATAAATCCATTTACTGGTAAAGGGCTGTATCATCTGGCAATAGAGGATAAACAGGCTGCAGTTGACCATTATGCTCTTCTTCAGGATGTTGCAGTTGCACTGGATGCACACGGCGTCAATTTCCTAACAGGATATGGTGGAGACAAGGGAGATGCATTCGCATGGAAACTCCTCGTTGATGTACTAAAACCAATATGTAGCCGTGCTGAGCAACTTGGAATTACGATGAATATCCATAATCACGAAGCAACAACGATAGATTCATCTCCAAAAGTTACGCATTTAATTGAACTTGTTGGATCGAAGGCGTTAAGGGTGCTAAACGATATTACAAATTTCTATCATTTAGGTGAGGATATCGCTGAAGTAACAGAAAGATTGGGACCACTTACAACACATTGTCACGTAAAAGGTGTTACAGGGATGTATCCGTATAGTACTTTTCTTATTCCGGGTGAGGAGGGAGATGAATTGGATTTCAGAACTTTTGCAGAGAGTTTGGGTAAAGTTGGATACGATAAGTATATCTCTGTGGAAACCTTCCCACAGATGCGGATGGAAAAAGCACAAATTGCTTATGATATGATGTCAAGCACTTTGAAAGAATTAGATCTAAGATAAACTATAGTGAATTTGAATAATAAGACATTATACATGTAGGAGCGACCTTTCGGTCGCGACCTACCGATTGTATGTAATTTATATCAATGTTTAACTAAGTCTCAGTTTCCTCTAATGCCTTAATACCAGGCCAATCTCGCCACATATCTTCATTTGGTGGTTCCTCTTGTGTTTCCGACAATTCTGTCTTTCTGAAATCGTATAACACAGCCTGCCGAATCTGACGAGAGTAGTTGTGCCCCGCTGCATGTCCAATACGGTGATGCCAAAAGACAATATCACCTGCATTGCCATGACAATCAACACCAGATTCTCTACTGATACGTTCCCGGTCAACATCGTATTGCGGAGTCGGTTCATTCTTGTATTGTGATTTGTAATCGTAATAAAAGACTTTGTGGCTTCCGGGCCAAACAGTAAAACCTCCTCCTTCTGGTGGTACATCATCAATATAACCAACAGCACCAAGGTGAAACGGGTGCGCGTCTACATGACAACCGATTGACTTTTTCGGAACATCACCATAAGGAAGGGTGCAATAAATACCACGCACGCGAGCAGGTTCAACTAAATTACCTTTACCCAAGAATTGCTCTGCCATGTGCCAAACATTCGGATCGGTGGCAAGTAACCTAATCATCCAGTCTTCTCCACCGGGTTCGCGATAATTCCAACGGAATCCTTTTCTCCTATTGGAATTATCTTCATTTTCTTCTTCTGGTTGGAAAGGACCAACCCAGGTGTCAGGATCTTCACGGAGTCTGCCTTCAGGTGCACCTTCCCACAACTTCGCTCGCGCACGTTCCATAAGTTCAGGATTTAGCACATTACGTTTAATCAAATAGCCATTTTCTTTAAAGAATAGAATATCATCTTGTGTAAGTTCAACCATAGTCGCCTCCTTACCCGCAATTTTAACAACTTATGCTACAAAATGCAAATGATTTAAAATTCAAGCCAAACAAAACTGCGAACTGTTGCAGACATAATACGACAATATGTTGTATCCGAACACCACTATTAATATTTTAATAAATATCACCTAATTTGTCCTATTGCTTGTATTCAACAATTCTGTTATCAAGCGTTCCGTGTCAAAACCCCGTTCCTTTAGATCGGGGATGTAGACACGGCTAACGTCTCCATTGTTAAACAAGTCATTGACTTTTTCGTTGTGTTGTGGTATTTTGTTACCAATCATTTGGTTGAGAGTTGTAACTTCCGCACCTTGCGGTTGTCTCAACCATCCCTTTGCAACGGGGACAGAGCGGTTGTGGTTGATACCACCGAAAACCTGAAAAATCTTGTTCAAGTCTGAAAGATGACGTACGCTTGTGTTTTTCATAATTTGAAACTGCCCATGGCAGTCAAGTATCAGTCATTGTTGCGAACAACAACTTTGTCTGTAGCGTGCAATATGACCCGCACCGCAGGATTACACCTGTGTTGTCCAGTTTCGGCTGGAAACAGACTCCAGAGGACCCCGTGATGACGGTTCATACCTAAAGAAGTCTGAAGATGGTTCCATAGACAAAAACATCACGTGGATGTGAGTCTAACCCCTAATTGTTCGGATGAGGTTCAAAGAAACCCCGTCCTTCAGGGCGGGGAGCGGTCATGTATCAATTATGGAGTAATATGTTGATCAGTGAAGACAACTTAAAAGAAATACTTTCAAAATTCCAAGATGTCAGAATTCTTGTTATCGGTGATTTTTATCTTGATGCATACTGGCACATTGACAAAACACGTTCATCATTATCGTTGGAGACCCCTTGGCATACCAATCCTGTGGTAGAACAACATTACAGTCCTGGTGCAGCGGGAACTGTTACAAATAATCTAAAGGCATTAGGAGTTGGAACAGTCTATTCTTTGGGTGTCATTGGAGGTGATGGTTTCGGCACAACGCTTCTTAATCGTCTACAAGACAAAGGATGCCTTACCGATTACATGGTCGTTGTTCCGAATAGAGTCACACCTACATATCTGAAACCAATCCACCGTGGGTATGAAAATGTAGAAACGGAAGGACCACGTTTTGATATTGAAAACCAACAGCCAATGTCAGCGAGTGTGGAAAATGAAGTATTGAAAGCACTGGATGAGAGTATCCCTAAAGTGGATGGAATTATCATTGGAGATCAGATGGCACACGATAACTTAGGTGTTATCACTGACCGAATTAGAGAAAAGTTGTGTGAGTTAGCTTTTTCATATCCAGATAAGGTTTTTCTGGCAGACTCACGGGCAAGGATAGGATTGTATACAAATGTTATCATCAAACCGAATCGTTTTGAAGCACAACGGGCAGCACAACATACGGATGTGAGTACAGTTGATATAGATACGGCAAAACAGTGTGCTATATCACTTTTCAAACATACACATGAACCTATATACATAACCCTTGGTGAAAACGGAATCCTTGTCTATAATGTTGAACAGTTTTCACATATATCGGGAATTCAAATAGAAGAAAAAATAGACCCGGTTGGAGCGGGTGATAGTGTATCTGCGGGGATCGTTTCAACGCTCTGTGTATTAGGAAAAGAGAATATAGTGGAGGCAGCCTTAATTGGTAATTTAGTTGCATCAGTAACTGTAACTAAAATAGGAACCACAGGAACTGCAGCACCAGATGAAGTGCTGCAAAGGTATAGGAGTGTCTATGGACGTAATTGAAGCAATCACTCAAAGACGAAGTCATCGCGGTGAATATGAGAATCGTCCTATAGATGAATCTGACCTAAGCTCAGTAATTGAAGCAGCACGGTGGACACCGTCACCTTTCAACGTACAACCGTGGGAGTTAATCTTAATTGAAAAGTCAGAGGGTAAAGAGGTACTTGCTAATTTGACTGAGAAGGCAATTGTTGAACAGTTCAAGGATGCAAAGTTCTTGGACGACAACAGTGTCTGGATGTGTCTCAATGAAACAGAATGGCAAGAACGAGGTGACGGTGTGCTACTTGCTGACCATGTTACGCTACCAAAGTTACTTGAAGACGGCACAAACAAAATAACCGGTAACATTCTGAAAGGGTTGCTAAAGCATGCGAAGTCTTTGACAATTTTGGGACATTTAGGTGCAGGTAAAATTCCTGCGAAGGATATTTCAAAACAAGTTCGCGACTCTCCACTTTTAGTATTGGTAACGATGAATACAAATAGACGACCACCGGGTGAAGGCGGAACTCGATGGATGTGGTTGAGTATGGGTATGTTGATACAGAATATGCTCCTTGCTGCAACTTCACATGGAATTGGGGTGCAATTTGTCAGTGCACCTTTAGAAAAAGAATCAGACCGAGATGAAATACGTGAACATTTCAATATTCCTGATACACATGAAGTAATGACACTATTAAGGTTAGGATATATCAGTTCTGAGGATGGAAAGTCAGTGAGATTGGATTCCTCTGAGTTTGTGCATTTTGACAAGGTTGGGAATAAGGACAATTGAAGTGGTGAAACAGTTGTTTGACTACAAACTTATATATTATGTTCTTCAACTAATTCTTCATTATATGCGAACAGGGCAGGAGTTCCACCAGTATGCAGGAAGATGACTGTATCGTTGGAATCTAATCTTCCCTCTCTGATATGGTCAATAAGGCATGCCATTGCCTTCCCAGTGTAGACAGGATCAAGTAAAATACCTTCAGTGCTTGCTACCAATTTGAGGGCAGCGATACATTCTGGAGTTAAGTACCCATAAGCTTCACCGATATAATCATCTGTATTTAGGATATCTGATTCTATCACACGGGTATCAAGATTTAATATATCCGCAGCGGAATTGGCTGCATCACATATCCGTTCAATCTTTCCTTCCCAGAGAATCGGAGCACATGCATAAGTCTTTAGTTTCATACCGAGTGCTTTTGTACCCAGAACCAAGCCTGCTTGAGTTCCACCTACTGATGAGGCATATATCCAATCTGCATCAATACCAATTTGGTTCTGTTGTTCATGTATTTCAGCGACACACCACGTAAATGCAACCGCAGCAAGAGCAGTTGAACGGGGAAAAGTAACGACATAAGGTTTGAGTCCATCTGCTTCTAATTTCTCAGCAAACTTCAATTTATATTCTTCTAATTCAGGTCCGAATGGGATATCCACAACTTCAACATCTGCTCCCGCAAGATGGTCTAACAGTAAATTACCTTGCACGATGCTTTTATGATCCCGTGCAAGACGTAGATAGCATTTTAAACCAAGTTTACTACATGCTGCAGCTGCTTGTCGGCAGTGATTAGATTGTGATGCAGCCCCGTGTACGATAGTATCTGCACCTTGATGCACAGCGTCACCAATCGTGAATGTCAATTGTCTAACTTTATTGCCACCGATGGCTAACCCAGAACAATCCTCGCGTTTGATGTAAATATGAGGACCACCAAGTGCTTCAGATAGACGTGGGCATTCCTCAAGAGGAGTAGGGAAATGCCCAATATTCACTTGTGGAATCTGTGAGATGTTATGAAGTAACTTTTCTTGAGTAACCACTTGTTACTCCGCTTGAACCACGACAGCGTTTTGGATTGTCCGTTCTCCACCTTTTAATTGTATACCCGGTGAAATGACTTCAACAATCGTATCGGATTCATATTCGCTGCTTCGTTTTTCTTTAGCCTCATGGATATTAGGGGAAAACTTTGTTTTACCTGGTTCTATAGGTATCAATTCGTAATCCACTAAACTAAGGAACCAATTTAATCTTGTTTGGACAGACTTAAGTGAACTGTACTTAGCCACGGTTGGAAATAGTTCATCTCTAACGAATTCAAGTAAAAACTTTTTAAAAACAGAAACTCTAACTTTTTCTGCATGTTTCTGTTCAAGTAATGCCAACTTTTCAGAAAAACGGTTGAGATAACTATCACAGTCTTTCTGGATATGTTCAAGGTCTTTGTCAGATGAGGCAGTCCTATCTGGAAAAAGAGTTGGAGCGGGGGCATCTATACCCCTTGTCTGTTTAAGAGTTTGCTTCAAATCGTCTTCAATCTTCTTAAGATCCTCAGCCAGAGTTTCTTTAGTCTTACTGTTCTTTTTTGCATCCTTTTGCCATTCACTTATCTCGTTCACCATGAGGTTCAGAAGCAGAATGGCAGTTTGTTGTTCATCTAACGAGTCAAGGTCCCAATTGTCAAGTGGTATACCGGAACCCGTATTGTAATCCGATTCCAGTTTTTCCAAATTTGCATGAAATTTCTCATGTATATGTTTGTTTTGCTCAAGATAGTATTGCTTTTTCTTGTTATGAGAACTAATCCCCATTGCTCCTGCTAATTGGGCAAAGACACCATTTTTCTTGTTTTTACCGTTTGAGGAAACAGAAGCACGTGGTGGTATAAAATTCGTTTGTTTCTTGGTAGCACTTTTTGGCATCGTAGGAACTTTAATCTTAAACCTAAGCTCAGTACTTACATCTGGTAGAAAGTCTCCAATATATTGCGACCTGCGTTTTGGTATATCAGAACCTTCAGGATGTTCTTTATCAACATCGTCCTGTTCTGTATCATGTTTTGAAGTATGGTTCACATCAATGTCTACATTGTTATCAGAGATTTCAACTTCTACATTCGCAGCAACATCCATTTCAGGATAAGCATTTTCATGTTCACTCTCTTGTACTTCTTCTGATACAACGTCATCCATGTGTTGTGGAATTGAGGAATTATTTTCTGTTGCTGAGTTAACATCATCAATTCCTTGCTGTTGTTGATTCTCTGTGTCATCAATTTCTTCAACAACATTAGGTGTTTCAAGTGTCTGGTTTTCAGCTGCAGGTTCCGATGATGGTTCAGGCTTTTCCTCTTGATTACTGCTACTGATCTGTTTTAACTCTTCCAATATCTTCTCAGTATAGGTGGCGATAGGTTCATGACTATCAACATAAAATGCCAACTTATGTGAATGTATTACCTCTGGTGGGACGACTACATCTTGTGCCATTCTTGTTAATTGAAATGATGTCCAATTGACACGACCACTGAGCGGTTGCTGTTGAAACATCACGCGTAAACGTCTGCCTTCTTCTCCTGTGTTTAATACACTCATGACAATATGGGGTCCACTTTGGCTAAAACTCACTTCAATACCCCGAAAACTACCAGATACACTGTTCGCTGCCATAAGTAAGTCTCCTTTAATAAATCTGCAATTGCATCGTCGTTTTCAATTTTTCTTATATTTAATTAAGATATAAAAAGGGGGCCGAACGGTTAAAACTAACCTACCCAAAAAAGTCCAAAAAATAATAAACCGTTCGGACTGTTAGGATTCTTGCGCAGTAAAACCACAAATGTGGATACTAACTAACAATGGGTATATGTTAAGGAAACAAAGTGTTTGCGCATAAAATCCCAACCCTATTATATTTTTAACGTTACTATTGCTTATGGGTTACAGAAACACCTTAATGATTTGGCGGGTATAAAAAACCCGATGTGAGGAATTGGACCATAGTGGGTGAAAAGTACGACTCCACAGATTTCTGGTATACTTTTATCAACTCATTACCAAACAAAGGACTTGCTTACGGAAAAGGTGATTGGGAACTGGATGATGAAACACAGGATAATATACTTGAATATCTCAGAGAAAGATTGAGGAAGGGGGCACGAATGGAGACTACACTTCCATCCTGACTTTGAATTCATAACTATTTTTGGCGGTTTCCAATCGAGATGCTACCAAAGTCTCGTGATTTAACAGATAGATTTCTTGAATCTGATCCAAAGAACCCCAGAGCAGCTTTACTTCGCGCAATTGTTGAATTTGCAGATTATAGTAAAATTCGTAATTACTTGGACACTTTGGTAGTTCGGTTTTCTAACCACATCTATGAGATTGAGTAAACACCGGTTCGGTTAGGAAATAGAACCTACCGTAGTGTGTAAATAATTTATGGATTCTACAATAAAATAGACATGATTGAAAACAAACAGACCCAACCCATAAGATACGGATTAGGTCTGTTTTGGTATAATACCCCCGACGAGATTTGAACTCGTGTCGCCGCCGTGAAAGGGCGGTGTCCTTGGCCAGGCTAGACGACGGGGGCGCATAGTTAGGTGAGCCGTACAGGAATCGAACCTGTGACCACCTGATTAAAAGTCAGATGCTCTACCTGCTGAGCTAACGGCTCAAATTCACAAAATATAATGATACAACGTTTTTGGGTAAATGTCAAGTTAAAGTTTGACATACTCCCAAGCCTAAATGCCTGAGATTCTTCTATCATCAAAGACAACCTGCCGAAGCAGGTGTTACGTCTTCTCCTGAAAAGGTTGATGCCCCAACCTTATGAATGTTTATAGCAGCGTTTATATCACGATCATGAAAGATTTTACAGTTATAGCAATACCACTCACGGATATTCAAATCAAAGAACATCTGAGTTTGACCATAGGCATGGCACACTTTACTTGTCGGTATCCATCTGTTTATCTGAACAACGTGCTTGCTTCGTTTTTGTGCTTGCCACTTGATTTTCTGGATGAAGTCTCCGAATGCGTAATCGGACACCCTTCTACCCCAAAGTCGTTTCATGCCTTCAAGGTTCAGGTCTTCAAAGTAGCAGACATCAAAGTTTCGGACAAGTTTAAGTGCGAGTTTCCAATGATGGTCTTCGCGTTGTCTATTGATTTTCAGATGCACACGTGCCAAATCTTTTCTTGCGCGGTTGCGATTGTTACTGCCTTTCTGCTTCCGAGACAACGCATGACTTGCACGCTTGATCCGTTTAGAAGCAGATTTATAGAACTCTGGCGATTGATATTTCGTGCCATCCGAACAGATAAGCAAGTCCTTGAGCCCGAAGTCAAACCCTGCTGTCTTACCAGTCTTAGGTGCGGGTTCAAGTCCTTTTTCATCTGTTGTGAACGTGATATACCAATCGCCTACTACGTCTTTCTTGACGGTAACTCGTTTGATAGGACCTTCAATCGGTCTACTATATCAGAAGCGATACCATCTTCTATTGATACGGATTTTCGCAACCGGACATCCATGTGTCTTGTCAATGGTTTCTATTTTGACTTGGCTACCATCAAACGTCATGGATTTGTATTTGTGTCGACTTCTGAATTTTGGCGAACGTTTCGCTCGTTTAGCAAAGAAGTTCTGCCAGCCCCTATCTATACGTTGGATACACTCTTGCAACACCCAAGAATAGGGAATAGTCAGTGCGAGTATTTATCAAGTCGTTTCAGTTTCGTCAGATGTTTGATCATCACAAACGCACTCGGTCGCTTATAGCTTTCGCATTGTCCATATATCCTGTAGTGTCGTTGTCACAACGCAACAAAATGGACATGCGCAATGACATGCAAGTCTTTTTGCAGATGACGATTACGCTTATGGTTTTGTATCTTGTATCTATAGGTGCGCATTACATATCCTTGGCATTACAGTGTCAACTCCAATGGGTGCGGTGGCACTCTCAAGCGAGAGGTAGAATCCACCGCTGTAACGCAGGATATATGATACCACAACCACAAAAAAAGTCAACTAAAAAATGAAGACGTTAGCCGTTGGACATCCCAAAACTAAAGCATTGGCTTGAACGGAACGTTTGATAAAAATATTTGTAAAATACATACCCAATGGGAATTGGGTATCAATACTACCAGAGTGGATCTCCCAATTGCACAATCTGATCCCTATCTGGTCCTACAGAGATAATTGGAATTGGAACATTGAGGTAGTCAGCAACATACTGAACGTAGTCTTTAGTAGTCTGTGGAATATCGTTATCAGTACGCGCTTCAGTCAACGGTTGCTGCCATCCGGGTAAGGTCTCATAAACAGGTTCACATTCCTCTAATACTTTTAGGCTACTTGGAAAGGCAGTGGTCTCTTTTCCTTTATAGCGATATGCCACACAAACCTGTATGTCAGCAAGTGTGTCGAACACATCCAGTTTTGTAAGTGCAATTGAGGTAAGTCCGTTAATATGAGCAGCGTATCTGAGTGCTACAAGGTCAAGCCATCCACACCGTCGAGGTCTCTGTGTTGTTGCACCGTATTCCTTACCTATGTTTCGTATTTCTTCATCAAGATCCGGTGGCATTTCAGTTGGAAATGGACCACCGCCGACACGCGTAACATAAGCTTTTGAAACACCGAGTACGTTTTGGATAACCTTCGGACCTATTCCCAATCCCGTACATACAGCTCCTGCAGTGCAGTTAGACGAAGTGACATAAGGATAAGTGCCAAAATCTATGTCAAGCATTGTCCCTTGTGCACCTTCAAAAAGAATCCGTTTATCAGCAGCAATGACTTCATGCATATATGCAACTGTATCAGTTACATAAGGTGTAATCCGTTCTGCATATTTATAGAAGGTTTCGAGCAGTTCATGGCGTGCAACGCCACCCATCTGTAGTGCGTCTGCTTTGGTCTCAAGGTTGTAATCAAGTTTCTTTTGGAAGTGGTCAAACTCTAACAGATCTCCTACTCGGATTCCTGCGTGTCGATTCATCTTATCAGAATAGGTGGGACCGATACCTCGTGAGGTAGTACCTATTTTCGTAGCACTTCCCATCTGTTCCCACTGTTCAACGACCTTGTGGTAAGGTAAAATGAGATGTGCACGGTCACTGATCTTTAGATTCTCACTATTGACTTCAATGCCTTTTGATTGCAGTCCATCAATTTCACGGAAGAGTGTCTCTAAATTGATAACCACACCATTACCGATAACATTCACGGTATTGGACCTGAGAATACCAGATGGAATCAAATGAAGGATAAAAGTCTTTTCACCCAGAACGATCGTATGTCCAGCGTTGTCGCCACCTTGATAACGTGCTACGACATCCGCATGTTCTGCGAACACATCTGTTAGTTTTCCTTTACTCTCATCACCCCATTGAGCACCTAAGATGACAATGTTTGACATGCATTCCTCTTTACACCAAAATGCGATATAGTACTATTACCTGAACTGTACACTTGAAAAGATTAACGTTTGGAAAATTGGAAACGCGCCCGTGCGCCTTTCCGTCCGTACTTTTTACGTTCTACCATCCGTGAATCACGGGTTAAAAATCCACCTTTTTTCAATGTAGACTTCAGCGATTCATCTGCTTTAACGAGTGCCCGAGCAAGACCGTGTGAGATAGCCCCTGCTTGACCTGTATTACCACCACCGCGGACATTCACATGGACAGCGAACTCACCGACTCGCTCAACGTGTTCCATAGGACGACGCGCTACCTGAACGTGGTCTGAACGGTCAAAATATTCTTCTATCGGTTTTTTATTTACAGTGATACTACCTTCACCACCGGGGATAATGCGAACACGCGCAACAGAGGTTTTACGTCTACCGGTTCCCCAATACTGTTCTATAGCCATATACTCCTCAACAATTAAAATGTTAATACTTCCGGTTCCTGTGCTTGGTGCGGATGGTTCGGTCCAGAGTAAACCTTCAAACCCTTCATCAATTTTGCCCCAAGACTATTTTTGGGAATCATCCCTTTAACAGCGGAAGTTATAATAAATTCAGGGTTACGTTCCATCTGTTCATTGTATGTGCGGTATCTATCACCGCCAGGATAACCGCTATGACGGAAGTATGTTTTCTGTTCTGCCTTATTGCCAGTGACAACGACCTTTTCGGCGTTTACCACAGCAACACGATACCCTAAATCCGCGTGTGGGGTAAAACCAGGATCATGTTTCCCTCTCAACACCTGGGCAATTCGCGATGCTAATCGTCCGAGCACTTGTCCCTCTGCATCTACGACGTACCATTTTATATTTTTATCGGATTTAGGAAAATATGTTTTCGTTTTCAATACCATAATACTTAAACCTTTTCTATTATTACTTCGGTTTCAATATAGGATTTCCTCAAATACTTAATTGTATTATACTATAAATTGTGTCTCTTGTCAAAATTAACTGTAGATGTACAGGCTGTAGATGTACAGGTCTATTTTGTTAAAGTTTTCCTGACATATTTTCACAATTAAATATAATCTCTCATAAGTTAGGCAGAGAGAAGCGTAATCTATACCTGTTAATTTGCCGTTACACTGTATATCTGTATGTGCTATAAATTGTGACTTTTGCACGTCACAAGTGACGTTAAGAATTCAGTCAGGGAAAGGAATGTGACGCGAATTTCACATTTTTTTTGCTCCATTTTAGTTCTGTTTTATTCAGCATATAAGTGTAAATTTAAAAAACTTGTTTTCGTGGAATCAACGCACTTCAAGATAATTGTTGATTTTGCATATATTATACTTCTGCGTTTCTGTTTCATCAGAGATTCTTACTTCGCTCTTAGAATATCTCAATTCATGTAATTGATACTATAGTTTGGACAGTTTTATCTTGTTTGGACTTCCGAACAGGTGTGAATTGTGTCTGGTAAACACTCTTGTTTTTCTATATTTTGTTAGAAATCACTGCTTTTTAGATGTTTTTATTGGAAATATCGCTGAAAAATCTAGATCTTATACCATTTTTAATAGATTACATGTCATTAGCGGTTTTTACAAAATATGGGAACCCGTAAGTTTAGCAATCATAGTGTTGGAATAAGTTCGAAGTATCTCTGACACTTTTGTCTGCATGTCCTCAAGGGTTTCATACACCTGGCAAAACAACTTTGACTTGATGTCTTGCCAAAGTCTTTCAATCGGGTTCAACTCT
>JAJEAG010000096.1 GCA_022824265.1 Candidatus Poribacteria bacterium | reverse complement strand
GGCAAGATACTTACAGGAAACTTGCCATTAGCTACGATAAACTCAAAGAAACCCGTTTAGGGTTTCGGTATTTGGCATATTCAATGATAAACTTACGAGTGACTTTCAACGATGTTTAGTTCGTACTCGCTATGAGTTCATATATAAAAAGTATATATCATTGACGGTACACGGAGTGTGCATACAACCTTTAAATGGGAATCATGAATAAAGTCCTTCCAACACCTCAAAATAACTTGGAAACGTCTTACTCACACATTCTGGATTATTGATCCGAATACCTTCCACCTTCAACCCAATCAGCGAAAACGCCATCGCTACACGGTGATCGTTATATGTATCAACCGCATTAGGTATTATCGGAGATGGTGTAATTTCCAGTCCATCCTGATGTTCAACTACAGACACACCTAACTTCCGCAATTCCGTAACCATAGCGTGAATTCTGTCAGTTTCCTGCCAACGTGTATGTTCAATGTTTCGGATAGCGACTTTGCTGTCAGCAAATGGCGCAATTGCTGCGAGAGTCAACGCAGTATCAGATATATCCTTCATATCCACATCTATTCCCTTTAACTGATGCGGACCTTTAACCGTAATACCTGAATCAGTTACTATAACCTCACATCCCATCTGTTCCAAGACACATACAAATTGGACATCGCCTTGTGCGGAATCGGTATGTAAATGCCTAACGGTAACAGACCCACCAGTAAGTGCAGCGGCTGCGAAAAAGTAAGATGCACTGGAAGCATCTGGCTCTATACGGTAAGAACATGGTTGATACTGTTGTCCACCCTTAATAAGGAAATACCTGTAATCTCTATTTCTAACCTTTACTCCGAATGCTTCCATAACGGACATTGTGATGTCAATATAAGGAGTTTTGAGTTCACCGATAACTTCTATCTCCATACCGTTTTTGGCATAGGGAGCGATGAGCATCAACGATGTCAAGAACTGACTGCTTTTACTTGCGTCTAAATGCGTTTTTCCACCTTCAATCCCACTTGCATGTACGACGACGGGAAGATGACCGTTATCAAACTTTGAACTAACTGAAACACCAAGCTGAGTCAGTGCGTTTAGCAAATCCGAAATTGGTCTACCACGACGCATCGGTTCGTCACCATCAATGACAAATTCTCCGTGTCCGAGAGAAACATAACTCACCAGTGAACGTGAGGTAGTACCAGAGTTCCCAATATACAACTCAGCACCATCAACAGGAATGTTTCCGCCGTTTCCCGTCACTTGAAAAGTGGATTGATCTTTATTTTCTGAGATATGGATTCCGAGTTTTCTAAGCGCGTTGCACATATAGTACGTATCATCACTAAAGAGAGCACCTGTCAACGTGGTATCCCCGCTTGCAAGCGCAGCAACTAACAACGCACGATTGGTATAACTTTTAGATCCGGGAACTTCTATCGTAGCATTTGGGGTGGAACAAATCGGCTGTATTTCAATCATTTGGTCTACAACAATAATCCTAATTCAGCAAGCAATTCCTTGAGTTCTGCTTTTGCTTTCGCATCAAGAGGTAATAAAGGACTTGTGGTATATGCTTTGCAAACACCTAAAATCTCCAAACAAGTTTTCATACCACTCACACCTTGTCCATAAGTATATAGTTTGCTTAGCTTAACCATCCATTTCTGCAGCCTATCTACCTCATCAATATCGCGTGCTTTTGCAGCATTGTAAAGAGCAACAGATTCTTTCGGTGCGACATTCGATATGGAGATTACCCCTCCATCTGCACCGAATAGCAATGCTGCACCTATGAGAAAATGGGATCCGAGGAAAACTGAAAAATCCTCTCGTTCTCCTAAACTCGTTAGGAGTTGAAGACTATTTATAAAATCACCTGAACTATCCTTAATCCCTACAATATTAGCACAATCATCTGCTAATTGAGCAACCACATGCGGTTTAATCGCTGTTTTAACAGTAGATGGAATATTGTAAATGAGTACCGGCAGCTCTGTAGCAGCAGCTATTGCATGATAGAATTGGATTATATCTTCATCGTCTGTGGAAGGGTAATAATAGCAGGGTGTTGCTGCGACTGCATCAACACCAAATTGTTGTGCCGTCTCAATGTTTTGGATTACGCGCTGGGTGCTTGTATCCATCACACAGCAAATTATAGGCACGCGTCCTGCGACAGTCTTGGTGGCAATATCCATTGCCCGTTCCCGTTCCGTATTTGTCAACGTCGTAAACTCACCAGAAGAACCCAATAGATAAATACCGTGAATACCGTTATCAATCAAGCGATTTATCTGTTTTACAAAACCAAGTTCATCAACGCGTTCTTTTTCATCAAGCGGTGTAACTGTAGGTGCAAAAATACCTTGATATCGTTTATTCATAGTTACCTCTCATATAATGCTGAATTGTAGCATAATTCCAGTTTAGCAAAGACTATATTTAATGTCAATTACATCTAAAATGTGTTATGATGATATTCAAAATCAAAATAAACTGCGGTCATAGGTTTTATGAATATTCGGACTCAATTAACACTTAGTTATATAGGAATTGTGTTACTTGTACTATTTTCTTTGGGTTTATACCTTGGATCAGCACTAAAAGGGGTTCTCGACAAACGTATAACAAGTGAGTTGGAAGTTCAGGCATCACTTACCAGAGAATTTCTTATTGAACAACTTCCAGATAAATTCACCTATGAAGAAATAGATAATCTTGTTGATAGGCTTGGTGAAGCGGGGAAAGTACGTTTGACATTTATTGGATCTGACGGAACTGTTTGGGGTGATACAGAACGAGATGGAGAGGCATTGATTGCAATGGACGATCACTCCACTCGGAGGGAAGTACAGGATGCTAAAAATTTTGGTAGTGGTATGATTGATCGAAAAAGCACGACAACAGAGACTAAATATCGCTACTTTGCACTTCCTGTTGAAAGAAACCAGAAGTTGATCGGTTTTTGCCGTGTGGCACTGCCAAAGGAAACAATTAATTCCGCTCTCGGCAATCAACAACGGATGTTGCTGTATACGGGTATTGTCGGTTTAATACTCGCTATTTTGATTGGGATATTTAGCACAGGAGCTATTGTCAAACCAATTAAGAAGTTAACACAGATAACACAATCCATCGCAGGAGGAGAAATATCCTCGCGCGTTGAGGTTAAATCAAATAATGAATTGGGGCAACTTCTACAGAACTTCAATCTAATGACCGATAGAGTCCATGAACAGATAGATAAGATTTCTGTTGAAAAGCAACGTTTGGAAACGATTTTAAATAATATGAACGAAGGGGTATTGTTAGTAAATGGAGCATCTGAAATTACTTATGCAAATCCAGCAGCGGTCATTATGCTGAACCTACCAGATATGTATGTTGGTAGGGCATTGATAGAAATAAATCGGATTCCAGAGTTACAAGCACTACTTAATGAAGCAGAACAGTCTGCCGATGTGGCTTATGCTGAGATTCGACTCGGTAATCTGATGGAGTCCGAGGCTGAAGTAACGATTGTTCCTGTAGCTACTGAGAGTGAATATGTTATCGTAATCCACGACGTAAGCCATGTCCGAAAACTTGAGCGAATTCGAGCAGATTTCGTAGCAAATGTATCGCATGAATTACGAACACCCCTAACAACTATACACGGGTACGCTGAAACACTCCTAAATAGTTCCACTAAATCTAAAAAACGAAAAGAATTCATCGTTAAGATACTAAAGCATTCTGCCCGTCTATCACGTTTAGTGTCAGATTTGCTGGAATTAGCGCGTCTTGAATCGGGAGATGTAGAACTGAAACGTTCACAATGCCATCTTAATTCTTTTCACGAACCTATTATGGATATATTTGAACCGGTTTTCGATGAATCCGAATTAATCTTGAAATGGGATATTCCTGAAAATCTACCACAGGTGAATGTAGATCATCAGCTTTTGATGCAGGTCTTTATTAATCTTATTGACAATGCGGTAAAATATACACCGGATGGCGGGGAAATTGAGGTATCAGCGGAATTAAGTGGTACAAACTCTGACGTTGTCAATGAGGTTGTTGTCCATGTAAAAGACGCAGGAATCGGTATCCCATTAGAATCACAATCTCGCGTTTTTGAGCGGTTCTATCGTGTTGATACAGGACGCGCAAGAAAGATGGGAGGTACTGGTTTAGGATTAGCAATTACCAAACATATCCTACTATGCCACGACGGACGGATATGGTTAGAGAGCGAGTTGGGACAAGGCACCGTGTTCCATTTTGCACTACCAATTATAGGTCAAGTTTAAATTTGCCACGGTTGTTCTGTCCATGCCATTTCCCAAAACAGGTATTCATACCGACTGCTAAGTAGAAAGAATCTCTGCATCCTCTCTTTGTCTAAAGAACTACTATCATAAGTTATTTCGTTCAATAGGTTCCGCAACCACTCACCTAAAGCAAGGAATTCAGGTGAAGCATACATATCTATCCATTCTTGATAGAGTGGTTCCGGAGATCCACCTTGTTCAGCAAGTGTTGTGCCGATTTCAGCATAACCCCATTGACACGGGAGCACACCTGCAATAACATCTGCTAACGTGCCAATCTGTGCAACGTGAAGGATGTGTCGTGTATAAGCGTGTGTTGTCGGTGACATCTCAGCAGCTTCCATCTCAGCAGCAGAAATACCGAATTTTTCGCAATATCCACGATGCAGATCCATCTCAGTGTTTAATGTTTCGTTGAGTAATTGTGAGAAAAGTGCCATTGTTGCTTCATCGTGTGCTTTAATTACGCCATAAGCAAAAACGCGGCTATAATCCAATAAGAATAAGTAATCTTGGATTAGGTAGAACTTGAACTTTTCAACAGGTAGACTTCCATCCGCAATACCTCGGACAAATGGATGTTTGAGATCCGCCTCCCAGATAGGCGCAGCATGTTGTCTCAGTTCATCGGTAAACTTGGAATTATTTGTCATATAGTCTCCTTAATAAATTAGGCAATTTATGGATTACTTGTATATCATACCTTAAACATCGCGAGGTTGTCAAAATGTTTGAAAATCTTGGTATTGTTACCAATATTTGGGCAAAAGAGATAGAAAATGGAGCACTTTTCGCAGATTTGATGGTTGAATTTGGTGTAAACGGTTTTAGAGATATGGAGGTGCGTGAAGGGGATTACCTCCGCAACTCCGAATTCGGTGAACTTATTCAGAACATAGAAACCGCTATGCTGGATTACACCGATGCCGACTTCAAGTCTATCTGTGATTCAGCGTGGAATAGTTCTACAAGTGAATGGATAAACGAAACAAAACATCCTGTTATGTTTACAGATATCTCCAATTTTGTCCGTAAAGCATCAGGATTGACTCTAAGTTATGCCATGTCACACCCTTGGTTGTCAGCACAGGATGATATTGAAGACGACAATAAAAAGATAATTATGGCAAAGAAATTGGCGTATTTGCTTTGTCCATCTCAAGCACGGTTGCGTCTTGTTGATCTGGATACTGAAGGGGAAATTGATGAAAACACTGCTATTGCCAATCTAAAGCGGTACACTTCGCTTTTGCCGGAATATCCGATGACTTTTGCTGTTGAGAACGCCCGACAGTCAGCACAGTTAACCTTGAAATTGGCTATTGCAGGTGGTGCGAAACTTACTTATGACGAAACGAACACATACCTTGCTGATGGAACAGCTTTAAATCCACCAAAGGAATTCTGGAGCAACGTCAAGATGAGCGATCTAACATCAGTACATTTCAAGCAGAAGACAGAGACAGGGGTGTTATCAGAAGTAGAAAAGGGATTTGTTGACTTCAAGACAATTTCCGAGCATTTGAAGTCAAGAAATTATGAAGGAGATTTGTTGCTTGAAAATGCGCCGACTACACATTCGTTAATTGATGCCTTAAATAGCCGAGAATATCTGCTCGGATTATGATAATAACACCGTTGATCGGCGCGCTTTGATGAAGATTAATTTATTCTTTCGGTAATATTAATGTCCAAATACCTGTAGGCGCGCTTTGTAAGCGCGCTGGACTTCAATAATAAATTATCGAATTTATTTCTTAAGCTTCATCAAAGCGCGCCTACCGAGGGAACCAAGTAAATTTGGTATTATTGGCGAGTTGCCTTGATAGTACTCCAAGTAGTCGTCAGTTTACCGATAGCATCAACAGATGCGGGTTGTCGTCTTGATTGCTCAAGTTCTTTCTCTGTCAACGGACGGTTCCACACCTTCACTTCATCAATCAATCCCTTATAGAATCGATTTAGGTGTTCACCAATCCAAATTGACTGTCCGCTGTTGATATCCAGAGTTTTGTCATCTACCTCATCAATCAACTCACCATCCACGTAGAATCTGAGCTTTTTTGTATTCTGGTCTCGAACACCAGCGAGTACATGCCATTCGTTATCGTTTAGGAAGTCTGTAGATCGGACACTTGCACTATTTGCACGTCCTTTATCCCGCAGAGAAAACCCCATCTTTCCTCGTGCTGCTGGATCATCCCCACTGACCGAGATCAACCATACTGCATCTGTACTCGGTCGATAGTTGCCGACAATTCCATCGTTTTGAGGAGGCTGATCATCTGTTTTCACCCATACCTGTACAGTTAATGAATCTCCTGTGGAAAAGGTAATTGAATCAACCAACGGCACTTCAACAAAGTCATTCGTACCATCAAACTCTAATGCTTCACCGAACTTTCCATCTACGGTTTTAGCATCACCGTTAATAATTCCATCATTGCCTTCCTCAGATTGATCCTTTACAGTATCACCTTGTATTGTGTTATCATCAAAACTTAGATGCAATACTAATCCATTTGTTGGGTTAGCATTACTTTTTAAAGCCAATATTATAAGAATTCCAATAACAGTGATAATGACTAATATTCTTTTCATGACAAACTCCTTTTGAAAGGTTAGCTAAAACAAAAAGGTTTTGACTATAGAAAAACATACAATTAACGTGAGTTCAATAATTAAATCCAATTACCGCTGTAGGTTGGATCAAGGGACGAACCCCACCATGTAATGCTCTATAATGAGAAAACGCAGGGTTTCGTCTCTCAACCCAACAACGAAGCAACAAGTGCCTCCATAGCAGGTGCCGTGCCGACATCAGGAAGGGATGACATTGCAGCCCATGTCTCGTATCCACCTTGCTGCATTAATGCTTCGTCAGTACATATATAGCCGATATAACCGTTTGCCAAACTGACAAGAAAAAGAGGTTTCGCATCGGATTTTGATTTGATGTTCAATCCTGTTTCAACAAATACTTCCCCCGGTAACGCGACAATTGCTGCTTCCCCAAGACATAACACTTGAACGGGTGCAGTCATCTGTTCTGGTAACTTGGCTAACCGTTGACATTCAAGCGCGTAAATATCAACAAGACTTTTCGGAATCGGTTGTCCTACGACCCAACTAAAAGGACCGGTTTCATATCCATCATAAGTACCAGTTTCCACTGATAACACTTTTTCTGCAACTTCAAGATCCTTATCGGTAATCTGTTTTCGCGTAAAATTCAACGTATCAATTTTTCCGCTAAGTAGTAGGGTTTCATGCATCTCCATGAACTGCATTTCAGTAATGAAATGTCCCGCGAGGACATTTGCCATTTTCACTGCCTGTGTGTGTCCTCCTACTTTCCACTTTGTCTTTCCGCTGAAATCTATATTATTGATTTGTCCCGAAGCTGCATTCCAAAGGAGCGAAACACATGTCTCACCTAAATAGCGTTGCATGAGACGGTCGAAATGTCCAAAATAATCGGCAGAGAGTGCACTGCCATTGTCTGTGCCAATGTAGTGAAGCGAAAAATTGGCAACTGCCGAGATCGGTGTACTACCTTCTGTTTCAACGTACATCATTGTGAGTTCAGGATCAATTGGACCGGTCGGTTTTACAAGATCAGGATGTTCAATCCCTGGATTCATACGGACAGTGCCATCTTTCATGTGCCAACGTCGATTGAATGTAATGCGATCTTCAGAAACGCTTGCAAACCCAACTCGTGCTGGAACCATCCTTAACAGAGCGAGTTCAACAGCATCGGCAATTTTCAGCGGCATCCAATCGGTATACGCATTATCCTCATCAACGCCAAGTAGATTTGCAACTGCAACTGCTGTATGTGTATGCGTAGCGTTGACCATCACATATTCTGGGGATATGTCACACCTGTCAGCGATACGTTGCTTTGCAAGGTCAACCATTTTCTGTGTGACGGCAATCAGGTCGCAAGTAACGAGTGCAATTCGTGTTGCATCGTTTTCAATGACGAGTGCTTTTGCGAACAGTTCGTCATGAACGTTTTGCGCGTACCTCGGACGAAAACCACCCGGTATTGCTGTTCCGAGCGGAGGTGTGATATTTGATGTTGCGGCTCCTGATTTGAGAGACATTGTTTTTCTCGTATGCTAAAATTTAGTGGAATCGGTTTCTGTTTGCTCAGTTTCTGATTCACTGTAAGTTTCCGTCTCATCCGATTCATTGACGGTTGGCACTTCACTTTGATCGTTGGCAGTTGCTAATTGCTTAATCCGTTTACACAGTTCTTCAAACAAGTTCGGTGCGGTTTCTGCTGCTTTTAGTTCTGCAGATAATGTGGTCCATTGCTGTTCAGTAATGTCGTTTCGAGATTCTACGTTACATTTTCTTTTCATATAGTTCCATAGATCCGCTTTACTTATACCATTCTTATCAAGTTGTTCTGTTAATTTATTTGCAATTGCGAAAGCAGCTTTCTGTGCGTTAGTAATGTTATCAGCGGAGGGTTGTGATTTTGGCTGTTGTTGTGTATTACCACCCTGCACTTTACGCTGCAAATAAAAATTCAACACTTCACGAATTACGGGGACAGGAAGCAATTGTTTGATGGCATTTCTTTGTGCTTTATGGACAGCTTTAGTAAATGCAAAGGGATCGGGACGACCGCTGGTCATCTTCGGTTGTTCATACGCCCCCCATCGAGATGACCCGGTGACTGTATCCACTGCCTTTACAGTAGCAATCCACGAGTTCTCAAGTTCCTCATATTCCATTTCTTCTACTTGTATTCCACCTCTACGGTTGGCAGCTTCGTTGATTCCTGCGAGAGTCAATCCTTCAACAACGCGTCCCCCGCGGTTAAACGAGTAGACATAATCCTGTATCGCTTGTCCGGTCATCAGTTCAACAATTGCTTGATCATCGACTTGGTCAACGACTTCATAGTCAGCATCTACAGGTACAATTTCATTCTTTTTTTCTTCAGACATGGTATACCTCGAAAATTGATTTTGGTTATAATTCTATCATAACATACTTTTCAATATGTGTCAAGGATATTTTACATCCGTTAATATATTGGTATATGATGAATTATATAAAATGGTAATATATTTTCTATATTAACTGTTCAGAAGTAAGTTTGTCAAGTAAAGGTCAGAACCGTTCAGTTCTCCAAATCCTATTATTTTCAATATTAAGCCTTCTTTTGTAGGAGCGATCTCCGAATCGTGACCTCTTATCCTGAAAATCCTAGTTCAAGTAACATCGTAGGGGCGAGGTTTCCTCGCCCGTCTTCACGGTATTCGCACATCGGGCGGGGAAACCCCGCCCCTACGAGGGTTGTAAGATGTCCTGTTATGAATAAAATTGCTTCGAAAAAAACGCACTAAAAAAGGGTGTTTTTCGCACATTGGTGCGTTTTGGTTTTCGGGTTTATGCCAGTCTGAAACTGGGTTTATGGGGTGGTACGATTTTTTTGAAATTTTCATTTTGGTGCGTTTTTCCTTTTCGTTTTTTTTCATAATTAGTCGTTAGTATTTGGATTACGATGGAAACAAAGGATTTTGAATTTGTCTGCGTTTACTATATACCTTTCGCCCCTCTGGGGCTTTAGTTTCCATGTCGGAGATCGATCCTACAGAATGTAATATAAGAGGCGCAATGAATTGCGCGACTACAAACGCATTTTTTGCTAATGAGAAGTTATTAATTTTGAATGTCCGAGGCGCAATGAATTGCGCGACTACAAACGGGTTTTTGAGTTAATAAAAAATTTTCATTTCGAAATGATGTTATAGTATAACAGATGGTGGGTTGTGTTGGGTAGTTTGTCAAGGAGTTGGAACAATAGATATCCAATAGGTATAATGTGGGTTTCAGAATTTCTTGTCTGAACCAGGATTTTCAGGATTTCAGGATTTTCAAGATAAGAGAAGAGGATTTTGGTGGGTTGGGATGTCCTTTTTTAAATTGGGTGTTGTCTGAATCGCGGAAGACACGGAAGGGTTTTTGTAATCTGATGCTGCTATATACCTTTCGCCCCGTTGGGGCTATAGTGTACATGTCACGGGCTGTTACGGGCGGGGGGACCCCGCCCCTACGATGAGAAGGGGCAATATAGGTGGAGAAACCTGTCAAGATGATACGGGTGGGGAGAGCCCGCCCCTACGATGATGTCCGAGGCGCAATGAATTGCGCGACTACGAACGCGTTTTTTGTTAATGAGAAGTTATTATTTAGAAATGGTATTACAAAACCCTTGAATACCCGACTTAATCTTGATATAATGACAAATATTTATTTGGGAGTATCAGCGAAAAATGACAACCCCACTTCTCAGCATGCAAGCAATAACTAAAGATTTTCCCGGTGTGCGTGCGTTAGATGACGTGAATTTTGAAGTGCATCTTGGTGAAATTCATGCACTCTGTGGTGAGAATGGAGCTGGTAAGTCAACGTTGATAAAGATTCTCGGTGCTGTACATCCTTATGGGAGTTACGAAGGACAACTACACATAAACGGTGTTGAACAACGTTTCCGCAATGTACGTGATGCAGAACAGGCTGGTATTGCAGTAATTCACCAAGAGTTAGCACTGATACCAGAGATGACGGTTGCGGAGAATATCTATCTTGGCAGAGAACCTTGTAAATTTGGTATAATTGACAAAACACGCATGTATCAAGATGCTGGAGATCTGTTAACGCAGTTTGGATTGGATATACCGCTACACGGACAAGTATACAAACTTGGTATTGGGCAACAACAACTTGTTGAGATAGCAAAGGCTCTATCCCGTGATGCGCGCATGCTTGTGCTTGATGAACCAACAGCAGCGTTGACAAAAAGTGAGGTGGACATCCTCCACAAGATTTTGAAGCAACTTCAAGAAAAAGACGTCGCATGTATCTATATTACACATAAACTTAAGGAATTATTACAAATTGCCGATAGGGTGACTGTACTACGGGATGGGAAAACAGTCGCAACTCAATCAATCCATGATTGTACTGAAGATAAATTGATTTCGCAGATGGTTGGTCGTGAACTAACAACTTATTATCCAGATCGTGAAAACGCATTTACAACTGAAGCAGCAGTAGCATTACAAGTGGAAGAACTATGCACCTATCCATCAGAACCACCTCAACTTGATAATATTAGTTTTGATGTGCATTGTGGGGAAGTACTTGGAATTGCTGGACTGATGGGAGCAGGTAGAACAGAGTTGATAAATACTATATTTGGGGCATATTCAGGGAAATGGAGTGGGAAAATCTATAGAGATGGAAAACCTGTACAGATTCAATCACCACGTGACGCAATACAACAAGGAATGGCTTTGGTAAGTGAAGATCGGAAACAGTATGGACTCATCTTGGAAAACGATGTTGTTCGGAACATGACGCTTGCAAGTCTCAGCATATCCAAAGAGATTACCTCGTATGGTGTGCTCAACAGAAGTGTGGAATACCAAAAAAGCACGCATGCTGTGAATACGCTTCATATTAAAACAACTTCGTTAGATGTTCCTGTTCGTCAACTTAGTGGTGGAAACCAGCAAAAAGTTGTATTAGGAAAATGGTTGATGACTCGTCCGAGTGTACTGTTTCTTGATGAACCAACACGTGGGATTGATGTTGGTGCGAAGGCAGAAATCCATGCTTTGACTGCTGAACTTGCGGACGAAGGGGTTGCTATTGTCTTAGTATCCTCAGAAATACCAGAAATATTGGGAATGAGTAATCGGGTATTAGTTTTACATGAAGGCAAAATAACAGGTGAATTTGTAAACAAAAACCTTACGCAAGAGGATATTTTGCGGTGTGCAGCAGGAACATAATGGAAAAGACATTTCGGACAGAGAGTCCAGATGAAACACAAGCTCTCGGTGAGAAACTTGGTAATAGGTTGAAACCGGGCGACGTTATTGCCTTGATTGGCGATTTGGGAACAGGAAAGACATGCTTAACCCAAGGTATTGCGCGGGGAATAGGTATCGCACCGAATGAGGTGGTCAGTAGTCCCTCTTATATTATTATCAACGAATATAACGGAAAAATCCCTATCTACCACATTGATCTATACCGACTTGAAACCGCTGCTGAAATTTCCGAACTCGGTTTAGGTGAGTATATTGAAAGTGACGGTATCTGCATAATTGAGTGGGCAGAACGAATGGAAGATGGATTGCCCGAAAACTGTATAACCATTAATATTTCTTGGGAAGATGAAAAAACCCGATCAATCAAAATACAACATACTTTATCTTGATAGTGGTTCCGGTATCGGAGGTGGGCAACGCAGTCTCCTGCTTCTACTGAAGATGTTGGACAAAGAACGTTGGACACCTTATGTTGGATGTCTTGGTGAAAGTCCATTTGCCATGGAAGTGAAAAAAACGGATACACATGTTGTACCGTTGTCACTCCCAGAAGCACATAACAAGACCGATAAAGTGAAACGATTTTCAATCCAAGATCTATTGAATGACTTCCGTCAACTCCGTGTTATCGGACAACTCCATAAAGTCGTCAAACAACATGATATATCGCTGATCCATGCCAATTCTCTATCGGTGGCACTACTTGGAGGTGTTGTAGCAAAATGGAACCGAATTCCTATTTTAATGCACAAACGCTATGCAACTTCTTACGGTATTCTTGATAAGATATGTGAGAAACTTCTCCAACGGGTAATTTTGGTATCAGAGGCAACACGATGGGATTTTGCACCAGAGAAGAAACAAACCCTAATCTATAACGGTGTGGATTTAGATGCTTTTCAAGCAACCCAAGCAGAAGTGGATAACCTCCGAACCGAACTCTTTCCAAAAAATGATAAAACTGAGTATGGAGGAGAGGATTCAAAGTCTCCTATAGTTGTAGGTGTTGTAACTCGGATAACCCCAGAAAAAGGCATCCACTTCCTTATTAGAGCAATGGCTGAGTTAAAAGATACTGTTCTCAAAAACTCAGTTGATGTCACATTGCTGATTGTCGGTGGTCCCTATTTCCAGAAAGACCAAGAATATATGGCTTCTCTAAAACAAGAAGTAGCCGATTTAGATGTTGCGGATTCGGTTATTTTCACTGGATTTCTATCCGATACGCGCGTGGTTACAACACTACTTGACATCGTGTTGGTGCCATCTATAATTCCAGAGGCATGCCCACGGACAATCATAGAGGCGATGGCAGTAGGTAAACCTGTTATTGCCACCCCGCTTGGTGGGAGTAAAGAGTTGGTTACACCTGAAACTGGTATCCTGGTGCAACCTGAAAATGCTGAAGAGATTGCATCTGCTATCACTGAACTTGCTACGAATCAAGAACGGTTATGTGAAATGGGTAAGACAGCACGACAACGTGCTGAACAGTTATTCAGTTGTGAAAAGAATACGACTTTGACTGAGACTGTCTATAGAGAACTATTAATGACTTAGTACTTGTTGTCTATTGATATGTAAGTTGGGTTGAACTTAATATAAGCTACAAAGGAATTGTGATGGATAGTCAAAGAGGAAAACTGGGTAATCCAGCGCAGGAGGCACAGGTTGGTCAAGGCAGACTCAATCAGGTTTCTGAATTCATAGGTGAGGAAATAAGTGATACAGCCAACTGGGTTGAGATTTACC
Organism: Candidatus Poribacteria bacterium; assembly: GCA_022824265.1. Classification (GTDB taxonomy): domain Bacteria; phylum Poribacteria; class WGA-4E; order WGA-4E; family WGA-3G; genus MSPOR6. The sequence goes on along the minus strand of JAJEAG010000096.1, from coordinate 62,351 downwards.
GGACCAACGATGAATGGGAAATCAAGCTTATTCAAGCGACTTTAGGGGCACAACAGATTCGCTGCCGTCCAGTGCAAATGAAAAAGGAACGTCAAACTGCGTTATTTGTCGCACCTGAGCATGAAGTTACAGCCCTTGAATTGGTAAGCCGTATTGACGTTGCTATTGCGAACACTGAGTTAGAAACACAATCTGAAGAAAAAGCCGCAGCACTCAAACAGCGCGACATGACAGTTACCACACAAGAGGATCAACAATTGCTGGCGACCGATTCTGGTGAAACGTTACTTGCCCAACGAGAAGGTATCGGCAGTGTGGTTTATGTGGATGGACAAGGTTTTGAAATCCGTGTCGGACCGGAACCTTACACAACCATAGCAGAAAAGGATTGGGAAGAATTCACGGATTACAGTGCACAACGACAAGAGTTTATTATCCTCCTTCGGCACGAATACCCAACGCTTTTTGAATGGATCCAGCAGGAAAAACTGTTAGCAGAATTCATCAGACTCATAGAAATGACTTATCAAGATGGTTCCCCTGTTCCTGTTCCAAAACCTCAATACATCGAGGATACTGAAGTCGAAGAAACAGATACAACACCCTATAATTCTTACGCATTACTGAGTATGACAACAGCAGTTATCTCGCTGATTACAGTCCTATTTAGTGTTCCTTGGCAAGTGAATCTTGTGTTAGCTATGGTGGCAGTATTATCCGGTGTAATTGCCCTATTTAGAATTCGTATGCAAGCGGAACGTATTGCAGATGGTGAGAAAACGGTTGGTAGTCCGATGGCAGTTATTGCGATTGTATTGGCGTGTCTGATTGTCGTTTTTGCGTGGTGGTTGGATCAACGTCCTGTACCCGAAACACCGGTGACTCCGCCTTTACGTGAACATGTGCATGATCATGATGGGGTTCGGTAGATGTGAATAATGCTCTCTTTATATATAAGAATAAAATAGATTGAATTCTTCACCTAAATGTAATATAATTTATCAATGAAATCTAATGAGGAAATATACCATGAGAGATAAAACTACTCCCCAAAATAATGATCCAACGAAGTTAAATGTCCCTCTTGTTCCAGTGAATGGAATTAATTTTGAGGATGCTAATGCAAGAAACTGCACCACGGATCAGAAATCCAAAACACGCCGATCGGTAAAGTTACCACGACTAAAGTTAGCAGATCTGGTATCTCAGGTAAATGAGGAAAACACACACGGTGAGATATCCACTAGATAAACTAAGCAATCCTAGTGTAGCAGAAAAGTTGTAATATAAACATCTATCAATATTTAATTGGACAAGACAATTGTTTTTACTGAAAAGGAACCAATATGAGATTATCAGAAGATCACCGAATAGTGAATAGTCTAAAACAGATTTTGGATGATTATAATTATCTGGAATATGATGATAAACGTCCTAAACGTGATAATGATTTTAATGGACTCCATATTATAGTAACAAATCTGCAGAGCGTAATGTCCAAGTTATTCAGGATATTTGGGGTAGATTAAAACAAATTACTTACAGGAACTATTCTTTTATTTATGGTGGTAGTTATTCAGGAGGAGAAAATCTTGATGAGGTATGGACTTTTTTCACTCTAAGGAAATCAGTATTGCCCTATAATATTGAATTACACGAGATCGCACAGCAAATTGAATTTGATGGACTTATTTGTGAATAAAATATAGATATTAGGACAGATTTTGAGATAACCGTGTCACCACGCCCTCTAATTTTAAGTTTTTTGGATATTCCGGTTCAATCGGATCACTGATATTTATTGCAGATAAAGGAATAAAAAAATTAAAATTGGACCATCAGTTCTCTACAATTTTCTATGATGAAACTAAAGAAGGTTTGAACTGCAGTTTTCATCATTGGAAGAAGCGTTTTCTTTCTTATAATACTACACTACGTTACTTTTGGCGCGTGTGATCCGTTTAGGTTACAGTTTGCGTTTTGGTAAATGAAAAATTACACTGCTATTACATATGGCGCGGTGCCAGCCTCAATATTGAACATAATCTGATAGTGACACATCTGTGATAAGGAAATTATCTTATGAAAACTAACCACCTTATCCAAGATTACACCCAATGGTGTTTACCAGAAAGGGCAAAAACCCGCCTGGGGAAAGGTGATATCTACGATATTCAGTTTTCTCCAGATGGCACTCGGTTAGCAATTGCGACTAGCATCGGAATTTGGATATATGATACACACACCTATAGAGAAGTAAACCTGTTGACAGGACACACTTGGTATGTATTGAGTGTTGCATTCAGTCCTGATAGCCGGACACTTGCTAGTGGTAGTGGTGATAATACGGTACGTTTATGGGATGTAGACTCTGGTACACATAAATGTACCTTTAGACAGGCATCTGGTATCAGGGATCTTGTGTTCAGTCTTGATGGTCAAATCCTTGCAGCTACCAATTGGGACGACGCAGTGCAGTTGTGGGATATGGAATCAGGAAAACATAAAAACACCTTTAGACATACTTGGTGTGGCAAGGGTGTTGCGTTCAGTCCTGATGGTCAAATCCTCGCTTTGGGTAGTTGGCATGTGCAATTGTGGGATGTAGTTTCTGGAAAACACAAACATACGCTAGATACAGGCACCGGTTGGGTTAGGAGTATTGCGTTCAGTCCTGATGGTCAAATCCTCGCTAGCGGATGTGTCAACGGTAGGCTGCTCTTGTGGGATTTAGTTTCAGGAGAACGCAAATATGTTCTCACAGGACATACTGGTAATGTTGAGAGTGTCGCGTTCCATACTGATGGTCGCACACTCGCTAGTGCTGGAGGATATGATAAAACAGTACAATTATGGGATGTAGTTTCTGGAAAACACAAACATACGCTCATAGGAGACACCAGGCGCGTTGATTGCATTGCTATCAACTCTAAGGAGCAAATGCTTGCTAGTGCTGGTGTTGATGGAGTAGTACGAATGTGGAATGTGAATTCGGTAAAGAATATTCACACTATCGCCGTACACGGTGGTTGGATTAGGAGTATTGCGTTTAGCCCTGATAGTCGAATGCTCGCTAGTGGGAGCCATGAAGGCACATTGCTTTTATGGGATGCAGTTTCAAGAAAACACAAACATACACTCATAAAAAACACAGGGTGGTGTGTTAACAGTATCGCATTCAGTCCTGATGGTCGCATGATCGCTGCTGGTTGTGATGACGGGACGGTTCGTTGCTGGGATGCTTTTTCAAGGATATCCATATATATTTTAATTGGACATACAGAATCTGTTAATAGTGTTGTGTTCAGTCCTGATGGTCATATGCTCGCTAGTGGGAGCGATGACGGGACGGTTCGTTTCTGGAACGCTTTTTCTGGAATACATAAACACACCCTAAAAAGAGAAGCTTCGGTCCTAGCGTTCAGTCCCGATGTCCACATGATCGCTTGCCGGTTTGTAGGTGCCGCGTTAATATTATGGGATGTGAATTCGGAAGAACGCAAACATACCCTAACAGGACATACTCCTTATGTATATTGCGTTGCATTTAGTCCTGATGGTCGGATCCTTGCCGCCGGAGATCTAAAGACAGTATGGCTGTGGGATGTAGTTTCAGGAACATCCATCTATACTCTAAGTGGACATACAAAATCTGTCAATTGTGTTGCGTTTAGTCCTGATGGTAATACGCTCGCTAGTGGGAGCGATGACAAGACAGTCCGTCTGTGGGATGTAGACTCTGGTGTACACAAACACACTTTTACGGGACATATATCCTCCGTTAAAAGTGTTGCGTTTAGTCCTGATGGTAATACGCTCGCTAGCGGCAGTGATGACGGCACAGTTCTGTTGTGGGATACAACAGAACTAAGTACAGATATACTTGAAGAAGAATGGTCTCTAAACCCAAGTCACACATCCCAAATACAACAGTTTTGTGAGGAGCGCGGAATAGAAACACTTTGCCATTTTACACGAATTGAAAATCTACATAGCGTTTTACAACAAGGTCTAATAGGTCGGAGTCATCTGAAAACACGCGATCAACAATTTTTATGGAATGACTCTGATCGGTCTGATGGAAATCCAGAAGCAAATTGTTTAAGCATCAGTTTTCCAAACTATCAAATGTTCTATAGCATTAGGGAACGAAAGAAGACTGAAGGAGTTAACATTTCTCAATGGGTTATTCTGCTGCTTGATGCAAAAATATTATGGGAATTAGATTGTGCGTTTTGCCAGCAAAATGCCGCAAAAGGAACCGTTAGTGAAATTCCATTAGAAGAAAGGAAAAAACCTGAAGCGTTAAAAGGTATGTTTGAAGATTTTTACAATATCAAACATAAAGAATTGGACATTCCTCAAAATTATACGACACATCCGCAAGCTGAAGTTCTTGTTTTTGATCCAATTCCAACGGAGTATATCAACGCAATCCATTTTTGGGATGCAACTACTTTAAATAATTGGCGTTCTAATTACACTGGAACTTTTGCTGATATGTTTTTTGATGATAGGGAATATTTCACATATAGACGTGATTATGAAGTATGGCTACCTAGGAATTTTAACGATGATGGCATTCCGCTTTCGTTCTTTAGCGACGATAGTGATGAAGAACATGATGGCTTAGATCTTAACGTGGACGTTGATGATGATATACCTTTTTAGGAGTTCAAAGCAATGGCAAATCGTCCAATTTTTACCCCCGATTTCAACGGATTTCCGTATGTTGACACCATAGACATAGAATTTAAATGGTATCCAGGCTTTGCAAAATCACAGATGCAGAAGAGTATTCTATCTTTGCACGAAGCTGCTGAAAAGCAAGGAATCGCACCAATTTTGGAGATTTCGAGAAAGTCCACATCACGCCTTGGAGTTTCGTTGAGTGCTTTTATTTTACCTTTGGAAACACCGAACGGTCAGAAAATGACCGTGGAGTGTGCTTACCAAGGGAGTAAAGTGTTTGAAGATGGTGGTCCGTATCACGATTTATATTCGGTATCCAGTAGGGCTGCAAAGACCGACGAACGGTTGCAAAATTCTGGTAAGTTGATTGGTTTTAACTTCTGTGGAGAGGACTTTCCTCCTGAACCTAAAACAGCTTTCTATGACAGGTTATACATTACTGCATTATATCAAAAAAAGAGAGATTTTATGAAAGAACTTGAGGAATTTCAAGGATTTTCTGACATCGTTTTCAATCCAAATCGTTCGTTGAATTGTCAAGCGCGTGCTGCTGCGTTATATGTTTCTTTTTTTAAAAATGGGTTGATTGAGGAACAAATATTTAATGATAAGGAGTATTATCTTACAATTCTAACTGGTAGTGAACAACTTCCATCTACCGAACTAATACCAGTACAACTTAGTCTGTTTGAGGAAGCATAGTTAAAAATTCCTTCAACAAGAAGTGGTAGACAGAAAAACTAAAATAGGCAGCACCATCTTGCAATAGTGCTGCCTATTTTGTTGCGATTCTCAGTCTTATCTACCAGCTTTGAGGAAACCCCAAGTTGTTGCGACTTTACCTTTTGGATCAACAGGTAAGGGACCGTCGGGTCCATAAACGAGAACATCTTCATATTTTGCAGTAGTAGACCATGTTGCAACACCAACTCTGCCAACACCATCTCTGGTTGTATCGTTAACCACGCTTACCTTTTCATCATTGAGGTAGAGAGTATAATCGGTAGGGGTATTAACTATTTTGATGTTATACCATTTCCCGGTATCAATAGTATGGTTGGTATTTGGACTTGCATTTCCACCCCATGACTCTACTTTTGATGTGGTATTACCCCAACCACCAAGGTTCCACCAGTATTCTAACCGTTGCTGACCTTGCATGCGTGGAGGGTGCTTGAAAAGTGCTTTTCCTCTGGGTTCCATCGTTCCTTGGCAACGAAACATAATCAGAAATCCCTCAGCACCACCGATTTTATTACCCCTTACCTCATAAGTATACTCATTTAGATCTTCATCCCAAAAATCATCTGCAATAACACTCATGCAGTTGGAATCATTTGAGAGTTGATGGTATTCATCATCTTTGAATTCCCAATTACCCCATAAAGGCACCCATTTCTTTTCTGAATCGTTTGGGTTATCAAAATCATCCTCAAAATAGATTTGTGTTATCCCAACTGATGCAATACCGAAGGCAAGACAACACATAAGGATAAACATAGCATACCTTTTCATTATCAATACTCCTTTGTTTTAATGGCAGAAAATGCATACAGTATTCTGCTTTGCTTAGAACCCTCACTTACCGATTTAATGGTTAAACGAGAATTCTGCTGAATTCAGTAGGACCCAATATAGGTCTTCATAAGCCAAAGACTTTTGCGTGTAATTACTACGATCTATATATCGTTGAAAATAGGTCTGTTCTCTACTTGTCGGTTTTCGTGAAAGGACAGTAAGATACATATATTCTACACGTTCACTGGTATCACGCCAATTATCAAGGACATAGTTCATGAAAGTTCCGCGTTTTTTATAGTCAGCACTATCATTCACCATATGTCCATTTATCATCATGAGTGCTTGCGGAACAGTTCCGTTGAATGCCTCAATTTCTTCCATCTCACCATTGTCAAGTAGAAAGAGGAATTTTTTGAGATGTTCGCGTTTCTGATTTTCAAGATCTCGGAGCATGTTTTCTCTATCTTCCCCACCACTCCTTGCCATACTATCCATATTAATCTTCCATAGTCTTTCAAAGGCTGTTGCTTGCAGCATAGAATAGAAGAACTGTTCTGCACTCAAAGGTTTCATATATGCGTGTGAGTAATAGATTTCATCGTCCTTGTTGATATCATTCGTCTCAGAACTTCTCTGATACGCATTTGAGTTGAGTATTGTCCGCATTAGATGTCGTAAGTCAAACCCATGCATAATGAAATCTTCTGCTAACCATTCCAATAGTGCTGGGTTAGTTGGACTATTCTCAGCACCAAATCCATCAAGGGGTTCAACAAAACCACGTCCCATAAAATGTTTCCATATACGATTTACGATTGCTTTGCTAAAGTACGGGTTCGTTGGTGCAGTCATCCATTCCGCGAGTGCTTCACGTTTCTTGGTGAGTTCGCCTGTATATTCAGTTTTATCAAGGAAACGCGGTGGTACAGATTCCTTCATACTATCAACATAAATTGCACGATTCTGTTTTGGAGTATTTTTAATGAGATAATTTTCTATCATTGTCTCATTACCGTACATATCCATAGTATTGAACTCGCCCTTCTCCTCGCTTTCAATTCCAGTAAAGAAGGCAGCAACACCGTAAAAATCCTCTTGTAACCAGGCTTCTGTTTTATGATCGTGACATTCAGCACATTGCATCGGCAAACCGAGAAATAGCCGTGAGGTATGTGAGGTCAAATAGACAGGAGATCTTTCATAACGGAGCACATAGTTACCTGCAGCATTGTCCTTTATTTCCCCATCAGCAGCGACCAGTTCACTAACAAATTGGTCATAAGGTCTGTTCGTGTCAAGTGCTTCGCGCACCCAACCTGTTAGTCCGATGCGGCGGTCATCTCCATCGTCACGTCTACCTATTAACCAGTTAACCCATAATAACGTCCAATACTCAACCGATTCATTGCTACCGATCAACTCATCAATTTTTTTGGATCGTTTGTTCTTTGAACCATCGTTGATAAAGTCAAGTACTTCTTCTGGTGTTGGAATTTTACCTGTCATATCTAAATGGATGCGACGTAAAAATTCTGTATCGGATGTCTGTTTTGATGGTTCAAGTCCTTCCCGGTTCAAGACAGAATCGATGTGTCTATCTAAGTGTTTGGTACTGGATGGGACATTTAAATCAGTAACAGTCACAGTAGTGACGGTGGCACAACTTGCTGCCAATAATGCAAAGGCAAGCAGCGTAATCCAACCTTTACCTTTCGTCCAAAATGTCGGTTTCATAGCGTTTCTCCTCATATACTAAAATACAAAAGCCTAATTTCCTCTATACTTTTAAGTTTACCCTATCTTTCTGTGATTTTCAAGGAAATAAACATTACCCCCAACGAACTCCTGTTGGAATGATGCCGACATCTTCACCCCTTTTCATAGCTTCTGCAGCGTCAAGGATACTTGCAATGTCATGTTCCGGTTCATAACTAAGCAGAGACTTGATTTTACTTAAATCAAACTCAAAATAGTTTGCGTTCGGAAGTTTTATATCAGCATAATCCATCTTATAACGTTCACAAAGGTAAGGAATTACCTCACCAAAATCAAAAATTCCTTTTCCACCAAGCGTGAATTCTTCACCGACTGCAGCATCCTTTTCTAATCCTAAGACCAGCCCTTGTACAATATCCCGAATATCCGTGAAATGCTCTTTGTAAGGACGACCATCGGGGTTCCGTTTGAGTATAAACTTTTCTTCTCCGTTCCACGCTTTCATCACAGCTTCTGCAGTCTCTAATTCAGCAGGATCGTTGCCCTTATAGTTTTTGTATCTATTGTAGATAGTGCTAAAGACGAATAGTTTTGGAAACCCATCATCGTTGAGAAATTCACTCGGTTCTATAACAGTCGCAAACCGAAATACTGTGGAAGGCACATCATATTGATGGTAATATGTCATGCATAGCTCTTCACCTATCCATTTTGTGAGAAAGTAGGGCATGTGATGATATTTAGCAACCATATCCTCTGTGATGGGTTCATTGAATAATCTGCCTTTTTCATCTAACTTCCAATATATAGCCTCAGTGCAGGCATAGACAAATCTATGAATGTCTTTATTGAACTCGCGGACACATTCTAAAATATTTAGCGTACCCATTCCGTTGATAGCCAGATAATCTCTGTTGTTAAACGGACCACCGAATGCTGCTGCAATATGATAAATAGCGTCTACACCTTCAACCGCTTTTTTCACATCTTCATATTCGCGTAAGTCACCGAGGAATGTTTCAACCTTATCATTACCTTTCCATCTACCTACACGATTGGTATCCCCAGGATATGTAAAACAACGGATTTCGTGTCCTTTTTCTAATAGCTTTTTGGTTAGGTTTGATCCAATGCGTCCTGTGCCACCAGTAACTAATATCTTCATTTGTTCTCCTAAAAGCCAATCTATATTACTAATTATAAAACGGCATTAAGTCTGTAACGATTATCTTGCGAGGGCATACGCGTTTATCATTTAGTGGTAATGTAGTATAACGTAAATTCGGAATAAGTAACTTTTGAAATCGACTGAATCTACATCCTAAATTCCGTTGGTATTGTTCTCGGTAAAAGAATCCGAATTTTCAGAGTCATTCTTGACAAAATAGGTCATAATTACCCTGTAAAACCATACTGAATATGGATTATTGGCACATGATAAAATTGTGAAAATTTCCGTCTGACTCTGAAAACTCTGAATCTTTAGAACGTCAGTAAGTAAATGTCAGCATATCAAAGACGTCTCCTTCTGACACACAATACTATTCATTAATCGAACTCACGTTAGTATATCAAATCTATTGTAAGACTTTTATTCCAGCCCATGTTATTGTTAATTTTTCTCTGGGTTCTATATCAAATGCAGTGCTTATGAGTTTGATGTTATCTATCGCCCACCACCAATCATTTCGGGCATTAAGGAGACCGAAACTAATAACCATTTCAGTGGCATCCGCAGGATTGTCAATCGGAATTTCTAATGTTTCGTTTACCTGTTCTAAATCGTTTACTTTTTCTTCATTTTTCTTTAGAGTAGGAATAGTAACAAGGGTCTGGGCACCAGAACTCTCAAATAATAAAATACTTTCTTCCTTACCACCGTCAAAACTTACTGTTATCTCACCTCTTTGTGGGTCATCAGGTCGCCAACTGGAATCAAAAATTAAAACAAGTGATTCCGCAGCTGCACCTTTGATTTTAATAGGGGGTGTAATTAAGTGACCGTTCCAAGCACTTTTACCGTCGGGGTCCCCGTTTACTTCCCAATCGTCCCACTCATCAGGGTCTGAAACCGCGCCATTTCCTATACCTTTACCGTCCTTCTGTTTCATAGTGAACTGACTGCGTTCTTGGTCACCAGCGGTCTGTCTCCACCACTCAAGGTTAACAATTGCCCACGTTCGCCATTCTGGCATACCAAGGTCCTTGGGGTTTTCGTTTGTAATTTCCCAACCATCAGGTGGTATATTTGACCACACTTTAACACCTTTAACCGCTTCTTCTATGCTATCTTCAAGTTTTACCCCCTCAAAATCTTCTTCAAAAAGGACAGTATCTATACTCCAAACCCTTGCTACTGACAGACATAAAAAAATCACAAGAAATGTGTTTGTAAGTAGTGTTATTAAGGTTCTTTTCATAATCCACCTCCACGGTTAATAGTGAAATTCATTAATATGTGGACATGTTTATTTTGTAATTTCATGCTTAGAATGTAACAGCATACCCATCTGTTCTTGGATCAGATCCTCCGATGAGTGCACCTGATTCATGATGAATCTTGATCATCTGTGCACTACCTGGACCACCCCAATCTCCAACAATTTGTAGTTCGTGCCCTTTCTCTGCTAAACCCTCTTGTGTGTCTGAAGAGAATCGTGTTTCTAATTGGAGATGATTAGAACATGTGTGTGGTATTGTGGATTCCATCGGATTTTGGAGACTACGCCAACGCGGAGCAGAGACCGCCTCTTGCGGTGTCATACCGAAATCAAGCACATGGGTAACTAACTGCAGGTTCGTCTGTACTTGTGTATCTGCACCTGGTGTTCCACACGCTAACACAGGTTTGCCATCTTTTGTGACGATGACAGGATTCATTGTGTGACGAACACGTTTCCCCGGTATCAGACAGTTTGGATGGTCCTCTTCCAGATGCCAATAGGTCATTCGGTTGTTTAGTAGTATGCCGGTATCTCCTGCCACTAAACCAGAACCAAACCCCGATTGAATGCTCTGTAGAACACAAACAAGATTACCAACACGGTCAGCAGTGCAGAAACAGGTAGTATCTTCGTGTGATTCTGGTCCACCCGCTGGCACATCAAAGGCAGCTTTCTCAAGATCAATCCGTTTTGCCTGTTCAGATGCGTAGGATTTGGACAACATACCTTCTATTGGAACATCCACCCAATTTGGATCTGCCATGTATTTCTCTCTATCTGCAAAAGCGAGTTTTTTCGCTTCTACCATCAAATGCACGCTTTCTGCAGTATTACATCCCAATGCATGCAAATTGAATAACTCAACAACGTTTAATTCCTGTAATAAGATATGTCCGCTTGAGTTGGGAGGCATTTCATAGACTTCGTAACCACGGTAGTTGATGTGTATCGGATCATCCCAATGGGCATGAAAATTGGCAAGGTCTTCCGCTGTTATTAGTCCATCATGGGCACGGCTAAATTCGCCAATAGTTTTAGCGATTTCTCCCTTATAGAATGCATCTCTACCGTCTTTTGCGATTTTTTGTAAGGTCTTACCAAGGTTGGGATTTGCGAGGAGTTCTCCTGCGGGGATCGGTTCGCCATCGTTTGTAAATATTGCGCGACTGTCTGGTTCGGCAGCGAAACGAGCGTTCTCACCTCTGAGACCACCCGCAAGTCTATGGCTCACAGGAAATCCTTCCTCACAGAGAGAGATTGTAGGTGCGAAAACTTCTTCTAACTTGAGCGCACCATAACGATCATGTGCAAGCAGCCAAGCGTCAACAAGTCCTGGTACAGAAACGCTCCGCATGCCTTTCATTGGAATGCCACCGTTGTTGAGATAGGTTTCTCGGGTTGCGGCACCTGGTGCGGGTCCTGTTCCATTTACTGCGGTGACCTCTCCTGTTTCTGCCCAATAAATGAGGATAAATCCATCCCCACCGAGACCAGAACCAGCAGGTTCCACGACTCCCAGTGCAGCAGCGGTTGCGATGGCAGCATCAACAGCATTACCTCCTGCCATCATCGTTTGTATTCCGGCTTGTGAGGCGAGTACGTGCCCTGATGTAACCATGCCGTTACTGCCCATTACAGACGGACGAAATGCTGAACCGTGCGGTGATTGCATGTATAGCCTCCGTACTAAGCTAACATCTTCGCGGCAAATGCTTCCACATCAACGCGTTCATGTGTGCGTGCAGATTCGTTGCATGCTTCCATCAATATCCATGTCCCAAGTGTGGTATCTTGAATCCACTCACGGTCTTTGCCAGTAGTGATAGCATCAGCGAAGGCATCAAACTGTAATCTGTCGTCTTCAATCAACCCACCGTGGAGGTCTTGGAGTGTAAGGTTTTCAATCTCTTGTCCTGTTCGGAAAAGTTGCAGATGTCCTCCATCTCTACGTAAGTCTCCTTCCTCACCGTGGAATGTCCAACTACCGCTCCATCCGTAAGCTCCCATGTGTCCTGCACGTGTGCCAGCATAGGTGAAAGGAGCACCGTTTGCGTATTCCATCAGTGCGTTTCCACCAGCAGTACCCCATGCGTCTGTCTGTCCTAATGCTGGGTCACGACGGTTGTGAACTTGTGCCGTAACGTACTTCGGAAGTCCTTTTGCAGCAACAAGTTGGTCGAGTTGGTGGCTGCATCCAGCGTGGAAGTAAAGTCCATCTACATAAGCATCGGGCTGTCTTGAATCGGGTCCGGTGAATAGATTTTGACGTATCCAGAATCGACATTCTCCGCCCAACATTTCACCGATACCACCATCTTCGCGTAGCCATTCACGCATTTTCGCAGCAGCAGGATTCCATCGTTTGTTTTGTCCTTGCACCAACAAAGTACCTGGGTTTGCTTTGTGTGCTTGAATGATATCGCGAAATTCTGCTTGGGTTGTGGCAATCGGTTTAACACAGATTGTATGCATACCGAGATTTAGACTTTCAACGATAAGTTCTGCGTGGACTGTCGTTGAAGCATAGATAAGACATGCTACTGCATCGTGCTTCTCTTTTGCCTCAGTAATTGTTGTGTAGATACGTTCTGACAAGCCTTCTGGGGCACCGTTTATTGATTCGACGCCTCTTTTTGCTGCCTCAAGGTTAATATCTACACACGCAACAGGATTCAATCCGTTTGTGTTGACTTGTGCTTGTAACCGTCCGTGAGCAAAATGTGTGCATCCAACGTGAATAGTTGATATTGCCATATTAATCTCCTTTGTAAAGAAGTTCTCTGTTCCTCTACAACTACTATGAGTTGTCTGTCTATTATTCTGCAATCTCAACAGTCGGAGGATTGATAAAATCGTGATACTTCTGTGCGACCTTGCCCTGAGTGGCATCACCTGCGTGAATAAGTACACGGAATCGGAAATTCATCTCTCCACCCTCCTTGAGAATGTAGGAACCATCTTTAGATTTATCGCGTTCAAAGGTCCCACTTCCAAAGATGTTGCTTCCCATTAGTCCGTAGTTTCTGACATGCCAATAGGTCGGATATCGCGGATTAATAATGTGATCGTATACAACAATCCCTACAGGTGTCCCTTCAACAATACCGCTATAGTCGCACCAATTTGCTCGTTTTCCCCAAGTTTCAGCTTCATTGATACCACCGAAAGCGTTTTCAATCTTACCGCCATCTGATGCATTCATTGACGGATGTACACGAACGCACATGATACCACCTTCTTTGGTGTCACCAAAATGGACATCACCCGCTGACGCAACAAAGCTTAAATCAAGGTCAATGATAGTTCTATCTTCAGGTAAATTATAGATGCGGAAGTTCTGCTTATCCGTCATCAAGACTTCACCATCTTTGGTTTCCCAATTGTTGTCAGTATATATTGTTCCGACAACTGCACCACCGTGTTTTTGCGTAAAGTTTTGATGTACAACTCTTCCGCAATTACTGCCTTCTCCCCATAAGTCGACATCATTGACCTCACCATAAGCAACGTAGAGTGATCGATGATGCACATGGTCTTTTGAGATGTCGCTTGTCTCACCGCGCGTCACTTCACGTCCATTCGGTCCCAACACAGGGAAGAAATAAGGTCGGTACTGCGTTTTACTATAGCGAAACGTAGTAAATTCTCGTCCGTTTAGTGTGATGTCAATAGTATCAGAATCTTCATTAAACTGAACACCTGTCTCATCAACAGTACCCTCTGTAAGGGTATAGGAACGGGAAGCACCAGCGGGAAGACCATTGAGTATCCATGCTAAAGATATGGTGTCAGTATCCGCATTTGTGATGCATTGAGCAGAGATCTCCTCTCCGCTCTCTGTATCTGTTAGGATAACATCTTGATTGGAAAATTTACTAATATCAGGATGGTTAACATCAATGACAACAGGACATCCATCTCGGTCATGGAAGCCTGCATTGACAGTTAGTGTTAGGCAATTTTGTTCTGCCATAAATCTCCTCAGTTTCGTTCAATCGTGATGATATTACAAGCACATATTGAAATAATCAGTTTTAGCTGCACATAACATAATAACCTTAATGCATGTCAACTATTTGTCTGCGTTGAGTTCAAGGATAGCTTCCTCTTCACTATCGTAATTCTCAAAAACAGTTGCTAATCTTCCAAGAACAAGAAGGTTTCTGATATGTGCACCTGCGTTCACGAGTGCAGTACGTCCACCTTTACGTGTGATAGTTACATGAACGGAAACGAGTGTGCCTAAGCCGCTACTATCCATTCTGGTAACTTCCTCAAGGTTAAAGATAACCTTTGGGGAATCGAAGTGCTCCTCAAGTTCTTCATGTATCTGCTGTCTAATTTCAACATTTGCTGCACCGATCATGCGACCAGTAGGACGGATAATAATAACACCTTCTCTGTGACGTATTTCTGCTAACATATTTCTCCCTCTCAGTTATTCCACATTTGAATGTGGATAGTTATGATAAAAGTTAGTGTAACGAATTTTTGCTGATTTGTCAAGGTTGTATGGATAGAACTAACGTGGTAAAATGATATTCCATTATTCTGTAATTGATAAAGACCATGAATCAACTTAATTTATCAATTCATCCTTTCCCACACATGCCTTGAGTCCTTCAACAAACACCTGAAAACTTTTGGACTTATTTCGGTTCGGTTCCATATATCGCGCAATGTTCTGGACAACTGTAGGTTTGTGTATTCTTTCACCTTTCCTATAATAATTATTCTGTCTCAACAAGCGATCTAGTACTTCGTAAGTACCGCCTGTAATTGCATCTGGATTTCGGTATTTCGCCTTAGTATGTAGATTCCTTGATATTTTGGGATAAGCCATGTGTAAAGCCTCAACATCTCCAAAAAACCATGCCTCTAATTCCTCAATTGCTATTCTATTGACGACTTGAAAATCTTCGTTTAGATCCGCACTGGATTTTGTCACAAAACCCGCTTCGTGTGCGACTTTTTCTAAATATGCTTTCAACTCGTGACAGTCTCTTCGGTCTTCATCAATAAGAACGATAATTCTCCAGTCGTTAGGTATCCATTGTTCTCCTTTCAAACGCTTTGGCAATTCTATAAGCATCTCGTCCCTTCCTTGAAAAGTGTGGAATTCATAACTGACATCATCTGTTAATATTTTCGGCAAGAGGTGTTTTAATGCTTCTTCAGCAGAAAATTCCTCCAAGAAGAATTTAATGAACATTGACTCTCCGCTTTGGACCGCCTGCATTGGTGAGAGGGTCACCGAATTCAAAGTGGCCTTCCATCCATAGTTTCCCTAACTTCGCCCCCGCTTCCATTAATTCATTGATTCCCATCATTTCAGACGCGCGTTTGCACACTGTCCAACCTTGTTCATCCCGATACAAAACCCACACATCCTCAGGATGAAGTTCATTAACAAAATGAGGTGAATGGGTGGTAATCATTAGTTGAGACGAAGCTGATGCCTTAAAACAGTCCCCGACTAAACCGGTCAACAGGCGCGGGTGTAGGTAATTCTCAGGTTCCTCAATACAGATCAATTGGGGCGGTCGTCTATCATGAAACAGTGTGAGATAAGATAGTAGTTTTAACGTGCCATCAGAGGTGAACTTTGCCAAAACAGGTTGTTTAAATGGTGCATCTTTAACATGTAGTAGTAGGCGACCGTCTATCATGGATTTCGTGTCTATGTTTTCCAAGCGCGGCACCCGCTCCGACATAACCGAGATAATTTTTTCCAAGCGTTCTGGATATTTCTCTTGCAGATACTGAATAACATTGGGTAGATTGTCTCCTGTTTGGGATAATCTACTTTGCGGTCCAACTTCTGTGACCTCACGTGTGGCATTGATAGAAAGGTAAGAGAGGTGCCAGTCTATAATAAAACGCCTAAGGGCACTTACACGGGGATGGTGTGCAGACTGACCCAGCATGCTAACAGCGAGCATTGATGGATCATCAAGTTGTTCATCAATTCGCTTGCCACCCTCATCAGGTATCTCACCACCTATGATGCTACCTACACCTTGATGAAAATCGAGAAAACGTATATGTTTTCCCCGACTACTGCGTCGCCATTGCAGCCATTCGACTTCAACTATCGGATCTGTAGTATCCTCATTGATAACGAGATAGTAGGTTATAATTGGGGTGCCAGGTTTCTCACGATATTTCAACTCAAATTCAATTGGTCCATCACTCCCGCGTGTTCTCAGTTCCTTAAAACGTCCCCTTTTGTTCCACGCTTGACGCAATCCGACTGTGAAACATTCAGAGAGAAACGCAAAGACATCAAATAGTGTTGATTTACCGCTACCGTTTGCGCCTAAAAAGACAGTTAACGGTTTAAGCTGTTTTAATTCTATATCTCTTAGTGCGCGGTAGTTTTTAATACGCAATGACTCAATGTGTGGAACATCAGGTCTTTGTAAGGGTGGGACTAAAAGGCGTTCATGAAGCAGTTCCTCAAATTTTTGATTAAATTGTTCATCATCCGTAAAGTCAATATAAACCCTATTTTTTAAGAAGTCTGGTGTTTTTTCTTTTGTTAAGGTCTGGCGAATTATGGGAATGAATTTGTTAATTCCCATATCTTCAACAATTCTCCTTGTTATAATGGTTGGTTCGTACCCGACTCCACCCTCACCTTCGTTCGCTATTCTCACGTAACTATCCGTGCAAATGACCAAGATCCTATCAGCATCTCTAACGCCGGATTCCATCAATCGTGTAGAATCCGCGTCTAGTTTGGGAGGCCATTGATCGAGTATAATATTAACATCAAAAATAACATCAACATTATTGTGTTGAAGTCGTGCAGCTAGTTCTGATACCCATTGCATATGTTTTAGAGAATCGTGAGAAAATGAAATGAAGACCTTAGGGTTTTCTACCATCTTTTGTATTCCAATTTGGCGCGAAGAAAATTTCTCAAATTTGAACGCTGCTTAGTAAATAAACGAAGTTAAATTATCCCAGCAGTATATCTATAATATACTTTATATTTAGGTGATTTAAAGTGGACTGTTAGGGTTGACCAATGCGTAATTAATCTACAAACCCGTAAAAAGATACCGAAAAATATCAGATAGATTTGTAAGTGTTTTCTGATTGAATCTCCCATACCTAATTAATTGACTTTCAGCTGACTCAATCCAAGCATCCCATGAGTTTTCCATTTGCTCACGCGTGACCTTTAAACACATCCATAATTCCATTAGTGCTTCAGGGTTACGGCGCAATAGAGAAATAGCGCGTTGGTTAATTTGGTAATCTTCAGACAGGAAACTCAATGGGATAATAAAATAAGGATTAGAATTCTGTTTTAATAAATCTTGACGACCTGCATCTATTACCGTCGCTAATTCATGAATATTTAATGCCATATAATATGCCACCAACGAAGCTCGATACTCTCGTTCATCTTCAAATATATAAGATAACCATTTCCATCTTTCATAAGCATTAGCCAAATAGCTCCAACTTTCGAGACTATTTCCACCAGGGTTGCCACTGATTGAACGGGCGTATCCTCTGAGTTCGCTCATTTCCCATAAATGGAAGAACTGTGTTCCGCCAGCAACAGGCATTTTAACACGTGCAAGGTTTAGGGCGAGGTCGATCTGATTTGTGTTAAGACTGAGTCCCCCGTGCAGACTGTGATATACATAACCTAATGCGTTCGGCAAACGTATCCAAACTTCGTACCCAGCAGGATTCCATTCTACAATGTTTTGCAGATCATCAAGTAAAGATTTTTGGTCTCTAAATTCCTGTCTGCCAGATCCAACTCCTACTAAGGCTACAACCATTAAGGGTGAAATAATCTCAACAGCTTTATCCATAATCTGAACCAGATGTTCTTTGCCATTAGGTCTTTGTCCATCCAATTCATTTTGCCGCCATTGGACTAAAGTTTTGAATGCGTTTGGTCTAATCTTTTTGATAAGTTCCCGCCAACCGAGTGTGTCTCCTGCCCGTGCAAGTTTAGTCGCTGTTTTGTAAGCTTCTGATGCGGATTTAACTTCCTCCGGAATACCAGTTAGTTGCGTGTCTAATTCTGCAGAAGGGAAGGGATTTTTTCCCAAAGGCGGTTTCTCTACAACGGGCATATCGTGGAGTTCACGAATCAATTTTTTACACTCTACATCAAATTGACTGTCATTTCTAAAGTCCGCATAGACTCTTGTTCCTAAAAATGTTGGTGTTTTTGCTTTGCCTGAGGCCTGACGAATGATAGGAATAAATTTGTCTGTTCCTAAATTCTGAACAAGTTCCGCGTTTACAATCATCCGCTCATAGCCAACACCACCTTCATTTGTGTTCGCCTTGTTCACGTACTGATCGGTGCAAACAACCAGCACTCTATCAGATTCAACGATGCCATGTTCCATGAATCGTGTCACATCATCACCCAGTCCGAGGTCCCACTGGTCAAGGATTGCATCGATTCCATCACGACGAAGTCTTGCTGCGAGTTCGGATACCCACCGCTTATGCTCTGGAGAATCGTGGGAATATGAAATAAACACTTTAGGGGGACTTGTCATCTTTTACCTCACGTGTTAAAATAATACCACATTTAGTCAGAACATTCAACGTCCAGTAGATGGAGATTGAGGCCAGTGAAGACCACGCTGTCCGGATAGACTTCTGTTTGCAGATGGACGATATTCCTTGTCTGGTAGACCAACAAGTTTCCCATCTTGCACCCATTTCTCATCGCCTCCGTAAAGTTCACCTATCAGATGGTTCGTCAATCGCTCAAGTATTTCAGCATGTTCTGATGATTCAGACAGGTCATTTAGTTCTTTCGGATCCTCTTCCAAATCAAAGAGTTGTCTATAGTTTCCCATAGCATAGTAGATGAGTTTGAAACGTCCTTCATGAATCATTCGGGTAGCACTACTACCGGAACCAACTTCTCCATATAGCCATTCACGTTTATTGTCACCTACCATTGGCATACCATCCACTGTATCTGGTATACCAACACCAGCAAGGTGTAGCAGCGTTGGCATAACGTCCTGCCATCCGACGAGTCGGTCATCAACTCTGTGGTGTCCTACTCTGTCGTCACCAGCAGCACCGACAAGAATCATTGGTACATTAGCAGAATCTTCATAATAGACACGTTTTGCCCACATTCTATGATTCCCAAGCATATCTCCGTGATCAGAAGTAAAGAGTATGATAGTATTGTTTAACAGACCTTCTTCGCGCAGTGTTCCGATAACGAGACGTAGTTGATGGTCAATTTGTGTACATAAAGCATAAAATGCTTGACGTGCTGAACGGATAAGATTTTCATTGTATCGCGCATCCTGTGCTTGCCGTGATTTTAGTGGTAATGGCAATTTTTCTGTGTCCTTAGACCATTCACCGTGATATGGCATACCTATATCAATATCTCTATACATATCCATATAACACTGAAGCGGTGCTAATGGTGGATGTGGATGACAGTAGGATAGGAACCAGAATCCTGGTCGGGTTGGGTCGCGCCGTTTGATCATCCTAACCATCTGTTGTGTGCTCCAGTTCGTTACATGACAATCTTCTGGCAGATGCCAAGGTCGGTTGAGATAATCGTTGTTACACATACCGTGTGCGAACTGCTGTCCAGCATACCCTCTATCACCGAGAAAGAGTTCATAATCGTCAATAACACCGTATTGCAGTCTACCTTCTTCACCTAAAATTACATCGTCAAACCCGATGCGGTCACGTTGCGGGTAGACGTGTAACTTACCGACAGCATAAGCCTGATATCCTGCGTCCCGAAACGTCTGTGCGATTGTAGGAAGTCCGTTTATACCTTGCTTGTCATTGAAAACTCTGTCTTTGTGTGTGCGTGTTGTTGTCCCTGTCATTAAGGTTTTTCGTGCGGGGACACAGACAGGGCATTCGCTATATCCGTTAGTGAATCGGGTGCCAGCGCGAGCAAGTGAGTCAAGTGTCGGTGTTTGAATATCTGGATGTTCATTGACTCCGAGTAGTGAATTGGGCCAATGATCAGTTGAGATGAGAAGCACGTGTGGTTTGTCAGCCATACTTTATCCTTTACCGGTTATACCGAGCGAAATAGAAGGTTATTAAAGGTTCTTCTGTGTCATTGATTAGACTATGCCCTGGTTCTGATGGTGCGACAGAAACAGCATCACCGGGCATCTGACGATACACATTCCTACTGACAATGTGAATACCGTTTCCTTTTAGCATATACCATACTTCGTCCATATCCGGACCGTGCCCATGTGTGTCAGGAGTCTGCATTGCTTCAATTCGTACAACCAACACAGAATGGAGGACTACTAAACCGTCATCTTGACCGAAAATTGGATGGACGAGATGGGTCCAATGCCCTTGACTTAAAGGTCGTTCACGGTAGTTTCTTATGAGCACGTCTTTACGTGATACCTCAACACCTTCCGGAATGATCTCTTCCAAAATCAGGAATTCTAATGGGGTGTTTTCTGGGTTATTTAGAACATGGGACAATCCGGGAGGAATTAGGATTGCATCACCTTCTGTAACTTGCTGTTTTACATCTCCTGCTTCAAATATACCTGAACCGTCAACGATATAAAAGATAAATTGCCGATCATTTAATGAAGTCGGAACTGAAGCAATTCGTGGTTCAAGGTAACATCGTGAAAAACTGTCTACATACCTGAGAATTGCTCCTTCTTTATCTGAATTTTCTTCTGTCCGTTTACAAAAGATCTCACGTTTAATGATATTTCCGTGTGTAAGACTTGAAGGACTTTGTAACCAATGCCGCATATACATTTTAAATGCCTCCTTTGTATCTGTACAAGGTAGACACCGAGTGTCAAAGTATTGAAATCATCATATCAAAAGATGTGGCAATTGACAAGAAAAAAAGGCATCCATGCTTCTGTTCGTGTATTTTGATTATATCTGCATCACGGCAGTGTTTGTAAGATAAGGGGATTCAAACTGTGTGATGTCACCTGCTTTGAGTCCGGGAACAGGAAAAAGACGGACAGATAGAGGTTTATTGAGTTGGATAGAGAGGGTGGCAACATCAGTCAAAATAGCAGTGATTTGCGTTGTCGTAGCATCTCCTGGGATGGGAATTGTGTCCAGACCTGTACCGCAAACAGAGGAATAGAGTAAGAGGCTGTCCAAATTGAAATAACACTCCTCACTACGTTTTCCCAATCCGACATCTTCAAGGACAGGTAGCATTAACCCTGAATATCCGCATAACGGCAAGGAAAGTGAGCGGAGTGTACGCGTTATTCCCGCAGCAACTGTCAAAGTGCCACTATCTCCAAAACATCCGGGAAGTTGTTGTTCCATTGCATAAGCGATACTTTCGTCACCCATTGGTGCTGGTGATACATCAATACCAACAAACTTTATTCCCCACTCCTTTGCCATTGTTTCAGCAAGCGTGACAATCCTTTGTCCTTCTTCTTCCATGATGTTCTTTAATTTCTGTAGAGCAGTATCTAAATCTGGGGAATTAGTAAAAGCATCCTGAATAAGATCAGATGCTTGCCAACCTATACCGAAGTTTGTTCTTGTGTCGTTCCAGAATGCAGCAGGGAAGAATGGTGTGTTTGGAGGACAGTTCATCAATGCTGCAAAACGTAAGTTTCCGTAACCAACATCGGTTTGGTGTGCTATCTGTTGAATAATTTCAGCAGTACTTTTTGTTGCATCTTTGGAAATTTGTCCTGATTGTGTTGTGAGTGTAGTCGTCGCAAAGAGAATCTCACTCTGGACAATAACATCTGCAACAATAGCGAGATGTGATTTTGTATAATGCTTCTCTGGAAAAATAGTCCCTAAGTTAAGAAACTCAATTCCTAATTCTTTTGCTTCTGATTCTAACACAAGGATTGTGTCTATAACACGTGCTTCATCCCAGATTTGACTACTAACACGGGTTGTTTGCACTTCAAATCCGTTCGCGTCAAAATAGGATTGACAAGCATTATTAAATCTTGCTGCACGTTGAAGTTGGAATGGAGAGAAAGGGTATGGGATGCCAGTGGTAATGGTTCGGATCTTCATGGGCAGTTATTGTCATCTTCTCCATAAAGTCCGAGATTTCGATAGCGTTCATAACGTTGTTGAATTAATTGTTCTTCAGTCATATCTATTAATTCATTTAGGTGCTTCTTTATCGCTCGTTTGACGTTACGGACAGCAGCTTCCGGGTCTCTATGGGCACCACCAAGTGGTTCCTTAATCATTTGGTCAATGATGCCTATCTTCAGTAAGTCTGGAGCAGTGGGTTTATAACCTTCGGTTGCTTCAGGGGCATGTTCACCTTTATCTTTCCAAACGATGCCACTACACGCTTCGGGAGGGGCAACACAGTAAACTGCATATTCCATCATTAGAACACGATTACCAACTGCAATTGCCAATGCACCACCACTCCCACCTTCACCAATAATAATGACGAGAATGGGAACGCGCATTTGCATCATTTCCGCAAGGTTGTCTGCAATTGCAGACGCTTGTCCGTATTCTTCAGAACGGAGATCAAAATGTGCGCCAGGTGTATCAACAAAACAGATCAAAGGACGGTTGAATTTGTTTGCTAACTGCATTAGACGTCTGGCTTTTCTGTAACCTTCTGGATGTGTATAACCAAAGTTCATCTCCTGCCGTTCAACAAGATTAGTACCTTTCTGTTGTGCAAGGTAGACAATAGGCTGCTCATCAAACCATGCTAAACCCCCGATGAGTGCTCGGTCATCACCGTATAACTTATCGCTACGGAGTTCAACGGGATCATCAAGAAGAGAGTCAATGTATAAAGGAGCTTGTGGACGTTGTGGATGTCTGGCTAACCGCACTTTATCCCATCGACTCAGTCTTTGGAAGGTCTGTTTTGTGAGTGAGTTAGCGTTCTGTTTGAGTGCTGCAATGCCTTCTGTAAGATCTAAATCTGGATGTTCTTCCGTGAAAGCGTCAAGTTGTATAAGATGACGTTCCAATTCAATTAGAGGTCTTTCAAAATCTAATTCAGTTGAATTCACTTATTATACCTCTCAAATAGCTTTGGTAAACAACTTACCGGGTAACTGCTGAATTGCACCTTTGAGTTCCAACATCAATAGAACACTCGAAACTTGGTTAATCGGTAGTTGGGTTGATCTGACGATGGTATCAATATGGGACGATGGAATTTCAATAGCATTAAATATCTTTGATTCATCATCAGTTAAATCTGGTGGTGGACTTACAGGTAAAACTTCATCTTGTGCAGCAGTTGTTGCGGTTCTGCTGTCAATTAACGGTGTTTCAGGAATATCTCTGTTCTTATCTGTCGCTATAGATGGTGTATTAGCAGATATTTGTCGTAATGCATGTTGCGGTAGAGCTTCTAACAAATCATCTACGGTACTAATAAGCTTCGCACCGTTATCGATTAACCTATGCGTCCCAGTTGATAGTTCAGAAAAAATCTCACCTGGAACTGCGAATACCTCTCTACCTTGTTCGGTTGCGAGACGTGCGGTTATAAGTGCTCCACTTCGGTTTGATGCCTCAACCACAACGGTGCCAAGTGTTAATCCGCTGATGATTCTGTTTCGTCTTGGAAAATTTTCAGATCTCGGCTTCATACCCATGGGAAACTCAGAGATTAATGCCCCTGACTCAATAACTTTATCCACCAAATCACGGTTGGACGCAGGATAGATTAAACTAAGTCCGTTTCCCATAACAGCGACAGTTCTACCACCAGCCTCCAAAGCACCTCGGTGAGCACAAGCATCTATACCTTTTGCAAACCCACTTACAACCGTCAAACCTCGGTTAATAAGTTGATGTGCCAATTGATAACTGACTCGTCGTCCATAATCTTTTGCATCTCTGGAACCTACTATTGCTATGCTGAGTGCGTCTTCTGGTTTCAACTCTCCTCTAACATATAGTAGTAAAGGAGGTGTGTCAATTTCCTTCAACAGTGTTGGATATGCTGCATCATAATAAGTAATTATCTGACACTCATATTCTTGGATCAATTCCAGTTCGCGTTCTAAAGGACATCCAAGTTTTTTGTTGATCAGAGATTCGCGTGCTGAATTAGAAAGTTCAGTGATCTTTTCCAGTTCTTGAGTAGTAGCATTAATCACTTTTTCCGCACTACCAAAAATGTCAACCAAGAATTGGACGGTTTTTGGTCCTATACCTTGGATCAAACTGAGATGGAGAAGGTTTGTTGATTCCTGAGATAGCATTTCCGACAATATATATATTCTCCTAAATTCAAATGACCTATGTGGTATTAGTACTCTGAACTAAAAGTAATTCTATTATTGCATTGGTGAGACATCTGTATCAGATGTTGGAAGTGCATAATAGATTTCAATTTCCTGAATTTTCCTATATTCTGCAGCAGTTGGTGCCCCAGTTTCAGAACGTTTATAACGGCTTTGACCTCCAACGCGTCGTGAATCCCACCTACGTGGTACTTTCAGTCGAAACTTGGATGTAACAACAGGTTCCCTAAATGTATATTTATAGATGGGACGCATGTTGTCGCTAACTTTTTTAACTGTAACCCACTTTTCGTCTTCATTCATATACTGAATTTCAAAGAATTCAAGCTGTCCTTCTTGTGCTTTGATGACGATGTGTTGTATCGTCTGCGGGACATTCCATGTGAGTACTGCTTCTGTGAAGTTGTCTGCTTCATCTTGTGAAGCTTTGTCCTTTTCACTTTCACGAATACTGGATGTTTCTCCAACGGTATATAGATTGTCATCATGGAACTTAGGGTCGCTTCCTGATGCCATGATAGCAATGTTTTTACCCCAGTTAAGAGATGGGGTAGAAGAAAGGATACATCCAGCCAACCCAATTATCACACAGAAAATCACACACAATAAACCTAAACGCATGTATTACCTCCTACTCACGAGGAACGGAATATAAACCGTTCCATAGTATAAAGAAAAGGCGGTGTTATAATAACATCCACCATGAACCATGTCTTGATGTTATTCTTAGTTAAGCAAGTCATCAAGTTCTTGTTCGCGCTTATCAGTTTCTTGTTCTACCTCAACTTGTTCAGAAGTTTTATATCCGTATAATTCTATTTCTTGGAACCTGCCAACGGAACGGCGATTCGATGCCCTTATAAAACCAGGATTTCGTGAGGTAAACTCTCGACTCTTTGCTGCATCGTCACTTGTTTTTATTACCCTTAGACGAACTCGATCAGTAGGATAAGGCACTAATACTGAAACAGTGGTAGGATTGATTCTTGCATTCTTTATTTCTTTAATCAATGTCCAGTTTCTGTCGGTTGAGATGCTGTCTTTTGCCACAAATACATCAAATTCTATTACATTATCCGAATACACAACAATGCGACGAATTTTCTTTTTATCTGGCAACGTAATTACTACTTCCGATGCAGGACTCATGCCTACTACGTTACCGGGAAAGACTGCCTCTCCTATAGTGTTTAAGTTACCATCAATCGCCTGTGGTGTTGTTGATTGTGTGCCATCCATTAGTGAGTAATTTTCGCTCCACTCTTGACTAGAAAAAAGTGCAGCACACCCAATAAATGCAGCAGAAAGGCAAAGTAATGAAACGAGACCTATTGCTTTCAGATTCATTTGTAACTCCTTTGTACACGCTAATGTAGCGTTTATATATTAAACGGCAGAATGCCGAAGTGTTTTTCCATTTTCATGAATAGTGCAAACGAGATTTCAGTGCGTTATAGTGACATAATACGATAGGTTCTGACACAAAGAAATTCGCTCTACGATGTTAGATTTACGTAATAAATTTCCAAGTAGATCCCTCATGAGTATCTTTGATTTCAATGTTGAGTTGTTTAAGTCGATCACGAATCTTGTCGGATGTATCCCAATCTTTCTGATCTCGGGCACCTTGTCTTATTTCCAACAAAAGTTCAATCAGAGCATCAAAATTTTCTGTGGTGGTATCTGTGTTATCTTCGTTTATCGTATAGATCCCGAGTACTTGGCAGATTTCGGTTAATTTTCTGTATGCGCTTGCGAAGGTATTAGGTAAAACTCCGTTTGAAGATCCAATTGCTTTATTGACTTGACTCACAAGTGAAAATATTGATCCAACTGCTTGTGCGGAATTGAAATCAGCATCCATCGCAGCGGTAAACCGAGACTGCATGGTGTCTATCGCAGATAGCAGATTCATGTTGGTCTCAGATACATTAAATGGTGTGGCGTTGTCAATTTCAGCTGCATCGGGTATCTCTTCATGATATTTTTGCAGTGATTCTATACAGTTATTCAACCGTTTTAGTGCTGATTCCGATTTCTGCAAACTCTCCAAACTGTAATCAAGTGGATGCCGGTAATGAGCAGAAATGAGAAAATGACGAATTACCTCTGCTGGATATCTGTCTAATGCTTCTCTTAAAAATATAAAATTTTCTTCAGATTTACCCATCCGTCTACCATCTATTTTGAGAAAAGCGACATGAACCCAATATTTTGCAAAAGGCTTACCTGTTGCCAATTCGCTCTGTGCAATTTCGTTTTCGTGATGCGGAAACAGGAGGTCTTCACCACCAGCATGGATATC
The DNA here is from genome assembly GCA_022824265.1 of Candidatus Poribacteria bacterium. Taxonomy (GTDB): domain Bacteria; phylum Poribacteria; class WGA-4E; order WGA-4E; family WGA-3G; genus MSPOR6. Next base: position 35,406 of record JAJEAG010000096.1, on the reverse strand, counting down.
AATTGTCTCACCAAGATGTTTCATAGCCATAGATGAGCATTCAATGTGCCATCCAGGTCTTCCGGGTCCCCATGGACTATCCCAAGAGGGTTCCCCAGGTTTCGCTGCCTTCCACATATCAAAATCCCGCGGGTCTTCTTTACGTTCATCAACTTCAACGCGCGCCCCAGCTAACAAGTCTTCAGGCTTTCGACGTGACAACTTACCGTATTCATTGAATGAATTGACACGGTAATATACACTGCCATCAATGACATAGGCAGCTCCTTTGTCAATAAGCATCTGAATAAGCTCAATCATCTCAGGGATATGTTCTGTTGCTTTAGGATGAACATCAGCGGGTTGAATTCCCAACCGTTGTGTGTCTTCAAAATATGCCTTACCGTTGGTCTGTGCCAGTTGCCCAGAACTGATACCGAGTGTTTTCGCTCGAGCGATAATTTTGTCATCAATATCTGTCAAATTTTGAACTAATTTGACAGCATATCCTCTGTATTCAAGATACCTGCGTATTATATCAGTAATGAGTGCTGTCCGAGCATTCCCGATATGGATATAGTCGTAGACGGTGGGACCGCAACTGTACATTGAGACGTGTCCATCCGTCAAAGGTGAAAATTCTTCAAGTTGCCGACTTAGGGAATTATATATTTTTAATCCCATTTACTATCCCTTCGTTTTGATTATGCTTACAACCCTATGGAATTAGATTTGGCTAGACAAGCAATTGCTTGAGCAACGATAGCCTTTTCCTTACCAACAATACCTAAACCTTCTGCAGTTGTGGCTTTGACACTTATCTGCGTTACTGAGATATCCAATGTTTTTGCGAGTTCACTACGCATTTGTGATATATAGGGTGCCAACTTTGGTTGTTGTGCAATCACGGTGCTATCAACATTTCCAATCGTATAACCTAACTCCTTAACCTTTTTTGCGATAGCACGGAGAAAAAATTGACTATCTATTCCTTCGTACCTGGGGTCAGTATCTGGAAAGTGTGTTCCAATATCACCCAGTGATGCTGCACCTAAAATCGCATCACAGATAGCGTGTGTTAACACGTCCGCATCCGAATGTCCCAATAAACCCAGGTGATACGGTATGTCTATACCACCTAAGATCAATTTTCTATTCTCAATTAGTTGATGAACATCGTAACCTATCCCAATTCGCATTTATTATCCAAATTAATTACAGAACTTACGCAAAAGTGGTAGGCGCGCTTTGTAAGCGCGCTGGAAACTCGGAATTCTACTGAAAACACACCGTTTTAGTCATTATTATTGAAAAATCGTGAAAAGTGCGTAAGTTCTATTAATTATATCTTATAACTTTTTATAAAGCAAAGTTTCAGCGAACCTTAAATCTTCTTGTGTTGTAAGTTTCAAGTTCTGATAACTTCCCATTACCAACTTTACGGGTAAACCCAGTTCTTCTACTAATGCTGCATCATCTGGTGCGCTTATATCATTTTGGATCGCATTCTCGTGTGCTTCAATAAGTATAGATTTACGAAACACTTGCGGTGTCTGCACACGCCATAACCGATCTCGTTGCGGAGTATGGTCAATAAGTAAATCTGCGTCTGCTACTTTAATAGTTTCTTTTACAGGTACTGCAGAGATAGCTGCCCCAAATTCTACAGTCGCCTCAAGACATCTGAATATAATATCGTCATCTATAAATGGACGGACACCGTCATGGACAACAACAAAATCAACATCATCTGAAAATGCACGAAGACCGTTGAATACAGATTCTTGCCGCGTCTTGCCACCAGGAACCAGACCACCAATCTTCCTATAACGAAACGGATTTATCACCTCATCGCAGCATATATGAAAATCCGACTCGTCAACTATAACATGTATTTCATCAACAACGGTGTTTTGTTCAAACCTATCTATTGTGTGTGATAAAATCGGTTTTTCACCTAACATTAAATAGGGTTTTTTAACAGAGGATTTCATCCTCTTACCATGACCAGCAGCAGGAATCAGGACGGATATTTTGCTATTCATCTGCTGCCATCTCATCAATAACCTTTCTCAGATGAAGACTCGTCCACATTTCTTCCAAAAATCATCTGACCCGTGCTCGTTCGCAACATCTGTGTAACCACAACATCAAGCGTATGTCCGATATATTGTTTGCCATCTTCAACGATTACCATCGTTCCATCATCAAGATACCCCACACCTTGATTTGGTTCTTTCCCGATTTTCTGTAGATGAACTTGAATAATCTCTCCTGCGACGACAATTGGACGGATAGCATTGGCTAATTCATTGATATTTAGGACAGTGACTCCCTGTAACTCAGCGACTTTGTTGAGGTTTAAATCGTTGGTAATGATTTTGGCAAAATGCTTACGGGCAAGATGTACGAGTTTCGCGTCAACTTCGTCAAGGTGTGGAACATCTTCTTCTATAATTTCCACTGCAATTGATGGACTATTCTGAAGTGAACGTAAAATATCAAATCCACGTCTTCCCTTGTTTCTGCGCAATAATTCGGTTGAATCCGCAATATGTTGCAATTCGTTCAGAACAAACCGAGGTATTAGCAGCGTCCCATCAATGAATTGCGTCTCACAGATTTCAAGGATACGACCATCAATAATCACACTTGTATCCAATATCTTAAATCCGTTAGAATCGTTTGTTGCGAATGGTGTTCCCATTTGGGTATAACGATACGAATTGAACAGTCGTACGACAGGTAGACTCTCGGAAATATAGTAACCACCAACCATTCCGATATAACCAAATCCAAGTATAACTACTATATCCAGTATTTTGAACAACCATTCATAATCTTGAATAAGTGTTAAGTCAGATGGATTGAGGAAATTCCATCCCGCCCATGATATTATCAGTCCGAATATGAGTCCAAAGATACTTGCAACGTACCTACGTGCTTTAGACTTATGGAGCAGTACTTCACCTCCGACGAGGATACCAGCAGTAATTGCCCCAGCAATACCGATTTTTAGGTTCTCAGTTAGTAGATAGCAGCCGATAGCACTTAAAAATATAAAAGAGAAACGAATTACCCGAATTTGCATGGTTCTTTACCGCATTGATTGTAGCGTTGAAACTCTCTTCATCGTTAATATGAACTCTGTTTTGTTGATAATTATTGACACTCCTGAAAACAACCTTATAGGAGTATAGCACATCCGAAAACATTATTTAAATTTATAATAAAACGCTTAGACTGTCATATATATTCTTCACGCCAATGAGTTCAATTGTCTCATCGATATCTACCCCTTTCTTATGATAATCGGGAAAAATTGCTCGTTTAAACCCAAGTTTTGCGGCTTCTCTGATACGTATTTCAAGATGTGGTACTGGTCTTATTTCCCCTCCTAATCCAACTTCACCGATTACAACTGTTCGCGAGTCAATCGGAATGTTACGGTGGTTGGAAATAATCGCCATCAACACACCAAGATCTATTCCAGGTTCATCAACCCGTAATCCTCCAGTAATGTTAACAAAGACATCCGAGTCACCTATGTCTAAACCGACCCGCTTATTCAAAACAGCAATCAACAAAGCGACACGGTTTCTGTCAACGCCAGCTGCCGTATTGCGCGGTGTTCCGTAGTGCGTTTGAACAACTAAAGCCTGCACCTCTAACAACAGTGGACGAGTTCCTTCCATGCTTGATACAACAACAGAACCAGATATTTCTTCTTCTCTTTCGCTAAGAAATAGTTGTGACGGATTTTTGACATCTACAAGTCCACTGTTCTGCATCTCAAATATACCGAGTTCATTTGTCGATCCAAATCTATTTTTATTTGCCCGTAAGACTCGGTATATATGATGTCGTTCTCCTTCAAAATATAACACCGTATCAACTATGTGCTCCAAAACACGCGGTCCTGCTAATGTACCCTCTTTTGTTACATGTCCAACAAGAAATATCGGTATATTCTTATTTTTGGCACAAATCAGAAGCTGCGCAGCACATTCACGTATCTGAGTGATACTACCAGGTGCAGATTGGAAGTCAGACAAATATACTGCTTGAATAGAGTCAATCACAACAGACTTAGGTTGCAATTTATCAATATGTTTTTCAATCTGTTCTAAGTTGTTTTCACACAATACATATAGATTTTCAGACGTCACACCGAGACGAGTTGAACGGAGTTTTGTCTGGTTAATAGATTCTTCACCAGTAACATAGAGTACATCGCCGTACTTACGACTTAAGGCATGACTTGCTTGTAGTAATAGTGTTGATTTACCTATTCCTGGATCTCCTCCGATTAAGATTACGGAACCAGGAACTATACCACCTCCCAAAACTCTATCAAACTCAGGCATGTCTGTCAACAGACGTTCAACATCTGTAGTTGATACCTCTGAAATTTTCTCTGGTTGATTTGTATGTTGACCAATAACTCGGTGTAAAGGAGAAGTCGTAACAATTTCGGTTTCTTCAACAAAACTATCCCAAGCTTGACAACTTGGACATTTTCCAAGTCCTCTCGGTGTCATATACCCACATTCTTGACAGACAAATTTGTTCTTAGATTTCACAATGACAATCCGTATTACACAAAACCTTGTATTGACTCCCAAGATCAAAACATGGTTGCATCAATTCTAAGTTTGAGTGATTTTAAACTGTTACCATTCGCTTGCAATTAGTTTCAGTCCTGTTGTCCAACGTCTATCCTCACTCCGCCAATTTTCGACACCACCGACTATGTGGAAACCACGGAAAAACCGCAAACTCATCTCCGCATTCAATTCTGGTTTATCACTTGTTAAGCCAACACTTTCTATTCCTATACCCAATCGATGAGGTATAAACCAAACATCAACACCTGCACCAACTTTGGAACGTATGAATCCGAGTCTACCTTGTACATAGTCGCTAAAATTATATGTATATTGAAATTCTGCACCTATTATTTCATCCCGAATACCGAGCCCAAAACGATACTGGCTCTTTGCTGGAGGTACCGGTATAAGTGAAAATCCAAATTCTGTATGTAAATTTTCTTCCAGACTTAGATATCTAAGTTCTGTATCCCAAGAAAAATCAGGTAGTTTAAAGCCTTTTAATTGTTCGTCTGTCTGCTGGTATAGGTCTTTAAAGCCTATTAGTACCTCATTTAGGTTATTTAAGGTTTTCTTTGCATCTGTTAGCGGTTCAGGATTATTTAAAAGTTGTGCGACCGTGCCTTCACCATGCTGTATAGTGTTTAATAGTTCATTGATATTTTTCTCTAATGAAGTCGCAGCAGACGTGGCTATCCTCATGTTTTCTATAATTGGAGCGATATCTTCACTACCCTTTTCAATAAATGTGCTCCCTTGTGAAATAAGACCAGAAATTTCGGTTTTTAATTCACTTGAATCATTCCGGAATTGCATCGCTAACCTCTGAAAATCGGATGTCCCCTGCTGTAGATCAGATAAAATTCTATTGACTTTCGGGAAATTCCTGTCTACAAGTGTCAACATTGAACGGCTAACATCACTTATCTGGCTACTTAATATTAAGGAATCATTGCCAAGTTGGGTCAATAATCGGTTGAAATTAGTAAGTGTTTGTTCAAAACGTTGATCATTTTTCGCTGCCAGTTGCATCAGTGTACTGACAGTTTCATCCATGTTTTTATTGAACTTTTTAAGTGTGTCACTTGTTGATGCAACTAATTCGCGTGTTTCCTTGATCCCTTGTTGAATTGATTCCTGATTTGCTTGAAGCAGCTCGTTTGCTGCAGAGGTTAAATCTATAGCCTCACTTAATCCAGAACTGGTTTGCTCAAGTAATTCCAACGGATTCACTGGGTCAATCCCTATGATTGGAAGATCGGATGGTTGAAGTGGTGGATTGCCAACATCGCCGTTTTTTAGGGCAATATAAGTCTCCCCCACGAATCCGCTCATAGAAATTCGCGCATCAGTACCTTGTCTGAGCCACTTAAAAGCGTTTTTGACTCGGGCGCGAATTTCAACAGAATTTGTTTCAGGTCTAAGTATAATATCCGTCACCTTACCTATAGAAACACCGGAAAGAAAAACTCCTGAACCAACATAAAGTCCATTTACAGCTTGGAATTTAAAATATATATCATCCCCTCTTGTTCCCCAAGGTAGATTTGATGCGTTAGTGAGAAGAATAGCAAGTAGAATAATAGCAACAACCACCATCAATCCCACTTTTACAGATGCACTCCAAAACTTCATTCAGTGCTTCTCCCTGTGTATTTTTTTAAAGTTGGTTCGTCAATATTAAGTATCTGATCCGGTGCACCAAAAAGTATGAATTGTTGCAGAATCGGGTTATCTTCATTTATCATAGATTCAGGCGTGCCGTAAGCAAGTTTCTTACCTTCATGGAGCATCACCATAAGCGTCCCAACGCTGAAGGCACTGTGCATATCGTGTGTCACCACTACAGAAGTTACTTGCAACTTCTTATTTAAGTCGCGAATAAGTTCGTTAATTTCATTGCAGGTAACAGGATCAAGTCCAGTAGTAGGTTCATCATATAATATGATTTCAGGATTGAACGCAAGTGCCCGAGCAAGACCTACACGTTTTCGCATCCCACCACTAAGTTGTGCAGGACGCAATTCTTGTACACCGTCTAAATCAACTAATTTCAACTTCTCATCAACGACCTTACGCATTTCTTGTTGTGATAAATCTGTATGTTGGTCAAGCATGAAGGCGATATTTTCAGCCACACTCATCGAGTCAAATAATGCTGCGGATTGAAAAAGCATACCGATCTTTCTGCGAATCTGATTCATCTGTTTCCGTTTAAGATTTGTAATTTCTGTGCCATCAACCCATACCTCCCCACCATCTATGGAGAGCAGTCCAGCAATTATCTTGAGCAAAACGCTTTTACCGCAGCCACTTCGTCCTAAAATGACAAGTGTCTCACCAAGTGGCACTTCAAGGTCTATACCGTTTAAAACCTGTTTTTCATCAAAAGATTTTCTGACGTTCCTAATTGAAATCATAAGGTTCTTTACTGAAATTCAATTCTGTATATAATCTGCTATTGTTAAAAAGAGTTTATATTTAGGTCAATCCTAATAGATTAAATAGAATATGGTTTAGCACAAAGTCCAAAACCAAGATAGTAATCAGAGATATAACTGCAGAACCTGTTGTCGCTGTACCGACACCTTCTGCACCGCCTGCGGAAGAAATACTGAATCCTTTATAGCATCCAACCGCAGCAATTGCCATGCCAAATGAAGTCGCTTTGATTAAACTAATAAATACACTTCCAATAAATAAGTGTTGCTGAACTTGTAAGATGTAAAAATCACCATTGAAACCGAACAGAGTTACGACTGCAACATAACCCCCGAAGATACCCGCAAATGTCGAAAAAATAGTTAACGTCGGGAGCATAAATGAACATGCCAGAAAACGTGGGACAACCAGATATTTTACAGGATTCGTTCCCATCACTTCCAAAGCATCAATTTGCTCAGTGACCTTCATCGTAGAAAGTTCTGCTGTAATAGATGCACCAATACGTCCAGAAAGCACAAATGCAGTTATCATTGGTCCAAGTTCTTTAACAACAGATACACTGACAAATTGTGCGACAGATCCTTCAACTGCATACGGTTTCAACTGAACATAACCTTGAACACCTAACACCATTCCTGTAAAAAAACCTGATACTAAAACAACTGATAAAGAGTTAAACCCAATGAAAAGCAATTGCTTCATTAACAGATCAAATTGCAACGGTGGTCTAAAAATTTGGAAGATTGTCTCGGCAAGCAGCCGAAAAGCATCACCTACTTCTGATAGGGTATGGTATAAACGATTTTTTAGTAAAAACGCCAACCCATTTGAAGGTGCTGGCGTAGAAGAAGGAGGAGTCATAAAATAATATTCCAACCAGAGTATTTTATTAACTTGGATCTACAAAACGCATCTGCTTCTGGTAGAAATGTATCGGGACGTCACCAGTTGGTCCGTTACGCTGCTTTCTAATTAATAGATATGCTTCCACCATTTCATCAGCGAAATCAACTTCATCGTCGTTATAGTTCTCGCGGTGTAGAAATGCAACCAAGTCCGCATCTTGTTCAATCGCTCCAGATTCGCGTAAATCAGAAAGCTGTGGTTTTCTGTTGGGACGACGTTCAATTTCCCTATTGAGCTGTGAACAAGCAAGAACCGGGACATTCAATTCCGAGGCAAGGATTTTCAAACCCCGTGAAATCTCAGAAATTTCTTGTTCACGACCATTATAACGCCCCGTTCCTCGCAACAACTGCAAGTAGTCAACAATAATCAAAGCAAGGTTACTATGTTCTTCTTTTAACCGTCTTGCTTCAGCGCGAAGTCCTTGGATTGTCATCGCACTATTATCATTTATCAAGATAGTAGCTTCACAGAGACGCTCAGCACTTTGCACCAATGGTGCCCAATATTCGTTACTCAATTTCCCTATACGCAAACGTTTAAAATCAATCTGTGACTCAGCAGAGAGCATACGCATTGTGATATCCTGTGCTGGCATTTCAAGACTAAAAATTGCTACAGGCAATTTTTGTTCAATCGCAATATTTTGTGCAATATTCAGCACTAAGGAAGATTTTCCCATACTTGGACGGGCAGCGATGATAATAAACGTTCCAGGTTGTAACCCAGAGGTCAGGTCATCAAAATATATGAAACCTGTTGGAACACCTAAGTAACTCTGTTTGTTGTGAAAAAGTTTTTCTATTGTATCAATATTTTGTTTCAGTAATGCACGAATATGTTCAAAACTTCGTTTACTACCAGATTGACCAAGTTCAAAAACAACTTCTTGTGATTGATCTAACACTTCGCTGATTGCAATGCTTTCATCATGAGCAAGTTCTTGAATGTGAGCAGATGCACGACTTAAATGTCTTCGAGTCGCCTTCTCTCGCAATATCTCTGCGTAGAACTCTGAACTGTCTGTTTCAACAATTGGAGCTTGAAGTTCATATAAATAGTCTGACCCACCAACTCTATTCAATTGCTCAGTCCGGTTCAGTTCATTCGCAACAAGAATCGGATCAGCATCATTGACACGATTATAAACGGTAAGAATCGCCGTGTAAATAAGTTGGTGATCTGTCGTAAAGAAGGCATCTGACGTAGATCCGAGCAATGCCTCTATACGAGGAATTATAGACTTTTCGGTCATCATTGCACCAAGGACAGCTTGTTCAGCTTCTTTATCCATGAGGGAGTCAACTGCTTGTGTTTGCATGTATACGCTTCCTCGGATGATGCATCATTAATGTCATTATCGAAATGTCTATTATTCTTCTCTTTCAACAACAACACGCAGTTCTACTATCACATCTGCATGGAGTTTTACTGAAACGGTAAAAGCACCAAGTTCACGAATCGGTTCAGTCAGTTCTATAACGCGCCTATCAAGTTCTATGTTTTCAGATGTTCGAAGTGATTCTACTATGTCCGCAGGGGTTACAGAACCGAAAAGTCGGTCATTTTCACCTGCACGTCTTGTAAGATGACACGTAACATCAACAATTTGTGCTGCAATTTCGCGCGCGTGTTCTCTATCCTTCGATTCCTGCTGGTCAATCACACGTATCTGATGCTCAAGAAAACGCCGATTTCGTTCTGTCGCATGCACTGCTAACTGCATTGGTAAAAGATAGTTACGTGCATAACCATCGGCAACTTTTAAAACATCCCCAGGGGATCCAAGTCCATCAATGCTTTTTTTGAGTATAACTTCCATATTTTTCATCCAATTAATTCATAATGCCACAATCTATTCTCTATCATTTCATAAGAGAAAAAAGCACTACAGTGTTAATTTACTTTTCCGATATCTACCTTGTAAAAGGTAACAATGCCATATTCCGCGCACGTTTTATCGCACGGGTTACCATTCTTTGCTGTTTTGCTGAAAGTCCAGAAACTCGTCGACTCACTATCTTCCCACGTTCGTTTACAAACTTTCTCAGTGTATCAACATCTTTATAATCTACATATTCCAATTTACTAAAACGAGATCTCCGACGATACGCCATTTGCTATAACTCCTTTCTTAGAACGGGATATCATCATCCGTTGATGTATCGCTTCCACCAGCTGATGCATTGGATACTTGATCACTTTGTCCTTCCATCGGCGTGGAATCTGGTGGTGTGGCTTGCGTGTAACCGCCTCCTACTTCATCACCATCCTGTCTGCCACCGATGAATTGGAACCTTAAGAGTCGAACTTTAAGTCTGCTCCGTTTTTCTCCTTCAGGAGTTTCCCAAGAATCAAACTTGAGCGACCCTTCAAGGAAAATAGGACTACCCTTGCTAAAATATTCATTGACAACTTCAGCTTGCCTGTCCCACGCCTCAACATCAACAAAACAAACATTTTCTCTCTGTTCGCCAGTTTGTCTGTCAGTATAACGTTCATTCATAGCGATTCCAAAATTCGCAATAGCAGTTCCACTTGGCAGATACTTCATTTCGGGGTCCCGTGTGAGATTACCCATCAAAATTACCTTGTTATAACTTGCCATGATTTGCTCCTTCTTCATTCAGTATCCCGTAATATTATCGCGTGATACTTGTATTTGTAGTGTGTATATTAAACTGATTCTGCAGTATTTTCTTCAGCGTTATCTATCACTTCACCAGATTCAGATGTGTCCTCTCCAGATGCAATTATGTCTTCAGTAGCATCACTATCCGGACTTTCAGATGCCGCTTCTTCTTGTGATGTTTTCAACTTTTCTATATCGTCATCATAGAGCACAATCATGTGTCGTAAAATTGCTTCATTGACGCGAAGCATTTGATTCAACTGTGCAATAAAACTTGACTCGCTCTCAAAAACACAAACTACATAATAACCTTCTGTACGTTTTCGTATCGGATACGCTAAACGTCTCTTTCCCCAAACATCAACATTGACAAGATTCCCGCCATCTTCAATAATACCCTTGACGTTTTCAATGAGCGCATCCGCCTCATTCTCCTCATGGTCAGGGGTAATGATATACATAAGTTCGTATAGTTTCAATTTATATCCTCTCTATGGACTCACGGCTCCACTGAATAAACAGGAAGCAGAGGTTAGTTTTCATATATTTCTATGTCTCAAAAAGTCTATAACTAAATTGTTAAAAGTCATACAATTATAACACATTTCGCTATGTTTATCAAATTTTAAACCTTAATTGTTACAGATGTATGGCTGTTAATGTTTTGTTGAATATACTCTAACATACTTAACATTTTCTGTCCCGTCATTTTCATTGACATTTCACTACTCTTGGTGTATTATAGGATTACAATGTTTCCAGTAATCTAATCAAGCGAAAGCGAAAACAAAATATAAGTAACAGAGGATTATAATGCCCACAATTTTGGAAAGGTATCATAAAACCTTCGCAAAAGACAGAGAGTTGGCACAGGTAGCAAACCAACTCTTCCCCGACGGTGTTACGCATGATAGTCGCTATATGTCTCCGTTTCCAATTTACGTTACCCGTGCAAATGGTTCAATTAAATGGGGACTTGAAGGGACAGAATTCATTGACTATTGGGCAGGACACGGGGCTTTGCTGCTGGGTCATAATCCTCCCGAAATTGTAGAAGCGGTAACAACGCAGATGCATCGTGGAACGCATTATGGGGCATGCCATCCGCTTGAATTAGAATGGGCTAATCTTGTAACCCAACTCGTGCCTTCTGCTGAACGCGTTCGATTTGTCAGTTCCGGGACCGAAGCAACACTGATGGCAATTCGACTTGCACGAACATATACAAAAAAGAACAAAGTATTGAAGTTCGCAGGTCATTTTCACGGTTGGCACGACAGTCTTATCTTCGGAGCATATCCTCCGTTTGATATGTCAGTTCCGGGTATACCACAAGAGGTTCGCGATACAACCCTTCTTTGTCCACCTAACGATATTGATGCTGTTGAAGGGTATCTGAAAACAGACAAAGATATTGCTTGTGTGATCCTTGAACCGACAGGGGCATCCTTCGGTATTGTCCCAACCGACGGTGAATTTTTGCAGCAGCTTCGCGAACTTACTCATGAACACGGTGTTCTCCTCATTTTTGATGAAGTTATCACAGGATTTCGCGTTGCACCCGGCGGTGCACAAGCACACTATAACGTTATCCCTGACCTAACAACCCTCGCAAAGATACTGGCAGGAGGTCTTCCCGGTGGTGCACTCGTTGGGAAAAAAGAAGTACTTGACTTAATTTCTGTGCAGGCTGAAGAAGAAGGATTAAAAATGCCACATCCGGGCACATTTAATGCTAATCCACTTTCAGCATCTGCAGGCATTGCGATGCTTAAAATTGTCAAAACCGGCAAACCTCATGAACAAGCAAATCAAACCGCACAAAAACTCCGTGATGAACTCAACAAAATCATTGATACCTATCGATTAGATTGGACAATTTACGGAGAGTTTTCTGGGATCAAACTTCTAATAGGGCACGGTGAAAAGGATATGCGGGCAACTGATTTCGACCCTTACGCATGGGATTACAGAAAACTCAAAGGTGGCAACAACGAAGAATTGTTAAAACATCTACGATGTGGTTTGCTGCTCAATGGCATTGACCTCGCTACCAACGGAGGCATGACAACATCCGCGCACACAGAAACGGACATCACAAAAACAGTACGTGCATTTGAACAGACAATTGAATGGATGAAGGCGGATGGGTTAATTTTGAAGTCAAATTGATCAAGCAAAAGTGTTCCTACCGTTTTACCTGCTGCAATGGATTACTATATAAGCCTATTCGGAGATAATACAAATTCAGGAAAATCCCATATAAAACCTTGGCAGAGCATTGATCGGGTAAATGCAGCTAAACTACAACCGGATGATTCCGTATGGTTTGAAGCTAATCAAATATTTAAAGGAAACTTATATCTTACTGATACGGATACTGATACTGGAGATGAACTTATAACATTCGGTTCATACGGAGATGGAACAGCGACAATTGATGCTGGAATAGGTTACGGTTTTTTCGCAAAAAACCGAGCAGCCGTGCGGATAAGTAATCTCAACTTTGTAGGTTCAATGGGAAATACGTGCTCAGGTATCTGGTTCGTTAATACATTACCAGAACATAGAAAGTTATCACATATCCATATTGATAATGTTGATGTAAGCGGGTTTAAACACGTTGGAATTGGTGTTGCAGCGCATCCAAGTGATAACAGTTGGTCTGGGTTCAAAGATGTTATAATTACAAGAGCGAATATTCATAATAATGGGGATGCCGGGATAAGTTCGGTAGGTGTATGGATACCTAAAGAAAACGGGTATTCGCACAACGACATCTATGTTAGTAACTGCCGTGTCTACAAAAATATAGGTATACCCGGTAAAGAAAGACATTCAGGAAACGGTATAGTCCTTGGTCAGGTAGATTGCGCAACGATTGAGTATTGTGAAGCATACGAGAATGGGATGATGAATGATTATGAACGCGGTGGTCCTGTTGGAATCTGGACATGGGATTCAAATCGTGTTGTCATTCAGTACAATGAATCGCATCACAACCGTACTGGTAGTCCTAAAGATGGAGGAGGTTTTGATCTGGATGGAGGAGTGCAGAACTCGATTGTCCAGTACAATTACTCACATAATAATGACGGTGCCGGGTATCTATTAGCACAATTTGAGGGTGCGAAACCTTTCCACAACAACATTATCCGTTATAATCTCAGTAAAAATGATGGACGAAAAAACAGCTATGGTGGTATACATCTCTGGTCTACCGGTTCTAATGATGGAATCAGAGATACGGCAATCTATCAGAACACTATTTCCACCTCTAAATCCGATACCAGTAATCCTGCAGCAGTTGACTGTATAACAGAGGGAATTCACAACATCCGCATTTATAACAATACATTTATAACAGATGGATATACACCGTTAATTCGTGGCGAGGATAATACTGAAGTATCTTTTGAAAACAACACATGCACCACTGTATGATTTACAATCTAACTGATGCAATTCTATTGATGACAATTCACTTTCGCAACAAGGATGAAGAATGAGACGTTTTGGAACTCAAGGACGTGTGTATCCTGACAAGCATTATGTTGTCCCACGCTCTGAAGAAATAGTTGACTTCAACATGCGTGTGAAGGAGGGACGTTATATCGTTTTGTTTGCCCCACGTCAAACTGGAAAAACCACCTTCTTCCGTATGGCAATTGATGTCCTTACCGCTGAAGATCCAACCTATTTCCCTATTCAGTTGGATTTCCAGGTGATGCGAAATGCTTCAACTGAAACATTTTATGATAGACTCTACCAAATGGTGTGTATACAAATTGAGAGTGTTTTCAAAAAACATAGAGGCACTCCTTCTGAGCCTTTAAAGCAGTTATTAGAGGACACAACGCTAACCGACGAATTCTCTATGATGATGTTTTTTAGAGATTTAGCAAGTTTGTTAGACAGCGAATCTCACAAGCACACGACCGCATTTAAGAGAGTTGTGTTACTCATTGATGAATTTGATGGCATCCCTCAAGATGTTGTGAGTAATTTTCTATATACACTCCGACACATTTATCTATCTGATGAATTTCAATGTCCACACAGCGTTGGTATTGTGGGTGTCAAAAGCATCAGCCAACTTAACTATGACCGATCTGTTTCACCATTTAATATCCAGGACGAGTTCCGTTTGAATAACTTCACTTTGCCACAAGTCCAAGATTTGTTTGATCAATATACTGACGAAGTTGGTCAAACCTTCACTCCAGAAGTTGTAAAGACTCTCCACACACAGACTAGTGGTCAACCTTTCTTAGTTAACCGATTCGCGCAAATTCTCACTGAAGAGTTAAACATTCCTAAGACCGAAACAGTCAGAATGTCACATTTTGCCGCTGCACATGCGCTGCTCCTTGATGAACGAAATACTAATATTGAGCATCTACTTACCAATATCCGCAAAAACCGTCGATTTGAAACTCTACTGATGCAAATCGCTTCCTATGATAAAGGTCTACCTTTTAATATTAATGATGACATCACAAATGAGTTAGCAACGTATGGTGTCATCGCCAGAAGTTCTGACGGTATGTGCGAAATAGTAAATCCTATATATCAGCATCGTATCATAAGAACGTTTAAACCTTTATTGAATGGATTAGAGAATGATTATATCCCTGAAGAAACCGATGGTGACTTTGTTGATTATATCACCCCCACGGGACAGATTGACATGGTCCCTCTGCTTGATAACTTCCGAGATTTTATAATCCGTGTTGGATTCAGAATCTCACAAGTACCAGATACACCAAAGGAATATGTTGGTCAACATCTACTTTATGCATATCTTGAGCAGTTTGTACGCAGCGTGGGTGGAAGTATGTATTTGGAAGTGCAAACAGGACGTGGTAGAATGGATCTTCTACTTATCCATAATCAACAAAAGTATATCGTTGAAACCAAGATATGGGAAGGAAGAAATCGTTTTTCTTCTGAAAAAAAACAACTCGCAACATATATGGAATTAGAAGGAACCTTGAAAGGATATTATGTCGTGTTTGATCATAGAAAAAATCCAGAACCACGAGTAGAAACAGAGACACTTAACGGTGTGACAATACGGAGTTATGTTATTCCTATTGTACAAGAACCTCCATCATCAGTTTAGACACAATATTGGCAAGTAGGAAATACCTGTGCGATAATAGGAAAATGAATCGAAATTGAAAGGAATAAATAATGAAAACAATTACCTATCGTGATGCTCTAAAAGAGGCACTGATAGAAGAAATGGAGCGTGACGAATCTGTCTTTCTCATGGGAGAAGATATTGCTGAGTATGGCGGGGCATACAAGGTTACGGACGGTCTATTTAAACAATTCGGTAAGGATCGTATCCGAAACACTCCTATTTCTGAAGCCGCCATCATCGGTACAGCACTTGGTGCTGCAGTAACAGGGATGCGTCCCGTCGCAGAATTGATGTACATTGACTTCACTGCAGTCGGAATGGACCAGATTGTCAATCAAGTAGCAAAAATACGATATATGGTCGGTGGACAATTAGATGTACCACTTGTTATTCGCACACAAGGTGGGGCAGGTCGTTCATCTGCTGCACAACACGCACAAAGTCTTGAGGCATGGTTTGTACATATACCAGGTCTCCTTGTGGTGATGCCATCTACCCCTTATGATGCAAAAGGATTACTGAAAACGGCTATACGAAGTGACAACCCAATTATGTTCATTGAACATAAACTACTATATACTGAAGAGGGTGAGATACCCGATGACGAGTATACAATTCCGTTAGGGGAAGCAGAGGTTAAACGTGAAGGAGAAGACATAACTATTTTAGCGACATCACGCATGGTATTAAAAGCACTCGATGCTGCAGACGAACTCGCTGATGAAGGTATTTCAGCAGAAATTGTCGACCCGAGAACATTGATGCCGCTTGATAAGGATACTATTTACAACTCCGTGAAGAAAACAAATCGACTTCTGATTGCGCATGAAGCGGTTAGTAGAGCAGGATTCGGTGCTGAGATTGCTGCACTTGTGGTTCGCGAAGCATTTGACTATCTTGACGCACCAATTGAACGTGTTGCTGCCGCCCCCGTACCTGTTCCTTTTGCACCAGTAATGGAAAACTTTGTTATTCCTGATACACCACAGATTGTGGAAGCGGCTCGAAAGTTAGTCAGATATGAAATCTAAAGAAATCGTTAAAAACAGAAAGGAGAAATAACATGGAAATGTACGAATACATGAATCTTGTTACTCCCAAACGCATCTTGTTTGTGATTTTGGGTGTGTTAGTCCTGGTATGCTTAGCAACAAGCTTTTATACTGTTGAAGCAGACGAAATCGCTGTTGTCCTTATGTTCGGTAAATCTGTCCGACAAGCAGATCCGGGATTGCACTTCAAACTTCCTCTCGGTATTGAGAATGCAATAAGTATTCCTGTGCGAAAAGTGTTTAAAGAAGAATTTGGATTTCGAACTGTCAGACCCGGTATCCGTACGACATATGATGCCAGGGACTTCGGAGAGGAATCCTTACTCCTGACAGGAGACCTAAACATCGCCGACGTTGAATGGGTCGTCCAGTATAAAATCAAAGACCCAAAAAAGTACCTGTTTTCCGTCCGAGATCCACGACGGGCTTTGCGTGACCTTTCAGAATCCGTGATGAGTCGTGTTATTGGAGACAGGACTGTCACAGAAGTGTTGACCGTTGGTCGTATTGAAATCGCTGCCGAAGTTAAACAACATTTGCAGACACTTCTCGATTTATACGAAACCGGATTAGATGTAGCTAACGTAACACTTCAGGATGTAAATCCACCTGAAAAAGTAAAAGCAGCATTTAATGCCGTTAACGAGGCAAAACAAGAAAAAGACCGTTTAATAAACGATGCATGGCGTGATTACAACCAATCTGTTCCGAAATCAAAAGGCTTGGCACAACAACAAATATCTGAAGCAGAGGGTTACGCACTGAAGCGAGTTAACCAAGCACAAGGTGATGCAGATAAATTCAATGCAATACGCACAGAATATCAGAATGCGAAAGAGGTGACCAGACAAAGACTATATCTGGAAGCAATGCAGGAAGTCCTACCGCAAGTCAAAGAGATTTATATCATTGACGACAAAGCCAATACACCGATACCTATCTTGCAACTAAAGGAATAGGTAATTGTGTGCTTATTATAGAAAATGGCGTAAAGGAGAACACGAATGAAGTTGAAAATACTGATACCCGTAATTATCATACTTATTATATCAATTCCGTTAGCCTCTAGTACATTCTATATTGTAAATGAAGCTGAACAGGTTGTTATTACTGAATTTGGAAAACCTATTGGACAACCAATCGTAAATGCGGGATTAAAAATAAAAACACCGTTTATTCAGCAGGTACATCGCTTTGAGAAACGCATCCTTGAGTGGGACGGTTCTCCCAACCAAATTCCAACGAAGGACAAAAAATTTATATGGCTTGATACAACTGCACGGTGGCGTATCAAAGATGCCCTTCAATTCTATCAAGCATTGGGAACAGAAATACTTGCGCAATCCCGATTGGATGACATCATTGATTCTGCAGCACGTGATTTGGTAACAGCACAATTTTTGATTGAAGTTGTACGAGATTCCAACCGAGTCCTTACTCTTGATATAGAGATTCTTGAAGAGGATGAGGGACAATTAGGCGATCCTTTAGAAGAGATTAAGATCGGTAGAGAAAAAATTACACAGATGATGCATGAAAAAGTCCAGCAAACTGTTCCACAATACGGTATTGAACTTATTGATGTTCAAATTAAGCGTATCAACTACGTGGACGAAGTCCGTGAGAAAGTCTTTACACGGATGATTTCGGAACGTGAACGTATTTCCGAAAAATACAAATCCGAAGGTGAAGGTGAAGCTGCAAATATCAGTGGACAGAAACAGAAAGAATTAGAACGTATCCAATCAGAGGCATACAAGGAAGCGGAACAGATTAAAGGTGCTGCAGATGCACAAGCTATCCAAATTTATGCCGATGCACATGGCAAAGACCCAGAGTTTTTCGCTTTTCTCCAAACTCTTGAAACCTATCGTAAATCTACGAATGCCAGCACAAAACTCATTTTGACAACAGATAGCGAACTCTATAAGTATCTGAAAAACAGCCAATTAATTAGACGTTAAGTGTCTGGAAACTTGCTTGGGATAAACTTAGAACAATGGGTACAAGAATGCATTGATGCAACAATTGCCACTCCTGTCAATCAACGGACGCAGGCGAATTTACTTTATGGAATCTACCTTTTTGGTGGGATAGTGTATGATTCTGAGTTGTTTAGACGACTTATACCGGAGGAACTTATGCGAGAATCTAAGTTTTACCAACGTCAAGTAGAAAAAATTACTCGCGAGACTACCATCAAACACATCTTGACACTATTGAAATCGGAATTCCAGACTGAAGCGGTGAATGCTCTAACACCATCACTTCAGAACATTACCGATTTGCACCGACTTGAACAGCTGCATCTTGCTGCAGCGAAGGCACAAAACCTTGATGCCTTTGCCCAAATGCTAATCGAACAGGAACAACCGGACTAAAGTTTATGACGCGCTAACCGAATAGCCGTTAAAATTTCTGACCTGCTGTTCGTGATGATTCTACATATCAAATGTACACTCATATGAATAAAGAACAAGTCCACAAATACCTACTTCTTATTTGTCTTATCTTCTTTATATCGCTTTCAGACACCAAGGCAGAAGACACTCCCACCGTCCCAGCATTCCCAGGTGCAGAAGGTTACGGTGCCATCACCAGCGGCGGTAGAGGCGGAAAAGTAATCATAGTCACCAATCTAAACGACTCCGGTCCAGGCAGTTTACGCGATGCAGTCGAGACCGAAGGACCGCGTACAGTAGTGTTCACAACTTCCGGCAACATCACCCTTAGAAGTAGATTAAGTATCTCTGAACCATATATAACCATCGCAGGACAAACAGCACCGGGAGATGGTATTTGCATCAAGAGATACCCTCTCTCAATAAACGCGAGCGAGGTAATAATTCGATATATACGAGTGAGATTGGGAGATGAAACGGGTGATGATTCCGATGCAATATCAGGCAGGTATCACAAGAACATAATCCTTGACCACGTGTCAGCAAGTTGGAGTATTGATGAAACAGTGTCTATCTACTATTGCGAAAATGTAACCATTCAGTGGTGTCTAATATCCGAAAGTTTGTACAATGCTGGTCACGTCAAAGGGACGCATGGGTATGGAGGAATTTGGGGTTCAAACCATAGCACATACCATCATAACCTACTGGCACACCATAGCAGTAGAAACCCTCGTTTCGCTTCAGGTTGCGGATATAACGACTTCAGAAATAATGTGATATACAACTGGGGTTATAACAGTGCCTACGGTGGTGAGAAAGAACATACAGGTGATGATAGGTTTTACTTTACCGTTGTCAACATGGTCGCTAATTACTATAAGCCAGGACCCGCAACTCGTCAAGGGAATAACGCACACCGTATCATAAATCCATCATCACGTGGTAAGGACGATGGTTTTGGCAAATGGTATGTGGCAGATAATGTTGTCTATGGAAATCCAGCAGTTACCGCAGACAACTGGAACGGGGGTGTGCAGCCACAGGACGGTGACTCACATATTATAGGATTAAAACTTGACAAACCCTTTGACGCGATACCCATAAACCAGCAAACTGCTGAGGAGGCATACCATGCTGTTCTTAAGAGTGTAGGTGCTTCATTGCCCAAACGCGATGCAATTGATGCACGGATTGTAGACGAAGTCCGGAACGGCTATGCAACTTATGAAGGGAAAACGTATAAAGAAAAAGCACGCCTACCCGATAAATCAAAAAAAAGCGGTATTATTGACTCTCAGGATGACGTGGGTGGATGGACCGAACTAAACAACATACCAGCACCTCTCGACAGCGATAGGGACGGCATGCCAGACGAATGGGAAAAGAAGTACGGTTTTGACCCAAATGACGCTTCCGATACATCAAAGGACAAAGACAACGATGGATATACCAACATTGAGGAATACCTCAACAACACTGATCCTACAAAGTACGTAAACTACACAAAACCCGAAAATAACATCAACACGTTAAAGTAACCAATCTAAAATTTCCACTGCAACAACGTCACACGATTATGCCAAACAAGCACTCCCATCGTTGTACCTATGGCTGCACCTACCAATACATCCGAAGTATAATGCCTTCCAAGATAAATACGCGAGAAACCAACCAGTCCCGCACCTATATACAACGGAATTCGCCACTTCGGATATTGGTACCCAAGAATTGTTGCAGCACTAAACGCTAATGAAGCATGTCCAGACGGCATAGACGGGTTCCCAAGCATATCGTCAAGGGGACGTTTCCGTCGAACTAATTGCTTTACCCCATAAGTTAAAACACCTGTGCTTATATATGCCGAGGACAACAACCTTCCTGTGTTCTGACGATCCTCATTCCCATACGCCATCAGTAAAATAGAAAATCCCATAATTGACCGGTAATGTCCAAATTCCGTACCTACCTCCATCACTGTCCACATGGGTTCACTACGTGGCGGAGCATCGTAGATGCGATCAAAAAGCTGTTGATCCCACTGTGCTAAGAAATTATCAGCATTCGCATCAATAACTGATGTAAAGGTGAAAAAATACAGAATACAAATGAGTGTCGCTTGCATTAAACATAGCGATCTGAATTGTACTGGTATTACCTTTTGTTTATATTTCAAATTACTATCCGATTATTTACTTAACTGCAATATCTATTTTACCAAGGGGCTTGACGTTCAGGCAAAGGATCCACTGTCCATGCCATACGATGAATCAGACGTTCTTGCATTTCCAGTTTAACATCCTTATAATCTGAATGATTCCATAAGTTATGTGTTTCATTCGGGTCATTTTCCAAGTCGTAAAGTTCACCGCCTTCTGTACCGTGTGCTGCCACTAACTTATACCGTTGACTCCGTACCATAGTCGCATTCGCAGCAGGTTCACTATGCCACGGCATCGCGTTATAATACTCACAGTAGACATCAACACGATGTGAATCCAAATTATTTTCACCAGTTAACATCGGTAGCAGACTTTTCCCTTGCATACCTACGTAACGCTCTAAACCACTCGTTTCCATAATTGTCGGTGCTAAATCTACCAATTCCACAAGTGCATCTGAACGCTTACCGTTGTTCAACATACCCGGTCCTGAGATAATCAATGGCACACGGATAGCAGGTTCATAGAAATAAGGTCCCTTCAGATATATTCCGTGGTCACCAAGCATCTCTCCATGATCCGATGTGAATATAACAATCGTATTCTCTCGTTGTCCTGTTTCTTCCAAATAGTCAAGTAATCTACCGACCTGTGTATCAATTACATCAACCATTGCCCAATATGCAGCAGTCACCCAACGGTGATCAGATTCACGCATTTCTGAGTAAGGATATCCAGATTTGCCACCATACGCACCACCATGGTCAATTTGTTGCCAGATCGGTTTATTTTCAAGTTCTCCTTCAACATAGTTCGGTAACGGAATACCATCTAACATATCTCTATACCGTTCTAATGCTTCGACTGGTGGATCAAACGCATGGTGTGGATCGAACATATTCACCGAAAATAGCCAGGGTTGATTAAATCTTGACGCTGTGTTGATGAACGACATCGCACGTTCAACACTCCACGTCGTTTGACTATGTTCCTCTGAAGGAATGACTCGGACATATTTTGAATCTGCAAAAGGCACGCTATTCCTCTGTAATCCATTATCTGATAGCCATTGAATATAATCGTGTGTTGCCCATGCATCTGCGGGATCGTGCGACCAAAAGAATTGGTCATAACCGTCGTCAATCCGCTGTTCTGTTCCTTTACAAACACGCGGATTACAAGGAGCAAGGTGAAGTTTGCCTGCCAATCCACAGACGTAGCCAGCATCCTGTAGCAGTTTCGGCACCAACACTTCATCTGGTGGGATTGCTTGTCCATTTTGCCGACATCTTGTTGTGCGAGGATAACGTCCAGTGAGGAAACTGGCTCTACTCGGTGTGCAAACAGGACTTTGCGAGTATGCATGTTCAAATAACACACCTTGTTGGGCGAGGTAGTCTAAATTCGGTGTTTGAACAAACGTGTTACCGTAGCAACCTAAGGTATCAAACCGTTGTTGATCAGTACATATCCAGAGAATATTGGGAGGGTTTTCACGCATCAATATCTCACTCTGTTTGCTTAGATTTTCGGTATCTTAAAAAAGTCCATACACCAGAGGCAAGTATAAGAATCAACACACAAACAATACCGATATTGAGTACGTTACGCCAACGATTCATCTGCCAAAGCCATTGACCTGCTAATTTCGCTTCAGGAGAGCCTTTTTCTGCATTCAATTTTACCAGAGTCCAGTACTTTTTAGCAACATCCGGCTGCTGGTATGCCTCTGCTAATTTAGCAGTAACTACCATATAATTTACACCCTTAATCTCTCCCCTATCAATCGCATTAGCAAAGGTACTCAGCAACATAACAGTCAATTCTGCCGACATCTCAGGAATATCTGTAGTCTCTTCAATTCCATTTTGAAATGCTTCTACAGCCTTTTGATGGTCACCACGACTAAATTCAAACTCAGCAATCTCAAACCATGTCTTTTTAATCAACTTGATAGGCTGCTCTATTCCAACATAACCATCATACGTAAAATTTACGGAACCGTGGTAAAAATCTCCAAGCTTTGCGTAGAGGGTATATTCCGTTCCCGGTGTTAGCAAAGCAGAAACATTCCAGTCTTGAAAAGAGTAGGAACCATCCTCTCCGACAATCTCAACATATTCAGTACCGTCTATTGATACATTTGTCCCTACAACCGACGTATCCGACGGTCCAGTCACAGTACCAAACACCGAAATCGGTTTGAGTGCCCATCCCAAATTAATTACCTCACCTTGGGTTAACTTCAATTCGGCTGTTTTTGACTCTGGACTATTATAACCCGCTTTTCTAACAGAAACAGTATAGGATCCCTGTTGTAAGTTCTCTGTGAAAAGTTTCGGAGTCAATCCACTCGCCTCTTCGTTTAGAAATATCTCTGCCCCCTCTGGAAAAGTCGTAACATGAATAGCAGGACTGAGTTTCATGACCGTTTGATCAACTTCCCCAGTCGGTGCAAAAATAGCATTTTCAAAAGAATTGTCGTTCTGTATCTGTTGATATAATTCAATTATACTAATATGTCTGTTATTATCTAAATCTATCGTTTCTGTGGACAAGGCGTCAGTGAAAGCTTGAAGGAAGGAATTTTTACCTGACGCTTCAGTAATTTCGGCTGGATGAATCACATTTAGCGCAGCGGTCCCAAGTGTATCTCTGTTAGCATAATAGACTGTAAGGCTCTCATCGTAGGCGTAACCATCAATAATAACAAGCACGAGCCCAACACCTGTATTTTTGAACCACTGATTTAAAACAGAATCTTTGATAGTCTCACCAGATTGTGTAGAAAGGCGCATTGCATTCTCGCGCGGTGGCTTAGAAACCTCACCATGGTAGAGAAATATAATTGACTCCAACTTATCTGAACTATTCGCTGTATTTATCAGTGCATTCTCTATTTCATCTTTCGTTGCTTGACTTCCTTCAATCGTGTTTATATTGTCCTTACTAACCTTTCCCTTTTCAATTAACAAATCGCTCAAAGACTTGAAATGTGAACGCACCGCAGCATCCGGAGAAGCATCAACCATCAGCCAATACGTACTTGTGTCAATAGGTTCAGCCGAGACATGCAAGAATGCCACTACAGATAAACAAACAACAAGTATGATTGCAACGACTTTTTGTGTAGACATTTGTACTTACCAAAGTAGAAATCCAATATCAAATAGCATAATCGTTTCAGCGTATGTTATCAGAAATTGAACAAAAATGCAAAAATATTCGGTAAAGTACAAGAGGCATTCACTTGATATATTAACAGAAATAAGATAAACTAACATACATCAACGAGTCCATATACAAGCGAGGACACAATGCAAGAACACAATAACTTAGTACCAGAAAATAATAACCAAGAAACTTCAATACCATTACAACCGTTGAGTCTCACGGATATATTAGATGGAATGTTTACAATCTACAGGAATTACTTCCATCTATTCTTTAAAATCTCTCTCGTTTATTTTTCGATCGGTTATTTAATAGACATAATATCAGCAAATTTTCTTATTACCAGTCGTCCCTCCGATTTACCTATCATAATGATTTATATTTTAATCCCGTCACTTTTATTGTCACTTTTCGTCGTAGGTGGTTTTTCATACGCCAGTGCCTATGTGTTCTTAGGCAGAAACATCACGGCAGGAGAAGCATTTCGACAAACATTACGACGTTATTTGCCATATCTCGGATGCTTCATTATCTATTTTCTTGCTGTGTTAGGTATGTCAATCACATGCATAGGGATACCGTTTGCGATCTATTTTGGAATTCGATGGGGACTATACGGTTTACCTGTTTTGTTTGAGGAAACTTCAGCAACGGTTGCGCTACGAAGAAGTACCGAATTGGTCAAGGGAACTTGGTGGAGAGTGTGTGGAATCATGTTGGCACTTATTCTTATATATTACATGATATTGTCTATAATCTCAACCTCTGTAACGTTTGTATTCTTTCTTATTCCAGGAGCTACTGAAATCCCACAAGACGCTACCATACTTGAATCTATGTCCTTTATTTTTGCGCCAACACCTCGCGATATCGGTTGGACACTTTATATGATACGCTCCTTTATTACAATAGGAATTACTGCACTTGCATTGCCGATAGGATCAATCGGATCAACGCTACTCTATTTTGATCTACGTATACGAAAAGAAGCCTATGACATTGAAATGCAGGCAACGAATTAATTCTTTTCCCTATATAATAACCCAATGCAATACGGAATAGCCCCAGAGGAGCGGAATGTGTATAGTAACTTTACCTCACCAAACAAGAGCCCCAGAGGGGCGAAAGGTGTATACTTATGACTTGTTTAAAGGTTAAACGTTTTCCACAACATTCTATATGAGTAATTCCAAAAATGTCCAAACTATAGTAGTAATTATTAAAGACAACAATTATAGTGAATTATCAAAATAAGTTGACACCTCTTCTGTAGAAGCGATCTCCGAATCGCGACTAAAAACACTGATAGATGGGATTTAGAATTCCTCCAACACACCAGGAAATATATAATAAATTCGATAATCTACCATAAACAATAGGTTTGATAAAGTGAATAAAAGAATTTACATCTGTATTATAGTGTTTTTTCTCAATTTTACGACAATTTCCACATTAGTTTCACAAGAACATACATTTCGAGAGGATCTGGAGAAGCATCAATCCAAAATAGAACTTTCCTATGAACAATATCAAAAGGAATTAGCAAAACTACTGGCTCCTAAACCGGTATGGGATTTCAATCTACAATATATTATTTTTCCACTTGGAGTTATAGTGTTCGGAATTGTAATAATCTTCTTCGTAAAACAAATACGTATTAACCTGATTAGCGAAGTCAAAAACGAGGAATCTGAAATAGAAGTAGATCAGGTGAAAACAGAAAGAGCTGCCCTTGCACACGCTGACACAGCAGAAGCATCAAACGACTTCCGTGGGGCACTCCGCTATCTGTACCTCTCTGCTATTTTACATCTACAAGAACGTGGAATCCTTCCTTATGACAAAAGTCTTACAAATCGTGAGTATCTTCACAAAACACAAGTAGATACTGACATTCAGAAAACGCTTCGACCAGCTATTAATGTATTTGATGAAGTTTGGTACGGATACAAACCTTGTAATGCCGAAACTGTAGCAAATTATCGAGATCTATTACAGAAAATCTATGTGAGAAATTAACTTATACCCAATTAACGAGATTTATCTTATTTTTTGACGGTAGTCGGTGAATACTAAAAAGCATTCATACCCGACGAATGCCATACGCGCATTCGGCGTTGATTTGGGGAACGCCAAAAGGCGTTCATACCGTTGATTTCTTGATTTAGCGGTTTCCTAACCAATTCAGAATGCCAAATGTGCATTCTCCGAGACTAAAGAACTGTCAGTAGGGGCGAGGTTTCCTCGCCCGTATAAACAAGACGAATCAGATTAATTTGGTATTATGTCTCACGTGATAATGGTTTTTCAATTAGATAATCTATGACAAAATTCAGATTTCTCCGTTCACCTGTTTTTATATTCATTTTTCTTATACTAATTTGTTCACAGTTATCTTGTGATACATTAGAAGAGGGTAGTGTATTATACCGCATATTGCGTAAGTTAAAGTTTCGCGTCACAAATATATCGGCTAATTATCCTTCACGGCTAAATAGATACCACGCACTTTTCCTACAAGACCTAAATAAAATGCCAACCGAAACAGAGATGAAGAAAATACAAGATTTCGTCAAAAGTGGTGGCACGCTAATCGTAAGCGGCGGCAACCATAAAACTATGGAACAACTTATCGCAATATATGAATTGAAATTGCGTAATTTATCAAAAAGAATGGAATACGTTAAAAGAATTAGCGAGGATCCGTTTTTTCCAATGCATGCTGTAGACAGAATCCACCCACGAACATATTATGTGATTGATACTTCAGAACGAGATGTAGTGGCTCTTTATGGCTCTGAAAATGATGCAGTTGTTGCAACGCTGCGTGATGGTGAAGGTCGTGTGTTTCTTACCACATCCGCATATCTATTTCAGGAGAACGGATTGCGACACGATGATAACGCTAAGCTGCTCTACAATCTGATGTCAACACTACCCCGAAACGCAAGAATTGGTCTCGCTGAGGAAACTTATTACACACAAGAGACTGTACCAAAAAACACGTTCATAGCATTCATCTTCAAAACGCCAGTAGGTTTGTCTGCTGTTTATTTATGTCTAATTCTTTTCATTTTCATAACACTGAAAGGTAGAAGGTTCGGTGAACCGTTAGATATTCAAGAAAGAAATAGACGCTTAAGCACTGAATACGTACACGCTATGACCGCGCTATATCAGAAAGGAAACACACGTAATGTTATTCTACGACATATACGTGACAAATTTAGAGCAGATTTAGGAATGCGTTGGCGTGTCAATCCCAATTTAGAGACAAAGACTTTTTTAAATGAAATAATGCAACGTGGGGCAGTTGATGAAGATTTGGAACTCACAAATCTTATCCAAGACTTAGAATCTTCAGGCGAAATATCTGAAACTAAACTTCTTGAATTGGCAAAAAGAGTTGAAGCATACCGAGAAAAATCAAAAATTCGGAGAACAGGTAGTCAATTATTCTAAATATATCCTAAGAGTATCAATTTTAGGAGGAGATGCGTTAGTAGTCGCGCAATTCATTGCACCTCTTACATTCCGCAGGGGCGAGGTCTCCTCACTCGCATTTCACGAACTCACGTTAATTAAAGTGATTGTAATCACGCAATTCATCTAAAGGTAGAAAATACAATTAATTATGGAAAATATAATCCAAACAGCTTTTGAAAAAATAAAGCAAGAAGCACAAAAAGTAATTGTCGGACAGGCAGAACTCTTTGAACTCGTTGTCGTGAGTCTGTTCACAGGGGGACATGTATTGTTAGAAGGTGTACCCGGTACTGCCAAAACGCTTATTGCCAAAACGTTAGCAATGGTGGTTTCAGGTGATTTTAGTCGTATCCAGTTCACTCCCGATCTAATGCCATCAGATATTGTCGGTACAAGTGTCTATGATTCGACTTCAAATCAATTTAACCTGAAGCATGGACCGGTCTTTACCAATGTTTTACTCGCTGATGAAATCAACCGGACACCCGCAAAAACTCAATCTGCACTCTTAGAATGTATGGAAGAACGACAAGTCAGTATTGACGGTATACGACACGAATTACCGCAACCATTCATGGTATTAGCAACGCAGAACCCTATTGAATATGAGGGAACATACCCGCTCCCAGAAGCACAATTAGATAGATTCCTATTCAAACTAAAGGTGGATTATCCTGGTCCTGAGGCAGAAACGCAGATTTTGATGAATTATCATCAAGGGTTTAACGCTACTCGTTTAGATGCAGTAGGGGTAGAAAGTGTAATTGACAGCACTTCACTTCAGGAGTACCGAGATGTAATTCAAACAGTTACAGTGGAGGAATCTATTTTCAACTATATTGTCAATTTAGCAGAAGCATCGCGCAAGTCAAATGAACTGGTGTTAGGTGGGAGCCCGCGTGCATCAATCGCTCTATTATTAGCAAGTAAAACCTATGCTGCATTACAAGGACGAGATTACATTCTCCCTGACGATGTAAAATACTTGGCTCCCCATGTTTATCGCCATCGTATCCTATTGAAACCAGATGCTGAGATTGAGGGTCTAACCCCGGACGATGTAATTGACAGGTTACTTGCAGAAGTAGAAATACCGCGCTAAAAATATGCATATTACCAAACGTTCACTAATCTTATTAATACCAACCGTTCTACCTATTGCACTTTACACCGTTACTCCCCAACTAATATATGTCGGTGGTGCATACCTTGTATCCTTGATTATCGTCTGTATCATAGATTATGCGACAAATCCATTCTTTAAAGGAATTGAAATAAACCGAGAAATAAATGCTAAGTTTTCGTTGGGAATTGAGAACGTGTGTACCCTACAAATTAACAACCGCACACGCCATCAGGTAAAGATACAACTAAAGGACGATTTCCCAAACGAATTCCTGTATGAACAGGTAATCCACGAATGTTTAGTTCCGCCTATGGAACATGAGTCAATCTCTTATCATCTAACACCGATGCGGCGTGGCGTATATCAATTTGGGGATATTCATGCGCGGTGTTGGGGAGTATTGGGTTTAGTCGTACGTCAACATAAAATTGCTGCAGCAACAGAGATAAAGGTATATCCCAACTTACAAGTAATAAAGCAGTATGAACTCTTAGTAAAACGCGGGATGTTATATCGCATGGGATTAAAAAACTCACGACAATTCGGGGAAGGTACGGAAATGGAAAGGTTGCGCGAATATCTGCCTGATGACGACTTCCGACGGATTGACTGGAAAGCAACCGCACGACACCGTAAACCGATTGTCAGAGAATTTGAAACTGAACGTAGTCAAGATATAATGATCATGTTGGACACGGGGAGACTAATGGCATCACCGATCCTATTAGGAACATCTGATACACCTGATACAGAAGCTATCTCACAAAAAGCGATGTTAAAATTGGATTATGCTATCAACACAACATTAATGGCTGCTTATGTCTCAATGCTGAAAGGTGACAAAGTAGGCATGATTGCATTTTCCGATAACGTCCATCAATACCTTCCTCCAAAACCAGGAAGAAAACAGTTTCTTACGATGTTGGAAACCATTTACGCACTTCCAGCGCATCCAGTAGAACCAGACTTTGAATCCACATTCACATACCTCGCAACAAAACAACGGAAACGCGCTCTTATAATACTTTTCACTGACATTCTTGATAACAACTCTGCAGAAGGAATTGCAACCTATGTAGCACAATTCTCCAAACACCATCTTGTTATTTGTGTAACATTGACCGATTCTGGTATCGTTGAACTGTCTGATCTGAAGGCTACAAATTCAAAGTCTGTTTATCAAAAAGCAATTGCCGAAAGGTTGCTCCAAGAAAAACATGCAACTTTAGAAATCTTGCGCCGACAAGGTGTTATAACTATTGACGTTCCCGCACACCAATTGACAATGGCAGTAGTGAATAAATATCTGGAATTAAAAGCAAAATCTATGATTTAGAATATCACGACAGGAACAGGCAGGTTAAAATCATTCCATCAATCTTTATGCTTCTTACATTATCGTAGGGGCGAGGTCTCCTCGTCCGCATCCTCACATTTCGTAGGGGCGAGGTCTCCTCTCGTCCGCATCCTCACATACAACCTCGTAGATCGGATCAAGCAAAGCAACCTCCGACATGGACACTAAAGCCTCAGCGAGGCGACAAGTGTATAGAACACGTGGCACATTTTTAACTTAGCCCCAGAGGGGCGAAAGGTGTATCAGATGCACTAACATTAGGCACTAAATTGACGCTTATGATTTCGGTTAGGAAACCGAACCTACCATAATGGGCAAATAAATATGGATTTTACTCAAAATTTACTTGCTTTCTATCAGGCTTTTTCATGCCAAAAAGATAGGTGAATAGCACAATCCCTGTCAATGCTCCAAAACCTATTTTTATCGGACTTGGTAACTCAGAAGGAGACACAAAACCCTCAATAGTACCCGCAATTATCAGCAAGAAAACACAACCACCGATCAACTGAATAGCTGTCTTTGCAGCATTCACCAAAGTCTGCTTTCGCGTTAAGAGTGTGGGGGCAATTATGGAATATCCTAATTTCATACCCGCACCACCTGCAATAAAAATGGTTGTCAGTTCAATGTATCCGTGGGGCGACACAAACGACCATAAGGCTAACGCAACTCCATTTACATGACACAATCCAGCAACCGCACCGATGAGAATGCCATTATACACTAAAATATACGCAGTACCGACCATAAACATAATACCCCAAGCAAAGGCAAGAAATGCAACACGAATGTTATTCGTCATTACAAAGGCAGCTAATAGATTTCTGTTTTCTGCTGGTGTATCGTTCCAATCACCTTCTCCCAATTTCTTGATATGAGATAAGGTTTCTTCAGGAACAAGGGTTTCCACAAAGTCAGGAGTATGCAACGCACTCAAATATGCACCTGTAAATGCAAGGGTAAACAGAAAAAAGGACGCAACTATAAAATATAGATTTTCACGGAATACTGTTGGAAAACCGAAACGAAGAAATTCACCAAGAGTTCCACGTTTCAGAGGTGAAGTTTGATAGACAGTGGAATGTGCGCGGGATGCTAACTCATTTAGATATATAACACAACGATCATGCGGATAGTCTCGACGTGCCACTGCCAAATCAGATGTGATCCGTCTATACAGATAACCGAGTCGATTGAGTTGGTGTGCATCTACCTTCCGAGACTGACTCAATAATTCCTCTAACTCATCCCAACTCTTCTGCTTTTTCTCAATGAATTCACTAATAGTCATCAATTTATCCTTTTCTGAGATACATTATACATCAAAATATCTTGGTTTGTAGTCGCGCAATTCATTGCGCCTTATACATTTATATACATCACCCACCAAATTTGAAATGACATCCCCTATAAGATATGGTATCATGTGGAAACAGTTTTGAATAGGATAAAGGAGACTTCGTAAATGACGAATAAAACTTCTGAAAGTTGGGCAGAAAAGTACATCCATGATGGTTATCTATTAGTTCAAAATATCATTTCACCTGAAGAATGTGATGAACTAAAATCGGAAATGGTAAAAATCTTCCGAGGAGATTATGATTGTTCTGCAATTCCATCCATGCCAGAAAATGCTTCAGAAACGGAAGTCTTAGACCGGATAATGTGTGTCGGTGAACCACATACATTAAGTCCTCTTGTTCGTCGTTACGTTGAACATCCAAAAATATGTAAAATCCTCAAAGAAATTGTAGGTGCACATATCCCATTTTGGGATGGTGGTGTCAAGTGTATGCAGTCAATGATGTTAGGTAAAGTACCGGGACATACTGGTAATCCGTGGCACCAAGACGAACATCCCATACCGACGCGTGACCGATCACTCGTTGGGGCTTGGATCACATTAGATGATGCCACCGTTGATAATGGATGTATCTGGATATTACCCAACAGCCATCGTTCCGGTGTGATATATGATCGTCATCCACATAACAAACGCGACGAATTTGACAGTTGTCACGAAGCAGTCGGTTTTGACGATTCTGAC
Source organism: Candidatus Poribacteria bacterium (assembly GCA_022824265.1). Lineage (GTDB taxonomy): Bacteria > Poribacteria > WGA-4E > WGA-4E > WGA-3G > MSPOR6. The sequence goes on along the minus strand of JAJEAG010000096.1, from coordinate 2,876 downwards.
GAAATTCCAATTGAAATGACAGCAGGAAGTGTCCTCTTTTTCAACGGATACCTTTTACACAGATCCAAAAAGAACCGAAGTAATGCCTATCGCCGCGTTCTCGTCAGCCATTACTGTTCAACAGCATCTTGGCTCGGATGGAAGGGACAACGCAATTATCGTGGTGTAGTTGTCGTTTCTGGAAATGATCCCTATTCAAACGAAGGTTATGTCAATCCGAATGCTTGGGCACGATGGGAATAAACATCACAAACATTATATACTTTACCATAAAATCGTTGTGATTCTCAAGGGAAATACAGAACCATTCAATTGTCGCGTATTAATCCTGTTTCAAAATGTCTAATCCAAAACGACTAATTCAAAAAAGAAATATAATACCATTTCTAATAATAACTTCTCATTATCAAAAAACGCGTTCGTAGACGCGCAATTCATTACGCCTCTTACATTTGGATTTATTAAAGTCTCAAAATGTGGTTTTATTTATTAGAATTTGGTATAAGGTAGCAGGTGTATAGCGCGGTACGAAGAAATCAGCTTAACACCGCGCCCTACAGTTCATTTCATCAAAGATGTATGAACCACTATACATCGTAGGAAACCTCAGATATGCCTCGCCACCCAAAAATACGATTCTCTGCTATCCTTGTAGGTCTCTTTTTAATAGGGGGAATGTGTGCAATCACACCCTACAATAACTATTTTTTAGAAAATTCAAGGATAGCAGGAAACCACCTACCTGTCGGTTCAATCTTCGGACTGCTACTTCTTGTCTTCTTAATCAATCTCCCCTTACGTTTTCTCACGAGAAACAACCGATTTTCTTTCTCTGCACTTGAATTAACGGTGATCTGGATGATGATCATTGTTGCTGTCGGTATCCCTTCAATGGGATTGCTGCAGTTTCTAATTCCTTGTCTCGTAGCACTACGTTATTTCACAACTCCTGAAAACGATTGGGCAGAGACACTTCAACCTCATATCCCAGAATGGTTAGTGGTAACTGACACACAGGCGGTGACAGATTTCTATGAGGGGCTTTCACCGGGAGGAAACGTGCCGTGGTCACCTTGGATTAAACCCCTACTTATTTGGGGTCTATTTGTGTTCGTGTTCTATTTCACGACAATATGTCTATGCACAATCCTCCGAAAACAGTGGATAGAACGTGAACGATTTTCATTTCCCTTGGTTCAAATTCCGGTACAACTGGCAGCCGAACCTGAACACGGCAACCTTCTCAATGCTTTTTTCAAAAACAAACTGCTGTGGGTAGGCATGGCACTACCTCTACTCATCCATTTTCTTAACGGCATGCATGCCCATTTTCCCAATGTACCGGAAATACCATTGATATTTAATATTCATCGTGCTTTTACAGAAAAACCTTGGCATACACTCAGCATGTGGCCCGCTATGAACATTGCTATCTACTTCTCAGTTATCGGTGTAGCCGCACTGTTAACACTCGAAGTATCGTTTAGTCTTTGGTTTTTCTTCCTCTTTTTCAAACTACAATATATAATCATGAATGCAACAGGTTTCGGGATAGGACCTTGGGTAAGCTGCAGTCGACAGGTGATGGGAGGGTATCTTATATTTGTTCCTGCTATTTTCTGGGGTGGACGTGAACATATCAAATCAATTATTAGGAAAACATTCGGTATGTCCAGTCAGCAAGTAGATGCTTCAGGAGAAAGACGATTGATAGACGACTCCGATGAACCGATTCCGTATCGATTAGCATTACTCGGATTCTTATTTGGATTTGTTACACTTGTTGCCTTCTTGATGATTGCTGGCATTACAGGATGGGTTGCTGTTGTAACACTTCTCTCAATCTTCATTACCTCTGTTGTATTATCATGGATGGTCGTGAACGGGGGATTGTTACTTGTACAAGCACCTTTCTTTCCGTCTGATTACATGAACTTTACAGTCGGATCTGCTGCAATGGGGCAAAAAAGTCTCGCAGTTCTCAGTTTTCAACGCAGTTTTCTGCGGGATTGGGGAGAATTTATGATGCCGAATTTCCTACACAGTTTCAAGGCAGCAGATGAAGTCAATCTTGTCAGACGTCGCATTGTTCCAATACTCGGTGTTTCAATCATTTTCGCCATCCTTGTTTCTGTATACGCATCCTTGACACTGGTTTATGACAAAGGTGCATTGTTTTTACAGAGTTGGTCTTATGTCGGTGCTCCACGCGGATATTTTAATCGAATGAATAAAGTTATCCAATTTCCTATTGAAACAAATTGGCTTGAAGTCTATAGTATGATTGCAGGTGCTGGATTCACAGGCTTTATGTTATGGATGCGTCAGAGTTTTGTTTGGTGGTCCCTACATCCGATAGGATACCTTTTAGGTGCCACCTATCCTGCGTTTCACCTTTGGTCATCTATTTTCTTTGGTTGGATGCTGAAATACATTATACTAAAATTCGGCGGTCCATTGATGTATCGTAGGCTGCGTCCAGTCGCTTTTGGACTAATCTTTGGTGAATATGTCATGGTAGGAATCTGGATGGTAGTTGGATTCTTCAGCGGTATAGGCTATCATGCACTGCCACGCTGATATTGTCTGAACCAAAATTAGCAGGATAATAGGGTGTTTGTGGAATGTCTGATTCACTGAACCATTAGCGTCAATAGCGTCAATTTAAGGAGAAACCGCGTTCGTAGTCGCGCAATTCATTGCGCCTCGGACATTCCGTAGGGGCAAGGTCTCCTCGCCCGCATGCTCACATACAGTCCTGTAAACCGAAGCGAGCAAAGCAACCTTCAACATATATGTTATCTGAACCAAGATTTCCAGGATCGGGAGTTAGTGGGTATATATTCCGTTGTCCAGGATGAAGGACTACCTTTTGC
>JAJEAG010000079.1 GCA_022824265.1 Candidatus Poribacteria bacterium | reverse complement strand
TGAGGGTCGTTTTACAGCACCAATGCTTTTTGGAGGTGCTTGTGATACACTTGCTTTCAATGCGTGGCTTGAGAATGTGCTGTGTCCGCTACTTAACGCATCCCATGTTGTCATATTGGATAATGCGTCTTTTCATAAAAGCCCACAGACAAAGAGATTGATTGCTGCTTGTGGTGCGAGTTTACTTTTTTTACCTCCGTATTCGCCTGAACTCAATCCTATTGAAAGAGATTTCGCGAACATAAAGCGTAAATGGGAATACAATAGCGAAGCGTCAATTGATGAAATCATAAAAATGTCCCAGTAATTATGGAGTCCACTATAATCCTATTACAAAGACTTTAAAAATGCAATCAGTGCATCGCGTTCTGTTTTTGTCATCTCTAATGTAATTTGTCGTGATTTGTCTGCTTCACCACCGTGCCAAAGAATGGCTTCCATCAGATCACGTGCCCTACCATCGTGTAGAAAATTGGTGTGTCCGTTAACGGTTTGTACTAATCCTATACCCCATAATGGTGGTGTTCTCCATTCTGTTCCACTTGCATGAAAATCGGGACGATTGTCTGCTAAGTCTTGTCCCATATCATGCAGCAACAGGTCTGTGTAGGGGTGAATTGTCTGATTGCTGACAGATGGGACACCCAACAAAGTTCCTGTCCTTAACGTTGGAATATGACAACTTGCGCATTGTGCTTGCAGAAAAAGCTGCTCTCCATGTCTGACTTGTGGATCGTCCACGTTTCGGCGTGCAGGGACAGCAAGCGTTTGTACATAGAATGTTACTACTTCTAAAATCTCATCGCTTACCTCAGGTTTTGTATTATTCATTCTGTGTTGTGGTTGTCCTAACGAATTTTCAAGTAAAAATAGGGATGTCGTTATACCCATATCATCGTGATATGCAGATGCGACCTGTTGAAGGAGTGTCGGTTGGTTTGCTTTCCATCCAAAACGACCAAGGGTATAACGTTTTTTGACCACATCCCACACAAAATTTGGTTTGCCAGAGATTCCATCTCCGTTTATATCCATCTCATCAGCATAACTTAGGATGGTTTTTTCAGGAATTGCCTCTAACAATCCGAGTCCAAATACAACCGGGGCGACACGGGGTGATACTTGGACTTCTTCAGGTAGGGGTTGATAAGATTCCGTTATTATATAGTTTGGATAGCGAAGATACACTCGCGTACCGTCTTCTGTTGTTATTGTTTCCTCAAAATACTCAATTTTGACAGCTCCTTCTGCAGGTGTTCCAACGATTGAACGGTTGTTCAACTGTGTGCCGTAACCCGGTACGGGAATTGGTGGCTTTCCATCTCCACCATCTTCAGTATTCGGGAGACTTAGCCTGAGGAGTAATGATACCAATTCTTCATCGGCATCTGGTGGACGTCCTCTTCCGTCACGACTATGACAGTTTATACATGAAACATTGTTGTAGACAGGTCCTAATCCCGGATTGACCACTGCAGGTGCAGTGACAAAGATTGCTTCAAATTCAACATCACCTTCCAAGTGTTTTTCAAACGCTGCTGCTGAAAGATTCGGAGCAGGTATTGAAAATGCATGGCTTGATGCATCAAAGATTGTAGTATCCCCACCAGAAAGTGGACTTGTGAAATCTAAAGGAGTTTCAAATCCAAATACATCCATAGGTGATTCTGAGTTGCACCCAGTCACAAAAGATACAATGAGAATGAGATATATGACTATAAGATACTTTTTCATAACTATTCATAAGTTTATGGGAACAAGGTTAAGACTGTTCCCATCAAAATCGAAATAGACTTGTGCTGACTAAACACGCATAGATTACACTAATTAAAATCACTCTCCTGAACGAGTGGGAGTATATCTTGTTCAAGTGTTAGTTGTACTGTGCTAACAGCATCAATCGCCGTCTGAACAGATGAACGGTTAGTAGTAATAGAATCACGGAAGGGATCCGGAATTGCACCGATGGTATCAATTGCCTTCTGCACTTCTGATTGGAAACGGGAATCTAAATCAGCATCATTACTGTTGACAAATTCATTTAACCCTTGTCCGTCATTCATGTATTTCCCGATGTAGACATTTTGAATTCCTCGTATATTATCTTGGAAATCTGAAATAGAGTTAAAACTGAATTGGGATTCAACAAGGGTTGTGTCCTCTTCATTATAAGGATCAGAAATTTTACCGTTAGCTACTTCATCGGCGATAGTAATCATACCGTTGACCATTTCTTGTACTGCAGAACTCTGTGATGGATAAACAGTATTTCCATTCCCCGCTGAGGCAACAGTATTGCTGAAATTTTCCCCCTCTGGTGCCCAAGCCATTTTTAGTTGAGAAGTGCTTGATTTGAGATTTATTGTTGATGAAACGAGGTATTCCAATTCACGATCAGTGATATCCGAAGCCTTGCGTTGGTCACCATCACGGAAGAGTAAAAACTCAATGGTGTGAAATCCTTTTTGTGTGTCTTCTAATCCACTGATATATTCTACTGTTAGGTCATCATTACTGTCTAAAACAGATTGTAGATTGACATGATCCACGGGCCAACTATCTAAAGCTGGGTCAAGTCCTTGTGTATCAACAGGTCCAAACAGAAATGATTCACTCTGTTCCCAGGGTGTTCGTGTCGCTTTCCATGCCTGTTGTGCTTTTTCAAGATTAGTCTGTGTGGTATCCTCTGCTAATGCCTTGACAGAATCCAACAATTCACCAGCTTTCATATCTAATTCGGTGTAGGTAGCTAAAACAACGATGTTAGCAAAATCATCCAGCATAGTAGCGGCATCATATACCTCAACTTGATCGTCATCATTGTCATCATCGCCTCCACATCCTACTACGAAGGCAGATGCAAGTGTCAGACAACAAAATAGTGTCCAAATTTTAAAAAAATTCATAAAAATCTCCATTTTTATTCTAAATACACGCGGTTTCCAACCGCGATTGTTAGTATTGAAATCCAAAACCTACCGCAAAAGTATTTTCTTTATTTTGATTTTTTGTGGCTAAACGTCTTAGTGAATAGTGACTCTTAAAAACCAACTGAGAGTTCAAGTGAAAGTTAACACCACCAGTCAATGTGGTTCTTTCCCATCGAGGATTGTCAAAGATAATACCTTCGACACTTGCCATCGTGTCATAATAATCAAAACGTGCAAATATATCCAATACAGGAGAGGTTTTATTAGTTCTAAATATTGACAATACGTCATATCCTGCTTCAATATAATAACCGAGGGCTGAACTACCTATCGGCGTACGTTTTACATTAAGATTATTAGAAAGGGTGCGGTTGACTTTTGACAATTTATTCGCATTTTGAAGTGCCCCCCAGAGAAACACACCTCGGACTTTTAATGCATTTACCTCGTAAAACCCCTGTAAACTGACAATGCCGACATAAGCATCAAAATTTACATCCAGTTTTGGGCGGTTCGCTGCGGTATCTCCAAAATAACTTGAGATTCCGACGGTAACGTTTTCATCAAACGCATAATCAAGTCGTCCTACGAATGCTGGTGCCTCAGCATTGACTGTTTCAAACCGAAGTTGATGTCCAGGCACTATCCAATGTCGTGAACTAAAACCTGTTGAATCCAATCCATTGATAATTTGGGTTTGATATTTTATTGGACCGAGTGATCCAAAAAGTTCAACACCTGTTTCGTGCCAAATAGTTGGAATGATATGTGCCTCTGCTTCAGGACGAGTTGTCGTAAAATAGTGTTGAGGGCGGTGCCGTTTCGCCACGAGTCCGACTGGAACGATGATATGTCCAATGCGTAAGTTAAGCATAGGATTAATTGAAAAAACAGCGGCGAGTTTTTCAACAATGATTTCACCACCTTTTTCAATTTCCGTTTCGAATTCTCCAAACTCTTCAAATTTGTCGAATTCCATCGTGCTACCGGTGCCACCGTGTTCAAATTCTATTTCCGCTTCAAGTCGGATTGTATCGTTGATACGGTATTTCGGTGCAACGACAAAACGTTCTACGTCAATGGCTGCACGTCTATTTGGGTCAAGTTTCCAATCATAGCGAGCATAATTGATTATGCCGTATCCGGTAACGGAAAATGGGTTTGTATTAGCATAAGCACTGAAACTTAGCAATACAAACATTCCAAGAAAAACTGCGACAAACGTATGTTTTTGCATATATTTAAAAGATATATTATGATATTGAGACTTAATATCATAATATATGTTGGTTAAAATTCTTTCTTACTTATGTGCGAAAAGATGTTATAAATTGATAACGTGTCTCATTATCTAATTTGTATATAAGGACAAAACTAATATCAAATATTCATGATAAAATTAACATATTTTACACGATTGTTGATAATTATACCCACTAATTTCAGGAATGTCAAGAAAAACTGCAATAAAAAACGTTAAATATTCTCTCAATTTACATTCATATTACATTCATAAAATTGTATAATTATCACCAACAAATGGGCAGGATAGCATCCTGCCCACAGCAGAGAAAAAATTAACGGTTCTGTAATTGTTCCTTCAGTGCAGCTTTTTTCTTTTTTAAACGACGTAGTTGACGTTGACGTATTTGTGTTCGTCGTCTTGTTTGTCCACTTTTACTCCGTGGCATCAGGTCTACCTCCTTCATCAATAGTTTTTGCCAGATACATTATAGCTGATTCACAGTGTGTTTCCAGTGATTTCATTGCTACAGTCAATTCTTCTACAGAATGTGTATGTAACTGGACCCTATTTTCAGTGATCGTGATATATAGTGCTTGTTCCTCAAAAAATAAATCATGTTGTGTATCTGTTTCTATCTCGAGTGTATCAGTATGCCATTCTTTCAAAACATCTTTAATTGCTAAACCATCAAAGTTCTTATATAGTGCTTTAGCCGGAAATGTGTCAGGAGATGGGAGAGATATGGGTTTATCCACAGGCATTTCGTTGTCTGAAATCAACAAAGATGAATCCTGGGGTGGTTCATCCTGTATCAGTGAAGTTTTTCCAGTTATCGCATTAGAAAACATACTTGTCTGTTCTTCATTATCTTTGTTATTTACATTCTCAGTTTCCAAGACTTCTGAAAGGATGTCTCCTACGACTGGATTTTCCTCGTCAATATGTAGTTGATCAACCATAATACTCATAGATTTTAGACCGATATGTTGAATCAACGGATGTTCCACAATTATATGTGGTGGAGCAACATCAAAAATAGAGTTAGAGACAAATGCTACTTCTGCTTTATCATAATTTCCATGACGTCTAAGTCGGTTTTCACACGCGGTTAATGCTGAAGACAAGGTGCGCATAAATCTTGATGTAATTAATTGAGGTAAGATTTCTGTCTGAAATAATCCGATAATTTCATCCGGTTCTTGTAAGATTGATGGCTTATCATCTTGTTTTTGCAACTCTGTGTCTTGTCTTACTGCTGTTGTTTCAACTTCAGCACAAACTGAGGAATCAGTATTTTCTGATACTTCACTATCTATGAACATGTCTGTTAACGCTTTGTACATCAGGTCAATATCAAAGTGCACTTTTTCCAGTTCAGGTTCTTCAAGCAGATCCAGACTTAGTAAAATACACGCATATAACCTTTCCTCGTCTATTGTTTCCAAGTGTAGATTACGGTGTTTCGCAACTGCAATTTGCTTTTGTCTTGATTTACGGTTGCGATTTCTCTTTTCCCGTTTACGGGCAATATTTGTTGATCTGCTTTTTTTCTTTGCCATATCAATATCTTTTATAGTACTTGATGGATTTGTTACATACCAATTCTATGTAGAATGAGAATATCCAAGTTTTATTCATATTAAGTATACTCATGCATTTTACTTCTGTCAACTGTTATTTCTCTGATGACATTTTGTTGCTATGGTATTGGTTTGACAAATGGACATTGCTATGGTATTATTAACAACGGTATAACATTCTTGGAAGGAATAATTACTCATGTCAAATGTCTTTGAAACCCTTAAGGAACGCGGTTTCATCCAACAATGTACGAATGAAGAAAATGTTGCACATCTGCTTTCTGGAAATCCGGTTACATATTATGTTGGTTATGATCCAACAGCAGATAGTCTCCATGCAGGCAGTCTTGTTCCGATAATGGCAATGGCACATTTGCAGCGCGCAGGACACAAACCGATAGCGATTATCGGTGGCGGGACTACGATGATAGGAGACCCAACCGATAAAACAGAGATGCGTCCAATGATCACTGCTGATCAAATTGAGAAAAATGGAGAGCGTATTCTCAAACAACTACAGCGATACCTTAATTTGGATAATACTGTAGGGTTTTTTCTCAATAACGCTGAATGGTTGTTATCGCTAAACTATATTGATTTTCTACGTGATATTGGGAAGCACTTCCGTGTCAATGAGATGATCCGTGCTGAAGGGTATCGACAACGGCTTGAAAGAGAATTAGGTCTTTCATTCCTTGAATTTAATTACCAACTGCTACAAGCGTATGATTATTTATGTCTTTTCCAGAAATACGAATGTGTTCTTCAGCTCGGTGGGGATGACCAGTGGGGTAACATTCTTGCTGGTGTTGATCTTGTGCGGCGGATTGAGGGTGAACGGGTACACGGTTTGACCTTTCCACTTCTCACAACTGCTGGTGGCGCTAAGATGGGTAAAACCGCTGGCGGTGCTGTGTGGCTTGATGCAGATAAAACATCTCCATACCAATTCTATCAGTATTGGATCAACATTGATGACCGCGATGTTGAAAGGTTCTTAGCATATTTCACCTTTATACCAATGGATGAGGTGCGGAAACTCGGCAGCTTAGAACATGATGCGATTCGGGAAGCAAAAGCAGTCCTCGCTTATGAAGCCACAAAACTGGCACACGGAAAAGATGAAGCGGACAATGCCCAAGAAACATCCCGCGCTGCGTTTGGTGGAGGTGGACTCGATCTTGATGCAATGCCTACGACATCTATTTCCACCGATAGACTTGACGCAGGCATTCCCATAATGGAACTGTTTCATGAAGTTGGTTTAGCCACATCAAAAAGTGAAGCACGTCGTCTTATACAACAGGGTGGTGCCTATATTAACGACAAGCAGTATAAGGCTATTGATGTTGTCATTGATACTAATTTATTAGAAGAAGACACTTTACTTCTGCGTGCCGGTAAAAGACGTTATCATAGAGTTGTGCTTGAGGAGAGGTAGGACAAAACTGTTATAGTTCATTATTTTAATGGAGTTGATATCATCTCAAGTCGTAAAAAGATAAAATATTCCAAAATAATTTGACTTAACCTTATAACATGTGTTATAATATTAAAAATATGTTTTGTTACGTAATATATCGTAGACAAGTTCAGAATAGGTTTTACAATCAGAGTATGTATTAGGTGTCTTTGTAATGCAAAAGCTTGAACACACTTTTATCTCTTCAGTACAACGGAATTCATTATCATTTTTATTAAATGAAAGTATTAACCTTTGGACGTTATTTACGTTCGGGTTATACCCGTTTTTGTACTTCGGCGGTAGGTGGTGTTAGTTTATAAGCACTCTTGAAAATGTATTAAACCAATCGCATTCATCACCACCCAGCGTCGAGAACAATTCGATGTTGGGTTATTTTTTTACAAATTATTCAACATTGACTTGAAACAGAGTTAGTTATCGGAGGGAATTCAATACAATGGTAGTCATTACCAAAACGGATGCAACACCTGGACAGATTGACGCTATAGTAAACAGGATTGAAGGTGTGGGATTGAAAGCGCAGGTTTCAACTGGTGAACAACGCACCGTTATCGGTGTAATAGGAGATAAAACATTGCTTGGTGATATTCCTTTGGAGTCAATGTCAGGCGTAGAAAGGACGATGCCGATCACTGCACCGTATAAATTAGCAAGCCGCCAGTTCCGTGATGAATCCACAGTAATTGCTGTCAATGGCACAAAAATTGGTGGGCGGAAACTAACAGTTATGGCGGGACCATGTGCGGTTGAGAGTACTGAGCAGATTGTAACTATCGCACACCTTGTGAAGAAAGCGGGTGCAGGATTTATTAGAGGTGGTGCCTTTAAGCCACGTACCGGTCCATATAGTTTCCAAGGTTTTGGATTAGAAGCTTTGAAAATGCTCGTAACTGCCAAAGAAGAAACGGGTTTAGGGATTGTAACAGAGGTATTGACACCGAATGAAGTTGAACTCGTCGGTGATTATACAGATATATTTCAACTCGGTACGCGGAATATGACGAACTTCTACTTATTGCGTGAAGTTGGTCGTGCCAAGAAACCTGTTATCCTAAAACGTGGTATGGCTTCTACGATTGAGGAGTGGTTACTTGCAGCGGAATACATTCTGTCAGAAGGTAATCCTGATGTCATTCTGTGTGAACGAGGGATCCGCACCTTTGAAACCCACACGCGTAATACGCTTGATCTCAATGCTGTTCCAGCGATTCATGAATTGAGCCATTTACCTATCATCGTTGATCCAAGCCATGGTACTGGTATCCGCAGCCTTGTATGTGATATGACAAAAGCATCTGTTGCTGCAGGTGCGGATGGACTTTTGTTGGAAGTTCATCATGATCCAGATCATTCTATGACAGGTGATGGTGCACAGTCCCTATTTCCTGAACAATTTGAGACACTGATCAAAGAACTAAAACCGATTGCTATTGCTGTCGGGCGTGAGATTTAAACGAATCAATGTTCTAATGAAAATTGATTTACATGACAACAAACGGGTACCCCCTTGGAGGACACAACCGTGGATGATTTTGAATCTAACCAAGAAAAGGTCTATATTTTTGATACAACACTCCGTGATGCTGAACAAACACCTGGAGCTGCCCTTGGTATTGAAGAAAAATTGGAGATAGCCAAGCATCTCGCGAAATTAAATGTTGATGTCATTGAAGCGGGATTCCCAATTTCATCTCCAGGTGATTTTGATGCTGTTCAACGGATTTCCCACGAGGTGAAGGGACCAGAAATATGCGCTCTCTCTCGTGTTGTTGAAAAGGATATTACAGCAGCATGGAAAGCGATTCAAGATGCCCCGCGTGCGCGTATACATACCTTTGTCGGTACATCTAATATACACATGGAGCGTATCACCCGAACAACACCGGAAAGAACTTTGGAAATGGCAGTTGATGCGGTTGCTTATGCTAAAAGTTTATGTGAGGAACACCCGGATGCGACCGTTGAGTTTTCACCGATGGATGCGGGACGGACAGAATTGACATATCTCTACAAGGTGGTAGAAGCCACTATCGCAGCGGGTGCGTCCGTGGTTAATATCCCTGAAACTGTTGGATGGACTGTCCCCGCTGAATTTGGCAACCTTATTGCGGGTATTAGGGAGAATGTATCAAATATTGATGATGCTGTCATAAGTGTTCACTGTCATAACGATTTGGGGTTGGCTGTTGCTAACAGTCTGATTGCGATTGAACAAGGTGCACGACAAGTGGAATGCACTATCAATGGTCTTGGTGAACGTGCAGGGAATACCTCTTTAGAAGAGGTTGTGATGGCGATCCGAACAAGACGCGATTACTTCAAGGCGTATTACACCGATATTAATGCTAAGGAGATTGTTCCTATTAGTCGTCGTGTAAGCCGTACTATGGGTATTCCTGTTCAACCGAACAAGGCAATTGTTGGAGAAAACGCGTTCGCACACAGTTCCGGAATCCATCAAGATGGAATTATTAAGTCACGGGTAACCTTTGAGATTATTGATCCGAAAGAGATCGGTTGGAAAGAGAGTCAACTCATTCTCAGTCCTCGTTCTGGACGCAATGCCTTGAGACATCGCTTGAGTGAACTTGGATATGAACTGGATCAGGAGCAGTTAGAGAAAGTTTACGAACGTTTCTTGCAGGTAGCCGATAAGAAAAAGGAAATCCATGACGCAGACCTTGAAGCGATTATGAGTGATGAGATACGTGCAGTTCCAGCGATCTATGAACTTGACTATATCCAGATTGTTAGTGGCACAAAGATTTCACCGACTACTACTGTAGGTATTCTCACAGAAGATGGAATAGTTGAAAATTCCTCTACTGGCGATGGTCCTGTTGATGCTGCCTTCAAAGCGATCAATCAGATTGTTAAGATCAAGTTGAACCTTATTGATTATCAGATCCGGTCAGTGACAGAGGGTGAGGATGCCATTGGTGAGGTGACCCTAAAGGTGCAAGACAATGGACACATCATCACGGGTAATGGTGCAAGCACAGATATCATTGAAGCAAGTGCAAAGGCATATATCCACGCTGTTAACAAACTGATTCAGCTCCGTTCAGAGGGTTAATTCCCAACTATTGTGAAATACAAGAACAAGTTGACACAATTTATGTAGGAGCGATCTCCGAATCGCGACGAAGTGCCTTGGTAGTCTGAAATCGGAGTTCCCTCCTACACCTAAACTGTCAAAGTAATTCTAATGTCAAGTGTTCTTGACGATTAAGAGTTCATGAGATCGTTTGACGTGTCCTGTTCCATTTTCTATTCTATTCTTGCCGATGCGGGTTTCACCTTGTCCTAAGGTGTACTGCCACTGTACTTCAACAATTTGATAATCTTTATACCAATGTCGTATAGTTTCACAGTCGTTATACGACAGGACGAAACCGTCTTTATGCTCATGCAGTAGGTTACGGAGCAATTCGTGGTTGAAACCTTTGTGGTGAACAGGAAAATTCCGTTGCGGATAGATGCCACGGAACATCTTACCTTCATCAAGATAATAGGGTGGATCGCAATACAGAAAATCATCTGTGTGTGTCGGCAGGGTTTCCTCAAATCTACCGGGAAAGACAGATAAATTAGGACACATAAAATTACGGATTATCTGCAATGTGCGATTATATTTCTCAGGTGATTCATATATCTTTGACATCCATCCGAGGAAACCGGGACCGTAAGATAGGTTGTGGTTGAACCAATAATGTGCCGCCAATACCAATGGGTCTGAGATTAGTGATTCACCTATCCAATGTTCTTTTAACCTGCTCTTTATTTTTGTATATTGTGTCTTTGTGGGTTGCCATTTTTCAAGTTTGTCGGCAAGGGAATTACCTGACATAAGTTGAACCTGCCAATAGTTTACGAGTATGTCGAAGATGTCGTAGGCACAGACCTGCATGTTGAGTTCTTTTGCACAGGCAATTTCGACAGCACCACCACCCATAAATGGTGACACGAGTTTTTCAAGTCCATCAGGGATTTGCTCTATAATATACCCAACTCCAAGACTTTTCCCACCAGCATACCGCAATGGAAGTCCTCTGTAGCGTGCATATTTATACTTACCTCGACTTTTGAGTGAATCTAAAAATCGATTTCTTAAAGATGTTCCCGAAAGGTTTTGTTGTGTTTCTTTTCTTTTCATTCCTTGCTGATTCCTCTTATATAATCCTTACAAAAGTATAACACATTATACTCAAACGTTATAGTAAAATTCGTAATTACTTGGACATTTTGGTAGGTTCGGTTTCCTAACCGAACCTGTGTAAATAATGCGGTTAGATGAAGTTTAAGAAATAAATTCGGTAATTTATTATTGAAATCCAGCGCGCTTACAAAGCGCGCCTACAAGTATCGGGACATTAATATTACCGAAAGAATAAATTAATCTTCATGAAACCGCACCTACCAAGGAGTGTGAACATATTTCTGCATTTCACTGTAATATTATGTCAAATGGTTAATGTTCTCAAATTCCTTTACAGAGAACTTTATTTGTGGTAAATTTGGTGTAAATTAAATCTTAGAAAATGCGTATTGAAACGCACAAAGGAACAAATATGGAACCTCTTCGAATTGGATTTCTTGGTGCTGGCGGCTTTGCGAGACATACGATCTACCCAGCATTGCATTTAGCACCTGTGGCATTGCAAGCGGTTTGTGATGCGGATGAAAATCGAGCAAAAGCAGCCGCTGGCAAGTTCGGTACAGGAAGATACTACCTTGATAGACACGAAATGTTTGAAAAAGAGGACTTGGAAGCGGTCATTATCTCTATGGGACCGGATCCAAGACAGGCTCTCGTGCTGGAAACGCTTGCCGCGGGTTATCACGTTTTTACTCCGAAACCTCCTGCTCCATCGCTTGAAGAGACACTTGCATTGGCAGAAGCCTCTGAAAAGCATGGTAAAACTCTGATGGTTAACTTCCAACGTCGGTTTAGCCTTGGTGTGCGGGAAGCAAGGAATATCATGCAGTCCGAATCTTTCGGTCAACTGACGCAGCTATTCTGTTCGTTCTGTAGTGGGAGGTATGGTTCGGTTAAACATTATCTCCTTGATTTTGCTATTCATCACTTTGATTTAGCGCGGCATATTGCTGGTGCGGAAGTTAATGAACTGAGTGTTTTCCACAATGAAGTTGATGGACAAGGATCCTTTGCTGTAGCGGTGGAATATAGCAACGGTGCTGTAGGCACTTTGCAACTCAGTAGCCAACGTTTGTGGCAGCGAAATTATGATCACATTGAGATTACAGGACAAGGCGAATACATCGTGTTAGAAGGGTTATGGGGATTTGAACACTATACTGGTGGTGGTAATACCTTTAAATCAAACTTTTCTGATGAACGTAATGGTGAGTTGACCGGTGATGGTATCAGCCTTACTGAGTTTGCAAATGCGATTCGTGAAGATCGTGAACCGATTGCAAGTATCCATGACTGTGTTGGAACGATGCGGTTCTATGATGCTGTTCTACAACGCAAAAAGGGTGTCATCTCACTTGATGGCTAATGACCCTGATTCAACTCATACTAACAATGTAGGACGAGGTCTATGTGTGCCTCGTCTTTTTTCTTGTGGTTTCTTCTTTCGCCCCTCTGGGGCTTGATTTTGGTAATATCTGCATAACTATACACCTGTCGCCTCTCCGAGGCTATTGCGATTGCATTTCAGCAGGACTACCTGTTGTCCGTAGGGATTTAGTGTCCATGTCGGAGGTCGCTTTGCTCGCTCCGAGTCTTTTTTCTTGTGGTTTCTTCTTTCGCCCCTCTGGGGCTTGATTTTGGTAATATCTGCATAACTATACACCTGTCGCCTCTCCGAGGCTATTGCGATTGCATTTCAGCAAGACTATCTGTTGTCCGTTGGGATTTATACTGAATTAACCTGATTCGTCTTGTTTGCACGGGCGAGGGGACCTCGCCCCTACGGAATGTAAGAGGCGCAATGAATTGCGCGACTACAAACGCGTTTTTTGTTAATAAGAACTGATTATTTACAAATGGTATAACATCTCCATATACCTTATACCGAATCACGTTAATTTATAGAATCTAATACCTTAAGACACGTCTTTCCATTGACTAACTGATGATAATATTCTGCCACGCGTTTGCAAAAGTCTCGGTTTTTGCTTAATGCGTTGTCAGTAGTGGGGTTTTGTGGTGCCCATAGGGTTGTATTTGAGAAGATAGTTTCAAGTCTGTTTTCTATGTCTATTTTATCTGTACCATAAGCACCTTTTAGGATATTCTGTATTGTTCGGTCCGGATCACGGATTTCGTATTCTTTGCCAGTATCAGTGATGCCTTTGTAGTCATCACCAGAAATTGTATGCGGTGTAAGAAATCGGAACACTGTTGCAAATGAATATGCAAAGTCGGATTTGAATAGTTCAGTGCTGCTATGATAGTTCGGTGAACGGACGATGTCGGCAGCGCGTTCACGGAGTTTGACTGTTTCAATGATGTTTATCCGTGCGTTGTCATCTTTGACGCGACGGATGCGGTCAACGAACTCAAGTGAATATGCATTGGCACTCTTTCCCGTTATTGGAATATCCGCCTCGACGATTTTAGCGTATCCGTTCATCAACCTTTCCAGATGTGGGGCGAACAGTGGATGTGATGCTGCCTCATTGACATATTCAATACCGGAGAGTTCGCCTTTGTGAGTAATCCCTGGCACATGCACTGAATTCACAAGTAGCAACTTCCAATCGTGATAAGGTTCAATGCTATCCTGTTTGACAACAACTCCGTAGTCGTCAAGTTTGCCAAAGGGGACACGTAGTCTGTTCTCTATGTCTTCTAAGATTAGCGGTGTAGCGGGCATTTCTTCTGCATAGGTAATTAATTCATCTGTGCCATCAATCTGTGCTTGTGCTGCTTGCTTAATCTCATCGGGAACAGCGTAGACTTGTGGGACGAGTCGGTCTCCCATCTCGTTGAGAAACCCAACTTTGTTATCTAACCACTTTGCATAATCCTTATTGCGTTGTGGATACTCATTGATTAGTATTTCCCGGATAATATCTCCATTATTTCGAAGGTTGTCGGTATTGATGACACATAAGTCCGCATCTGTCCCGTGCTTGCTATAGTAGCGATACAGTGTTTCATCTAACACATCCATCGCCAATTCACCTTTTGCAATACCTGCTTCGGTTACGCCGATGAGAACGAGGTCTAAAGGATTTTCGGTTTGTGCGTAGAATTGTTCGCGTCCTGTTTCTGTTGCGAGTGTAGTCGCACCGACAACGGTTGAAATCTGGTCTATGTTATGGATGCCGTTCAGGTCAAACGTTACGACATGATATACCCCGTTTTGTCGGTTGAAAGCGTCTGCTTTTTCAGTGCCTGTTGGTTGCCCGACAAATATACCACCGTTATATTGATTGCGTTGGTTGAGGATATGAACAAATTGATGTGTTAAGGCGCGTTGTAGTCCGCCTGCACCGATAGCAAGTATTTTTATTGGAAGCATTGTGTGTTTGTTTCTCCTTAAAGATAGCGACACGATACGTATTTACAATAGTTGTACAGAAGCATTCTGTGACCGCAACAAAGAATAACAGGAATATACATCTATGTCAAGGTGTGGTATGACAGTGTCATTAAATTGCCACTGAAAATATTGGAATATACCTTGTTAATGTCTTCCAATTCTCTGGAATTTGCTTCCTTCAAACCGTACCAGTTTTCGTTTTTTGGTACGGTTTTGGTACGGTGGTGTTATACCAGTCACTGTCTGGGTTGACTGGGGTTTTTATGTAGGTTTTTGCATTTTTTAATTTGCCATTTTTGGTACGGTTTGGGTTTTGGATGATTGACTGTTTATTGGTGTTACCCTCCTGTATGGAAAATTGGTTGTGATGGTTCTGTTCATGTGTGAAATCTGCTTTTTGACGAATAGTTTTTCTTAAAAATTTCATAAGATTTTCTACCTTTAAAAGGTTACCGTACGGTAATCTTTTTTTACATAACGGTATCTTTTGGTGTAATCGGTCTGCGTATAGTGCCTGTCTGGGTTTATCGGTGATTTTAATCGGTTTTTTCATGAGAAAAAAATTAAATTTTGGTATCTTTTGCATCCTCTGGAAAAATACCAGT
>JAJEAG010000073.1 GCA_022824265.1 Candidatus Poribacteria bacterium | reverse complement strand
ACGTTCTATGATTGCTTGGCAGAAAGTTTTCTGTGTCAAAAGTGCGTCTGTTGTGATGACTTTATCACTCACATCAAAGTTTTCGAGGATCTCTGTTGAAATCGGTATTTCATTGGTTTTGTCGCTGACAGCTTGTTGTGTAAGTGTAACCCCTAACTCCTGAGAAACAACGGAGAGTAAACGGCTTATTGCTGCACCACATTTTTGGGAAGCACGCATTGTTTTACCGTCTATAGCAACTGCGTCAAAACATCCTGTCAAGTCAGGACGGCTTTGAACAACACGATTTACCCATTCTGTCAATGTTTTTTCTACGGCAGTGGTGTCTAACTTTTTCAAAAGATTGTGAAGTGTTGCAGCACAAGGTGTTTTCTTATGTGTCCAACCGAGTGCTTTTGCGAGTTCGGGTTGGGATCGTGCCCAAGTTGCGATGGATGTGTATCCTTTATGTCCACACATAAAACCGATAACGATCAGTGCGAGGATTGACTTCAATGGATGTCGTTTTCCTTTATTGTTGCGGGGGTCTGGCACTTCTGCTAACATATCTATCAAGTGGCAAGATGGTTTTCTTGTCATTTTTCACCTCAAATGGCGTATTTTTTAAGGTGAAATATAGCAGATATAGCGCGAAAAATCACGCTATATCTGCATATTCACAAATATTAACGATTGTAATAAAAAATGACTAAAATACCTAAAACTAAATAACCCTGAATATTTTATTGACAGATTATATCTTTAATAGTATTATAACAAAACAGCACAGGATGAGTGACAGCTCACCCTGTGCATTTGGCAGCTTTCAAAACTTCTAACTCACATATTAATTGGATCATTAAAATGCTAAATCAAGAAAACCACCAAAGGCCTGACCGTATAGTTATTACCGAACACAGTGCTCACTGTGAAAATTGCGGATGGTCTATTTACGTGCATCCTCCGAATAATAACGAAGAGAACCACATCATATTAGCCCAGAGGCATCAATTCATACACAATCACGAACCATATATTATCACACAACAATTCTATCAATAACTACACAACCTAAATTATATCATATTGCTAATATTTTGTAAATCTAAATTAGCAATATGATATAATATATATAATCCAATTCATGCATATCGTAAACCGAGTAACCAAATTATGAATAACCAAAACAGCCTATACAACATAGACATAGACATACCAGAATTCAAAGTTTCATATATTCATGAAGCAGAGAAAATATTGAAAAAGATCAAAAACTCTGAACCGCATGATCTAAATCCTATGAAAGATGCATTGATTGAAATGGCTATACTATCCAATGTAAAACTTAGAATTATGATTAGGGAGGATTAAATATTATTGAAAAATTTATATCAATTGCTATAATAGCAAAACACAATGCATACAATGTATGCATTATTTACTTGAAACATTACGACAACCAATTTACAAGTAATTGATGCTATAATTCTATCTATAATGTCTTAATGGAGATATATGATGAATCGTAAGATATATTTTATACTAATTTTATTGATTATGATAACATTCGGAATCAAACAATTATCCCTAGCATCCAAAAATCACAATATAATGTTACGTGCAGTCCGTGTTACGACAGAATGGATGCCATTTACATCTACTGGTGGATGGACACAAGCTGTACCTATAAAAGAAACTCCGTTTTTAAAGTTTTATGAAGTTGCTATATGGGAAGAAACAAAATCTGTCCAACTATACGAATTCCCAAACGACTATAACCCAGCATACGGATATATACATAATATAAGCGATGCTGATAAAATTGCATACAGAGAACAATATGCAATACGAAAATATACAAATATGCCATCAAAAGAACTAAAAAATGAAAGAAGTAAATTCTTAAAATCGTCTTTTATGGACATATCAGCATACCTCTCAAACAAACACCCTGATTCCGAACATCATTTTATGTATAATGGACATGGCACCGAAGGCGGCGCATTAATTGAATTTCAACTAAATAGAAAACACGCAAATGATTTTCTAAAATTCTGGACTGAATCCATACATAAACCATTAGGTGTAATTGATATGGGCGGACCTTGCACTAAAGGCGGATTTTCAGACCTTGATAACTTCCACAAATACGCAAGATACTATATCGCATCAGATATACCTAATGGCGGTTTTGAAATGGATGATTTCACATACGAAAAATATGCAGAAGTTGACCCTGAACATCAATATCATAACCTATTTGCCAATAATGAAAATATTAAAGACGTACTCATAAACCGAATAAATCTAAGAAGAAAAGCCTATGAATATTCACGGAATTATATGATAACAAACAAAGTCATGCAAGCCAACTACCTATACGACTGTAACGCATTCGGCAAATTCAAAACTATGTTCATAGAATTCTATAACAAAACACGTACTGATTATCGTATACATTACGACCTACATCAATATATGATCGACAATCACGCACCTCAGACACTTATTGACCAATATAATCACGTGATTATCTATAAAGTTGATAACAAAGATTTCTTTCAGTGGGACGAAATTCACAATGGAATACTGATGCCAAACCCAAAATTTCTCAGTCTTATTGAAGATATAAACCAAGACGGTACAGTAAATATACTTGACTTGGTAATCATAGCAAATGATTTAGGTAGAACCACATCTGAAGCAGATGTAAATCAAGATGGTAGGGTTGATATATTAGATTTAACGCAAGTTGCTAACAGATTTACACAGCCATAAACAAAAATAACACTATATCCATAATTGACAACTATAATTACATAGCGTATAATATATATTGTTGTGAATAAAAATCATCAATCATGGTGTGGAGGTGTCGGGAATCGAACCCGATATATTAGAATGGTAAGCCCAATTATCACAAACCTGTCACCTCCATGACACCGTATTTGATGATTATAAATCTATCAAATACTGATATGGAGCAGTGGGGAATCGAACACCATCATCTGGTGCTAATTCAGACTTATAGTCCACTGCTGCCCCGTATTTTACGTGTTTGATTATCGATAAACACGGCATGGAGGTGTCGGGAATCCAACCCGAAAGCTAAGAATGAGAAGCTCTTGCTCGGCACCAGCCGACACCCCCATAATGCCGTGTTTTACGGTTGTAAATAGTCAAACACTCTTATGGAGCAGTAGGGACTTGCACCCTAAACTTTAGGTGGCGACCCTGAATATTTTGCTTGTTAAACTACTGCCCCGTATTTTAGGTGTTTGATGATTAGTAAATCGTTAAACACGGTGTGGAGGTGTCGGGAATCCAACCCGAAAGCTAAGAATGAGAAGCTCTTGCTCGGCACCAGCCGACACCCCCATAATGCCGT
Source organism: Candidatus Poribacteria bacterium (assembly GCA_022824265.1). Taxonomy (GTDB): domain Bacteria; phylum Poribacteria; class WGA-4E; order WGA-4E; family WGA-3G; genus MSPOR6. The sequence goes on along the minus strand of JAJEAG010000073.1, from coordinate 38,034 downwards.
GTTTATCGATTACAAATCTATCAAATACTGATATAGAGCAGTGGGGAATCTAACCCCATCATTTGGCCCTAACCCAAAATTATAGTCCACTACTGCCCCGTATTTTAGGTGTTTGATTATCGATAAACACGGTGTGGAGGTGTCGGGAATCGAACCCGAAACCAAAAGAATGATAGGTCCTTGGTCGGCACCAGCCGACACCCCCATAGCATCGTGTTTAACGATTCTTCAATTATAGAATATACGAAAATAAATTACAAATTGACATGTACTTGATTCTCATTGTATTTTCTTTGACTTTTCTTTGACAACTTCAATTACAACACAATTCATCTATAACAACGTAAAAAACCTATCACATCTATAATATAGTATGTGATAGGTTTTTTATATTAATTGCAAATTGGTGCGATTAGAAGGTTGTATCTGGCAATAAAGGCGGTGGCGATTATGTAAGGGTTTCTATTCCAAATTGGTTCGATTAGAAGTTAAAGCAACACTTGTTGATGATGTAAATGTATTTAAGTTTCTATTCAAAATTGGTTCGATTAGAAGATACAGTTGCAATATGCTTTTGAGATGGATCGTCAGTTTCTATTCCAAATTGGTTCGATTAGAAGGGTTGAATATCATCAGACGGTTGAATTGCTGCAGAGTTTCTATTCCAAATTGGTTCGATTAGAAGGTTTCAGTCGCGTTGCGTTATCTGCTATCAGTAAACGTTTCTATTCCAAATTGGTTCGATTAGAAGTGCAGTCGGGATCATGTTCGCAATGACAGTTTTGTTGTTTCTATTCCAAATTGGTTCGATTAGAAGGGTCTAAAATAATGTCAATAACATCGTCATAAACCTTTACTGGTATTATACACTTAATTCAAAAATATGTCAAATTTAAATGATATTTGCCGTCGACCTCCAATCATGCAAATTCTATGGGAGGTCGACGGCAATATACCACGACTGAGTTAATACACAATATTCACTAAATATTCACGATTTTATATTGTTAAAACCATCATAAAATCACAGGTCGACAGATGAACTATTTAAAATCAATGATGTTAATCATATTCAATTTAAATGTCTACTTCACTTGAATCAACAAATTCTATAAGACCTGGAACAAAATCCATACTAACCTGCTTAAGATTTTCATAATTACCAGACGTTGCTTGTTCAGTATATGCTTTTATTTTCTCAGCAGATTTATCACCATGAATTTGCCTAAGCATATCATTAACAATTCCTATTATGGCATATGCATTTCCCTCTGGCATATACGTTCTAATGACTTTCATAATTACCTCCGATTAATCAATTCAAAATCATGCTTTCATTGCTTTCATTGATAAATTTATCAACTTATGGTATAATACGATTACAACATATTATACCATAAGGATATAAAAAATGAGCACCCAAATCGTAAACAATCCTGTTTCTCGAGAAGAGTTTCTGGAAGTTACAAACCAAATCAAAATTGAAATAACAGAAATGAAAATTGAAATAACAGAAATAAAAAAAGATATATTACATCTCTGCGAGAAAATTGACAGTATATCCAATGTAAGATCATGGGTTATTGCTATAGGTGCTACTACTGGAGCAATAACAGGACTAATTAGTATGATAAAACTATTTTTGGGTTAAACAACATAACCGCAAATCAATCAATTCAAAATCATACTCTCATTGAGAAATTTATCAAACACCTCATCTATATCACGGTAGTTGTATTTATAACACGCCTCCGCTACATACAATGGCGTATATGTCGTCTGATAATGATGATGTGAACCATACCAAGCACGTTTCAATAAACTCCAGAACCCCTCTATCGTGTTCGTATGAATATTACCATCCACATACTGCACCTGATGATTGATAATACTGTGTTTCATTTCCTTCCCAACACGTTGATATGACCTGAATTCATCTGTCATTAATTCAGATTCATCTATATCTACATAACGACTGATAAATTCTAAAAGTGATTTACCCGAAAGATCCGTAGCCAACTCCGCAGCGACTTTGCCACCACGTTCAACAACTCCGATAATCGCATCTTTGTTTGTTCCACGACCACGTTTTGCGGGTTCGTTGTCAACCTTATTATTAGATCTGCGAGGTTTACCACCGATATAAGTTTCATCTGCCTCGATAATACCTCTCAATAAAACACTGCCTTTACGTGCCATTTCAGCACGAATACAAGTCACCATACGCCACGCTGTTCTCTGATTTAATTTGAGATCACGAGACAATTGATGACTGGATAATCCTTTCTTAGCATTCAATACAAGCGAAATTGCCAGAAACCATTTCTGTAAAGCAATTTTGGTTCCATGAAATATCGTGCCAGCCGTAACTTTGAAAGTAGCACTACAACTTTGACAATTCCATCTACCGATACGACCTAAGTTCGTATCACCTCTATTATATACTTCAAAACTATCACAATGCGGACATTGCGGATCATTACCCCATCTGACATTCTCCAAATGAGATATACACGATTCTTGATCCGGAAAGCGTTCCATAACTGACAATAAATCCATCAGATCTCCTTCAAAAAAATTATTTGCTTTTTCTGATGAATTCAAGTATAATTGTAAAACCACGTGAAAAATCAGAAAAAGTACAACTTAGATTAGATTTTTCATTTTATTGGGGGGTTGCCGCCTCCCAATTTACCCAACACAAACATATAATAAGTACAAAAGAATATCTATATATTTGTGTATACAAATATTCTTTTGTATGATGACTAATATACATGGGGCGGTAGTTTAATTGGTAAAACACCAGTTTTGACACCTGGGAGTTTGGGGTTCGATTCCCCACCGCTCCAATAATATATACATGGGGCGGTAGTTTAATTGGTAAAACACCGTGGTTAGCACTCGGTAAATTGGGATTCAAGTCCCCACCGCTCCAATAATATATTAGTCACATTATCCTGAACAATGTAAGAATATCATAAAATATAATTATTTGTCAATTTAACAACTACTCTTTCACATATTCTGAACGTAATTTAAATGTATGACTGGAGTAACTACTTGAACGATTCATAATTTCACTTCTAATATCTTTAATGTGTTCCAAAGAATGATAATCATCTAAATCACTCTGATTAGCAAATTCAAGTTGAACCATACGATGCGGTGACTCACCAAAATAATTATCATAAGAATTAAATATCTTAACCTGAGAAGGTGTCACTGATGTCATTGAAATATGTTCAACCCAATCCAAATACGATTGCTTACCTTTCACGCCAAGCGGGTAATTAATAAACAACACATCCATAATATCCCACTTACCTTGCTCATATCTAGAATGATCTGAACGTTGAATAAATGTATGTGATCTAGCATTACTCGTCCAACTCGGCACTTGACTTAGAATTTTAGCAATTTCTGGACGATTCATATACGTATACGCATCAACAAAACTATCAAATTCAAACTCAATAAGACGATAAGGATTCATGTTTTGATTCATATTATCGTATGATCTAATACGTTTGATTTCTTCAGGTGCTCGCAAATCATCTGCAACTGATACTACCCATTTAAGATATACTTCCCTTCCATCTTCTACTTCCGGATAGTCAGACAAATATATTATTTTAACTGAAATATCATCCGACATAATACTTTCAGGTTTTTGTGTGTCTGTTATTACATCTTGCCAAGATGTGCAACCTGTAAGCATAACCATTATAACAACAATAATCAATAATAAACAACCTAATTTCAATGTTTACCCCCTAATAAAACATGCATCATAATCACATACATGATAACACAATTATCAACTATATGTCAAACATATATCAAACAAAATATAATATCGCATAAAAATTGGGAAAAACCAAAAATATATGGTATCATGTTATTATTAAAGCTGACAGAGTACCCAAAATACCCTGTCAGCATCGCTAAAATAATTTTCCATTTATATTGGAGTATAAACCAATGATAATACTTAATTATTTCAACGCTCGGATAAACCGAGATCTAAAAGAATTTTATAATTAGTTTTTTCTTTTAAAATACTTTTTTGTTTTGTTATCCAAAATAAATATAATATGTTTTTCAGATATTAGTTCTTCTAACATGCTTGAAAGACAATATTTCGTTACATCATAATCTATGACATCATTTAGATCGGTATATGCTTTTCCATCTACAACTATATCGCTAAGCATCGCAAATTCTGTTACGCCTTTTTTACGTTTTGAAACCAAATTTAAAATTATAATCTTTTGTCATATATGACACCATTAAAAATAAAGTGGAAAATGCTATATCAATATAGTATAATATTAATGTCGATGCTGACAGGATATATCAGGTATCCTGTCAGCAACATCAAAACAATTCTCATTCAACAATGGAGATAACAATGATTAATTTGAATTATTTTGACGCTCGGATGAACCGAGATCTAAAAGAACTTTCAACACTCGTAAAACAAACCGTCAAATTAACTAACATCGACAATCAACCTATGAAAGAACATATGGACAAATATAAAAAAGATTTAAAACGACTTCAAAATGCTGGATACGACCCTAATGAAACCGATTTTATAATCTTAAGCCTTGCTTTTGGATCAATTTTAGAATAAGTCTGTTCGGTTTGTTTTTTCTAAGGTGTTCAGGAATTGTAAATAAATCTTTGTCCTTTTCAATTGCTAACAACAATTCATTATTGGCTTTCACAATTTCTGAGTTGATGCGTCTTGTTGTATCTGGCAAAACTTCTAACTCTGTAACTTTGTCAAATTTATCAGCAATCTTATGTAATTTTAGGAAAATATCCGTTACATATAAACCCGATGCCGTAACATTCCCACCTAATACATCATATAAGTCATCCGCAATTTGTCTCAAATATTTTGATTTACCTGAATTTGGTAATATATCAATTTTACTGTTAAGTTGTTGTATTTTACCCACCAAGTTTTCATACCTAAAATTTTCCATAATTACATACCTCATATTTCACTATCATAATTATAATTTATATTTGACTGAACCTTCCACATGTTTTTGCCAGCATACCTCATATTGAATTCTCGTTGAGATACAATATCTATGACACAATTCCTGCCATGAATCAAACAGTAATCTTCGTCTTGAAAATTATAATATCGAAGTATGTTATAAGTGCATTCCAAATGAAATTCTCCGCCCCGTATCTTATTGTATCGCAGCCAGTTACCTTCAAAATCAGGTGCATTTTCATAATTGTGTATCACTGAAGCCCATCGGTGATAACCTAAGTCAGATTTTTTTAGAACAACAAACGGTAAATCTGCATTATAAGATTTATAAATGTGTGGATTACCTAATACATCTTTGTCCGGGAGTAAGTCTTTCACTAGAGACCATGCATTATTTATCTGTTGAAATGCATGTTTAGAACCGCCCTTGTCTGGATGATATTGTTTAGCAAGATCCCTAAACCTGCTGCGAGCATAATCATAAATCGTATTACTATCTATGCCTAGTATGTTATATGCCTGTTCAATATTCATTTATTCTGTTTTTATTTAACTGATACAAAATTTTAAACCCATAAATGCCTAAACATTATTTGAAATTCTATCTCACCATCTTCATTCATTAATTTAGGCAACTCTCGTCTTTTACGTTTATATACATCAATCACCGCATTAAGAGCATCGATGACATTATCCATCATATCGTCCAGAGAATCACATTCTGTAAGCAATTCAGGCAACTCCCGACATTGTATCGTAAAACCACCTTCGGGTTGCTTTTCAAGTAAAAGTGTCAATTTAGAAGTCATACGACCACCCCCAAAGCACAATTTATTGTATAACTAAAAATTCTAATAACTTATTATATTTATCAATCCATCTATACCAGTCTATTGAATCTTTTTTCAATGTTATTTTATATTCCACATTATCGTTATTTTTTATTGCATCTGGTGTGCCATGGGCACACGATGCTTTCATTATGTCCATTTCTAATATCATTTCGTCATGTGTCAGTATAAATGTAATAGGCTCATCATTATAGATAAATTGAATAATATAATCACAATTTTGCCACGGTCTAATCTGAATTATATTTAATGTATTAGTTTGATTATAACCAGAACATTTGTACTCATAGTATTTCCCATCTTTCTTAAAATCACCGTTATTCAAATCCTTGCTAATTTTTTCACAACCATATTTTCTGATGAAATAATTCTCCCATAATGGGCTTCTACACTGTGGTGTTAGTATGCTACTGATTTTATAAAATTCTGACTCAGATATAGAATGGTCAAATACTAAATCAATTAATTCATTTTTTATAGATTCAACGAGTATTTTCACATTATAGACAATATCAATATTATCCAAAATATAATCCAGTGTTGCCCACAGACTTATTTGATTCATGATGATCCATATACTGTTTTAAAAATTCATACTTTGTCAACCAATAAACACCACCACTAGCACAAGAGTTCCCAACCCAATCAATAGATTTGATTTTATTAATCAGATCGTCTATAGGTATATTTGATTTCAAAAAATAACCCCTATTATTTGGTTTAGGATTCTTAGTAATCTTAGTCGGTGAAGATCCAAACACAAATATATCAAAATCTTCTCTGTCGGAAAATGTAAAATCATCAGAATCTTTATATTTACTGGTATCCTCCCTTAAGTCTGTACCCGTTGATTTATCAAATATAAAGAAACTTGATGGTATATGATAAGGTTTATTATCCACATAAAAACAGTTTTTGCCTAATTCCATTATAGACAAAATCCTCCAATTTATAGGTAATATTTTTTGTCTGGTATGCTTTCTATAAACATTCGGTAAAATAAAAGCGATTGTTTGAACATTATTGAACAAAAATGAACGACATATAAATTGTGATGACATACTATGATATTTGCCGAAAGGCGGATTCCCAACAATTAATACACACTTATGGTCAGCACTAATTCTATAAGTCAACCAATCCGCCTTTATAATATCTTCATGTCCAGGATCTATATCAATACCTATTTTATTAGAATGTTTAATTTGATGATAGAATGCACCATTTCCCGCAGAAGGTTCGATAACACAATCATAATTATATGGCATATTATTTAGCTCATTTAAGCATTTTGTAACAGTTTCTGTTTTTGTATAGAATTTATCTAATGATCCACCACTATTTACTGTGTTTTTTCTCCAAACATGATGCATATAATTTATCCTCATATAACTTCATTCATTTTCAACTTAAAATTATTTCATTTTTAGATACATTAATTAGTTCTATTAAACCTTGCTGATCAATTGGATCTTCATAACCAAAATCTGGCACTAAATAAACCTCTATCATATCCCTATCACGAATATCAATATCGATCATATCAAGATCTTCAACACTAACTAGACAGAACTTTTTAATTATTCTGCTCCGCAAAGCCCAATATGGATTATCTCTAACAAAATACCATGAAGAACAACCTAAATATTTCAGTTCTCTTAATTTGCGTGTTATGAAAATCTTACAACCATTCGGAGTTTTTTGCCTCAACCTGGAATATCCAATAACTTCATTATGCCTCAATATAAAACAAAAATACATAAACCGACTCCAAAATATATGAAAAATAAATTAGACAATTTCCTATATATAGTGTATAATTTCGGAAGGGTTGCAATAACCCTTCCGAAACCTGATGGCAGCACCGTTACATACTGCCATCAATTTTCAGCCATCTATAGCGTTTAAATACAAATTATCTGAACTCTAAATCGGAGGCATTACAATGTCAAAAAAACATCGTTCATTATCAAGAGATCAAATGCAAAAGCAAAAATCTCAAAATGCGGTTGATTTAAAATCTAACCAAAGACAACTTGCGTTAAAGAAAGCTGAAAAAAAGCGATTGATACGCGAAAAACAAAAACTTGAATCAGAACTGGAGTTAATTTCACAATAAATTGGACAATTCATATTCTATGTGGTATAATTATTGTATTCTGGTAAATTTACCAGAATACAATAATTACAAGCCTTGGTAACATGACGATACGGACCTATATGTGCCCAATCGGATCAAGTCAAGTCAGACCAAACCAAGTCAAGTCAAGTCAAGTCAAGTCAGACCAAACCAATATAGATCAGATCAAACCAAGTCAAGCCACAGGCTCTGAATTGCAGTGTTGTATCATACAATATTCAATTTAGAGCCTTATTTTTATAGCAAATATAACACTTGCTATAAGACATACAAACTATCCAATAACTATATACTTCTTTCCCGGTAAATTAATTCTTTATAATCCACTTCTTTTTGACACAAAATACATTCCATCAAATATCTTGCACCTGAATCCGTTTTACATATAGCGATTTTTATGGTTTCATCATCACAGATACGGACGGCTGATATGATATTATTAATTCTGTGTATTTCTCGAAATTTATCTATATTATAAATTATTTCTTTGTATTTATCGTATCTTGACCTCATTTTCTTTGTATTTATGTGTTTGAAAAAATAAGGCATATTACCACCCTTTACCAAATTTATGAAACAATCCGAAATATATACAAATTAGTCCTTAATCGTCTATATACTTCACCCCTCTCAACTTTACCTTCGTCAATAAAATCATCCAAACATTCACCTATATCTGACAAACGTAAACTGGGCGTGAATGAAGGCGCGATTTTACCCAATAAATACTCCAAATCACACCATTTACCATTCAATCCTTCCAGTTCTTCTAACACGAATAATTTTAGATCCATAATATACTCCAATAAAATTAGATACTACAATTTACTGGACATGAAATATCACATACAGTATAATAATACTGTATTGTCGTTCTGAACTAGCCAAACCGAGGGTAGACGGACAATACCTGCCCTCGGTTATTTCATATGAGAATCAGCGATGTTTGATAATCTCATCTCTATCAACAACAATCTTAATGCCAGGCATTTTCAGGAGTCTACAAAGAGCCTCCAAGCCATGAACAATATTATCAAGCTCGTCACTGCTAAGCTCGACTGAATTGCCATTATCATCTACACCTCTTTTTGCCAAGAAAACTTGTGAATCTATATCTGAAATCTGTATTTCATAATGCATATTATTTTACCTCTATTTTTACTCATTTTATCGATGTCAATGTATTTCGTAGCCGAAAAATGAACACTTTACTACGAAGCCCAATATGTAATTCATCACGCATACATTTACCTTCATCTATAAGTTCGTCCAAACATTCACCTATATCCGACAAACTTAAACTGGGTGTGAATGAAGGCCCGATTTTTCTCAATAAATAATTCAAATCACACCATTCACCATTCAATCCTTCCAGTTCTTCTAACACGAATAATTTTAGATCCATAATATACTCCTTAATAAAATTGTATCAATCAAGTTTCATAGGTTCAGATTCACATTCATCTGGATGTGGCAACTTACTTATATAATCTAAGTCGGAATTGGTAAATGATTTAAGTTCTTGAGCAACCTGTGCAACCTCAAACAAATCAAAATTACCGTCTACATTACGACACGTTTCTATAACACCAACCAATTTACCATATAATTGATTAGGTATATTCTCATATTGAATAACACAATCTTTAATAACATGACCTTCTGCATAATATTCAAAAATACTATTTAACTTTGAGGCAATTTCTTTTACAGATGCTCTACCACGAACCATCTGTATAATTGAATCTTCTCTTAAACTGATATTAGTTTTATAAAAAATAGAATATGTTAAATCATGACTTCGAAACCATTCGTCAAAATTTTCAACTCCCATCGGTAACATCAAAACATACAATTTTACTGTTTTTTTATTTGGTAACGGGGACTTGTCAGTTGACAACAATTTTTCATAAGAACACCACTCTACATCTACTGACGATAAGTCCGTATATGACATCATACTTGAATGTTCTTTCAAAATTTTTAGAAAAACCTTTTTATACTTCATATCACCAAAAGACATACTGTATTTCATATTACCTCCGCATACTCATATTATAATTTCATATATATAATAATAACTATTTACTGGACATTCAAACCTATATATAGTATAATACTATATCATAAACAATAACTAATAAGGAACAAATAAATGAATAATAATATAGAACCAACCATCCGTGATATACTCAATCAAGAATATATAAAAGATATAAAATCGACAGACTCTGTCAAAGAATGTAACAAACAAGCCATTACATACGCTGAAGAAGGTAAATTCGATGAGGCAATAGAACTACTCAATCAAGCAATAAAACAATCTAAAGATACATTAGATCTATACTACAATAGATCAATCTGTAAGTTCAGATCCGCTTTGATCGACTACATTAGATCTATTGGATTCGAAGAAAACCCTACTATCACGAAGGATCTTACCGAATTTGCCAGCCGCTGCGATAAAGCTGCGAGCGCGATCAAGATCTTCATCAGTAAGACTGTCTAACCTATCAAGGTCTAATGCGACCTTCTTAACACCATCTTCCTCATAAACCAACTTGCGAGCCATAATAATACCTCCGTAAGTATACATTAAATATATAATAAACTACTTCAAAATTTTTAGAAAAACCTTTTTATACTTCATATCACCAAAAGACATATTATATTTCATATTACCTCCGCATACTCATATTATACATATCAATATCATGCTCAAGTGCATTATCCATAAATCCGCCACTTGATACATGCTTCGTCGATATCGTATCAGTATCCAGATCATTTTTATTCAACTTTGATATATAACTTTGAAAATATTGCTTTGATACAACATGCATATCTTGATCCAACATCATGTCATACCAATAAGTCTCAAATATTTCATCCGTATTTTCATCTATTTTAGAAACAGTCATAAGAGTATTCGGTGCTGGTAAACTTGTCTTATAGGCAACTTCAGATCCATAATGAAATATTTTGATAGCACGTTTTAAATTCAACGCTAATAATATAATCGCAGATTCCATACACCACGCAATATTACCACCATCCAAAATTCCAATTGTTGTTTTTGTCTGTATACTAGCTAATCGTTCACGTTCTTCTTCAGTCAAATGTAACCAACCTTTATCGGAAGACTTGTAAATTATGCATCTGGGGACACCAATTATATCTTCCTGCGTAAAACCTTTTTCTTTCATAATTGTATTTCCTTTTTGTGAAATATAAATATACTGGATATATAACCCAATATCTGATAATATTTAATCAAGTCTAATTTTTGATATGATACAATTATCGTCATCAAGTAAATATGGTATATTCGGCACAACAACTACAGAACGACCTAAATCCTGTAGTTGTATAGTGTGCCGAACAATATACACCACAGGGTCGAAACCCTGGCAATGCTCACAGGAGGTATCCCAAATGAGCAAAGATCTTAGAATCATTGATTTACACATTCCATCTATCATGGAAGATATGAAACAACAAATCGCTAAAATGGCACTTTCTAATCCCGAAATAGTTAAATACAAAAGAATGATTAATGATGATTATACTTCTTTTACCATTGTTTCCGATTTAATAAATCTTAGAAACAGTGTGATAATTCAATATGACCAATTTTTGGACTTAGGTTTAGAATTTTACAGATTAAGGAAAAACATCTATAATGAAGTTCCAACAACATTTTTAGAATTGGAGAATAACAATTCGGAATTAAGAAAAAAGTTCATCGAAATACGAAAAACTATTCACAACTTTGATTACTTACGTTTTTGTTTGAATTCGTAAGTATATTTTCAAGTTGATCAACACTAATGTTATACAAGAAATTAACACATTCTAAACGCGTAATTTGATCAACTATCCGAGTTTGGTTATTTACTACTACACCTTTAAATAATTCTTTTTTAGTATATTCATTATCACCATATACAATTACTTCGATTGGTGCGCCATACCCTGATTTATGAAAAGTGCCCTGGATATTATTCCTGTTATGAACAAAGAAATTGTCATCGTTTAATGCACAGAAATTCAAATCTCTATTATCTAATTCAATAGTAATTTCATGATCATTTGATAAACATGGTTCACCAGAATCCATATTAATTCCGATTATATCTTGTAAATATTCAGAGATATCTATACCAGATAACAACACTTTATAATATACAGATTTTGACATTATTTATTACCTCACAAATATTATGGACAATACATTTGCAAATATTGTATAATAATACTTTACTATCGTTCTGAATTAACAAAACCCAGGTTTGAATGTGCCTAACATTAAATGAATATTATTATGAGAATAAAACCATGTTACTATACGTATATATATAAACAAAGGAGAATAACAATGGGTAAAGTCAAAGGATTTATCGGTGAATACAAATATATTAGTAAAGAATATTATTCAGAATCTACTAACACCGATACACCCGCATCCTTAAATAATAAGGCCTTAAAGAAAGTATCTGAAAACAATTACACTAATGCTATCTCGCTATTTAACCAAGCAATTGATTCATCTAACAGTGAATCAGATGTATATATAAAGACTGTGTATCATAACAGAGGAATGGCTAAAATAGATTCATCTGTTTTTGACATTGCTCTTTCTCTTGGGTTTACTATTGACAGTATCGAAGAGTTCAACGACAAGCTTGAGTCCCTCAATAAGTTGATTGGACTCTTCAGTAGTCGGACGGAGTTCTTTGACTGATTTTTCTTTGACTAATTGTTTTGAATTTTGATTTTTCATAATAATAGTAGTATACCTTCAACCGCATCACAAATTATTGTATTGTTAATTCAAGTATAACATTATATAAATGTCCAATACTATCAAATCTTACAGACTTGTAGCAAGTGGTGATGCTATTAAACATCACCAATTTACCTTGCTAGAAGAAAGGAGGTAAACAAATGAAGTTTACTTCCAAGGTGGAATTAATTGTTAAAAATCTTAATGCCGAAGAACGTAAAATCCGTTCTTCATTAAGTAGTTTACACAGGTCTTTCAATAGACCTATGTTAGCAGTAGTCGAAATATATCGGCATGCTGACAAAATTCGTAAACTAAACATTTAATTTCACCAATAGATAGGGTAAATTGATGTTTGCCCTATCACAAATCAACGAATTATATAATCAAATTTCACATTGTGAAAATGTCCAATACTATCCATTGATCTCAAATATGCTGGACAATATATCCATTATGTAGTATAATTCATCGTATAAATACTAGTCCATGAGGTGAAACATGAATTTTGTTCAACAATACTGCGAAAAACATATAGATCCAGAAATAAGAGATTTGTCTCATTACATAAATGAACATAGAATACTATATCCCAAAAACATCGAATCCCTAAATGAATTTATATCAACTATTGAAAAACATATTAAAAGACTTAAAAGACATCGAACCAAAATTGAAAATCTCAAAGATTATTAATATACCTAATCTACCAAAAATTTTCTTTTCAAAAATTCAACTCGGGTTTTATATCCGTCGAAAAACTTTTTACCAAAAGAATCCCGAATACCTTTGTCTTCGGCAATTAATTCTACATGACCAATAGCAAGTACAAGTTCACCTATAAGATACTCAATGTCATCTTTATTATAACCTATATAATCTTTCACATTGTTCACATCATACATGGATTTTCCACCTACACCAACCACACACAATAATTAACATATACATAATTGAAATATAACATTATATAAATGTCCAATACTACTCATTGCGTAATTATATAACTACCTAATATTTGGTGTTTACCTAAAGAGGAAAGATGTTTCATTCAGATTATGATGTCATTGTTGTCGGTGCTGGACCGGGTGGCTCCATTGCTGCAAAAGTTGCTGCTGAAAACGGATTACGTGTTCTAATATTAGAGAAAAGGCAAGAAATCGGTACACCTGTCCGCTGAGCGGAGGGTATCAGCACAGTGGAACTGTGTGAGTTTATTGATCCTGATCCTGCATGGGTATCGCAACAGATACATGGCGCGCGAATCTTTTCACCAAATGAAACGCCTGTTACAATTCATCAACAAGACGCAGGATATGTAATTGAACGGAAAGTTTTTGATAGAAGACTAACAGAATTGGCAGCAGATGCTGGTGCAGAAATAATGGTAAAAGCTCGTGTCACGGGTGTAACTTCCTCTGCGGAAAATATTGTGAATGGGGTGACATTTCGTTATTCTGGTCGAGAGTATACTTGTAAAACGAAAGTAGTTATCGCAGCCGATGGTGTAGAATCACAGGTTGGTCGTTGGGCAGGTATTGACACAACACACCAACTCCGTGATGTCGCAATTTGTGCTCAATACCTTATCTCAAACATTGAACTTATACCAGAATATTTGGACTTCTATGTAGGGCACGAAAAAGCACCGCGTGGATACTTATGGGTGTTTCCTAAAGGTGACGATATTGCAAATGTTGGTATCGGTATCAGAGGAAGTATCTCTGGAAAAGGAAACAAACTTGCAATAGATTACCTCAACGAATTTGTAAAAAGGAAATTTCCAGAAGGAAAAATATTAGGATTGGTTTGTGGGGCAGTGCCAGTGGGATACGGTTTACCACAAATTGTAGGTGATGGTATCTTGCTAATAGGCGATGCAGCACATCACAGTGACCCTTGCTCTGGTGGGGGTATACCCAATGCTATGTTTTCTGGTAAATATGCTGCCGAAGCTGCTATTGAGGGAATCAATAAAGGTGATGTATCGGAGAAGGTCCTCAGTTCCTATGCTGATAAATGGGATCGTGAGAAAGGCAAAAATTTTAAACGAATTTGTCGCATCAGAGATTGTGTGCTCAAATACAGTGATGAAATGTACGACGAATATGCTGAAGTGCTCTCTAAAGTACCGGGTGAAGAGATGACCTTATCAAAAATATTCCAAACTCTTTTAAGACATCAACCAAGTTTACTACTTGAACTGCGTCACCTTATCTTAGCAGGATGGGTTTAGTTACACACCAATTGCTTGTACCATTCCCTCCCAAATTCCACTTGACAAAACCATAAATACATGAAATTATAATACCAAATTTTCTTTCAAACAATTTACCCATGCAAATAACAAACTATTATCAAATCTTAAATATAGGTCGTAATGCATCCGATTCTGAAATTAAACAAGCATTCCGTAAACTTGCTAAAAAATACCATCCTGACAAAGTAGACATCAACTATAATCACGAACAGATTGAGAATGCGACACAGATGTTTCGTGAGGTGTGTAATGCTTACCATATTCTGCATGATGTACAACGTAAAGCCGAATATGATCGGATATTGCAGAACATAGAACGAAACCAACAAACCAAACGAACATATTATGATAGACATGATGGGATCAGTCAAAACTATTCCACATTGGAAATACTGTTTCAAGCACTGTTACATCAGAACTACGAAATAGGAATTTCTATGTATGAGCAACTGTGCACAAGATGTGATAAGAGAGGATCGAAATGGTGCATTGACGATTTCTTCAACTACGAAGATAGTCGGGACTGCGAATTTCTTATTGCTGAAGCATATCAGAATCTGGGGTTTTCTAATGGAAATAGTTCAGTGTCTGAACGACATAGAAAATTAGAGTTGGCAATGCACATCTACGAATCTTTACTGTCTGCGGAAGTGAAACGACCATGTTTCAAGCACTTCATTAAAGAGGTGAAAGATCGACTCAAACGAATATATCTGTATCATTTCAGTGCTGAGGGATATCAGCAGATGGTTCATATTCCGCTTTCCAAGATACAGGATTTAGAACTGTCAAAACGTGAAACAGCCTGGATGTACAAGAAAATCGCTGAATTCTATGTTGAAATTGACCTGTTTCCACATGCGCGTCAGGTTTTGATCATGGCGTTTGAATTGCAGCCAAATCTTGCTGGTGCTAAAAAAATCTGTAAGACTTTGAACCTGATCAATCAGTGTTCAGTAACTCAGAAATGAGATCAAACTGTTGGATGGTATATAAATAAAAAACGTATAGTGAAATTGCATTTGTCCTATTGGCATTCATACTTATAGCAGATTGGATGATTTTATTAACGATGTATCGGCAAAAACATGGAATCAAAACGTGGTGTCCGAACTGTGGACAGCGGCAAATGGGTTTGTCAACACAATGTCCAAGATGCGGTGTTGTGTTCAAGGAATGGAAAGAGTGAATACTATTACAAAAAAACATGCTAATCGTAATTCTATAAATCATATACTAACACAGATTAAAAACTGAGAGAAAATTATGCCATTACCACCAAATTTTCCTAAGTCTCCACATGCAATTATTGACCCTTCAGAACGCTGGACACCAGATGCAGCGCAATTACAATTATTTGATAGTGGATTGTTACTTCCGCCACTTGTCCAGAAGATCCGTGAAGCAGTCAAAACATGGCGTGATGACAACTATAAAGATGCGTCCGATACAAGCAAGGCACTTCTCAATTGGTGGTTTAAGACACCGCATCTACGGGAACAGTCTGATGGCACGATGACAGAGTTTCAATATTACTTTGCACAACGTGAAGCACTTGAAACCATCATATATTTGTATGATGTCTTTAAAATAAGAGATAAAGTTGATCTGATAAGATTCGATAGTTCTGGTATCGTTTCTACAGGAATGTTTGACGAAGAATGGAAACGGTTTGTAATTAAAATGGCAACTGGCACAGGTAAAACAAAAGTAATGAGTCTTGCAATCGCTTGGAGTTTCTTTCACAAACTGTATGAACCCGATTCAGAACTCTCTCGAAATTTCCTTGTCATTGCACCGAATATCATCGTGCTTGATAGACTTTATCACGATTTTCAAGGATTACAAATCTTCTTTGACGATCCCGTGCTCCCTGAAAATGGTTTTGAAGGACAAAATTGGCGGAATGATTTTCAACTCACCCTACACGTTCAAGATGAAGTACGAACTATCCGACCTACAGGTAACATATTTCTTACTAATATCCATCGTGTCTATTCCAGTGATCAGACACCTCCTTCACCAGATGACGACAATAGTATGGATTACTTTTTGGGTAAAAAACCTACCGGTGCCACCACAGATTCCAAAGTTGACCTTGGGGACATCGTACGTGATATTGACGAACTGATGGTACTTAACGATGAAGCACATCATATCCATAACCCTAACATGGCATGGTTTAAGTCAATTGAAGATATTCACAATCAACTTGTTCAAAAGGAAAGCAAATTATCACTACAAGTTGACGTAACCGCTACTCCAAAGCATGACAACGGAGCCATCTTTGTGCAGACAGTTACAGATTATCCGCTTGTAGAGGCAATTACACAAAACGTTGTTAAACACCCTATTCTACCGGATGAAGATAGTCGATTAAAACTAAAAGAGCATCAGAGTGTAAAGTTCACAGAGAAATATGCAGATTATCTCCACCTTGGTGTAGTTGAGTGGAGAAAAGATTATGAACGGCACAAGAAATTAGGTAAGAAAGCAATTCTGTTTGTCATGACAGATGACACAAAAAACTGTGACGAGGTCGCAGAATATCTTGAAAACCTTTACCAAGATTTAAGAGATTCAGTGTTAGTAATTCACACTAAGAATAATGGAGAAATCTCCGAGGCGACATCAAGTAAAAATAAAGAGGAACTTAAAAAACTCCGTGAACAAGCAAATGCGATTGATTTACCAGAAGATCAAAACCCATATAAAGCGATTGTCTCGGTATTAATGCTAAAAGAGGGATGGGATGTAAAGAATGTAACTACCATTGTTGGTCTACGTGCATATTCTTCAAAAAGCAACATTCTTCCAGAACAGACGCTTGGACGTGGACTCAGACGAATGTATAATAACTTGGTAGATGAGTCAGTTAGTGTAATTGGAACCGATGCATTTATGGACTTTGTTGAACAGATAAAAGAGGAAGGGGTTGAATTAGAACGTAAAGAAATGGGAGATGGAGTTGGTCCACCCCCATTCCTTGTGATTGAGGTAGACAAAGAGAATGTCAACAAAGATATTGGGTCGCTTGATATTGAAATTCCGATACTGACTCGTCGTATTTATCGAGAATACAAGAATCTTGTTGATTTGGATGTAAATCGCCTCAATTTTACGTCTGTAACATATCAGCAGTTTGGTGTAGACGAGATTCGCGAGATTGAATTCCGATATATGACAACAAGTGAGACTTCACATACAACAGTCTTGGAAAGTCCAGGGATTGAAGATTACCGAAACGTCCTTGGATATTTTGCACAGACACTCATGAAAGAACTGAGACTTGTCGGGGGTTATGATGTACTGTATGCCAAAGTGAAAGAATTTGTACAGCATCATCTATTTGGTCAAACAGTAGCATTAGACGATCCTAATACATTGCGAAATCTCGCTGAACTCCCTGCTACAAAAACTATCATAGAAACCTTTAAGCATGCTATTAACGATCTCACAATACAGGACAAAGGCGATGCCCAACTCAACGAAACCAATAAGATAAGCAGCACAAGACCTTTCATGGTCAAAGATCAAGAACATTTGGTACCAACAAAATCTGTGTTCAATATCATCACTGGCGATAGCCATCTCGAATTAGAATTTGCTAAGTTTCTTGAAGATTGTCCCGATGTAGTGTCTTATGCTAAAAATTACTATGGAGTGCATTTCAAGCTTGATTATATCAATGCAGATGGGGACATCTCAAACTATTATCCTGATTTTATTGTTAAACTGGCTGATGAAAGTGTAGTTATAGTCGAAACGAAGGGATTAGAAGATTTAGACGTACCGCTTAAGATGGAACGTCTGTCGCAATGGTGTGAGGATGTTAACAATATCTCATCAGATGTTACTTATGACTTCATATTTGTTGATGAGGCGAGTTTTAGGACATATCAACCGATAACATTCCAACAGATTCTTGATGGGTTTACTGAATACAAAATGTAAGGAGTTGATATGAATGTTCACTACTCTACAGAACTACAACAAACATTTGTTATTGGAGACTCGGAATTAAAAGAAGTTGTTGTATTACTTGAAGAACATGTAGGTGAGGTCTATATTCGTGCTAAATGCTCAGATGATGTTTCCCGAGATTTTGATAATGTGGAAAGACTCATCGATTATAAAAATCCGAAGTCAAAAGAGATTCTACGGATTTATCTAACTGCCTTTTCCGATGATAATTCAAAAACTGCTGGAATTACCTTTGTTAATTCGACTTGGTCAGGAATCTTAATTGACTATAAAGGACCGGAAAATACTGTTTCTCGATTAAGAGAAGAGACATTGGATATTATTGCAGGAATACGTCCATGGTATGGTATGATGTACCGCATCAATTTCCTAAATCCAATTTGGATTGTATTAGGAATTCTTCTTGTTGCCGGATTATTATTCTCTTTTTCTATTTTAATGATTGGCTTTGGATGGATACCTGCTGTGCCAGAAGGTAATAGGAAGGATCTGATGATCCGTTTGAGGGCGATCCGATCTGTGTTGCTTATTCCTCAGGTTATTTTTTTCGTAATTGCTGTCTTCTCAAATAAGATTCTCAAATCTTATTTCCCAAAGGCAGTTTTCACTATCGGTCAGGGAAAATCTAGATTTGAGCATCATGAAAAAGTTCGGTGGGTTGTAATTATCAGTTTTTTGGTTTCTTTTGCTGCTAGTCTTGTTGTTCCGATCATCATGAGCAATTTTTGACAAACACTATATTTTTTGATACAATGGTTAATTATGAAAAACTTATATTGGGTACTAGCAGTCCTGCTCATCTTGGTTGCTATAGGGATATCAGTTTTTGTCGTGTACACAACAACCAAGAGAACTTTGACCACTATAGAGGGTACGCTTTGGCAAATCTTTGTTCTAGCTGCAGGACTCGCTGGTTCATTTATTTTCGGGCAACAATCAGCAAGAATCAATAAGTTACATGCTCGGTCTGCTTTCCGGAATCTTCTCTCACTTTACCAAAGCCTTCGTTTGGCATCAACGGAGATAAAAACTGCACGTAGTTCCGAATCACCTGAGAACACTCAGGTGATTCTTGCCCGAGTTGATGCTACCATAACGAGTCAATTGATGACAGCGGATAATGCGTTAGAGGACTGGAAAGATATTCTACCGGAGGATGTTGAAGAATTAGAGCGTAGACTTTCATCTGAAATACAGGGAGGAGTAGGTAATGAATGAACCAATTCGTGGAAAGGTTGCACAAGTGCTTGACGATATAGAACTCGTATTCAATATCGGCACTTCAGATGGTGTGACTGTCGGTATGACTTTTGATATATTAGATACTATACAGATAAAAGACCCAGATACTTCTAAAGTATTGGGTAAGATTACACGTCCAAGAATTTCATTTGAGGTTTTTGAAGTTCAAGAAAAATTATCTGTGGCATTTGCAACTGAAAAACAGATTATACCAGAGAAGTCTGGTGTACTCACTACATCTCTACTATCTTCTGGTAGAGCATTGGTCAGAGTTGGAGAAGTTGTCGTTCAATCTAGTAAGGAAAAATAAGATAACATTAAGAGGATTCTAAAAGAATTGCGGAATTTGAATCTCTTATTGGGAATTATAGAAGATACACCTATGCCAAGACTCACAGAACAAGAACAACAAGAAATCATCCGCTATTTAGAAGCAGACAAACCACTACCCGAAAAGTACCGCTTCCTCCTGTTTGAAGACAAGCGTGAAGTAGAACTCGTTTGGAATGGAAAGACCAACGAAGTTTGTAACATCGTCTTACCATTTCAGACAATTGAACATGTAGACGAACCTCGTGCAGAATCCAATGAACAACTTGGTTTATTTGATACGCGTGGAAGACAGCAAAAAGGATGGACAAACAAGCTAATTTGGGGTGATAACAAGTTGATTTTGTCATCACTCAAAAACGGACCGCTGCGCGAGGAAATTGAGGCACAAGGTGGACTCAAACTTATCTATATTGACCCACCCTTTGACGTAGGTGCGGATTTTTCGATGAATGTTGAAATCGGTGAGGAAACCTTGACTAAAAAGCCCAACATCCTTGAAGAGATTGCCTACCGAGACACATGGGGAAAAGGCTCTGATTCCTTTCTTGCCATGATCTATGAACGATTAAATTTGATGCGGGATTTATTGGCAATAGATGGTAGTATTTATGTTCATTGTGATTGGCGGGTTTCCGGTTTTTTAAGACTTGTTCTTGATGAAGTTTTTGGCAAAGATCATTTTCAAAACGAAATTATATGGCAAGGTGCAATAGGAGATACTTCGTCTAAAAACAAGAAATTTATCAAATCTCATGAAACGCTCTTTTTCTACCGCAAAGATGGACAATTTTGGAACGATGTATTTCAGGAATATAGTGAAGCCAGTAAAAAACTTTATCGTTTCAGTGACGAAAAAGGATTATATCAAATGGGACCTGTTGATAATCCAGGAGGAGGAGGAAATATATACGACCTTGGATATGGAGAGAAAACACCAACAAGGGGATACGGAATGCCACTTGAAACAGCTCTTCGTTGGATTGAGAGTGGTGAATTAGTTGTTGAGAAAGGTAAGGTGCCAAGGCGCAAATTATATATGAGTGAAGGTGTCAGGTGTCGTGATGTTTGGATAGATATCAGAGCTACTCAAGGTGCAGAATATATGAAATATCCAACTCAAAAGCCAGAAGCATTGTTAGAACGCATCATCAAAGCATCATCCAACGATGGGGACCTCGTTGCTGATTTCTTCTGTGGTTCTGGTACTACTGCCGCTGTTGCTGAAAAACTGGGACGTAAGTGGATCGTTACAGACCTTGGCAAGTTTGCAATCCACACAACACGCAAACGGATGATCGGGGTACAACGTCAACTCAAAGCGGACGGTGAAGACTACCGCGCCTTTGAAATCCTCAACCTCGGCAAGTATGAACGTCAACACTATGTTGGCATCAATCCAAGTCTACGTGAAGTGGAACAGCAGAAACAATTAGAAGAAAAGGAAAGGGCGTTTAATGACCTAATCCTGCGTGCTTATGCTGCTGAAAAGACCGATGGTTTTACCAGTTTTCAAGGGAAAAAAGCGGGAAGACTCATTGCAGTCGGTCCCGTCAATTTACCTGTGACGCGGCTATTCATAGAGGAGATTATCCTTGAATGTCGTAAGCATCAGATAACTCGCGTTGACGTTCTCGGTTTTGAGTTTGAGATGGGACTGTTCCCTAACCTATTAGAGGAAGCGAAGAACAAAGGTATTGACCTTGCACCAAAATACATTCCTGCCGAAGTATTCGACAAACGTGCCGTAGAGCAGGAACAAGTTGTATTTCATGATGTCGCATTTATTGAAGTTAAACCTTATATAACGGAAGCAGTAGGAAACAAGCCTGCATCGGTATCTGTTGAACTCACAGATTTCTCTGTATTCTATTCACAAGATTCCATCTCACAAGCAGAACAGACCCTAAAAAATAAAGGTAATAAAATCGTAGTTGAGAAAGGTCAAGTTGTAAAAGTTAGTAAAGATACTGAGGGTGTAACTTCACGGGAAATATTGACGAATGAATGGACAGACTGGATTGACTATTGGTCAGTCGATTTTGACTTTGAGAGCAAACGCGAGATAATCCGTGTGCAGAATCCAGACACAGAAGAATGGGAAGAACAGTGGTCAGGTGATTTTATCTTTGAAAATGAGTGGCAAAGCTTCCGCACAAAAAAGGATCGTTCTTTGGAATTAACGAGTATTGCACACGAATGCACACCCGGACCTCGCAAAATTGCTGTGAAGGTTGTAGACATTTTTGGCAACGATACGATGACGATTGTTGAAGTGAACATCTATAGTAAACATTGAAATTAAAGAGACACATGTCTGTAGGAACGACCTCCGACATGGTAGCAGGCACACTCCGGGGAATCACGCAGAATACCATACGCGTATTCTGCCAAGGCATTCATACCGTTGATTTCAAACTCTTGTTCAGACAACGAAAACTGAAATGCATATCAAACATATTGGATATATATTGTTATCAAACGCAATAACTCTACAAAACCAAACGACCCTCAAGTATAATATAACCCAACATCCAACACACAACTTACAAAATAGGGGAACACAATGACAATCAACCAACTCCAAAAACGAAATACTCAAATAAATCACACAAAACCTATGCAATGCGATGATAACATACCAAAACACAAAAACCGAAAAAAAACAACTAAACGGTATGCTTTTAGTTGTTTTTTTTTAATTTCCGTCAACAAAAAAACAGGCTTAAACCTTTACTACTACAGGATCGAGAACACCTAAGCAAAATTTAGAAAAAAACAACTAAAAAACAACTAAAACAACTAAAACAACTAAAAGTAGGTTGAGGGCGAAACCCAGCAGGAAATACTATATATGGTGAACTTTGTAAATAAAGGGACTTATCTTCTGTAGGAGCGATCTTCGAATCGCGACGAAACAGACTGATAGTCGGGAAACGGCGTTCCCTCTTACATCTCTATGTGTTCCATTAATTCTAAAGTTCACTATAAATTAGAGAGGAAATTGATCATGCGAAATGAAGTGCGATGGGAACGGATGTTTCCAGATGAATTAGAAGCAGCTTTTGACAAGTATCCTGCAGTCTATTTTACTTACGGTCTCTGCGAACCACACGGTCCACAAAACGCAGTCGGACTTGATGCACTCAAGGCACACGCAATCGCATGTAGAGCAGCTCAAACGCACGGTGGCATTGTCGCTCCTCCAGATTATTGGCATATCCATGAACACGGTATGTATGCGAATTGGGCACAGCAGAATGTAGGTGAAGTGCGGAGTTGGATGTCGGCTATGCCAGCATGGCAACACTTCAAAAACGTCTGCTATCATATACGCGCTGCAGATGCCCTTGGATTCCACGCTGCTATTTTCCTCACGGGACATTACGGTCCAAATTGGCAAGACTTGAAAACACTTCTTGAGATAGTACAATCTAACTTTACAATGCGTCTGTATGGACTTCCAGATTTTGAGGCAAACCACATCGGTTTTAGTGGACAAGGCGATGGCGGAGACCATGCGGGGCGAGTTGAAACTTCTCTTTTATGGGCTTTAGAACCGGACTGTGTTGACATGTCTCGAATGCCAGATAAAGACGATCCTGGTCCACACTTCGCTATGGGTGGAAATGCTTACGATTCTGATCAACGCGTCGGTGAACGAATGGTGAACGATGAAGTCGCTTGGCTCGGTAACAAAATGCAAGAACTGCTTGATGACTATACCAAACAAAATATAAGGGAACGTGAACCAGTTACTTTCAATGAGCTGGAAAAGATATGGACAGAACAAGTGATACCAGCATTGAAATCCTTTAAGACAATGCAAAATACTGGCGAACCACCACCAGAAGACTCACAATGGTACAAACAGTGGAAACTTCCGGATCTATAATTAGAGGAAAACACATGGAATCTACAAATGGACAACTCTTAACTGCATATCAGAAAGATGGTTACTTGACTGGAATACACATAGCAGAAGAAACTGAAGCATCACAATACCGTGATGAATATGATGCATTAGAGACAGAAGTCGGTAAAGAAAAATGTGAAATCGGACTGATTGATTGGCATTTTGACTATGAATTTATATGGAAACTCGCTATACATCCCAAGATTGTGGATGTCATTGAAGCACTTATTGGTCCTGATGTTATGCTTTTGGCGACACACTTCTTCTGTAAATATGGTCCTCGCGAAAAATTCGTTGCTTGGCATCAAGATGTAACATATTGGGGACTGGAACCACCCGATGCTGTCACCGCTTGGTATGCTATTGATGATAGCGACATAGGTAACGGATGTATGCAGGTAATTCCCGGCAGTCATCATCAAGGTGTGAAAGAACATGGTAAATCTGAACAAGAAGGAAATCTTTTGAGCATCAATCAGGAAGTACCCGTATCTAAATCACAAGCAGAGAGTGCTGTTGACCTTATCCTAAAAGCAGGTGAGATGTCCATTCATCACGGCATGATAATTCATGGTAGTTTGCCAAACCATTCTAAGCGGAGAAGATGTGGCTTAACAATCCGATACATCGCACCTTCAGTTAAACAAGCAGAGGATAATTCATTGAAACGTCCTTGGAAACCGATTTTATTACGCGGTGAAGATCGTTTCGAACATTTTACCACTGTCTCAAATCCGTTCCCGGTTACACAATAAACCTTTCTACTCATAAAATGCCTTCACATATCTACGATACAATTCTAATTGGAGCAGGTGGCATGGGAAGTGCTACTGCTTACCACCTTGCAAAATCAGATGCGGATGTACTTGTTTTAGAACAATTCCAACGTGGTCATACTTATGGAAGTTCACACGGTGAAACGCGCATCATCAGGTTCTTCTATGACAAACCATTCTATACAGAATTGATGAAAACCGCTTATGCAGAATGGCGTAATCTGGAAGCAGAATCTGGTAAACAATTGCTGTTCATTACAGGAAGTGTAAGTCTTGGAGAAAGTGGAAATCGTTATGTATCGGATGTGCGGAAAAGTCTGGATGCTGCTGGAGTGGAATCTGAGTGGTGGGGTGTTGACCAATTTGTGAAACAGTTCCCACAATTTAGAGTGTCAAACGACATGGATATACTCTGGCAGAAGGATACAGGTTTTCTGTATGCATCAGAATGTGTCTTAACTCACCTAAAGTTAGCAGAACAGTACGGATCAGAAATCCGAGAAAATACACTGGTCACTGATGTAGATTTGCAGACAGAAGTACCGACCGTTTACACTGAAAATGGTAAATTCCGAGGTAGAAAAATCGTTATAACAGCAGGTGCATGGACAACTACTCTCCTGACAGAAATCAACCTTCCACTCACAGTTACAAAACAGCAGGTCTGTTATTATAAACCAACAGAATCTATACAATTTCAACCAGACCATTTTCCAGTATTTACAGAGATAACTACCGAAGGAGAATTCATATACGGTATGCCGTATTTTGGTGCTAATGGAGCAAAGGTGGCTCGTCACGGGATGGGAGATTCTGTCTCACCAGATACTTGTAATCGCACACCTGAAAAAGACTATATCAACCGTATAGACTCTTATGTGCGAAATCGTATACCTGAACTTGGTAAAACAGTTTATAGTGAAGTATGCTTATATACCGAAACACCTGATGAAGATTTTATCATTGACCAACATCCAGAATGTCCAAATTTACTAATTGCTGCTGGTTTTTCTGGACACGGCTTTAAGTTCTGTTCACTTGTTGGACGCATCATGAGTGAGTTAGCATTATCTGGTGAAACCGAATTTGACATTAGTCCATTCCGTATTGACAGGTACTAATATTGTCTAAATCGCTGAAGACACAGAACGCAACACCTTTGAAAGCAAACCTGAAATAATTAATCCTGTATACTAATATAATTTGACTTGCACACATACTCCTGTTATTATAGATTATACTCAAAAACACAAAACAGCATATTTAATGAGGGAAAATTCATGATAGGCAAACAGATCATCATGCCAGCGAAACGTACTGCAACCTTAGAGGATTTTGATCTTGATGAGACACTTGCACCCAACCAGATTCTGATTAAAACTCATTATAGTTTAATCAGTCCTGGTACAGAAGGTGCAGGTTTCACTGGATTAGAAAGCGGCACTCGGTTTCCACACGGATCGGGTTACACTGCAATTGGAGAAGTCCTGAAAGTAGGTGAGAATGTAACCAAGTGTGAAGTTGGAGATTTTGCATTCTGCTATAGTTCACATGCATCCATTGTCAAAACTGCTTCTGTGATGTTGGCATTCAAACCTCCCTTAGAGATAGATGCTAAACTGATACCGTTTGTCCGAATGGCAACGGTCGCAATGACATCATTACGCGTATCCTCTGTGGAGTTTGGTGATACAGCAATCGTAATTGGTTTGGGGTTAGTCGGTAATTCCGCATCTCAACTCTTCAATTTGGCTGGAATGAAGGTGATTAGTGTTGAACGTGTTCCAGAACGGATAGAGATAGCACGGAAGTGTGGTATCCAACACCTAATAAATCCTGACGAAGAAGATGTTCATGAACGTGTCAATTCTATTACAGGTGGACAGAAAGCAGATGTAACTGTTGAAGCAATTGGGAACCCTCGTCTGGTTGAATTAGCATATCAGTTGACTCGAACAAAGGGGGAGGTAATCCTACTTGGATCTCCACGCGGCGAGTATATCACAAATGTTACGGACATACTCAATTATACGCATCTGATAGGTCGCGGAGCAATCACGTTGCGCAGTGCTCATGAATGGGTATTTCCGACAATGCACACCGGTGAATCTAAACATTCACTTGAACGAAATTCGCAAATAGTCTACTCACTGATTAAAGAAGGAAAATTTAAGGTAGAGGAATTACTAACTCACGTTATTAATCCAGAAGATGCGCAATCCGCTTATGACGGTTTAACTGATAGCAAAAACGAATACTTGGGTGTCATCATGGATTGGACACAGATATAATACCTCCAAATATATATACAATATCTACAATGAAAACATTACTTATACTAAGACATGCAAAATCGAGTTGGAAAGATACTTCCCTTGCCGATTATGATCGCCCACTAAATAAACGAGGAAAACGTGATGCCCCACGTATGGGAAACCATATTCAAGAACAGGGATTAGTTCCAGATTGTATACTATCATCATCTGCAAAACGTGCAAGAAAAACTGCAACAAAGGTCGCTAAAGCATGCGGATATACTGAAAAAATAAAGAAAACTGATAGTTTCTATCATGCCCCTCCAGGAGTATACTACGAAAAGATACAGGATTTACCTAATAAATATGAAATTGTAATGGTCGTTGGTCATAACCCAACAATGGAACAGCTTGTAGCAAACCTGACCGGACAAACGGTAACGATGCCTACTACAGCACTTGCACATATAGCACTCCCCATAGAACATTGGAAAAAACTGGATATATATACAAAGGGAAAATTGCTTAATCTATGGACACCCAAAACTCTATTTGTAGACTAAGCATTACATCAGTCTACTGCATTACATCTTTTCTGGTATGTGTCTTATTTATTTTTTCGATAATTCCTGCCAACGCGTCTGATATTGTATCTATATCCACAGCACAAGACGGACAACTGTTTCCACAAGGTGTATCCGATGGTCAAGATGGGGCAATCATAATATGGGAAGATTACCGAACAAGGAAACACTGGGATATATATGGACAAAGGATAGACAACACAAACAATTTGCTGTGGGAACCGAACGGTCTACCGATCTCTGTTGCAGATAGAAACCAACGCCGATTACGAATAATTGGACACGATACACATATCATCGTTGTATGGAATGACAGACGTGGTAGAAGTAGTTGGGATATCTATGCACAAGCCATAAATCTGGAAGGTGAAATACGCTGGGAAAAAGACGGAATCCCGATATGTACAAATACTGCTGATCAATCCACACAAGCAATTCTCAGCGATGGTCAAGGTGGGGCAATCTTTGTTTGGGAGGATGAACGTAACAGTGCAGAATTTCAAGATCTCTATATCCAACGTGTTAATTCAACTGGAGAAACCTTATGGGAAGATGATGGTATACCTGTCCATCTATCTGAAACACTACAAAGCAATCCAATTCTTATCGCAGGTGGAGAAACAGATTTTTATGTTGTTTGGTGGGATGTTGTTGGACATGAACAATGGCACATTATGGCACATAAACTAAGTCATGAAGGTGTCAAATTGTGGAATGAACCTATATTAGTCTCTCCATCAGAAGGAACGCAAGGAGATCATCGAGTTGTCTCTGATCAGAATGGTGGTTTGATTGTCGTTTGGCAAATCTATGAAAATTTCATCAATGACCAACTGTATGCTCAGCGGATTTCACCAGAAGGCAACAAAATGTGGAAGGAAACAGGTGTTCCTATTTGCACAGCAGATGGCATACAGAAAAATGCAGCGGTTGTATCTGATGGAAATGGAGGAATTATAGTCGGTTGGAGAGACGA
Source organism: Candidatus Poribacteria bacterium (assembly GCA_022824265.1). Lineage (GTDB taxonomy): Bacteria > Poribacteria > WGA-4E > WGA-4E > WGA-3G > MSPOR6. Next base: position 8,917 of record JAJEAG010000073.1, on the reverse strand, counting down.
ACGTGATATTTACTCTGATATATATGCCCAACGTATCAATGCAACAGGTACTTTGCTCTGGGAAAAAGACGGAATCCCTATCTGTACTGTAGGGGGACATCAAGATAGACCCTTTATTGTCGCTGACGAAGATGACAAATTCTTTATCGCTTGGTTAGATTACAGAGGAGATTTCGGTGAGAAGAGCGTGGATGCATTATACTGTCAGCAAATTGATATCGATGGTAATCTTATGTGGGAAGAAGATGGTATGGCTATATCAACACATGATGGAGAACATTTTCCTCCGTATGTTATATCCGATGGTAAAGAAAATTTGTGTGTTATATGGAGTAATAGTCAACGTGATAGTGGTGATATTTTTCTGAAACGGTTTTAACCTTTAGTTTGCTTTTGAGATCTCTACCCAACCTATGTAGCAAAAATCAATTCAGATACGTTGTATATACAAATACCCTTATTTTATATCTTCAGGTGCAATATTATGTTGATTAAGGATTTACATTTATCCTTTTCAATATCAAAATGTCTTTAAAGGTAAGAATGAACGAATTTAAACAGATTATCTCAACTATATCGCGTCCATTCCAGCAAGAATTGCGTATGGGATGTCAAGATAATGTCGTTATAAACGGAATGGCTGCTTATGTTGAGCTTTGGATTGGTCAGGCAAGAAAACTTGATCTAACTAATGAAGAAAAACAACTTATCAATCATATTGCAGATCGGTTTAAAAACTATACCAACATCTCTCCTGCGGAACGCAAAAGTGTGCTTGAAAATACAACCGAACAGATCAATATATTACTTGCAGGTAAGGAAATAACAAATCTACCTTCAACACAGAATTCTAATACACAAGAGACTGCACAGAAGACGTCGGAACAAATAGTAGAGAATGATAAACCATCATCTACCATTTCAAATCAATTTGATAATTTGCCGCTATTTCAAAACGCAAGTGTACCTCAACCAACGAGTACTTCAGAAGATATTAGTTCCCAATCAAACTCAGAACCAGTTATCACTAAAAACACTCCAAAATCATCTATCCTTCCGTTTGAAGTTATTCCTAAAACCCAAACTGAACACGTTGAAAATGATGAGGACGCACCTATTACACTTGGAGATACACCTGTCACAACAGATGTCGAATCGCTTGAGATTTTCAACAATCCGCTACAATACGTTAAAGGGATTGGTCCTCGTCGGTCTGAAATATTGGAGAAAGAGATCAAAATCGGTACAGTAGGTGGATTGCTGGAATACTACCCTCGCGATTACATTGATAGATCAAAATTTATTGAAATATACAATGTGGGTCGTACCGAAGATGACGAACCAGAGACTATACAAGGTAGAGTGGTAAATCATGTGACAACACCACCAGTTGCTAAGGGTCGCAAAAGTATCGGTAAGGTATCAATTTATGATGGTACTGGGGTTGCAATTTTAGTCAATTTTGGAAGACGTATAGGGTATATTAATTCAATCCTTCCAATAGATACAGAAGTTGTCATTAGTGGTAAATTCACAAGACGTTACAACGAAATACAAACAACTGACTATGAATTCGAGATTTTTGATGAAGATAACCTGATTCATACAAAACGAATCGTCCCGAAATATCCGCTAACAAAGAAACTCACAGCAAAAATGCTACGGACTGCTGTTAGTAACACATTAGATGAATATGGAAGTAAAGTGCCTGAAATACTCCCACTCCAACTGCGTCATAATAATCAGTTAATTGACAGGCAAAAGGCTATCAACGAGATACATTTTCCATCATCAGAAAACCATCGTAGAGCAGCACAAAGACGACTTGCGTTTGATGAATTCTTCTTACTGAGTCTTGGTATGGAGATGCGTAAGGATACCAGAACCTCACAAAACGGAATACAATTTCAGATTGATACAAATACACAAGACAGTAGTTCTTTACTACAAAGATTTACCAATACCCTACCCTTTAATTTGACAAATGCCCAAAAACGCGTCTTTGCTGAAATCAAAGAAGATATGCAGAGCAAACGTGTGATGAATAGATTGATACAAGGTGATGTCGGATCGGGTAAAACCGTTGTTGCTGCAATGGCATTATTGACTGCAATTCAGAATGGATATCAAGGTGCGATAATGGTTCCAACAGAAATCCTTGCGGAACAACATCATCAAAATCTATCAGCAATGCTATCATCACTTGAAGTAAAGGTTGTCCTTCTTAAGAGCGATCTATCAAAGTCAGATAGAGAAGATGCATTGGCAGCAATATCTGATGGTTCGGCAAACTTAATCGTTGGTACACAAGCATTGATACAGGAAGGTGTTGATTTTCATAAACTCGGACTCGTCATCATTGATGAACAACATAGGTTTGGTGTGATGCAACGGGCAACACTAAGGAGCAAAGCAAAATCATCATCTGATGAGAATAGTAAGGACAATGAATTGCAAATATCACCTGATGTCCTGGTAATGACAGCAACACCGATTCCAAGAACTCTCTCTCTCACTATTTACGGAGATCTAAACATATCCGTAATTGATGAACTTCCACCGGGTAGACAGAAAATAGAGACTCGTTGGGTGAAGGAGAAAGACCGTGCAGATTTATACACCAAAATTGAGCGCGAAATTCGTCAAGGAAAACAGGCTTATATTGTCTATCCACTTGTGGAAGAATCTGAAAAACTTGAGGAGTTAAAAGCAGCAACAAGTATGGCGGAACATATCCAAAAAGATGTCTTTCCACAACTACGTGTTGGACTATTACACGGACAGATGAAATCAATAGAAAAACAGGAGATAATGACCAAGTTCAATGCACGGGAACTTGATATTTTAGTCGCGACAACAGTGATTGAGGTGGGTATTGATGTGCCAAACGCTACACTGATGGTGATCGAAAACGCTGAACGGTTCGGTTTAGCACAGCTGCATCAGTTGCGTGGAAGAGTCGGTAGGGGAAGCGATAAGTCTTTTTGTTACCTCGTTGCAACCCCAAGAACAGATGATTCATACAGACGAATACAAGTGATGATTCGGTCTAACAATGGATTTGATATTGCCGAAGAAGATCTGAATATACGCGGTCCAGGTGAATTCTTTGGCACACGTCAGTCAGGTATTCCAACATTTAAGATAGCAAATATCATCAGTGATGCTTCATTATTAGAATCTGCTAAGAAAGAGGCAGAATTGTTGATAAAAAAGGATCCGAAACTTAATCAACCAGAACATCAACTAATGAAACGGATGTTAAATGCGCATTGGAAGGGACATTTGGAAATTGCATCCGTTGGATAGATACTATATCTCGTTAACTACAAGGCGATATAATTGTGGTACAGTGGCAGAAAAATCTCCGGAGATATGGTAACTTTCTCCACCATCCTTGACAGTGCGAATGAGGATAGTTTTCTTGGGACGGTGGTAATAGTGTACATCGGTAGGGTTCCCCTCCTCCTGAAAATCTGGAAAGTCAATCAAATCAAAATTGGCAGTGGTAAAATGTCGTATTTCTTCACCGCGTTGCGATGCTATGTTTCGCGCCATAGAAAGACTTTTGAGATATACCTCGGGTCCCATCACCGCAGAGCCTAAGTTCAAGAAGACGCCACCTTCCAACAGTGAAACAGAATGAGCAAACCGTAGAAAGTCTTCTCCAGATGTCCAACCGATAGCAGCATAATCTGCAGCAGGATGTTGGTCGGTAATATCGTATCCGATACCTTTGTGCACAGTAATTGGTACACCTAACCGATATGCTGCCGCAAATATACTCACATCACGATGTGGAAATGATACCCCTTTGTCACCTTTCTCTATTAACCTACCAATTGCTTCACCAAAACCTATTTTATCTTGGTAACCTCTAATGATTGCTTTGTTCAGGTAACGTCCAGTTTCTTCCCAATTACCAAACTTTCCATCCTTTATGTATAACTCCACATCTTCAAGAGTTGCACCAATATGTGCTATTTCAAAATCATGTATTGCACACGCACCGTTAGTCGCGATGTGTGTAATCACACCGCGTTCCATCAAGTCTATGATATACCGAGAGTTCCCCCTACGCATCACATGTGCACCCATCATCCAAATCACTTGTTTACCGTTTTGAAATGCTTGTGTAATGCGTTCTGCAACTATATTTAGACGTTCATTTTTATAAGGTGGTATTTCGGCATCTAAAGGATAGATGTCAACTACCGTCATTTTGTGCTGACGTTCAGAGAGGGACAAGACTTTTAGGTGGGAACGATCAAGGTATGACATCAATCTATGATTGTATAACAACTGTAGACAACATTATCTACGTTCAAATTTTCTTGAGACTATTTTAGACATCCCTGCTTGTTCCATTGTCACACCATACATTACATCCGCTATTTCCATAGTGCGTCTATTATGTGTGATAATAACAAATTGAGTGTTGTCAGAATAGGCGCGGATAAGATTTGTAAAACGTAGAACATTTGCTTCGTCAAGTGATGCATCAACCTCATCAAGCACACAGAAAGGACTTGGTTTGATTTTAAAGACAGCGAAGAGAAGCCCTATAGCCACGAGAGAACGTTCACCACCGGAAAGTTGAGTAATGCTTTGCGGTCGTTTTCCGGGTGGTCGCGCGATAATATCAATACCTGACTCTAAGATTTCTGACTCATCAGTAAGTCTCAATTCTGTTTCTCCACCACCAAAAAGCTGTGTAAATACTTCTTGAAAGTTAGCTTTTACCTTTTCGAATGTCTTCAGAAACTCATTACGAGAGGTTTCATTAATTTTCTGTATTGCTTGATATGCAGATTTAATTGAATTTTGAATATCATCCCGCTGTGTAATCTGAAAGTCTAAACGTTTTTTGTATTCTTGATAAGTCTTTATCGCCTTGAGATTGACATCACCAATAGCTGCTATATCTGCTTTCAATTTTTCTATGTTATCTAACAAGTCAATTTCGTCAAGTTCGGTGGATTCTGTTTCGTTTTCTGTATCAACAGTTTGGATCATGGGTTTTGGAAATTCATCAATTGAAACTCCATATTTATCAAGAATACGATTAGAATTTGATTTAAGCTGCATCTCCAGCTGTGTGGTCTTGACTTCAAGTTGTTGATGTAAGCGATTCTGTTTTTCATGTTGCCGCCGGGTGTTCCGTATCTCTTTTTGTAACGTTTCAATTTGATTGACAAGTCCGTCACGTTCTTGTATCAATTCATCGCATTCAGCTTCCGTTTCAGCTCTATCTCCTTCAATCTGTAGGAATTTACGTTCTGCTCCTTCAATCTGATTTGCAATTTCCTGTTTATTTTGTTCATCATTGTTAATGGTCTCTTGCTGTTTTATTATCTCTTGTTCAATATGAAGCTGTGATTGGTCAAAGCCTTCCAATTCACTTTGCATGCCGTTGATTTTACCTTGTTGTCCTGCTAAGAATACCTCTCTTTTCTGTATTTCTTCAACAAGTTCATCTCTTTTAATCGTATCACTATCAATTCCTTCAGTCATTCTTTGGATCTTATTTTGTGTTTGTTTCTGTTTTTTTGAAAGTTCTTCTATTTCAGCATCAAGGTTTATTTTTTCATCACGAGAAATTTCTATCTTCTCTTGGTGTTGTTTATTTTCAATCTCTATATCAGCAATTAATGTTTCAAGTCGAGATATGTTCTGTTCTGCGAGATCCTTATCTTTCAATATCGCGGCTTTTTCAATCTGTTTGTCTTGAAGTTGAGTTACAAGTTTTTGTTTAGTTTGCTGTGTCTCCGCAATTGTTGATGCGTAACGTTTACGTTTTTCAAGATTTTGCGTTTTAATTCTGGTAAGATCCTCAATTTTACTTTTTAACACATCCAATTCATTTACACGGCTTAGAAGTCCAGTTTTCCTTTGTTCTGTATAACCCCCGGTAATAGAGCCAGAAGTGTTGATTAATTCACCGTCCAAGGTAACCATACGAGCGTTAGGTCCGAATCGCCGTCTAAGTCCAATTGCGTCATCCAATTTTTCAACAATGAGGGTGTTACCTAATAGATGTTGCACTGCACTCTGGTATTTGTAATCATAATCCACCAATTCTTCAGCAATACCGATGACTCCTGGTTCTTCAAGAAGCGTATGGTCAGAGAAAGTTCTCCTACGGATTATATCAAGTGGTATAAATGTCACCCTTCCTGCTTGGTTTCTCTTGAGGAATTTGATACCAGCATCTGCATCTTCTGCAGTTTCAACAATAACATTTTGGATTGCACTACCAAGAGCAATTTCTATAGCAATTTCAAATTCGTTATCTGTTTGAATAAGTTCAGCAACTACACCACATATCCCGCTAAACTGATCGGGATATTGAGATTTTGCCTGCATAATTGCACTTACTCCAGAATAGTATCCCCTATAGGAAGATTGCATCTGCTTTAAAGTATTATACTGTGTGACACTACCACCCAAAGACTCTTGTAAACCGTTTATTTTTGATTCAATCTGACGAAGTGAGTTCTGCGCCTCATTATATGTTGATTCTACCTTGTTTTTTTCAGTCTCTATTTGAACAATGTCTGATTCAATTAGCGTAGTAGATTGTTGAATTTTTTCAAAGTTCTCTGTGGCGGATTGATATTCTGCTTTTAAGGAATCAGTATTTTCTTGAATTTTATTGAGATTGTCTTGTGAACTTGTTACAGCTTCTTTAATTGATATAAGTCTGTTTTCTCGGATTGCAAGGTCAGTGTTAATTTGTTGTAGTGTAGACTTTGCATCTTGTACAGTTTCCTTCGCTCTATTTATACGTGAGTTGGAATCTTCTAAGACTGTCTTGCGCCCAGATAAACGACTTTCTTCAATTTTATGTGCTGATTCAAGTTTTTTCTTTTCTTGCGTGCGTTCCCGTTTACGTGTTTGTAGTTGAGACTTCTGAATATCTAAAGCTTCAAGTGTTTCTAATGCTCTTTGTCGTTGTTGACCTATATTAAGTTGATTCTCTTTATGAACTACAATTTGACGTTCTATTTTTTCTGCATTAGCTGAAATGTCTTTAATTTTAATTTGTGATTCTGTTATGACAGTATCCAACTCAGTTTTCCTGACTGTGGCACTATCAATTCTATCTTCTGATTCCTGAATTAAATCGTTAACATCGCTAACTTCATTCAAGATAACATCTAATTGCTCTTGTTTCTCGCGGTACTCAACCACAAGTTTTTCATGTTTTTTATATGCAAGACTTAATTCTAAGTGTTGGAGTTTTTCATGTAATGATTGATAGTGTTGGGCTTGTTCAGCTTGTTTCTTCAAGGATTCAGTATCACTTTCCAATCCCTGAATGACATCATTAATTCTAACTAAATTCTGTTTTGTTGCCTCTAATTCACGAAGTGTAATTTTTCTGTTATGTTTGTATTTTGTGATACCCGCGACTTCATCAAATAAAAATCGTCGTTCTTCAGGACGAACGTTGAGTATCAAATCAATTTTACTTTGCTCCATTACAGAATAGGCATCAACACCTATTCCTGTATCCATAAAAAGTTCGCTTATATCCCGAAGTCTACATGGTGTATTGTTAATTAGATAACTGCTCTCGCCATCACGTGTAAGTTGCCTGCCTACTTCAACATCTGGTGATTCAACAGACAGATTGTTTGAAATATTTGTAAAGGAAAGTGAAACACTTGCCTTCTGAGCTGGGTTGAATTTTGAACCACCATTGAATAGGAGGTCGCGCATGTTTGTACACCTGAGTGCACGTGCGCTTTTTTCCCCAAGTACCCACCGAATTGCATCAGAAACATTACTCTTACCGCATCCGTTAGGTCCAACAATTGTAGTTATACCGGGTTCAAGAATCAGTTCCACCTCTTCGGCAAAACTTTTGAAACCACTTACTTTGATGCTATTTAAGTGCAAAGTTAGCCTCCTACCAATTGCATTTCGTCAAGTTTGTTATCAGTTAGTTAATCTAATTGTTAATACGAAAAAGACACCTTATTGGTTTCATACAGGATTTAATGCTCTTGCCAATGTAAGTACATCTATTTCCATTGGGTCTGCATTCCATAGTACTTTTACTGCCTCACGAACTGTAGCACCTGTGGTATATACATCATCAAGAACAAGTAATTTCTTATTTCGGATGACTTCACTCCTTCGTAGTGCGAATGCCCCTATTATATTCGTTTGGCGTGCTTCTCTATCCAAACTACTCTGTGGAGATGTATGCTTTTCCCGAATTAGTGCGTCCATAAGAATCGGGTTGTTACTCATTTTACTAATGTGGTTAGCAAGTAACATGGTTTGATTAAAACCTCTTTCACGCAAACGTTTTTTGTGAATTGGGATTGGTAAAATATAATCATATTCATCAAAGGAAAGATCGTTAGGTAGATTTGCTATTATCAGTTGTCCAAGGTGTTTTACAAGATTAGTTCGTTTTTCAAATTTATATAGGTGGATAAGGTGTTGAAGCGTTCCATGGTAAATACCGATTGTACGAAGTTTTCCATACTGCGGCGGTTTGGTAGCACAATCAGCACACATACCTTCGGCATTTGGAATTCCGCAAATTTTACACCATGGTGGAACTATAACATCAATATTATCCCAACAGGTATCACAGACATAAGGAATCGTTTCAATACCAATGAAATTCTCACAGACTCTACATTGTGCAGGATAGATGAATGAGATAGCTGTTTCAATTGTTTGGTGGAATATAGATGGACGTAATTGCATTGCTCGTTGTCATTATGTAAATATAAATATGATAGTTTATCACAAGCAGATGATAATGTCAATGTCTCAGAGGCATTCAATTGTCACTGTAAGATACTGTTATATACCTCGTTTTTTATCTCCAATTCTCTGAATTTTGTTTCCTTCAAACCGTCCCAGTTTTCGTCTTTTGGGACGGTTTTGGGAC
>JAJEAG010000039.1 GCA_022824265.1 Candidatus Poribacteria bacterium | reverse complement strand
ATTTTTCACCTCAAATGGCGTATTTTTTAAGGTGAAATATAGCAGATATAGCGCGAAAAATCACGCTATATCTGCATATTCACAAATATTAACGATTGTAATAAAAAATGACTAAAATACCTAAAACTAAATAACCCTGTATAATCTATCCTTGAATGTAATTCAAGAAAGATAACCTGTTCTAATATGACAATTTTTGAAAATAATTAAACGTATCGTATGTAAGAGCAACTTTCTGTCACGACAAATGGAACCTGAAAATCTTACCAGATAGTTTGTTGATAACTCAGCATTTCATTACCAAAATAAGTAGGTGAGTCTACCAAGCAACCCATCCACCATCAACAGCGATTGTTTGACCAGTGATCCAATTTGCTGCATCCGAAGCTAAAAATAAAACGGCTCCGACTACCTCATCTACTTCACCGACTCGTCCCATAGGTATACGACGGACGACATCCTCATAGAATTCCTTTCGTTGTAGGAGGACATCCGCCAAAGGTGTTCGGGTGAATGCAGGTGCAACTGCATTGACAGTAACGTTGTGTGGTGCCCATTCGACTGCGAGTCCCTTTGTTAATAGAACAACCCCTCCTTTGCTACCAGAGTAAGCAGTACGTAATGGTCCACCTACTAAACCCATAGTTGAGGAGATGTTTATAATTTTTCCACTCTCGCGTTCAATCATAGGTTTTACCAAAGTCTGCGTTAAGAAAAATAAACCTTTTAGATTTAAGTCATATATTGCATCCCAATCCTCTTCAGTTAGTTCTAAAGCGGGTTTAGGGCGATTTGTGCCAGCGTTATTTACGAGGACATCAATCCTTCCCCATACATCAATAGCTGCTTTCGCACCGTCTTCAACAGACTTCATATCACTTACATCAAAAACAACAGGTTCTGCTTCGCCTCCATTTGCGCGTATCTCTTCAGCGACTTCATCAAGGTCGGAACGTGTTCTGCTATTTAATATGACCTTCGCACCCATCTGTGCAGCAGCATGTGCGATTCCTTTACCGATTCCCTTACCAGAACCTGTAATCAACATAACTTTATCATTCAATTCAAATCCTGGAAATGCCATAGATTTCCTCCTAATGACTTGTTCTAATAATATATTTTGGTATTATTATATCGCTAATTTCAATGTGTTTTCCAATAACATAGCTCTTGTCAAAGGACCGACTCCACCGGGTACAGGTGTAATATATCCTGCTACATCTTTAACTTCATCAAATTTGACATCACCGACAAGACGTTCTTCAATTGAATTTATACCAACATCTATGACAATTGCTCCCCGTTTTATCATCTCTGCCGTGATGAATTCAGGTTTACCTACAGCTGCTATTAGTATATCTGCTTGTTTGGTCATTTCTGTGAGGTTTGATGTACGAGAATGGCAATATGTGACAGTTGCGTTGCGATTTAGGAGCATAATACCTACTGGTTTGCCAACAAGATGACTTCTACCAACACATACAGCATGTTTGCCTTCAATAGATACACCGGATGATTCAATAAGTCGTATAATACCTGTAGGGGTACAGGGTGTAATACCTTCACGATTAATGAATAGGTCGCCTAAATTATGAGGTGTTAGTCCATCTACATCCTTATCAGGTGTAATTGCATCAATAATCGTTTGTTCATCAATTGTCTTTGGTAGCGGCATTTGCACCAGTATACCGTGGATATCACTACGATCATTCAGTTCATCAACTTTGTTAATGAGTACTTGTTGTGATATTTCTGATGATAATCGATGAACTTCTGAATGGAAATGTACTTTATCACAATCGCGTTGTTTGTGTTTAATGTAGAGAGTGGAGGCGGGATCATTACCGACTTGAACAACAGCGAGTCCGGGAGCAAATGTAAGTTTCTTTAATCTTTTACGGATTTGACTCCGAATTTGTTGTGCAAGACGTGTTCCGTTTAGGATTTCTGCGGACAATGATCTAATCCTCCAATGAGATGGTGTGGAGATATATCAAGTGTGAGAAACAACGGTATTAATGACATACAAATATATAAAACCGATGACAATTATTATATCAATTCAGGTTAGGATTGTCTATAATAAAATAGTTGTAGGATTTTTCTGTTGATGATGTTTGCAAGAATCTTAAATCATAGGATGGGTCTTACATGCATCTTGACTTGAGACATGCAGATAGGAGATTTTTCAGATATGTGTTACAATACCAATCGTTTTCTTGTAAGGAACACTAATCATTCTTAAGTTGTTTTTGTTTTTCTTCTATAATACTGAATATTGTATCTTCACTCTGAAATCCGAGACTTTCCATTTCATCAATTACCATTTGCATCTGTATGGGATTTTCTGTTAACAGTTTCTCTGCTGTTTGATAGTGTTCTAATGAGACTTTTTTATCACCATTATTTTGTCGAATAACAGCTAAATAAAGGTGAGCAGCTGCTAATCGTGGAGAATCTGTTCGTGTTTTAATAAAATCCTCAAAAGCGATACGTGCAGCAGAAAATCGTTGGTCGTCAAAGTGTACTCTACCAATCCGAAATTGTGCCCTGTCAGCATAACTGTCCTTATACCTTTCCGATAGATAAAGTTCGCGTTCTGGATAACTGATAGTTGTTTGGTATGATTTTAATGCTTCATCATATCTCTGGAGTTTTCTATATATCTCTCCAACTTGAAAGGTTGCCATCATGGCTTGTAAACTATTTGGGTGTTTTTCTATTACTGTATTGAAGGTTTTTAATGCACTATTTGGTTTTTCAAGAATATCTGCATAAATCAATCCTATACGATAGTATGCTTCTGCAGCAAAATTTGAACTGGGATATTCTATCACTATTTGATTGTAAGCATTAACAGCATTTGAATAGTCAAGTAATTCGCGTTCATATATCGTTGCGATATGAAGTTGTGCTCTTATTTTCTCAGCAATATTTATCTCTTCATTTTGAACTTGTAGCATTAACCTTTGGATTGCAGCAAGATGTTTAATTGACGGTAATTGTGTAACGACACGTTTTGCAATTTCTGTGTTAGGAACACTAACAATTATATTATTTGCGATCAACAATGCTTCTTGAAAATTTCCAACATCTACAGCCATTTCAAATTTTTCAAATTGATACAGAGGTAATTGTGTTGTCAATTTGTTAATTTTCTCTTGGATCAGTTTCTTTACTTCGTCAATAGTTTTATCATACATAGAAATCTGTCCAAGGTATACTGGGTCAAGTGTCGGAAGGTGAACGGTAAGCAGAATTTTATATGCATTAATTGCTTCGTTATATTTCTGTGTTTTTTCATAGCAGATTCCTGACCAATAGTACACCGCGTGCATATTCCAGAAGTTAGGATGTATTTCATTAATAGTTTCGTATACTGATAGTGCTTTATGATACTCGCCTGCATCACGATGAAGGTTTGCTATATGGAATAGTGCTTCTGCAGCATAATTTGAAGTAGGATAATTGATTGCAACTTTTTCATAAGATTCTATAGCAAAATCTAACTGATGTAACACAGTATGTCTAATATGAGCAATTCTCCATTGTGCCTCAGCAGCTAACATATCGGATGGATGATTTACCAATAATTCTTGATATGTTTCAATTGCTTTCTCAGGCTGATTCAGTTGAGAATGATTACGGTAAAGTTCAGCAATTTGGAATTGTGCTACTGCTTCAAGAGGACTACCTTTGTATGTTTTAATAATCTCATTTTGTACCATTAAGTTGTGTAATGCATTTCGAATCTCTCGTATTTTACGCCAACCTATTTTGTTGACGAAGTGAGTACCGGGAACCATATCAACAAGTGTCAAGAAATTCTGGATTGCACTCTCATATTCACCCATTCTGCAATAGACATCACCGATCTTTATGTATGCGAGATAGATCTCAGGCATAGGAAGACCATCAGATTTCATCTTAAGGATACTTTTAAATACATTGAGTGCTTCAGGATATTGCTGTGTGTAGTTATAATAGATTTCACCAAGTTGGTAATAATATCTACTTCGTGCTTCTAAGTCATTTGATGATTGAGAAAGCACTTTTAACTTGGAAATAGCCTGTGTATAGTATCCATCCTTAATTAGGGAGGTAACTTCGTCAAGTTGCGCGTGTGCTGTTATATGAAATAACAATAGTAACAGCAGCGTTAATGATATTGATCTGAGCATTCTATGAATAAACTGCATATTTATAATAGATTAGATTGGGTAACCACACTGATAGATTACTTTATAGGTCAGAGGTTAGCTGTGCACGTTTTAATTGCTTGTTCGCAATATTTGCCCAATCAGTGCCTTTTGCTTGGTCTTTGACACGATTGAGTTGACTTACTGTATCCCATCCATCTGAATATCGTAGATGTTTGTTCCGTAGCACATCTTCAAGGCTTCTTTGGATATCCTGTTGTCTATACTTCTCAATGCGTTCATCAACTGATGTAACAACTTGGTTTACATCATAAGTTGGAGTAGGTTTAAAAGGATTCCCAATGAAGATTGCGATTGCAATCACCGCAACTGCAAATGTACTGAAACTTACTATTTTCTGTTCTTTTAAGACAGATAATACATTATGAGTTATATTATTGATATTTTTCAATAGTAGCGAATACATTGAAGGTTTTTCAGGGGGTCCTTCAGCAAGACGTTTGTATAACTTTGCCTCCAAGTTCTGTGGAGCAATAGGTTGAGGAATGAATTCACCCTCAGCTTCATCTACAAGGTGAAGCACACGTTTATATTCAAACACCTTTCTTGTGCATTTATTACATGTGGTGAGATGACTTTCAAAATCTGGTAGCATATTAGGATCTAACTCACCGTATACATAATCAATTACATGTGCCTCAGATCTATAGCATTTAGCCATTAATTTACCTCCTATATTTCATTATTTTCCCATAAAGGTCGTAGCAAAGTTTGTAATTTTTTTATTGCACGATGCAGATGAATTTTCACAGTTCCTTCAGCCATCCCGAGGGTATTTGCTACCTCTTTGATCTGTAGACCTTCATATCGGGTCAACATAAAAACAGCCTTTTGTTTTGATGAAAGTTCATCAACTGCTTCTCGGATAAGACGTCCACGTTCCTTATCTTCAAGATTTTTTTCAGGGTTACTTGAGATGTCATTTGCAACAAGTCTTTTTTCAATCGACTCTTCATCCTCGTACATATAGACAGGTTGTCTTGATTTAGAACGGTGGTAATCAATAGAAAGATTGGAAGCAATTGTATAAAGCCATGTCGAGAATTTAGCCTTTGGTTTCCATGTATTCAGAGCGCGATATGCTTTAAAAAAAACTTCAAGGGTTAATTCTTCTGCATCTTCATAATTTCTGACTGATCGTAATAGGTACCCAAAGATTTTTCGTTCATAACGTTTCATTAATTCATCAAAAGCCTTCTGGCTACCTGATTTGAACTGTGCTACAAGCATTTCATCGTCAATCAATTTGTCCATAATATTTGCCAGACTTTCGTTCAGTATTTGAACATCTAACCCTTTTAACGAATGTGTGTTTTGTTAAGTTTACAGAAAGTGCAAATTTGTGTGAATATTTGTAATTGCTTTACTATCATTATACCATAACACTTAACATTATACCTGATGTATTTTCAATTTACATTGATCATCTACTATTCCAAAGTATACAATTGTTGATTTTTCTATATGTAAGAATATCAACAATACGGACTGGAAAACCACGGTCCTACGATTAAGATATGATTTATGCAATAGATTAGGATAACGATTTATGAGATAGACAGTATTTATTTTAGTGGAATTAAGATGTTAATTAGAGTAAAATAAAATTAGTTAATCTTAATGGAGGTGAATTCTGTGGAACATGCACATTCAAATTCTCAAACGACACCTTTAGTAATCCCAGCTTCAGAAACAGCGGAACGTATGGTTCATGCAACAATCAATTTTTTAGATGTATTATCTCCAGAATTACGTGAAAAGGTGTGCCAACCTTTTGATGGTAATGAACGATTTAGATGGCACTACATCCCTATAGAGATGTGGGATCGTCAAGGTGTATCTTTGCAAGAACTAAATGAAAAACAACAGGATGCTGCTTTTGCTTTAATGGAAAGTGGATTAAGTGCAAGCGGATATAAGAAGGCACGTGCGATAATTAACTTAGAAACAATTCTTGGTGAAATTGAAAAAACCAACGGTGATGGTAGACTTGAACGTAATCCAGAATATTACTTTTTCACTGTGTTTGGGGATCCAAGTGACAACGGAGCGTGGGGGTGGCGTGCTGAAGGTCACCATATTTCACTAAATTTTACTGTTGTCAATCGCGAACTTATTTCTCCAAATCCTTTCTTTTTTGGATCTAACCCAGCAGAAGTACCTGAAGGTGAGAAGAAGGGTTTACGTGTTCTATTCGCAGAAGAAGATTTAGCACGACAACTCTTATTAAGTTTTACACCATATCAAAAAACACTGGCTGTTATCAATCCTGAAGCACCACCCGATATTCTAACCCGCAATGCACCGAAAGTTGAATTTGACGCTGTTGAAGGAATAGCTGTTGAAACTATGCAGACACACCAACGTGAACTTCTGATACAAGTCGTGCATGAATATATAGATAGGCTACCTGATGAAGTTGCCGAAGTAGAACGTCGAAAACTTCGTGAAAGCAGCATGAATGACATTCATTTTGCTTGGGCAGGTGGAGAGGAACGTCGGATGCCCCATTACTATCGTATACACGGTCCGCAGTTCTTTGTTGAATATGACAACACACAGAATAATGCGAATCATATTCATAGTGTATGGCGACACATTGAGGACGACTTTGGAGTTGATCTCCTGCGATTGCATTACAACAAATCTGACCATCACGATCATTAGATGAAGTAAAGCACCTTAAAAAGCCGCCATCAATGGCGGCTTTTTATGTTATATATCCAAGCGAAAAATGCAATGTCTACCTAATTGACCTGATTGCACCCCATGTCGTTGTCAATTTATTATTAGGTTCAACTGCAGTGATAGCATTTGTGAGAACAACAAGACCTGTTTTTTCTGGATTTTTTCCGTGAACAACAGTATGTGGATTCCAACCGCTCCAGCCCTTCTGTCCTCCTTGTCCTGCGCCTTTGTCACCATCATTAACACAGATACCTAAACCAATTTCAATACCTTCAGTCAATGAAATATCAAGACCGAAGTTAGCTGGGGTGAATCTATATTCATAATTGGTTGTTTTTGAATCTTCATCTCTAACTATAGCAATGTCGTCCCCACTGACGAGACCAGGTTGACCATTCAGTCTTTCATTATGTAGAAGTAAATCGCCATTCTCATTTAATGCGACATTATATAGAAAGTAAGGTTGACCTGCTTCTCTAATACCGCTTGGTACAACGTTTATTTGTACGCTATCACCGTTCCATGCTGCACCAGAATTTTGATGTTCGTCATCGGTGACACTGATCGCAAGATAAACTGCATCTGCATCCCAAACGACCATGAAACACGTTGTGTGGTCTTCAGGACCGCTCCATGTTCCTCCACCATGGTCTTCCCAAACTTTAACTTCACCTTCTCTGCCTTCAAATTCAACACCGCAGAATGGTTCACCATCTGTGCCAGTTACAAAATCCTTCACACCTGCCCATTCGTCAAGATTGCCATCAATCTCAACATCAATACCGGTAGGTGCGTTGTATACATCATGTGTTGGACTGCGCCACTGTGCGTCAGCAACATTAACACTCAATAACGTTATCGCTACGAATATAGCAGTGAAAACAAAAACGTATTTTTTCATCTAAATTTCCTCGCTTTAGAAATTGTAATCCACCAAATAGTGGTTATTTTATTTCACAACAGAGTCGTAAATATAATGGTATGTTAGTCAATACATTTGACCAACATAGGAATTTTCACAGTAGATTAACTGTGATATTAATAATCAGATTAACACTTATCGGAACTGTTATTTGGTAGACCTTATTCTACCCCATGTTGTCGTTAACTTATTCTTTGCTTCAACGGCAAGTTGTTCATCAGTAAGAATGACAAGACCTGTTTTTGAAGGGTTTTTTCCGTGTACAACAGCATGTGGATACCATCCACTCCAACCTTTTTGTCCAGCTTGAGCACCATTGTCACCATCATTAACACAGATCCCCAAACCGAATTCGTAATCTTCCTCAAATTGATTTTGACCTAAGTTATCTGGTTTAATCTGAATTTCATAGTAAGTTTCGGTTTCCTCTTCGTTTCGAACGATTTGTACTTGATCAGCATTCAGACCTGGATTGCCGTGTAATGTTTCATTGTGAATAACGATATTTCCATTATTACCCAATGCAACATTAATAAGTATATTTGCTTGACCTTCTTCCCTCATCCCATTTGGAATAAAAGAAAATTGGATGCTGTCTCCATTCCAACCGGAATTTGCAGCATTATTATGTTCGTCATCTGTAACACTAACTGCAATATATACGGCATCCTCATCCCATACAATGGCAAAACATGTTTCATGATCCTTTGCACCATTCCATGTTCCACCACCGTGCGGTTCAAATTTTACATTTCCATCAAATTCGAGACCACAGTAAGGTTCACCATCTGTCCCTGTTACTGCTTCAAAAACACCTTCCCAACCTTCCTGGTCTGTAAGATCACCGTCTATCTTTATGTCAGCCGGACGCTGCAGTGCATGGTATTCGTCATGAGTTTTACTACGCCATTGTGCATCTGCTGTTAAGCATATAACTAAAAGCAGTAATGTGATTGAAATTAAAACCTTTCTCATTTTTTTCTCCTTGTTAGAAGTTAATACATCATAACTAAAAACTTGGTTACATTATGTATACTCAAAATTATTATATTAAATACAAAGAATTAACGATCACCAATTGTCTTGATAGGGTCAGTGCCGCCGAGGCAAAAGATATATCTATTATTTGACCCTATATATAGTTTCTCATTTGCAATTGCTGGGGAAGACATGAAATTCAATCCAGCGGCAACTTCTTGTGCATCATATTCCCATTTGATACTGCCATCATTTATTGAAAGACTGAAGATAGAACCATTACTCGTAGCAGCATAGACCGCATCTTGTGTAACCGCAGGTGATGATACAACCGCACCCTGCAAATAAGTCTTCCAATTGAGTTCACCACTTGTTGCGGTGAGTGTATAGACATAGCCATCACGTGAACCGAATGTCACGTATCCATTATGCACAGCAATAGCAGTAAGGACTGCATCTTCTGCTTCGTATTCCCACACGATATCCCCTGTTTCAGCATTTAGAGCAACAACTTTACCTGTTGGAATAGGAGCACTTTCTGAAAAGTTACCTTTGCCCAGACCGAAAAAGACTAAGTTCTCATAACCGCTTGGGTTCCCCCATACAGAATAGGGTGCCGGTGTCGACCAGATTTCATCCCCTGTCTGTGCATCAAGAGCATACATTTTATATTGTCCGTAACCTGTACCGAAGTAGACCTTACCATCCTTAACTAATGGTGAAATATCAGCATGAACAGCTGGAAAGTGCCAAATCTCTTCTCCCGCGAGTGCATCAATGCAGTATATACCATCTGCCCCAGCAGAAAAATAGAGTCTACCTTGTGTAATGAATGGTGTAGATTCAACATGGCTTGCAGTTGTAAAACTCCAGATAGGATCACCAGTTTTTGCATCAAGACATCGGAGACGGCATCCACTATCTTCATGAAAACCTTCACCGATATAAACTCTACCAGCGACTACTGCGGGGGATGAGACTATCGGTATGTCTGAATCGTGTCGCCAGATTACATCCTGTGTATCGGTATCTATACAGTATGTTGCACCACGGACAGAAAAAACTGAACCTCGCGTTGCCCCGATATATAAACGGTTCCCTACGATTGCTGGAGATGACAAGAACTGTACCGTTTGCATACCGTCCGTTTTGAAGATCCAATCGGGAGTTCCGATGAAAGGTCCTGGCATGTCATCAACGTGACCAGTGCGATTTGCGTTACTTCTGAATGTCGCCCACGGTTTACCTGTAATAACATTGTTCTCATTGGTCTCAGTTTTTTCAACAACTGTTATTTGTGCGGTATTCTTGATACTATTGCTTACTAATTGGAAGGTTAATATCGCTAATCCAATTAGGACTACCAAACTAACCAGAGAAACAATTATCCTACGCATAGTTAGAATGTTCTGTATCTTATAGAAGATACTTTTTGTTGTATCTCGTGCGAATACAAGAGATGTTAATATTGCAACACCAACAAATGCAAGAATCTGCGGAATAATCGCAAGTAGTGCAGTGAGAGGACCGATTAGTTGAGGTATTACTGCATGTGCGGTCGTCGTAAAACAGACACAAACTGAAATGAGACTTAATGAAACAATCCAAGTTGTTTTTCTCATAAAGGTTGTCCTAATCTATTTTGCATTTACCAAGAATTTGACAGCATAATGTACAAGATTCTCTATCATCTTACTGTTTTTGGATATATTTTCTTTGCCATCGTTGCGAAGATTAGTAATGAGATACATCCCTTTACCATGCCTTAGTTTAGCCACCATAATCTCTTTTCCACTGTTTGATGTGGCAAGCACTTCAAATTTATCATTCCAACCTTTCCAAGAATCGTCAAGAGAAAGCTGTCCCGACTCTATGCGGTTTGGTGTTTTAAAGAGGTCTCCTGCTTTTGAAGTTGGTTTAAAATCACTTCGTCGGTTACTTTCAACACCTTTTAAAGATACAGGCATCCAGCTGCTTTTACTGAGACGGTTATCATCGTTATCTTGTCCAGAAGCAATCACAACGCCACCAGCTTTAACAAAATCTTTTATCCGTTTTTCTTGGCTATCATTGAGTTTGTATCTACCGTCATCAATTGCTCTAAAACCGAGCCATAAGATGTTGTTATTACTGAGTCCGCGTAAGTTTCTGTCTGTCGTCTGATCCCAAACAATCCAACGGTTCGCAGCATTATATATACCAGAAATAAATATATTTTCATCTTGATATGACTTATTGTTTAAATGTAATAGTTTTATTGTGTCACCATTGATGATTGAGCTGAGTTCTTCCTTTAATTTGGGTGTTGAGTCTCTTTTCGAGACAGTATCTCTATTGAGGTATTTCTCAAAGTGTGTAAATCTCCATCTACCCCATCCACGTTCTGAATCTTTTGTCAGTTGGAGTTGAAACCATTTCCCTCTTGTGTGCGCGAGGGCATCAATACGTCTTCCTTCCTGTAGGTAGCAAACAATGATATCTTCATCTTTCTTAAGAAATCTTGAAAGTTCACCTCTATGGTCAGCTTCTCCCTTATATACATCAAACCGTATTTTTATTATATCAAATTCGGTTCGTCCTTTATGGTTTTTTTCAACCTTAAAGTTTGCAGTTTTTCGGTCAGTATTAACATCAGTTACAGTTCCTGAGACGATGTTAGTGCTTGCATCAACTATTTGTGGGAGTGTGTATCGAATAGAAATGTATGCATTCGCCGCGAGTTGTGAGAAAAAAATAATGTTTACTGCAAGCAACAATACGATAAGATTACGTATGGACTTAGTTTTTGGATTAACTGAGGACATGTTCACTTATTACCTCCTGAGAAAATTTATACTTAAGGAAAATGTATATATGCAATTATAAACAGATTTAGATGAGTGATGTAAGTGAGAATTCACTTTACTTCAGTTTTACAGCTGTTCCGGTAGAAGTTACCATCAACATACCGTTACTGGAACCAAGCACTTCATAGTCAATGTCAATACCGACAACAGCATCAGCCCCACGTTGTTGTGCAATTTCCTGCATTTCTCTGATTGCTGTTTCGCGTGCATCTGCAAGTTTACCTTCGTAAGCATCAGATCTTCCACCAATCATATCAGTAATACCAGCGAGAAAATCACGGAAGATATTCGCACCCATGATTGCTTCACCCGTGACTAAACCTAAATATTCGCCAATCTGTCGACCTTCAATAGAATTCGTTGTAGTTGTAATCATTATTGTGATCTCCCTCTTGCTGCAATTTTCCATACAGATTCCACAATTTCGTCTCGGATGCCGTAATATCTGTCATGGAGATTAACTGTTGTACAGCAGTGTGTAGGTAAAATCTCTATTTTATCTCCTGGAGATAGAGATATATTTCCATTTGAATCCTGTATTTTTCCATGTTCTTCAGATAGTCCTGTCATTTCCAACCCAGTAAAACCGATGGGTTGTGGTACTCCAAATTCCTTTGAAAGAACTTTTAATCCAGAATCAACAATGATTCGTTTATTTTCTGGACGACTAACAACAGTGGCTAAAACTGATAATGAACAATCAAACTTCTCTCCAACCCCTTCTACTTTGTTATATGTAGAATCCATAAATACATAAGAACCGGCTTGTACTTCTGTCATTTCAGGAATACTTCCTGTAATATCATAAGTACCTGTTCCTCCACCGCTCATAATTGAAACATCTAACCCATGTTTATTCAGATAGTCTTTTGTATCAACTAACCATTGCATTGCTTCACGGGTAGCACTCTCACGTTCTTCACGATCCGGTTTAGCAACGGTATGTCCCTCATATCCCATCAATCCTTCAAACTTCAGATTTGGACTCTGTACGATTTGCTGTGCTAATGTAAGTACTTCCTCACCGGGTTCAACACCACATCGATTCATCCCGATATTGACTTCCACTAAGATTCTGACATTTACACCATCTGTAACAGCAGCTTCAGAAATATCCTGTATGTTTTTGGAATCATCCACAGCAACCATTATATCTGAATGCTTTGCTAAATCGATGAGACGTGATATTTTGTGTTTTCCAACAATCTGATTGGCAATTAGGACATCACGGATGCCTGCATTGACGATTTCTTCTGCTTCACCCAATTTTGCACAAGTTATACCCATGGCACCTGCTTTAATCTGCTTTTTTGCTATTATAGGTGATTTATGTGTTTTTACATGAGGTCTTAGCTCTGTGTTGACAGATGTCATGTAATCTGCCATTTTCTGGATATTTGTTTCCATAATATCCAAATCAATTAACAACGCAGGTGTATCCAATTCCGATTTGTGTCTACCGATGTATGAATCACTATCTGGCATATATACCGTTCCTTACAGTTGTTTCACAGGATTCGATAACGTACCGAAACCTTCCACTTCTATCTTTACAATATCGTTATGTTCAAGTGGTAAATCATTTGGAACGATAATCCCAGTTCCTGTGGATACAACAGTTCCAAAGGGAATAGGGTTGTCTCGCATTAGGAATTCGGTAAGTTGTTCAAACTTCCAATTAATCTGTGAGGTATTGACCATACCGACATAGATTTCCTTTTCTTCTCGAAGAATGGTGCATTTCATTTCAAGTTTATAGGGATCATCTACTTCTGAAGGTGTGATAAACATTGGTCCGAGTGCACAACAGCCATAAAACACTTTAGATTGTGGTAGATAAAGTGGGTTTTCACGTTCAATATCCCATGCCGACACATCGTTACATAATGTATATCCGATTATATCCCCTTCTGCACCGAGTACATAAGCAAGTTCTGGTTCAGTTGCTGTTAACTTTGAATCACTTCGTATGCCGATATTCCCGTTCGGTCCAACACAACGGGATAGAGTCGCTTTGAAAAATATTTCAGGTCTATCGGCGTGATACACACGAGTATAAATATCTTGTTGTGTATCGTCATCGCGCATATCCGCACTGCGTTTGTATGTTACGCCACATCCCCATACCTCTGGTGTATCAATCGGAACCATGAGGTGTGGAATGTTTTCGGTAGGTGTAACATCCAATTTCTCTAATGTCAATCCATCTTCATCTTGAACGGTTTCTGCACTTTGAAATGCAGTGAAACGCATCGGTGGAGGCGTGGAAACTTTTTCTTGAATATCAGCAAGAAGTACACCGAGGGTTACCCTTTCCTTATGTGCAAGTTTCAATACCTCTAATACACTTGGTGATTCTGGACTGGTAACATCAATCACTTGATGTTCACGGGTGACTATTCCCACTCTCTTGCCTAATTTAGGCAAGTGAAATTGAATCAGTTTCATAATACTCCAAACTTAGTTATTCCGATGGAACCAATCCCGCTTTCTCAAGATATGATATAACATTTTGTGCTGATTCTACAATTGTTAGTTCGGATGTGTTGACAACAACTTCTGGTTTTAATGGTTCCTCATAAGGGGCACTAATCCCTGTGAATTCTTTTATCTCGCCAGTGCGTGCTTTTTTATATAAACCTTTGGGATCGCGTTCTTCACAAACATCAAGTGGACATTCTACGTAAACTTCAACAAATCTATTATCTGAAATGAGATTTCTTGCTTGGTCCCGGTCTGCTCGGTATGGAGAAATAAAAGCTGTCATGACAACTGTACCCGCATCTACAAAAAGCTTTGCTACTTCTCCGACTCGTCGTATATTTTCCTCACGGTCTTCTGGTGAAAATCCTAAGTTTTTGTTTAATCCGTGTCGTACATTGTCCCCATCTAAGACATAAGTGTGATGTTGTCGTTCATGTAAAAGATATGCTACTGCATTTGCTAAAGTCGATTTTCCTGAACCCGATAATCCGGTGAACCACACGACACAGCCTTTTTGGTTGAGAAGTTGTTCTCTATCTTCTACTGTGACGGTGGATTCATGCCATGTTATATTTGTTGCTTTCTGTTCTGACAATCGATTGTTCCTCGTGATTTCGTTATTGTAGTTAGGATTGTTAATACCCATTTATGAATAGTTAAATTGATAGACTAATAATAGTATGTGTATAAACAATGCTATGTATATTAGTATATCAGAAGTAGGTGCGACGTGCAACCTATTTTGATACTATATATTATACTTTACCAAAATCTTCAATGCAAAAATATTTCACAATTTAAAATTGTAGATTGACTACCTTAAATGTGATATATTACCTAAATAAGTTGACGATACACATCTTTCGTCAATTCATTATTGTGAAACCTAAGAAAGTGCACACTCCCCGGTAGATGCGATTTCCTAACCGCATCTATGAAACTGAATAAACACCGGTTCGGTTAGGAAACAGAACCTACCGTAGTGTGTAAATAAATCTGGATTTTATTAAAATATAGGAGATAAGTAATAGATGCGTAAACTGGAAATCAAAGTCGCAGCATGTCAGTTACTTACAAGTAAAGATGTGGTTACAAGCACAGAGAAAGTGCTGAAACAAATTGAAGCATGTGCTGAATTGCAAATTCAGATTGCTGCATTTCCAGAAGGGAGTCTATTTGGTTATTGTTGTGAGACAGAATATTGGGAACAAATCTCACCGCATGCATTTAAGGAAGCAGAAGCAAAAATAGCTGCTGCTGCACACAAGTTTAATATTGCTATAATTGTTGGTTCTGCACATCACGATGGGGAAAACTGGCACAATGATTTAGCAATAATTGATCAACAAGGCACATTAAGATACAGATACGGAAAGACTTTTCTTGCTGGAGAGAAATGGTGTACGAATAATCAAGGTAAATTACCTATTGTACAATTAGCCGATGTCAATTGCTGTTTTATTATATGTCATGATGTTAGATATCCTGAACTTGTAAAACTACCTGCAGCGATGGGTGCTCAAATATGCTTCTTTTGTTCATGTGAATCTGGATTATTGTCAGAATATAAACTCTCAGCGTATCGTGCAATGCCAATATCGCGTGCCACAGAAAACGGGATATATCTTGTGATGGCAAACACACCCGCGAATCCAGATGATATCAAAGCACCAGGTTCTTCACACGGTAATTCTAAGATAATTCATCCAAATGGAAATGTAATAAAAGAAGCTGGATTCTTTGGTGATGAAATTGTAGTCGATACTATTGACCTATCTCAAGCAAAAGGTTCACAAGCAAAACGAACTTATAATGAAAACACAATACTTAGAGAGTGGTTTCAAAGAGGATGTGAGTTTGTTGAAATTGTATGAGTCTGTTAGAACTACCTTTCCCTATCAGATATAAGCAGATCAAACGAATTGCTTTGCCAACCACCTTCCATAACAATATTATCACGAGTTTCGCGTAACCATTTTACCATACGGTCTTTCATACGTCGGAGAACATGCTTATATCCAAGATGTGTTGCGAGATTAACAAGTTCATGTGGATCGCTTTGCATATCGTAGAGTTCGTCTTCACTATACGGATTGTAGACGTATTTCCAAGAATCTGTTCGCACCATTCGCACAGTAGCAAGCGTAGGTTCGTACCCGTGAAATTCTGCGAATACATCATCATTCCAGTCGTCCACAGTTTCACCATTAAGCAGCGGTACAATGGACCTTCCATCAAGATTGTCAGGAATCTTTGCTCCACCAATTTCCAGAAAAGTAGGCATTAAATCAACAAGGTTGACAAATTCATCGCAAGTACTACCGGGTTGTGTAACACCCGGATAACGCATTACAAGTGGGATGTGATGGGTCTCTTCATACATGTGGAAACCCTTGTTGAATAGTCTATGGCTTCCGAGCATATCGCCATGGTCTGTTGAAAAGATGATAATCGTATTCTCAGATAATCCATTTTCTTCAAGACAAGTGATAATTCGTTGAACCTGTTCATCTATAAATGTGCAGAAACCCCAATATGCAGCGATTACCTTTTGCCAATCTTTCCATGTTAGATGACTGGAATTCCATCGGAGCATCTCTTTTTGTTGTATGAGCGGTTTATTGATAAACTGTTCATCAAAATTACCCCAACGTTCGACCGATTCTGGATCGTACATTGTGTCGTAAGGTTCAGGGACTGCATAAGGAAAGTGTGGTCCGAAGAAATTCGATGCAATCATAAACGGTTGATCTGATCCCTTGTAACCATTGATAAGTTCAATAGTTTTATCTGCTGTCCATGCTTCCATAGTTCGTTCTGCGGGGAGAGGGAGTCTTCCGTAGAATGGTGCATCGCCACCCCATTCGTAAGGTTGAACTGCATCCCTGTCAATACGAAAATCTATTCCATCTTCTCGTAACCATTCGTGCCATTCACTATACGGATGCCATTTGTCATAACCCCAAAATTCGGTGTCACCCTGCTTTGCAAGATGCCATTTTCCAACACAAGCCACGTTATAACCCGCTGACCTTAACAACTGTGGATATGCAGGTTTATCAAGGATTTGATCTGAAAACACACCGTTGAAATTCCCCATATTTGACAGTTGTCCATGATTATGCGGATAGAGTCCGGTAAGCAATGATCCACGTGCGGGGGAACACAGAGCAATTGGTGTATATGCTTTAGAAAAACGCATACCAGTTGCTGCCAAATGGTCTACAGTTGGAGTTTTGCATACTGAGGCACCGTTGCATCCTAATGAATCATAACGTTGCTGATCTGTAAGAAGAAAGAGTATGTTTGGAGATTGTGACATAATGCATCCTTATTATTGATTGAGATTGTAAGTAGTTCGTAGACTTTCGGCTATAGACTCCCACCAATTGTCATCTTCTTTGACACGTAAGACATGTGTATTGCGAGGAGAATCATTTGCACCTAAACTCTTTTCAATTATATGTGTGTCAGGATTGGATTCAAGGAATTCCGATATTGTATTTTCAAGGCGTGCAGTGGAACGAATAGCAATTATATTGATAATCTCAGTTTCCTTCAAATCCAACAAATAATCAATGTTCCAGAATAGTGTTTTTTTGCTTTTTGGTAATGGATTTGGTGGTCCTAAATGGTATTTTCTGAATTGATGTATCATTTCTTGTCTGATGATGTGTGGTGGTTTATCCGCGCTACGTGTCGCATGTCTGACAAGTCGACGTGCCAGCGATGTTGAGCCTTTTTCTGATAGGGCTGAACCAACATAGGTGTAATCACCTGCAGGTAATGAAATCAATTTCCCTTTCTTAAATCGACCGAATTGCAATTCAATAGAAACTTCAAGTCTAATACGTAGTATATAAGTACCTGCTTGTGTGTTTTCTCCGATAAGAAGTATTTTCGGAATATTCAAAGCATCACCAATGATATCCATATATAGGTTTTCAAGATATGAAAATGATTCTGTGTGAGTATAAACATTCCTCTTGAATGAGTCAAGCAAAAATGAAACTAACAATTTAGATTATTGAATCAAATATCAATATCTATTACAATACAAGAACGTTATTTTTCTTTTTATACATGATGGAAAGTAAGAATAAATGATATATCAAGCAAATTAAGGAAAAGAAATGGCAAACTTACAAGATATTAGTTGGAAAGCTGAGAGTAAAACTGGTGTCGTTGCTGCGGGTGGGGCAAAAGCAGTCGTAGCAGGGATTGAAATATTGGAAGCAGGTGGGAATGCTGCTGATGCCGCTGCAGGTACAATTCTCGCACTTAATGTAACAGATCATGGTGAATGTTCTATTGGAGGTGAGGTGCCACTTCTAATTTTTGATGCCAAAAAGCGAGAGGTTAAGTCTCTCTCTGGTCAGGGACGTGCGCCTTTATCTCAAAAGGCAATTGATTGGTATATGGAAAACGGTATACCAAACGGAGATATTAAAATGGCACCAGTACCATCAGTTGTTGACTTGTGCACGACTACAATAAAATTGTATGGTACAAAGACATTTGAGGAAATAGTTGCACCAACTCTTGCAATACTTGATGAAGGAAATGCAGAATGGCACTCAAATTTGGCAGTCACATTACGGAGAATGGTTGATGAAGAACGGAAAACCTCTGGTACACGTGAAGATAAAGTCCAAGCCGCGAGTGATCGTTTTTATGGACGAAACGGTGCTGAAAGTGATATTTCAGATGAATTAGAGGAATTTTACATTGAAAAGGGTGGATTTCTAAGAAAGAGTGATCTTGCTGCACATACTACACTTATTGAAGATCCTGTAACTGTGGAGTATCGTGGATACACAGTGTGCAAGTGCGGTCCGTGGACACAAGGTCCATATCTTCTTCAGGCACTACGTTTATTGGAAGGTTTCAACCTTAGGGATATGGGACATTTCTCTGCAGACTATGTACATACAGTTATTGAAGCAATTAAGTTGGCAATGGCTGATAGAGATGAGTATTATGCAGATCCAGAATTTGTTGATGTTCCTATGAGTACGTTGCTATCCGATGAATATACTGAAATCCGTAGACCTTTGATTGATATGAATAAAGCGTCAAGAGAAGCGAGACCAGGCGATGTAGTAAATATGCAAGGAATTAAAGCAAACGGTGTGTTTCATCCCGGAATCGGTGGTACGACTACGTGTGTGGTTGCAGATAGATGGGGAAATGTAGTATCCGCTACTCCGAGTGCTAATGTTCATTTTGAAGAAAATCTGGGAGGTACTACAGGTGTCAGTTATGGTAATCGTTTACGGAGTCTCAATACGACACAAGGACATCCAAATTGTATTCAAGCGGGGAAACGTCCAAGAATTACACTAACGCCTACACTTGTTCTGAAGGACGGTGTGCCTGTTTTAGCAATCAGCGTTGCTGGAGGAGACTTGCAGGACCAAACAACAATGAACTTACTTCTAAACTTCATTGAGTTTGGATTAAGTCCGGAAGAAGCAGTCACTACATCACGTTTTGCTACTGCACATCATCAAGATTCGTTTGATCCTAACCCAAATCGTGAGCAGACATTTAAGCAAGCAGGCTCATTAACCATAAATGATAGTGTGAGTGAGAAAGTCAGAGAAGACCTTGCTTCACGTGGACATAAGGTTAATACACATTCAAATCCTATCGCAGTACCTGTTATGCTCTACGTTGATCAGGATAATGGAACATATTACGCTGCTGGTGACCCTGCTGCACGAAGGCATGCTGCTGGACTCTCATAGACTTTACGGTTGTTGTAAAAATAGGTGTTAATGAGAACTAAATGCCTCTAACACTGGCTTTCCAATCCAGCAGTCAGGTGTGGACAATTCGAAGATATGGGCAACTGTCGCAGCAGTATCGTAGATATTGACAAACGATTTCAGTAGTAATTGATATATACTTACAATCTAAACATGTGTTAATTATACAGAACTCTTTTGTATATGTCAAATAAAAAAAGAGAATTTTATATTGGATATATATTGGATTTTTTATTTGAAATTTGTTTAATGAAGTTTACTATACATCTGTCGCCCTCGGAATCAACGCCAAATGCGCTTGGCAGAATGCGCGTTTAGCATTCTGCATGATTTTCGAGGCTTTAGTGTGCATGTCGGAGGTTGCTTGCTCGCTCCGACCTACAGGACTTTATGTTAGAATACGGGCGAGGAGACCTCGTCCCTACGAGAATGTAAGAGGCACACTGCATTACACAACTACAAACGCATCTCCTCCTAAGATTGACGCTTATAGTGCGTTTTCCTAACCGTACCGGGCTTATGAGAATGAGATTTGATACACAATGGAGTTAATATGTCTATTATCAAACTCGCGTTAGTATACTTGGCACACAATTTTTAAGTTGCATATTAAATTTGAATTATGTTAAACTAATGACAATTACCACTATTGTGTCATATTATAGTAATATTTACCTTTCAATGATTATCTATTAGATAGTTGTAAGACATATAAAAAATATGACAAAATAAGTATAAATTGTGGTAAACTCTATCGTAAAGTCACTCTTTCTGTGTGAGGAGACGTTCAATATGTACGATAAGAAGAACCGTAGCAATGCTGGGATAAATCCCGACGAACATAAACTATTTTATGATAATGAGGATGAATTGGAACTTGATGAAGATGAAGATTTTGAAGAAGAAATGGGTTCCGGTTATTCTCTACAATTAATTCACCGTATCATCTCAGAAACCCCTGTGGAAGATCGAAGACGTCGTTTTTTAATTGAATTGCGACGTTCTATAATCAACGACGAAGGTGAGTTTCGTCATAGAGTCCGTGCTATTGAAGAGGAAGCACAGCGTATTCACAATGAGATGGTAGAACAAATAGATAAACTAACTGCCCCAGCAAACCGTATAGGGACACTCCTCGCAACACCAGAAGACGATACCGCGCGCATTACCGTTGGCGGATCAGAATACTATGCAAATATTGACCCACAACTGGAAACTGGAAACTTGAAAAAAGGTGTTAGTGTCCTTTTAAACGAAGCCTTTGTCGTAGTTGGTGAACTTGGATATAACGAATCGGGTCCAATCGCAAAAATTGCTGATGTGTTACCAGATGGTAGGCTCCGTGTTGGTTCTGAACCGAGTCTCCAATCTGTTATTATTGAACGAGCTGCTGATTTAGCAGATGTAAAGTTAAAATCTGGTGATGAAGTCAGGCTTGATTCCAGTTTAAAAGTCGCAATAGAACGTATTGCTTCAAAAGAACGGAACGACTATGCTCTTGAAGCAGTTCCACCTATACCATGGTCAAAAGTTGGCGGGCTTGATGAAACAATCCAGCGAATTAAGGATACTATTGAACAACCGATTTTACATCCTGAACTTTTCAAAAAGTATCAATATACTGTTCCGAAAGGTTTTCTCCTCCACGGTCCCCCAGGTTGTGGTAAAACGCTTATAGGAAAAGCAACAGCTTACAACCTAACTGAACGTCTCAAAACAGAGTCGGGTGAAGAAATTGAGGGAACTTTCCTGCACATTAAAGGTCCCGAAATACTGAATATGTGGCTCGGAGAATCGGAACGGAAAGTTAGAGAGATATTTCTTGCTGCCCGTGAAAAACGTGCTGAGGGTAAACTTGCATTTGTTTTTATTGATGAAGCAGAATCCATTTTAGGTACACGTCGTGCTATGCGGTCGCACAGTATTTCTAATACATTGGTACCGATGTTCTGTGCAGAAATGGACGGTATTGAACCGTTACAAGAGGTCGTCATCATTCTGGCAACTAACCGACCAGACTTAATTGATCCTGCAATTCTACGTCCAGGACGGATAGATAGAAAAATCAAAGTGATACGTCCAAATAAAGAAGCAGCAAAAGATATATTTGGTATCTATCTGACTCCAGACCTTCCAATTGAAAAAGAATCAGAAGAAACTACGGATATGCAGGTCATTGATAGTTTGATTACCCAAGTAGTAGATGAAATGTTCCGTGAAACTGCAGAAAACCGATTTCTTGAAGTCGCTCTCCGCAGTGGCAGACGTGACATTCTCTACCGAGGTCATCTCTGTAGTGGGGCAATAATTGAATCAATTGTTCAAAGAGCAAAAGAGACTGCAATGAAACGTGCAATCGCGGCATCAGATTCAGATACTGGTATCACATTAGATGACCTGTTAGATGCACTCAATGCAGAATTCAGTGAAAACGATATTTTCCCACCGACAGAAGCTACTGAGGATTGGTTGAAACTCTTGGATTACGATCCTGTGAATGTTGTTAAAGTTACACCTATTCTACCTGAAAAAAGAGAAACTCGTAAAACACCGAGTCCGGTGATATAGGACTTTGCTTCATCTTGACACATCACACACCCGTCCGAATATCATAGAAAGATACATATAATGTCCAGACTTTTTGGAATTGAAACCGAATACGGTATCACACTTGAAAACGCTGAACAAATAGATCCTGTCAAGGAATCGATTGAACTGATAAAGAATTATCGGCAAGATCCATTCTTACCACAATGGGATTACGATGGTGAGGATCCGTTTCGGGATGAACGCGGGTTTCGAGCAAAACATCTCAATAACCACCCCGATGAAATTGAAGAAGAAAAACGCGACCGTGAACGATTTGCAAAGGAACCAGGACGTTCCTTCCGGGAAATCAAAAGTGATCGTATTCTTATCAATGGTGCACGTCTATATAATGACCATGCACACCCAGAATATTCTACACCAGAGTGTCAAAGTCTATTTGACCTTGTTGCACATGACAAGGCGGGTGAAAGAATACTCCACAAATGTGCTGAAAGACGTAGTGAAGAACTTGGTAAACGTGTAATCTTGTACAAAAACAACACCGATTTTTACGGACATAGTTACGGATGTCACGATAATTATCTCATGGCTCGGGAAGTACCTTTTGATTACTTGAAAGCATGTATTCTTCCGTTTTTTGTAACAAGACAAATTTTTGCGGGTGCTGGTAAGATAGGCATTGAAACCGAAGCGGGACTTGCAACACCAGGACATTTCCAACTCACACAACGGTCCGATTTCTTTCACGTTGAAGCGAGTGTGGATACAATGCACAAACGTCCTATTGTCAATACGCGAGACGAACCACATGCAGACCCTGCTACATACCGTAGACTTCACGGTATCGTCGGTGATGCAAATATGTCCGAATATGCAACTGCACTCAAGGTGGGAACTACAGCACTTGTTATCGACTTGATTGAACAAAGGTTAATTCCTAAGAATATCGCAATTGCTAATCCCATAGATACTATAAAGATGATTTCACACGACCAAACATATCGGTGGATGTTGCAGAAGATTGATGGTAAGATGGTAAGTGCAATTGACCATCAACGTGAATATCTTGCACTTGCACAAAAGCACCTCTCAAATCAAAATAGTGATACCAATTGGATCCTGGCACAGTGGGAAGCAACACTCAACGATCTTGAAAATGATCCGATGATACTTACAGATCGGCTTGATTGGGTAGCAAAAAAGTGGTTGTTGGAAACATTCGTTGAATCAGAAGATATTGAATGGGATGATCCTTGGCTACAGAGCATAGATTTAGAATACCACAACATTGACATGGAAGCGGGTTTATTTTATGGTTTACAAATGGAACGTGTTGTGACTGATGAACAGGTCAATATGGCTATACATACACCGCCATTGGACACACGCGCCTATTTCCGTGGAAAATCACTCAACAAGTTTGAAGATGCCGTAAAAACTGTTCAATGGGATAGTATTACCTTTGACATAAAAGGCAAACTTGTTACAGTTAATATGAACTCACTTGCAAACGCTGAACTTGCACGAAAATATAATGAAGCACTTGACTTATCACCAAACCCCCAAACACTTGTTGAAAAACTTGGTTTGAGTTAATCTTAGGTTTGTAATGTAAGAACTGCTGATACATAGCAGATTAAGGAGATATTTCTGATGAGAAATAAGATTGTCTATTATCCTGAACGCAAACAAAGACCGGTAAAACCCGTTGAACCCGGTGATGGTGGCGATGATAACGATGCACCGAAACGTCCCGATGTCAACAGGCCCGATACACAAGAACTGCTAAAACGTATGCGTCGCGTTGACAAAGACCAATCTCGACGGTACCGTCAAAGAACGGGGGAATAATGAACCATAAGGGTGACTTTCTCAGTTTATTAAGACATGCTGACACCTTGATAGATGATACTAAAGTCGACCGCGAAATGTCCGAAGCTAATCTAACTACAGAACGCGACCTTTTTGGTGCCACACCAAAACCGATACGCGACGCACTTCGGTTAACATCTAAAGGGAAAACAATCAACGGGACCACACTTGAAATCCCTGAAGCAACCACGGTTGTTGCAATGCGTTACCAAAATGGCATTATTATCGCCGGAGATCGACGTGCGACTGCGGGTACTGCTGTTGTCCATGACCGCGCTGAGAAAGTCCTTCCTATTGATTCCCATTCAGTTCTTGCTATCTCTGGAGCACCTGCAACGGCTTATGAGATAGCACGTGTCTTAAAACATTCATTCCAATACTTTCGGAGAAGCCAACTTCAAGAACTTAGTGTTGAAGGAAAACTACGTACTCTTTCACGGCTTATTCGTGATAATCTTCCCCTGGCGATGCAGGGTATCGGAGCAGTTATTCCCATATTTGCTTTGTATTTACCACAAGCTGACGAATCGGAAAATGGCGGGAAAATTTACTTTTACGACGCACTTGGCGCACATTTTGAGAACGTGGATTTCGCAACGACAGGTTCCGGTTCAATCTGGATACGAGGGGTATTACGTTATCTTGACAGATGGGGTGATACCCGATTAGAAGATATGGATCAACGAATGGCAACAATCACTATATTAAGACTGCTTGATACTGCAAGTGAATATGATGCTGCGACCAGTGGTTACAATGCGAAAGCAGAAATATTTCCGACTGTCAAAACAATTACTCATCAAGGCATTGATACTCTGTCTGGAGATTTCCTAAAAGATTGTTATGTGGAGGCTACATAATGCGAGACCTGCCGTATCGTTGGATTGAAGCAATTCAGGACCGGCGCGATTACATTGAAGATCAGCTTAGACTCGGAAGTCCCGTTGTTGGGCTACCTTATGAAAAAGGTAGCCTCCTTTTAACAGTGACGAAAAGTGCTCAGAAAATATTTGAAGTTCATGACCGAATTGCTCTCTCTGCAATCGGTCACCCTGCCGACATTGAACGGTTGCGGATGTTGGTTACCGACACAGCAAGCGTTCAAGCTTTCCAAAGTGCAACCGAAGATGTGAATCTACACAGACTAACACATTATGTGTTGGCACATACCTTTAAACAAGCATTTGAAGCGATTGTCGGCGAAGCATACATTATCAAAATGCTCCTCGTTGAAATCGGAAATGGTGATACAAAAACGCAATTTACCCATATTAATTATGATGGGAACGTTAACGTGCATCACGAGGCAGCAGTGATTGGCGGCACTTCAGAAATAGAAAATGCAATGCAAGACTATCTAACAAACGAACAATCCGACACGGAAATCGATCTTGCTACCGCAATCCAATTGGCACTCAAAACATGGGCTGTTGGTAGAGAGTTAAGTCAACGTTTTGAAGAGGCAGAGGATAATACCGATGTAACTGACGAACAGATAGATGAAATCATTAAGTCAGAATTAGATGAAGGTGAAATTGAGGTAGGCATATTAGACAATAGCCTATCCGGTGATACTAAATTTCGTATCCTATCTCAAGATGAAATTCAAGATTTAACCAATAAGTGATAGTCAAAGTCTGATTACCAAACATAAATTGGGGAACAAACCGTGTCATACAGAATTATGGGAATTGAGACCGAATTTGGGTGCATGATTCAATCTGAAGCGATTCAGTCCCAACGAATAAAAGTATCACCAGAAGGTATCGCTGCCCGTGTGAGAGACTATACTTTCAAAACACTTGAACTCGGTATCCCTGATCTCCATTATCGTGATTGGGGTGAACCTCCTGGGAACGGTGGTTTCCTCTTCAATGGTGGCAGATTATACATTGATATGGGTCATCTTGAATATGCAACACCCGAATGTGCAAACTTGTTTGACCTAATTGCCTATGATAAAGCCATTGAACATGTTATCAATGCAATTGTAAAAGATACAGGTCTGACCCCACACGTCGCATTTTACAAGAATAATATAGACCATTTCACTGGTGCAACATTCGGCTGCCATGAGAATTTTCAAGCGCGACGCGATGTCCCATTTTATAGAATCGTTATCCCTACTTTATTGCCTTTCTTTGTAACCCGGCAAATTTTTGCTGGGGCAGGTAGAGTCGGTGGATACGATGACATCCTTGAATTTGGAGATGGACAATACAGCGTAGACGATTTCCTTGGATACCAAATATCACAAAGAGCTGACCACATCGTCACTGAAATCTATGAATGGATTCAGTTCAGTAGAGCTATTATCAATACACGAGACGAACCTTTAAGTGATTACACAAAGTATCGCAGACTTCATCTGCTTGTAGGTGATTCAAACATGTCTGAGTATGCGACAGCACTGAAAGTCGGGACCACTGCACTTGTCCTTGATGCAATAGAAAGACATTTTGACATTCATGGTGAAATCCTACCGATTCCGAATCTTGACCTAATTGATCCTATTGCTGCAATCAAACATATCTCTCGTGACACAACGCTTGAATGGAAAGTTGATCTGCAAAACGGTAGAACAGTTTCTGCTATTGACATTCAACGTGAATACCTGAGCTTTGTTAAAGATGTACTTCCTAATCCTGATGAAATTGCTGAATGGATCATAACTGAATGGGAAAACGTCCTGAATGACCTTGAAACGGATTGGACACGTCTCACAACACGGCTTGATTGGGCAGCGAAAAAATGGTTCCTTGATGCCTTAATTGCTGAAGAAGATCTCACATGGGATGACCCATGGCTTAAAAGTCTGGATTTAGAATATCATAATATTGATCCAGACAGTGGCATTTTCTACGCACTACAAAGTGAAGGGTGTATAAGACGTGTAATCTCAGATGAACATATCAGTCATGCCATCAGCAACGCACCTCGCGATACTCGCGCAAGGGTTCGCGGGTATCTCATGCGAAACCTAAAAAAACAGAAAATGCCATGTATTGTTGACTGGCACCACATCTATGCTGGACAAACCGAATGCTTTGAAATGAAAGAACCTTTTGATACATCCGTGCCGAAAGCACAAATATGGCTCAAATCCCTCAGGCTCCGACAAAGGATGTAAGGTTTCTTGCTAAAATAAGCGAAATACACAAATTGATAGTTATTCCCAGGACTATTTAGTTTTCGGTTTTTCTGATATATTTTTCACAATTCAATATGATATTTTGTATGTCGTGTAGAGCGTTATCGCCCTCGCCACTGCTTCTCTGTGTCGGGTTTTGCTACATTCTGCACATAGGCATCAATTTAAGGAATATGCCATCGTGTTTAGTGTATTTGATAGTGCTTGTTGTTTGAATCACAGAAAGCACTGAATACGCGGAAGACACTGAAGGATTTTGGTATATCAATGTCTCTTTGTAATACCATTTCTAAATAATGACTTCTCATTAACAAAAAACGCGTTCGTAGTCGCGCAATTCATTGCGCCTCGGACATTAAGATTAGTATTTGACTTTCAAAATGTCGATTTATTTATTAGAATTGGTATTAGTCAACAGACCTTATGTATCTTAACAGTCCCAGCGGGGCGATAGGTGTATAGAAAACGACTATCCTACAGACGATAAGCCCCAACGGTCGACAGGTATATAGATACACACAGAAATAAAATACATTAGCACAAACTGAAGTTATTTTTATTCAAAATATTA
>JAJEAG010000030.1 GCA_022824265.1 Candidatus Poribacteria bacterium | reverse complement strand
AGAGTTGAACCCGATTGAAAGACTTTGGCAAGACATCAAGTCAAAGTTGTTTTGCCAGGTGTATGAAACCCTTGAGGACATGCAGACAAAAGTGTCAGAGATACTTCGAACTTATTCCAACACTATGATTGCTAAACTTACAGGGTTCCCATATTTTGTAAAAACCGCTAATGACATGTAATCTATTAGAAATGGTATTACGATGAGGCAAGAACTATTAATGTTGATGTATCTATGGGAGGTAATATATATGGATTTCAAATATCATCAACATTTAGTTCTGATGGAAAATACATTTTGGGTGGATGTCAAGACGGAACCATACGTATGTGGGATGTTGCAACCGGTGAGATTAAGAAAAAATTCAAGGCACATAACTCCTCAGTATCTGATATGACATTAAGCACTGACGGAGCAACACTTGTTAGTAGGAGTGCTGGTGGTGAAGTGCTTGTGTGGAATTTTGCTTCTATATTGGGTGCTATAGACACCCATAATTGATTATAGAAATCGTATTACTATAGTGGAATTTACAGACGAATCAACGCTGACATATAAGAGGAATTCCTACTCCCAACTTTTGATGTAATCGTCTCGATTCGGAGATTGATCCCACAGAAGAGGTGTCAACATATTATCATCATACAGAATTAATTCACTCTTATATATATTTATTGCTGAAATACTTGATTTTTTTCGGAAAGGTTATCATAGCGTATGTCAGAGCCATTCAGTTTTCCAAATCCTATTATTAAGACTTCCTTTGTAGAAATACTCTCCGGATCACGACCTCTTATCCTGAAAAGCCTCGTTCAGACAACATCGTAAGGGTAAGGTCTCCTCGCCCGTATTCACCCTATACTCTCTTCTATAGGATCGGACTTCCTGGTCGCGACTTTACGACATATTTCTACGAATTAACGAAAACTGAATGCCTCTCCGAAAATGTCAAATAGCAGGGCTATTTAGTTTTAAGATTTCTAAGTAGATGCGTGTTACGAAGCGTTTATCTTGTATGTCGTGTAGAGGTGTTTGCAATCCGCCACTGCTTCTCCGTGTCGGGTTGCGATAACGCTCTAACCCACCTACGAAGCATCCTATTGAATTGTGAAAATATATCAGAAAAACCGAAACTGAATAACCCTGATAACCCTATTTCTAATTGGACAAACATAAAAAAATGTGGTAATCTACAATCATATCGTTTACTTGAATGATAGAGGATAATTGCTATGGAAAAAAAAGAAGGACTTATCGCAGAACTCACAGAACTACTTGGTTCAAGAAATGTCCTAACAGACCCAACTGCATTGTCTGTATACGAATGCGATGCAGCACCGTCATTTAAAGCACTACCAGACGTTGTTGTGTTTGCTGACACCACACAACAGGTTTCTGATATTGTCAAATTAGCAAACAAATATAATACCCCGTTTATCGCTCGTGGTGGAGGAACTGGATTGAGCGGAGGGATGCTTTCAGTACAAGGTGGCATTATCATCGCGCTTAACCGTATGGATCGTATCCTTGAAATAGACATTGAAAATGAACGAGCAGTAATAGAACCCGGTGTTGTCAATCTTCTTTTATCTCAAGCGGTGCAGAGTCAAGGATACCACTATGCTCCAGACCCATCAAGTCAGAAAGCATGCACAATCGGTGGAAACATAGCTGAGAACTCTGGCGGTCCTCACACATTAAAATATGGAGTTACTTCGGATCATGTGTTAGGTTTAGAGGTCGTTATGCCAGATGGTGAAATTATTGAATTCGGAGGAGAAGTTGAGGAAGTCCTTGGTTATGACCTACGTGGTGTTCTAATCGGATCTGAAGGCACGTTTGGGATTGTAACGAAAGCGATTGTCCGCCTTACCCGAAATCCACAAGCATATCAAACGGCTCTTGCAGTTTTTGATAAAATGGACGATGCATCAAATGCTGTGTCAACGATTATAGGAGCAGGTATTATCCCTGCTGCACTTGAAATGATGGATACACTCGTCATCCGTGCCCTGGAGGATGCGTTCCAATTCGGTTTTCCTCTTGATGCCGAAGCGATACTTATTGTGGAACTTGACGGAATTGAGGCAGGAATGCAAAACCAAACAGATAAAATACTGGAAATCTTCAAACAGCACAATGCGCGTGAAGTAAATTATGCTAAAGATGATGCAGAACGACAAGAATTATGGAAAGCACGCAAAAGTGCCTTCGGTTCTTTCGGTAGACTTGCACCAAATTATATCACACAAGACGGAGTAGTTCCGCGAACTCGGTTGCCAAAAGTATTACGTCGTATCTCCGAAATATCAGAAAAATATCAGATTGCCATTGCAAATGTTTTCCATGCAGGTGACGGAAATATACATCCCATAGTCCTATTCGATGAACGTGATGCAGATCAATGTGAACGGGTGGAACATGTGAACAAAGAAATCTTAACGGTGTGTGCAGAAGTTGGTGGCACAATCACTGGAGAGCATGGCATCGGTGTTGAAAAAATGGATTATATGCCACTTATCTTTACTCCTGAAGATATGAAGGTGATGACTAATGTCAAGGACATCTTCAATCCAACAGGACTTTGCAATCCCGGAAAAATCTTCCCCACTGCAGAATCTTACGAAAAACTCGGTTTGCAACCAGAAGTCAACTAAAACGAATATAAACTTTACACTTGATCCGTACAACTTATTATGTTATTATATATTTAACTAAAGTTGGTATTTACAATAAGAAGTGAAGTGTAGGTTCAACTCTCTTTATAGGTTAAGTAAAATTCTAACTAATACTGGTTACTATAATGGCTGAATATATTAATGGGATAAACCCTGAAATTCTCAAATGGGCGCGCGAACGTTCCGGTTATACCGAAGAAACAGCTGCTAAATCATTGAATAAGGATGAAGCATTCATCATTGAATGTGAATCTGGTGATCGCGCATTGACTTATGTACAACTGGAAACGTTAGCAAATAAATATAAGCGTCCTGTAGCAATGTTCTTCTTTCCTG
Organism: Candidatus Poribacteria bacterium; assembly: GCA_022824265.1. Taxonomy (GTDB): domain Bacteria; phylum Poribacteria; class WGA-4E; order WGA-4E; family WGA-3G; genus MSPOR6. Next base: position 5,695 of record JAJEAG010000030.1, on the reverse strand, counting down.
ATCCACCAGAAGAACCAGATATTATAGAGAATATTGCCCTGAGAAGTTCAGATGTAAAAAAGCTGAATCCGAAAACGCTCTTTTTGTTCCGCCAAGCTTATTCACGACAACTCTCATTAATGGAATTGAATAATGAAAAAAATCCATCAGCGGACTTAATCTATCATGATCTTCAGATCTCCTCATCACATTATCATTTAAACCATCAGAATACAGTTGAATTAGCAGAAGAATGTCGGGATTATCTGAATATTAGTGTTGAAACACAATCAAATTGGGAAAATGAAAAAACAGCACTTGAGAATTGGCGTTATCATATCCAAGAAAAGGGTGTTTTCGTTTTTAAGGATGCGTTCAAAGATGATTTGGTAGATGGATTTTGCCTAATGCATGAAGTATTTCCAGTGATTTATCTCAATAATAGTAGACCATCTGTAAGACAGATTTTCACGTTAATCCATGAATTAGCTCATATTTTAGTTGGTAGGAATGGGATCACACCCGATATCACAGGATCAATAAAAATAACATCCGCAGATTTAGAGCGTTTTTGTAATCAATTTGCTAATGAGTTCTTAGTGCCAACAAATGATTTTAAGAAACGTGTCAATTTTTCTGAATACGATGAAGAAGAAATTCGAAAGTTGGCAAAATTCTATAATGTCAGCAGACCTGTTATTCTATTGAAATCAATTAATATTGGTATACTCCCCCAAAAAACATATAATCAAAAAGTGAAATTATGGGCAAACCAATACAAATCACGAAAACGAAATGAAAGTATTAATAAAGGATCAGGTGGAGGTGATTATTATAACACCCATTTAACTTATTTAGGTTACAAATATACAAACCTTGCATTTGAAAAATATTATCAAGATTTATGTTCTATAGAAAAACTCTCGGATCATTTAAATGTCAAAGTTAGAAATTTGGAAAACCTTGAGGATCGTATGTTACGAAAGGCTACGCGTTTTTAATGTATGTTTTTGACAATAATAGTTTTAGAGAACTGGGAAGTTACTATCCAAATCAATTTCCATCATTTTGGATAGAATTCAATCGGGCAGTTGAAGATACTAAGATTATAACTTCGGTGAGAGAAGTCTACAGAGAATTAGAATTCTATACACGTCCTCGTCACGATCATATAACTAATTGGGTAAAAGAACATAGAAGTATTTTTAATGAACCAAGTATAGATGAACGGAATTTCGTTAATCAGATTTTATCAACAAAAAATTTTAAAGATATGCTTAGACACGAACATCTATATGAGGGTAAACCGTGTGCTGATCCGTTTATAATTGCTGCAGCTAAATCAATAAACGCTTGTGTTGTCACTGAAGAATCAAAAAACCTAACGCTCCAAATATTCCCAATGTATGTGATTATTTCAACATTGAATGCACGAACTTACAAGGATTCATGGAAAGAGAAGGATGGAAATTCTAAAACTTCATGAGATTAAGGAGTCATCATGAAATACGATAAATCCAATCGAACTTTTGATTGTGAACCTACGCTAACCGATTTACAGATATTGACGTATTGCCATGATGGATTCCTACAACTTCAGGGTGTTGTTCCAGACGAAATAAACCAACGCACATGTCAATATCTAAACGGAGAACTTCCAATTAATCCAGTATATATTCCAGAAGGTATGACGCATGCTGATTTAGAACGAATGCGTGATACACACGAACCGAGTTCCATTATGCTTGAGGACTGGTACATTGAGCATGTGCTACTCAATAGAGAACTCGCTGGCGCGTTGCGTTCACTGTTAGGAAAGAATGTTGGTCTACCTGTTTTAGTAAGCAATCATCGGGTTGAATGTCCAATGGAGCCACAACCTTGGCATTACGATGCTGATCACGTTTTTGGTCCTGAAACCAATTTCGTTGAGGTATTTTACTTTCCACAAGATACTCCATTAGAGATGGGACCCACAGAACTTCTTCCGAGTTCTCATATCTCACCTAAAAGCCGAGACATATCTGAAAAAGGATTTTCAAGCGATGGTCCTGCAGGTTCATTCGTTATACATTCACAGAGTATCATGCATCGACGCGGGAAATCGACAGCAACTGGTTTGAGACACATGTTAAAATACAGTTATTGGCGAACAGTACCTCCGGTGAGGGACTGGATACAAGAACCGGATTTTGATTTTCAAACTGTATCTTATGGTGGACACGGTGTAGCACGGTATGTTGCACACATGTTCTATTGGTTATGTGGAAAGAGTGATGAGTTTCGTCTTATTGGAGGACAAGCATGGCCCTGGTCCAGTCCAAACCAGATTGGACCTTCATACGGATTTGGTCACTCAGAAGGCTATCTCCCAAATTGGCGTAAAAATAATCCTGACGATTATGCGGTTGGTTAATCACATATTTCAACAAATGTATTCTATGAGACAGAGGTAAAATTCATGATTACCGAACTCAGTATACAAAACTTCAAATCTTGGAAAGATACAGGAAAATTGCAGACTGCTCCATTAACCGGTTTTTTCGGTGCGAACAGTTCTGGCAAAACAAGCATTTTACAAACGCTACTCATGTTAAAACAGACCGTGGAACGACCACCAAATTGGAACGAAATAATTGATTTTGGAGACGACAATTCACTTGTTTACTTAGGATCATTTGATGATCTAATTTATCAACATAAACCTGATTCTACACTTGGTATCTCTCTATCGTGGAAATTGTCTGAAAAATTAAGCTTGATGGAGGAGAAAGAGATAGATATTCTCTCTTATGATTTCAGTCTACATAACGTTCAGAATTCAGGTTTTAATCTAAAGTTCAATTATACATTTGGTGATACTAAATATGGAGTACTTAGTAAAATAGATCCTGGATCTCATCTGATTAAGGATGATAAAGTGATAGGTTACGCAAAACCATTCAGATGCTATGGGATACAAGAAGGAGACTTTGGCACATTGCAACTGATTTCACCACTGGAAACACAATTCGGTAATTTGTTTCGTAGCATCCGTTATTTGGGACCTCTCCGAGAATATCCGCGGCATAATTACGCTTGGCAAGGGAAACATACAGCAGGTGTGGGGCAGCATGGAGAAGATATGGTCACCGCGTTGTTTTCAGGTCGAATACAACTGCGTTCTATTGAAGAGGAAATTCCCAAATGGTTAGAGCGATTGGATTTAATACATTCTTATCGTCTTAATCCTCTCACACACACAGAAAAGGATTATGAATTTCTTGTAAAAAAATATCAGGATGGACCCGAAGTACGACTCACAGATGTCGGTTTCGGTGTCTCTCAAGTGCTACCAGTACTGGTTCTCTGTTATTATGTTCCTGAAGGTAGTATCCTAATCCTTGAACAACCTGAAGCACATCTTCATCCTAAGGTACAATCAGAATTAGCAGATCTTCTCATTGAAGTCGTAAAGAAACGTAATTTACAGATTATACTTGAGAGTCATAGCGAGAATCTTATTGTACGCTTAATGAGGCGTATCGCAGAGGAAGAGATTTCAAATAAGGATACCGCTTTCTATTTTTGCAAAATGAATGAAGGCACATCAGAAATAGATAAACTAATTTTTGATGATTACGGAAACATAGAGAATTGGCCTGAGAACTTTTTCGGAGATGCAACGGGTGATTTAATTGAGAAGACCATGGCAGAAATGAAACGTAAGGAGGAACAAGGTCTGTGACTGTTGTAGTTGATACAAACGTAGTTGTAGTTGCCAACGGTAATTCCCAGCAAGCATCGGCAAAATGTGTACTCATTTGTACCGAGAAACTTCAGCAGATTATCGTTGGCAAGGTGAAATTAGTGCTTGATGATGGAAGGAAAATTCTTGAAGAATATATGCGAAATCTTCGTTCCAATGGCGCAGATGTAGGTGATAGGTTTCTCAGATGGCTCTTAATTAACAAAGATAAGATGTGTGATATTGTATCTATTACTCCTGTTGATGGTTTAGAAAATGATTTTCAGGAATTTCCAAGAGACAACGCCCTCACAGATTTTGATCCTGCAGACCGTAAATTCATTGCTGTTGCCTTTGCTCATTCCGATAAACCACCCATTTTGCAAGCTGTGGATAGCAAATGGTGGAACTACCGAGACACATTAAAACAAAATGGTATCACAATAGATTTTATTTGTGAAAATGATATACGTCACATTCTTAATTTACCAGAGTCTGAATGATCTTAAATACTGATTCAAAATAATACACTATACACATTTCTAATTTTTACACTTGATACGATACACAACAATATTCAAATTGAAAAATCAAATAAGGTGTAATGAATGAAAATAGTAGTTCTTTCCTATAGCCATCACGGACGGAGTATGGCAAATACAGCACAAGCACTCGGACACGAAATCGTCGGTGTCATGGATGCAGAGCATTCACCACGAGAACAGTTAGCAAATTACTTTCAATCTCCAGCTTATGATTCCGCAGAAAACTGCCTTGATGCAACTCAACCAGACGCTGCACTCATCGCTGGTAAACACACCGAAATACCATCTCATGTTCAAGCATGTGTTGACAGACGTATTCCATATCTTCTTGACAAACCATTCGCAGACTGTGCAGATAGATTACGTCCTGTTGCAGAAGCATCTGTAAAACATGACGTATTCAGTGCACTTGTGTTGCCAAACCGATCAAGCAAAATTGTGAATCTTGTCCAAGAGATGCTTGATGATGGTAGTTTAGGTGAACTTGTCCTCTATAACAGCAGATTAAACAACGGTCCACCATCACGATACGATCCTACCCCCTCATATTGGCACAACGATCCAAGCATATCTGGTGGTGGATGCTGGGCAGTTGAAGCAGCCCACGGTATTGACACATTCCTTCAGTTTGTTGGTGATCAAGAAATTAGTGTGGTTGGTGCTGTAATGTCCAACGCTATGTATGGTCGTGTGATAGAAGATAGCGGAATTGGTGTGCTAAGAACTGAAAACGGTTGTACAGGAATTATTGAGTCAGGTTATACTTATCCTGCTGGTGAGAGGGGTGGTGATCACTTCTTCAGATTTATTGGAACAAAAGCATCCGTTTTTGAACAATATGGCAAAAACGGTGAACCGTTGATTGAAGTTCACACAACCGAAGGTGTTCAGTTTAGCGAGGATATTTCACACGGTGCAAGAATCCGATGTGTAATGGACAGTGCATTTGACGCAATTAGAGAGGGAGCAACTTTTGAACCGACGGTTGCTGATGCAGTGCGGATTCTTGAAATTCAGGATGCAGTATATACACATGCAAGACAAAATGCAATCTCCAACGGTCCTCATCCAATGGGAAACAATGCCGATATACCCTAATTATAGAATTCTTTTCTATACATAATATATAAAATTTCATAGATTAAAAACAACTAATACCATTTCTAAATAATGACTTCTCATTAACAAAAAACGCGTTCGTAGTCGCGCAATTCACGCGCCTCGGATATTAAGATTAGTATTTGACTTTCAAAATGTCGATTTATTTATTAGAATTGGTATTAGTCAACAGACCTTATGTATATTAACAGTCCCAGCGGGGCGATAGGTGTATAGAAAACGACTATCCTACAGACGATAAGCCCCAACGGTCGACAGGTATATAGATACACACAGAAATAAAATACATTAGCACAAACTGAAGTTATTTTTATTCAAAATATTA
>JAJEAG010000024.1 GCA_022824265.1 Candidatus Poribacteria bacterium | reverse complement strand
AGGTTGTGTTTTAGATAACTTCTTATCCATCCACAACTCACACGCTTTGGAAGTCGTCCTATACCCGTGAGCATAGTTCCACATCTCTTTCAACTTCAAACATTCATTCCACACAGACGCTGAAGCCGCATTCAAATCGTTTAACTCAACTGATGATGCTAACTTGTATTTGTAGGTAAGCATTGTAATAGCCTTTAGTATTGTAACCGATAGCATACTACAAATACACGAAAAACTCAAGAGTTTTGATAGAACAAGAAACTTAGCCGTGTCTACATCCCAAAACTAAAGCATTGGGTTTTGACACGGAACGTTTGATAAAAAATGATTGTTTTCGTTCACTATTAAATTAACGTGTCAAATTATATCATAAATTAGTCCGTTATACAAAATTCTAATTTATAATGTATCAATAATTCAAAATGTCGCTATAATTTGCACTAAATTTACTCAATAAACCTTGAACGTAAAGCCCACAATCCTTGTCCCGGTTCATTGATATAGAAAGATCCATCGTCATTGAACCCATCAACAAGATTATCAACATTATATTCATCAAGCACATCTTCCAAAGATCTCCACTCATATCCAACAGATTCAATTTCCTCTTGAGAGAGGTGTTTGGTGGCATAGACAACCTTGAATCGACCTTCAGTACTGCCGTGAATAAGGTGTGCTGCAGCTGATAGGTTTTCTTGAAGTTCGTCATTCTCTTCTACTGTGTTGAGTGTTGTTTCAGTTCCACGATAACCATATTTTCGGATGAGTCTGTCTATCTCAGCATCCTCACCAAATTCTTGTAATCCCGGTGCAATTATTATTAACTCTCCATCGTCTGCCATTGCCATGCGCGTTCTATAGATTGCTTTATTACCAAGCCACGTGCTTTTGAATTCCTTCGGATCCAAGTAGACGACCACCTTATCTAACGGTTCATCCAAAAATGTCATATTTACATTTCTACTTAGTTCCGCTGTTGTTTCAAAAGTCTGTGCATCATCTCCAATGTAAAGTCCACGCATCACACGTTCACCCGATGTATCCACATCCATTACACTCATCACATAAACAATTCCAAGTTGTTTCAGGTAGTGTGTATGTGCATAGTTCAGAACACGTCTGACCGAGGTATCTGTTCTCCCCATCAATCGTTCCATACCATCCACAGCACCGAGGAAATGAGACTTGTTGATCATCTCAACGCCACCTGCACCTATAAGCACATTTTTGAATCCATTAGCGATTCCTATTACCTCGTGAGGAATTACTTGACCTACTGAAAAAATGAGCTCATAATCACCTTCCACAAGTCTACGGTTGACTGCAACAGGAATACTATAATCCAGTTTGCCTCCAGATACCTCTTGAACAAATTCGGATGGCACATCCCCGAAATGGTATAGTCCTGTCCTCCAATGATGCTCATGGAAGGTGGCATTTGGCAAATCACCAAACATCTCATATATCTGTGTTTTAGTCATTGGAGAATGTGTGCCGATAGCAGGTAAAACATCAAAGGTTGTTCCTTTAGCTTCATCCCATAGTTCATACAAGATGCGTGTAAGTTCACCTGCGTTGGAATGTAGACGCGTTATATCAGGAGGTATAACCAAAATCTTTTTTGGTATACCACCTAACTTCAATAGTGCCTCTTGTAGCAACGCTCGTTTCTCTTCTGATGTAATGATAGTGTTAATTCCACCGTATTCAATAAATGTTGACATAATGTAATTCTCATTATTCTAAAATAGTTTTAGTGTAGATAGGTATCGTCTTAAGGAGCAGTTTCCAATATGCAACCAACACTGTGGTAGGAGGGAATCGGAGTTCCCTCCTACAATACATCAGTGTCTAATTAATTCATAAACTACCAAAAATCTACGTTATAAATTGATATGGTAGATTCAGAGTTTTCAGAGTCAGCCGAAAAAATGCACAATTTTGTGATGGGCTATATATCCATATTGTACTTGGATTCATAGGCTATTTATGACCTGTATTGTCAGGAATGACTCTGAAAATTCTGAATATTTAACATACACAATAAGCATAGCTGTTAGGTCAAGTATTCAGTCGATTATTAACATACATATATTGTTGTCCGTATATTAATATGCAGATTTAATCTTTGCCCAAGTTGTGCTTACCTTATTTTGTGGTTCTACAGGTAAAACAAGGTCATTAACTGAATCACCAATAAACAGATTATCTATGTAAACAAGACCGTAGTTACCAAACTTACCGGTTTTATAATCACCGTCTTTTGCTTCTGTTGCAATATCCACCTTATCAAAAGGTGTATCATCATCTCGTTCCTTTAACTTAAAGGTGAATGAATCTCCATCTAATGTCAGTTGTGCGCGATACCACACCTGTGGTTTGTTCTCCACCGAACCATCACCGATAAGGGGCCAACCATTTTTCCGTTTGTAGAAGCGATATATAACCCCACCTTGACGACGATCGCTTAGATAAAACTGTTCACCATCTTTAAAACGAAAAACAACACCCATATAAAAATCATCGGGGAACATCATATCCCATTCAGCGACATAATCGTCCCAACCCTCTTCACCACAAACATAAATTGAACCACCAGGACCGTCATGTCTTGATGCATTTGATGCTTTATTGGATGTTTTTAGTACTTTGTTACCCGCATCTTTCGGGTCAGCAACGACTATTGCTTTCGTATTTCCTGCAAACCCGATTTCCCAGTTTTTCGGTTCTTGATCAATGGAATCTTTCTCAAAATCGTCATGAAATAACAACTCAGCAGATACATTCATTGAAACAAAAAGAAACAACACCAGCATTGCAAACATAAAACCAATATAACTTAACCGCATTTTTCTCCTCCCAATTTGGTCAAAATTCACTTGATAATTTACAATATCAATTATATCATATAAAGAGAAAAAAGACTAATAATATGAGGAATACATGCGTATTTTGCACACAGCCGATTGGCATATCGGACAGCGGCTACATGAACGTCAACGACTTGATGAACATAAAGAATTCCTAAATTGGCTTCTTGATACGATTCAAAAGCATAATGTTGAATTACTCCTCGTTTCAGGCGATATTTTTGATACCTCCCTCCCATCCGCAGAAGCAACTAACCTCTACTACGAGTACCTCTTTCGGATCTATAATGAAACCGACACATATACGATTATTATAGCAGGTAACCACGACTCTTCTCGACACTTAGAAGCACCGAGAGAATTCCTTAAAATGGGAAGAATATATGTTGTAGGTCAAGTTACCAACCCAAAAGATTGCGTAATACAGATTCCTCCAGAAAAACCGCGTGTCGCAGTCGCTGCTGTTCCGTATCTATCTGAAAATGAACTTGAACCAGTCTCTTTTGAGTCGGAAATAGAAAGAAACGAACGATATCGTGAGAGGCTCAAAGTATTCTATGAGGATTGTGTTTCTATAATGCCAGTAGACCTCCCCAAGATACTGATGGGACACCTTTATGTCCAAGGGGGTAAGGTTGGCGAATCTGAACGTAACATACAGATTGGTGGTGCGACCGCAATACATGCTAACGATTTTCCTGAAGATGTAGATTATATTGCACTCGGACACCTACACAGACCACAAAAAATCAAAGGACAGAATTATCCGATTTTATATGCTGGTTCGCCGATACCATTGAGATTTAATGAGTCACACTATCGTAAAAATGTCTATCTCATTGAACTTTCTGATGATGGAAAATTAGAACAATATGATAATATTAAAATCCCAATATTCAAAGAGTTATGCACTATTGAAGGTAATGAAAACGAAATTCTTTCACAAGCGATGACTGAAGAATGGAACAATAAATATATCCAAGTAAAATTGAAAATGACCTCTGTACGTGCTGGTATCAGTGATGAAATAAGAGCAGCATTTAGTGATCGTGGTGGAGATGTACTTACTGTTGAAGTTGAGCTACCACAGGAAACTGATAGACCTGTTATACTAATTGAAGATATGAAGCGACCTGAACAAATCTTTGAGCAATTCCACCAAACAAAATTCGGAAGTCCTCCAGATGAATCTTTAACACAAACCTTTAGCGAATTAATTCAGATTGTTGAGGGAACTCAATGAAATTATGTAAACTTAAACTAAAAAACATAAATAGCTTTCGAGATGAAATAGAAATAGATTTTGAAAACCACCCATTAAATGATGTATCACTTGTTGCTATTACTGGTCCCACAGGTTCCGGTAAGACAACAATTTTAGATGCAATATGTGTTGCACTATACGGAAAAACACCGCGTCTCACGGGTTCAAGTACACGGAATCCTAAAAACCTTATAAGTCATGGGGAAAAAGAATGTTCTGCTGAAGTGCACTTTGTAGCAAATGAAACGCGTTATATAGCGTTTTGGGAAGGTAAGAAAAAAGGATCTCCTAAAGGCAGTCTTAAAAATGTTGATTCCAATGAACTTATCACTGAAAAATTGTCCAAAAAAGGTAAAGCAATGGGCGACAGTGAAAGCACGGTAAGCGATGAAATTACATCTATTTTAGGTCTTGATTTCGATGCATTCACACGTTCTGTCATGTTGGCACAAGGGGAATTCTCAGCATTTCTGAAGGCAAGTCCTGAAGATAGACGTGAAATACTGGAAGCAACGGCAGGTATCAACATATATGACAGACTAAGAGAGACATTAAACGAAAAAGTAAACGAAGTAACTGATACCTATAATGAAATAGAAGTAAAATTACATCAAATACCGGATGCGTCAACTGAGTTACTCAGCGAAGCAACTGAAAAACTTGAGAGTCTACAATCAGAAGCAGAAAAGTTAGGTGGAAAAAACCAACAAATTTTGGAGGATAAAGAGTCTGAAACTGATCGCACAGAAAAACATAATAAGCTGCGAACTTCCGAAGAACAGAAAAATGAACTTGAATGTCAACAGCAGAAGATTGACAATTTAAAACTGGAACTGGAACGCGCAAAAGATGCAAACCAATTGCGTCCAGAAAAAATTGCTTATGATACTGCTAAATCACAATACGATACGAATGTGACGGAACTGCGAAAGTCAAAAACAGAACTTGATGAAGCACAACAGCAAGTAGACTCTATTCAAGCTGATTTTGAAAAAAAAGACATAATATATAATACCTTATTATCCGAACGCGACAAGAAAATTGACATCTTTAACAAAGCATTGTTGGAGGTTAATCAAGCAGAAAATCAATTTGAACAAGCAAATCTAAGAATTGATGAGATGGAGGAGGTAGACAACCAAATAGAGACATCCACAGGAGAGTTAAGTAAAAAAGAATCTCATCAAGAAGAATTGCAAACACAGATTGATGAAGCAAATGCATTCCTAACAGAAAATTCCTTACCGTCAGACCGTCACCATCGTCTCAACCGATTAAGCACACTATTGACTGAACTAAACGGACAACACGACAATCTACAAGAGAAAATAGATAGTCAAACTAAACAAAAGTCAAACATTGACAAACTAAATGAAACTATTAATAAACTATCTAAGAAAAAAGATAAAATGCAGACAGAAAAAGATAACGCAGAAGATACACTTTCAAATGCAAAAAAGAAACTATCTGGACTTCAAACTACAGGATCTATTGAGTATTGGAAACAACAAAAAGAATTAGCAAGAAAAGCACAACCAATAGCACAACAATTTGAAATAACCAGTGAACAAATCAATGATAAGAAATCTGATATAACGGCATTTCAAGAACAAATCATAACCGACAATGAATCACTTGTTGAACTTCAAAATGACCTTGAAGTCCAAACACAACTCTGCAAACATGCCGATGCAAAAGTAGCAAAATTTGAAGCAGAAAGAGAATTGGCACTCTTAGCAAATCCGATCAATAAACTACGTGAGCAGCTTGAGGATGGGAAACCATGCAAAGTATGTGGTGCCACAGACCATCCATTTTCTGATGAAGTTGAGATTGAAGATGTTGACCTACACGACCAAATAAATCAGAAACTTCAAGATGCGCAAGAAGAAGCAAATAAGACACATAAAAAGAATACCGAATTAGAAAAAAAGAGGATACAAATCACTCAGAATATATCTTATAGAAATGACCAAATTGATGAACTCACAGAGGAAATACAAGAACTTGATGATAAACTTTCAAATCTACATGAACAGTGGATCAAACTATATGAGACAAAGAATATATCATCTGATTGGACTGATAAAAAAATGATTGAAGCAGATAAGATTATTGAGGACATAAACGATGTAACTGGTGCAATGAATAACGCATCAAACAACTTAGAAATCATATCTCAGAAACTCGAAACTTGTGAACGCGACTATAACCGAGAAAAAGAACAATTGAAAATTGCAAAACAGAATTTAGAGGAAATAACCGATGAGATTGAGGACTTAAAATCAGATATTTCTGGAACAGAGAATAGGTTCTGGGAGTCAATGCCTGACCCATTCCACAATACTTCTTCAGAGGAGGCAGTGGAGCAATTTAGTGATACGATTGAAAAAGTAGCAACTTGTGAGAATAATCTCGGAGATTACAACAGAAAGCTTGAAGTTCTATCTTCTGAAATTAATAGCAATCAACGTGAAATTAATAGATTGAGAGAAGATAAGAATAGTCTACAATCCCAAATTGATGACTACCAGGACGAAGGTAATACTATATTGAATGCTGTTCGGGAAAAAACTGATGGATTAGAAACGGAGGATGAAATAAATCATGCAATCCAAAAGATTGATGAGGAATTACGGCAGAAAAACAGCGATAAGGAACAGGCAGAAAATCTACTACAAGAAAGCCGTAATATTCATACACAGAAACAGACTTCTCATAATATATGTGAAGAACAATTACAGTCAACAAAAGAAAACCTAAATAATTCATCTACTGTCTATTTTGATAAGTTGAAGGAGTTTGGATTTAACCAACCAGAAGAACATGACAACGCATTCCGAAACGATGATAAAATAAATGAGATTGAAAATCAGATTGATCTCTTCAACACTGAATTCCAACAACTTGAAGTAGAAATCGTAGCATTAAGAAATCAATTTGAAGATAATCCTTATGATCCAGAGTTGTTATCACAACTAACTGAATTCGCAAAGGAAATGGCATCTGAAATTCAAGGAAAACAACAGAAAATTGGTGCTCAACAGCAAATAATAGCGGAACTAAAGGAAAATCTTCAAAAACGTGAAGAAATAAATATTGAACTACAATCTGCTAAGAAAGAAATGGAACGGTGGAAAAATCTACATGAAGTAATACCAAGAAATGAACTTCGCGATTTTGCACTGGACATCACATTCCAACAAGTCAGTCGTATAGCAAATGAACACTTGAAATACCTTACATCAGAACGGTATCAACTCAAAGTTGAGACAATCGGTAAACTCAGCGTTATGGATCGATGGAATGCAAATGAAGAACGCCCCGTTGAAACACTGTCCGGAGGAGAATCATTCCTGACAAGCATGGCACTTGCACTCGCACTCTCCGAACTCAGTCAAGGGCGCGCACAACTCAACTCACTCTTCCTTGATGAAGGTTTCGGAACACTGGATGCAGAAACACTTGATATCGCCATTGCAGCATTAGAAGGACTACGAATGCAGGGACGAAGTATCTTCATCATTAGTCATATTCAGGAACTTACGAGACGTTTACCTGTCAAAATCAATGTCAGGAAACGAGGAAATGGAAGCTCAACAATTGACATTAAATCCTAACTTTAACAATATTGGAGACATCACATGCAATTTGGTTTTATGTCCTCTGTCTGTCCACCGTTGACATTGACAGAACTTATTGACAAAGCAAAACATTACAACTATGAACACTTAGAGCTCCGTGTAGAATGGGATCATGGACACGGTGTAGAATTAGATTCTTCACAGCAAGAACTTAACGATGCCAAGCAACAATTTGCTGATAGCGGGATAGTTCTTTCCTGTATAGCAACAGGTGTAAGATTCATTGCTCCTGAAGCACAAAAACGATCAGAACAAGTTGAACTGCTAAAACGATATATTGATTTGTCAGAGAAGATGGGGGCAGAAAATATCCGTATTTTCGGGGATCCTGTACCGAAAACACCTAATGAAGTGGATCAAGCACTGGATTGGGAAGCAGAAGGTATCCGAGCATGTGACGCATTAGCTGGGGAAGCAGGCGTTGCACTCTGTCTGGAAACACACGGAAATCTCTTAGCAAGTTACTTGGCTGAGGTACTTTATCGGTCAGATGCAAAGAATACTTATGTAAACTGGCATGCAGGACACCATGTCCGACACGGACAACCAGTAGATGTCGCCTATGTCCATTTGAGGAATAAAGTCAGACACGCTCATGTCAACTTCGGAGATGACGGACCAATGCCAGATACTGAAAGAGAATTCTTAACTTTACTCAAAGAAGACAATTATGATGGGTTTATCTCAATAGAAGTAATCAATCCAAAGGATTCAGATGCTGTGCTAAAACGGCATGCAGAATTGTATAAGACACTGTAAGGATTGATTTGTAAACAAATTGCAAGCAATTCCGTGGTGGACATGTTTCTATTCATGTCTACCATTATTTGTTACACACTAAACGATTCACCACATCCACAAGTGTTTTTGGCATTGGGATTGGTAATCTTAAATCCTGATTCCATTAAACCGTCATTGTAATCCAAAACAGATCCAGCAAGATATAGAGAACTACGTGGATCAATAAACACCTTTAATCCGTGGAACTCATAAACTCTATCGGTCCCTTTTGCTTCACCGAACTCAAGGCTATATTGAAAGCCAGAACACCCTCCGCCAATAACTTGCATTCTCAAACCAAGTTCCGTATCTGAATTGCTTTCACTGCTATTGATGAGAGTTATTGCTTTTTCTGCCGCAGATTCTGTTACATTAATCATTGATACATCTCCTATTGAAATGTAAAATTAGTAAGTGCTGTTTTCAATGCCGTTTCGGCATAAGTTGCATAACGAAGTTTATCCTCTGGAAGTCCACCTAAAGCATTCGAGATGTCTGATGCTCTTATCTTTGATGCTTCAGTAACTTCTATACCAGTGACCAATTCTGTTAGTATTGATCCACTTGCAATCGCTGTTGGACATCCGAATGCCCTAAACTTTGCTTCAACAATTCTGTCTTCTGTTATTTTTAACGTGAGTTTCAGCATTTCACCACTTGCAGCTGAACCAATTGTTGCTGAACCGTCAGCATCAGCAATCGTTCCGACATTGCAAGGATTTTCAAAATGTGATGTAACCTCTTCGGAATACATCCCTCACTCCTATTATAATCAAAATCCCTTTCTTTCATATTATACACTAATATCTTGTAAATGTCAAATCCAACAAAACCCAGACAGAGCCGTTCAGTTTTCCAAATAATATGATTTTTTGTCTGAACCAGGATTTTCAAGATTTCAGGATTTCCAGGATTAGGAGTTGTTGAGTATATATTCCGTTGTAAGAATGAAGGGTTACCTTTTGCAAAGGAACATTGGCATACAAAACTCTTATCCTGAGAATCCTGTAATCCTGAAAATCCTGGTTCAGACAATACTGAAAACTACCCCAAACATACATGAAACATATTGTTCTAAACGCCACAATCCCTTCCTTCCATTCTTAACACCTGTTATAATACTACCACTATGAAAAACAGAAACCGACTACACCCACATTCACAATAAAAACCGACACCCGTCACCTAAAAAATATCCACCCAAGAACCGACCATAACCGAGCAAATAAAAAACGTACACAAATGAAAATTTTAAAAAGTTTCGTACACACTGATAAACCCAGTTCCAGACTGGTATAACCCCAAAAACCAAAACGTACACAAAAACGAAAAACAGCCTTTTTGTGTACGTTTTTAGAAGGAGCAAAAACCGATGTATTCATACCATTTCTAACATATAATGTCTCTTTTTTATAGCGCACATTTTAGTTTGTGCTACAAAAGAGAATTATGTCATCAGAAATAATGAGAACTAAATAACCCCGCACTTACACAAAACATCTTGAATATAACAAAGAAAAATGATAAAATCTATACGAAGAGTTCTAATATGTATGATATTTAATAAAATCCAATATAGAAAAATGAGGAAGTATCAACGATGAAAAGAATGTTTTGCACACTCATAATATTAATGATGTGTGTTGCTATAACAAACGGTGAATATAATGGAGAATGTTGGATAGTCAGTAACGGTGATACCGTTTATAAATTACATGCAAATGGAGCAGGGGATCCGAATGCCATTGAAGGATTGACAAAAGCAAGTGATGTTCAGGTCAACCCCGCAAATGGAATAGTTTGGATAGCAGTTTTAGCATCAAACGCTGTTTTTAGATACGATCCAGTTGCGGGGGCTGCAGGAGCTGCAGATGCATTCATACAGTCACCAGCAATAAAAGCACCAACGGGTATATCAGTTAATGCAACAGATGGTACTGTTTGGGTGGCATGTATGGACGGAGTGAGAAAGGTTTCTGCTGATGGGAAAAGTGTTCTTGTTGAAGTTATTCCCCCAGACGGTCCAGCGAATTTAGAAGCAGGAAGGTTTAGTGTCGTTGTAAATCCAAAAGATAGTAGTTGCTGGATAGCAGATGGAAAAGGTCCTATTGCACGATATGATGCCGATGGCAATAAACTTGCTGATGCCCCTCCAATGAATGAACCCAAAGGCGGTATGTCCGTAGACTATCAAAGTAATGTGTGGGTAGCTGATACACAAAATCATACACTTGTGCGACTATCACCTGAGGGCAAACAATTAGTGAAGTTAGAAATACAAGGACCGGTCTCTCCCAGCGTTAATCCGAAAGATGGAAGTGTTTGGGTAGCCTCGAATAATAATTTGTTATTGAATATTTCAGCTACTGGGGGCACAGAAAAGACATTTGAAGTAGGGATGGCTATTGTGGCTGTAAGTTATTCACCTGCAGAAGAAGCAATTTGGATCGCAGACCTACTTGGGGCAACCTACGGGGGAGAGGTAAGTAAATGGACGGTTAATGGGCAACAACGTTTCGCAATACCTGTACCTGCGCCCTCAAAAGTCTCTATCGGTTTTTGGGAAGGAAATTAGTCCTTCACAAATGACATAAGGGAGGAGTGTTGTGAAAAATCTACTCGGCTTTGTAATTGGAATACTCTCAGTTGCTTCATCAATAATAAATGTCCACGCACAACTCCCTGATTTTGAAATTGACGCTGAGAGTATCACATTTTCCAATCCAAATCCAATAGAAGGTGAAGAAATAACGATCTGGGTTGATGTGAAAAACATCGGATCGGGTACACCAACAATGAACGAAGACCTTGTTGTGGACTTATACGAGGGGGATCCTAAAACAAATCCGCTACAGATTTTATCATCTGGAGTCATATTAGAGTTAAAAGCGGGTGAATCTGATCAGCTTTCAGCAGATTGGCAAGCTCCACCAGGAAAGACTGAGATATTCGCTGTTGTCAACCCAGAAGGTGATAAACATATAGATGAAGTTGACGCAACCAACAATATAGCCTCAGCAACCATCGTTGCACAACCCAAAAACTTTCCTCCTGTTACTCAGAAACAAATTCAGGACGCTATTGACCGTGGTGTCGCTTGGATAGAATCTCGACAGGGAAAAAGTAGTAGGACATGCCTTCAGTGTGGAACGGAAATTCAAATAGTTCAAACATGTTTCATCTGTCAAGCGAGTGTGAAAGGTCTACCCGAAAACTTCGTTCCCGGTTCGGAGTGGAATTTTGGTGAAGACCGTATTCAAGAAACCTCGTTAGCTTTACAAGCACTTCTCGCTGCAGGGAGAAAAACAACTGACATATCAGTTCAACAAGGGCTTGACTTTCTTTTAGAACAGAACTGGAACACACTGGCAGTATACCAATATGCTGTGCTTGTTCCGGTTTTCGTAGCGACACAGAACCCAGAATATAAAGGGAAAATGCAATTTGCTGTGAACCAATTAGTGGAAAAGCAACTACCTGTGAAGGGCACTGAATTCGCAGATGAACGAGATGATGGTGGTTGGGGATATGGATACACAGCGGATGGTGCACACATGAATATGGTTATATATGCACTATATGCAGCAAAACAGTGGGGTCTTGAAATTCCACAGGACACTTGGACTCGTGCAGAAAACTGGATTCGAAGAAATCAAACAGAAACTGGTGGATGGTTGTATAATTTAGTGGACGAAGGATCTCCATGGGCTATCGGTGTATATGGCAGCATGACCGCGACAGGATTGTGGGCACTTCGGGCATGTGGTGTGTCCGATGAGGACAAACAGATACGAGACGGTATTGAATGGATTAAAAAACACTGGACGTTGACACGTAATCCAGGATCTAATTCGTGGTTATATTACTATTTAATGTCATTACAACGTTTTAGCGATATTCCACCTAAAATTGAGACATTAGCAGGACATAACTGGTATGGTGAAATATCTGCTATGATGGTATCAAAACAGGAACATGATGGAAGATGGCACGGTGCAGAGAGTGATTTTTTAGCAACTTGTTTTGCTGTGATGACTTTGAGTCGGGCACTTGTAGGACCTACTGAACCTAATATCGGTGTGGTGCCAAATAGTTTGCGTTTCTCACCACCATCTCCCCGTGTTGGTGAAGCAGTAAAACTTAGCGCAACCCTTCGAAATAACGGTACTCCACTTGATAAAACTTTTAAAGTCTTCTTTCATGTTGACAGTGTTGAAGTTGGTTCAACTGATGTACTATGGACACCTACAATAAATGAATCCGATATATCAATCGACTGGGTTCCTACACAAGAAGGCGAAACTGAGATAAAGGTTCGTGTGGATTTAGAAGATACAGATAAAAATGACAATACCGAATCGGTCACAATAAACATATTTCCAAAAGACACTGACCCCACTGATGTGAAATTGGCAAAACCTAAAAAAATTGCTGAAAATGTATATCAAATAGGAAATGTCGTATTTAATACAAACAAAAAAGAGGTGACAATTCCGGGAGAAATCAACATTGCAACCGATGATACAATCATAGAATTTTTCGCTTGCGGCACACTTGGAAAGTCACACGAAAGCATATTAATTCTTGATGTAGAACCGATATATCTTTTTATTACACTCGGATTACTGGATCTGGTACCGGGAAGGAATCTTACCGTTATAGGTGATCCACATGAACCAAAAGGTTCACCGTTACAAATTTTTGTTGAATGGGATAATGGTAATGATGTTATTTCAATACCGGCACGAGAGTTGGTCTGGAATACATTTACAGGAAAACCGATGCAGAAAACACATTGGGTATTCACTGGTGGAAGACTGATAAATGATCAACTAACATCACAACAATACCATAATATTATTGCTGTCTACCGAGACCCAGATTCACTTATTAACAATCCTTTACCTGGTGGTACAGATGATCGTACATATCGTGTCAACACGGATAAAATTCCACCAAAAGGAACAAAAGTAAACGTAATTATTCGACCAATATAACAAATTTGTACTCTGTTAAGTTACATTAACATATATAGAACGGATCTCATAAATCACTTGTAGGGCAAGGTTTCCCATCCGATTAGAAACACTCTTTCTTTTTGTAGCGACGCAACCTCACTCCTACAATGGAGATATGATTTTCTCCAAGAGATCAGATCAAGTAAGTGATTTATGAGATATACTGTAGAAAGAGAACAATGCCTATATACGAATATCAATGCAACACATGTAAGAATCGGTTTGAAGTACTCCAACGTACAAATGATGATAAGAAACTCTATAATTGTCCTGAATGCGGAACTACCGATACAAGTAAACGTCTATCTGCTTTTGCAACCACTGGTTCAAAAAAGGATGTCACCACCGATAACGCTACATGAGCGATTCCTAACAGTGACAGTTTGTCCTGATGAAACAGAATCCAGAAAAGAAAACAAATATACTGAGCGAAATTGAGAATAAAAAAGTTGCGCCTGTTTATCTTCTCTGTGGTAAGGAGACCTTTCTTATTGAAGGCACGCTTAAACAGATGGTGGACAAATTGCTACCACCTGACACTCGTGATTTCAATATTTCACATATAGACGGTAGCAATGTATCTATGAAAGATATTCTCAGCAATATAGAACTTTATCCTATAATGTCAGAATGGAGAGTAGTAATAGTAGAGAATTTTCCGGGATTCAAAACACAGACACGAAAAACATCCCCTTTAACCAGCATTCAGGAGATAATGAAGT
This sequence comes from Candidatus Poribacteria bacterium, assembly GCA_022824265.1. Classification (GTDB taxonomy): domain Bacteria; phylum Poribacteria; class WGA-4E; order WGA-4E; family WGA-3G; genus MSPOR6. The sequence continues at coordinate 142,546 of JAJEAG010000024.1, read as the reverse complement.
CTAAAGATGATGTCCAGAAATGTGTTACAGAGATTGCCAAGATTCTGGGTGTATCAATCCAACAGATTGCAGATGGGGGTGAAGAATACAATAGTGCTGTGGATGAGTTGTATGACTCCCTTGGTAGTGGGGTGAATGAGGATGTCAGAACTTTCTTTAGTGGGTTACCGCAACTTGCATCGCAGATTGAAACCAATACAGAAACAAGCAGCAATAATGGTGATGCAGACCTGTTGTTAGAATGGCTTGAAGGTGACCTACCAAAAACAAGTGTGCTAATCTTTATTGTAAAAGACGAAGTTAGTAAGAATAATAAATTCGCTAAAGCAATACAGAAAGTTGGTAGATATGTTTCCTGTGATCCTTTAGAAAAGGGAGCTTCTCTCAATCGGGATCCACTCTATAAGAAGGTAGTAGACAAGTTTGCATCTTATGATAAGAAAATTACGCCACGTGCATTCGAACAACTTCGAAACCGTACTGGTGGAGATATGCACACTATTGCTGAGGCAATAAACAAGATCATCAACTATGTTGGCGATAAGCAACAAATAGATGAAACAGATGTCCGTAATTTAGTAACACAAACCAATTTTGATGTAATGTTTGATCTGACAGATGCGATAGGAAAACGTTCCATACGACTCGGTATAAAAAGTCTGCGTGAGATATTAGCAAGTGGAACGAATCCACATTTAGTTATTGGCGCAATTACAAGCCATCTTCGGTTGACTCTACAAGCCAAATTAATTGCAGTAAGAAAAGGATATAAACCAATTGGGAGACAGATGCGGTTTGAGAATTTTACGGAGAAAATCCTTAAACCATTGTCAGAAGAGATGGCAGATATTTTACCCAAAAATACAGATTATAATGTGCTAAAAAGACACCCTTTTCCAGTGTTTAAAATATTTCAAACTTTACACACTTTTACGTTGGACGAACTGATGGCTGCAATTGAAAAGACTCTGGAAACCCGAATTCAATTTATGACAACTAATGATGATAAGGGGTTACTCCTTGAGCAGCTGATGTATGAAATATGTACGAGTTCAAAACCTCGGTGGAATTAATTGTTTAATTTACATTAATGCGTCAAGGAATAGATGACTGCATTGATACCGATTTTCAAGGCAATATTGGAATACTCACGTGGATATGATGCCTCTGCAGCATGTTCCCAAGCATCACCAAGATCAGAATTGAAACATATCAACATCATGATTCGACCTTTATCGTCAAACATTCCAAGATACCGAGCAGGATGTCCATCGAAACGTTCATAAGTTCTACCACTATATAACGCCCGCAAACCGGGTATCTGAATTAGTTTTTCGATTTTATAGAAACAATTAAAAATATGATGATCTACAGGAATATCTATAGGTTCACGATTTGGAAATATCTTTTTTAGTTCAGAATAAAACCTATCCCATTCTAATCCACCATGGAAATCGTCAACAAAGATAAACCCACCACGGAGTAGATATTCTCGCAAATTCTTTGCTTCTGCTTTATTCAATCGCATGCTACCAACTTCAAGAATGTAAGCAAAAGGATAATTGAATAAATCCTCTGATCCAACAGATATTCTAATGCTATCTGGAGCGACATCAATACTCGTCTGCTTTTTGAGTTGATAAATAAAATTGCGGTCCGAAGCGGGCCAGTCGACACGCCAATTACTTAGTTGTGTGAGCCTGCCAGAATATTGTAGGCGAACAAAGGTGAAATCATATTCAAGAAATGCATCCGAATTCTGAGACACATTCGGTATGAATATAGTAATACAGATGATTATTGATATAAGAATACGCATATAATTCACTAAAATCCATGATACCAACTAAAGGATAAATGGTAACCTTCCCAGGAATCTAATGTTTTGGCAACATTGAATCTGATTTGACCAGCCTCACCTAACTGAAAACCGACCCCCACATCCGCTTTTGGATCAAAGGTGAATGCGCTGTCTGAAACATTCCATATTTGTCCTTCGTCAATGAAGAATATAAGATATGTATACTCAAAGAAACTTAAACTTGTCAGATTTTTCAAGCGATAATGAAATTCTATGTTAAGTAAAAACCCCCGGTCTCCCATAAATGCATATTGTGAATATCCATACCAAGGTTTTTTGGATGCTTCTTTTTCAGCTTCGTCTACCGGAACATATAAGGAATAACCTCTCAATCCGCCTAAACCACTGATTGCTAACTGTCTTTGTATCGGTAAAGATTTGTCTGAGAAACCAAAGAGAAATCGAGTTCTAACACTGTTATTGTCTAAAGGAAAAGCATAACGTAGGTGTAATTGAGCACGAGTGAAATCAAAATCTGAACCTAAAGATGTATTACTATGTTCAACAAGTAAGGTATTATGCCATCCAAGATAATCTGCTCGTGTATTGAAATCATATTGAAAAGATAGACTGTGCATCTTTCCTTGGTCTATGATAGGATTGTTCCTTGATTTCATATCAGGGAATGCCCATTGCAGCATTTGCCAATCAGTGCTTTTTTGTAGACTTTCATGTGATTCGGCATTAAAACCAAGTTTGAAAGTGTGAGTTGGTAACATAGGACTCCATCGTAAACCAATGGCAAAACCTTCTCTTAAATAATAATTATGCAGGTCAGTATAACCTAATATATTTCGAATATCTGATATGCTCTCATTGTAATCCAAAAATAGTTCTGGTGCAACTGTATCAGTCTGTCGGTAAATATTTGCAGTCAATCCGAAATGCCAAAAATATGGTTTACCCCAGTTAATTCTTCCTCCAGCATCATAATGATAGTGTGGATTTCCAAGCGTGTAACTTATTTTCCCATATAGATTATAGGTCTGAGTGTCAAGTGTATCTTTCACTTCCCATATCCATAACGGACCAACAGTTGTTGGTTTACCTGTTTGAAATCCAGTGCCAAATTCCCAATCATTAACCCTATTAAATCCGAGAAATAGCGGAGGACGTAAACCGAGATATGTGGTTGAAGAGAGTACTTTTTCAGATACAGTAATTGTTGCTACACGACTGAAATTTTCTTCATTGACTTGGAGTTTTATCTCCTTAAAATAGGGCATTACTTTAAAAAGTGTTGTCAATGCACGTTCAATGTTCTCTGAACCGTTATTCAGTGTCTGTCGTATGTCATCCTCATGTATCTTCTGATTTCCTTCAATACGTAACTCATGAATAGGTGCATCCCCTGCCCTGAATCGGGTCGCTGCCTGAGGAAATAAATCATCAATATCAAGTTTAGTCGTGGAAGATTTTATCTTTCTACTTGCACCTGCACTTGTTATTGTTAGAGACCTGAGTACGGATATTGACTTTGACTTTGTCCTTTTACGATTCTCTACATTAAGGACAGCGATGTTGTTACCTTGCTCTTCTGTCATTTTTAGTGTGATTTTTCTGTCTACATTCAGTGAATTGTTAATCAGTGGTAGTACATATTCTATGTCACCTGAACCTTTTTCAAGAAACTTGAATATCGTATCTATCTCATTACCCTTTGTATTGCGTACAATGAAATCGTCTATAGGAAGTCCTTCGTACAACCATGTGGATATAGGTAGTGCAAAGTCTGATTCATCAATGTCAGGAACAGTATCACTTTTTGGCGTGATTGAATTTTCTTTAGTTTCAGATTGAGGTGCGATTACTGATTCAGGTAGCTGTGTGAGTTTATTTAGTTGAGGTATGTCAATACCGAGTAGATTAACATTTCTTAATAGATCTGTAACTCGTTTAGGTGTGATTTTACCTAATATGTTTATCAAGAAGACATCATTTCCACTATGTACAATAACAAAGATTCCTACGACATAATTCTTTAGTCTGAGAGTAAAAATGATTAGAGATTCGTTTTTTTGATATATGTTCCATCCCCGTGCTTTGAGTCTATTTTTGTAATATGTAAGCATTTGTTCATAATTCAATCCTTGTCTGTGATAGCTACCTAAATATATATTGTTTACAGTTCTATATAATGAGAGGATGTCGGCACTTGGTTCTTCCAATAAATCTGTAATGGTCCTCTGATCCAAATCAAGTTCATATTCTGGTGAAGGGGAATTATACCACTTGAAGTTTACTCTTCCAGTGTTTTCCTGTGCAGATACAGGTAAACATAAAAGTAAAATGCATAATATAATGATCGTATATTTCATTTTATCAAGTATCTTATTCTATTACTTGGAGGTATTTTTTAATCGTTGTTTTATCTTTTTTAGTGCATCAGGCACATCAGGATCGCCTGGATGGAAAATTACTGAAGGTGGCACAATACGTCTGGAACCATTAGGAGGTTTATAGAACAATTGTAAGGCAATTGCATGCCTTGGTCCTTGAAAATAATGTATCTCAATTGGATGAAAACCGGCGTTTAGTCTAATATGAGATCTTCTACTGATCGTGGCATGAACACCATCGTTATCTACAACCAATTTATCGTTAATATATAACTTTGATCCGTCATCAGAATTTAGCGTAAACTCATAGATACCGGGTTTATTTATTGCCAATTTAGCTCGAAATAATATCGCGAAATTTTCTAAAACTTCCTGTTTATCTGGCGTAGGAAATCCTTGTGTGAAATTTCTTTTAGGTACATCTATATTTGCCGTCGCAAAGGTGTAGATCGGTTTCAACCTCTTGAAATCAGGCATTTGACGAATAGTGCTGCCAGGTACGTATAACTGACCGACAAAACCGTGTCCGGGCATTACATCAGATATGAAAGTTCCAAGATCTGTTTTTCCAAAATCATCACCTATAGAACCAAGACCTTCAACGTCTGCCACACCTACTAAACCTTTACCGAATCCTCCACCTTTACCTGTTCCTGACCCACCACGTCCTATACCTGTTTTATCTCCACCAGAACCACGAAATTCAGGAATAACAACAGGTCCCGCTGCATCATTATCCTTCCCGAAGCTTGAATTGGGTAAGGAATACGAATCTGTTGTCGGAATATCCGCAAAAGTGACTATTTCTGGTGCAATTTCTTCAAATAATTGTGCTTTTGGAGGGTTCATTTCAGGTGCGTATTTTGGAGCTGCCTGCGATAGGGATGGAGAACCACTTGCAGTTCTGATTTTAGGTTTGACAGACTGATGTTCAAGCATTTTACGTTTTTTCACTGGTTCTTTGGTTTCTACTTTAAATATTGATAGCGATAAGTTATTTTCAGTTTCATAGAGATTCTTTACAATAAATGGTGATATAGCCAAAATCAATACAATATGTATGCCTAATGAGACAAGAAATGAAATTTTGCTTTTGTTGGTTTTCATTCGTCATTATCCCCATATTAGTAATTTATTGATAAAATATAAGTCATTATTTGAATAAGGAATCTAAAAACTATAATATATCATTAAATTATACTGTATGTCCTGTTTTGAATATAATGCTTTAGCGATGTTGAATCGTAAGATATCAACATCAGATGATACTTGTACACCAATGCCAGCACTGGCTTTTGGTTCAAAATTCCATCCAGTACGGTATTCATTCCACACTTGTCCAATATCAAAAAGTAATACTGTATGGAAATTTTTTAGTATATTGATTTCAATAATCTTTGGTATTCCTAAAAGTAATTCTACATTCATTAGGTATCCTTCATCGCCAAAAAATGTATTTTGAGGATATCCGTTGAGTGTTCCAATCCCACCTAATATAAACTGCCTTTGTGTTGGTAGGAGTGCTGGTCCTTCCTGATTCTCAGTATACTTACCCAATGCAGTACTCAAGACGAATCTACTACGGAACTGGTTTCTCCCAATAGGTAACGCATATCTAAAATGTGCCTGCGTTCGCGTCCAATTGAAGTCTGATCCAAAGGATGGGTTACTATGTTCGATTATGAATGTATTGTGCCAACCAAGATGATTTTGTCTATTGTTGAAGTCAGTCTTTAAGTATACGCTGCGAAGTTGTGATGGAGTGATTGTTAGGTTTTCACGCATTTTACTGTTAGATCTCATATTGAAAAAATGCCAATCAGTTGATTTATCCAGACTCTCATGTGTTTCCCATAACAGTGATAATTTCAAACTGTCTGATCTGTTGGTAAACCAGAGAACAGAAACTTCTGATCCTTTTCTCAAATAGTAATCTTGATGATCTGGCACACCAAGCAGACGGAAGAATATAGAATTGCTTTCGTCAAATCCGGTATGCAAATCTGTGCTTAATGTTGAAAATGCGTGTTGATATTGGGCAGAAAAACCGATTTTCCATAGTTCTCTCTCACTCCAGAAATAGTTGCCACCGAACTGATAATAAGGTTGGTTATTGCCAAATCCATAACCAACTTGTGCGTATAGATTGGTATTGTTTTCAGTAATTTGCAGGTTAGAATTCCATCCATAGGCAAACGGTGAGTAGTTTGTATTTTGCTTTGGACGGAAACCAGTTTCTACGCGCGCTCCAAGTTCCCAACCTGTTACACGATTTAACCCAATTCTTGGCATTGCTGTTGTATAAGAGGTGACTTGCAATGGTTTTTCCTGAATAGTGATTTTTGCAATTCGTTGTTGACCGAACTTTTCAATATCAAGTTCCACAATATCAAGTTCTGGTATCGTGTTAGATATATGTTCTGTTGCATTTACAATCTCAGTTGGTCCATCTTCAAGTGTAGACTTAATTATATTTGGTTGAATTTTCTTTAGACCTTTGACATGTATCTCATGTAATGGATGTGCTTCACTTGTATGAAACTGTTTTGAGAGTATATTTTGAATTTCTTTTTTATTTTGAATATCTTCTAAATTGATTTTAATCAATTGTTCATCTGTATTGACTGTTACTTTCTTGATATATTCTGATACATTAGAATCTATCAATCTATCCAAAATTACATTAAAGTCTTCTGGACCTTCTGGAGAGTTTATACTATCGTACAGTACATCTCTTATTGTATCTAAAGCCATTTTTTGTGATGAGTTTTTACTTGTTGTATGAGAGTTAACTTCAATTTTTTGTATTGGAAGTGCATTGTATGACCAATTTCCATTAAGAGATTCAACTATAGTCTTGGAAAACCTTGCAGTGGATATTGGAGAGTCCTCAATTGTCCGAAGTATAGTAGGTGATTTTCTATCAAGGAGTATTTCCTCTTGTTTAACAATAATTGGTTCTGGTTGGTTCGTTGTTGTATCTATAGGTTGTCCAAGTGATTTTAATTCAGGTATCCATATACCGAGTATGTTTAAGTTTGCTAATATTGTGCCTATCTGTTGTTGTGGTATATTTCCTACGATATTTAGCAAATGAACTACGAATCTACTATTAACAATGACTAAGATTCCTTCAACAGAATCACTATCTGGGTTAGAACTGATAATAATTGATACCAGTTTGTTATCATCTTCATCGTAACTTACCCATCCTTTTTGATTTATGACCTGACTATAATATTCAACTAAATTCTCATAAATACCATCTACTTTATCGTAAGTGTGGATAAATAGATTATCAATTCCAGTAAATATACCATCTGTTGTAATATGTTTAATCAGTTCCCTGTTTAAGTCGAACTGAAACATTGGGGGTGGAACATCAGGACAATCAAAACGGATATAACCATTCTGTGTTTGAGCATTTGTGTGTATCAAACCAGATAGTAATTGGATAAAGATGAGAATGGAAAGGAACGTGTAATGTTTCATTGTTGTTACGATAAGAGGAACGCAATTGGAGTAGATTGGGTTTACGGACAAGAAGTCAAAACAGATATGTGTCTGCTTTGGGTTTGATGAAGATTCCGCACAGCACATCTCAATAGTAAATACCTTGAATACGAGCGGGTAGACCCGTCCCTACGATCTAACCTATGCGTATACTGTGGTAGACGCCTGTGTAAAATCCAAATTAATCAGTCTTGTTTTCAATATCGGGGTCTAATTCTTTTGCTTTGTTGATGTCTGCTGTTGATTCATCAGTTATTCCAATGTGTTTGTATGCTATACCACGGTCATAGTATGCACGGGCGTGATTTGGCTTAATTCGTAAAACTTGGTTGTAATCTTTGATTGAATTTTCGTAATTACCTATTGCAGCATTTGCTGTACCACGCCTATGGTAGACAGTAGCACTTGGTTTTTTTGTATTTATACGGATGTGTTCATCACAGTCGGTTATAGTGGCTTGAAAGTGCTCTCTGGCAGTTACTTCATTGCCTTCTTCAAATTCCATTTGTCCCAATTTATAATGGATTAAGGCTCTATTTTCAATGGCTAAGGAGTATGTAGGAAGTAGTCTGATTGCTTCGGTATAATCTTTGATTGCACTTTGATAGTGACTTTTGACATCAGACATATTTCCTTGTTTGGTATGCATATTTCCAAGATAATACTTCGCAAAAGCACGATTGTTGAAAGAAGTATGATCTTTCGGTTTTAATTTGATACCTTCAGTATAATCATCAATAGCCTGTTGATATAACTTGATTGCTCCCTCAGTATCACCTTGATCCGCTTTTGTTTTACCATAATACCGTTTTACAAGTCCACGTTGGAAATATCCGTTAAAATGTTTTGCATTCAGTTCAGTAACTTTCTCAAAGTCTGTGATTGCATCTTCGTATTCTTTCAAATATCGGTTAGCAAGTGCCCGATAATAATAAGAATCAACACATTTTGGACCAGTTGCAACAGCTGCATTGTAATCTTCAATTGCTTCTCGATAAAATGCGCGTGAATTTACCTTTTTACCCAGATCAGCATTTATCCTACCCAGTCGGTACTTCGTGTGTGCGCGAGTTTTGACAGCTGAATGATTTTCTGGGTGAAATTTTAAGTAAACATCAAAGTCTTCAATCGCTTCCTTGTAATACTTGCGGGAATCTGCTTTATCACCCTTATTTGCTATTGACAAACCGATCCCATATTTTGCATACGCACGATTAGCATACGCTCCATGATCCTTTGGATTTTCCTTAACGACTATTTCATAATCTTCAAGTGCACCTTCATAATCACCAAGTTCATATTTTGCATTTCCACGACTTGTATGGACACCGAAAACCGTACTCAATTCCGTAGCGTCGTTGATTAATTTATCAAAATCCTCAATTGCACCAGCGTAATCTTGTTGTTCATATCTGACACTTGCGCGTGATAGATAGATTTCCATAGCATCTGGGTTGATTTGTATTGCTTTACCATAGTCGTTCTCTGCTTCCTTATTATCATCTAAATGTATATGTGCGGTTGCCCTTATGATATAAGCCTGAACCGAATTTGGATTATGTTTTAGAATATAGTCACAGTCTGCGATTGTTTCTTCGTATTTATCTATGAATAAGTTTGCAGCTCCTCTGTTGACATAAGCTTCAATAAGATTAGGATTGAGTCTGATGGCAGTATTACAATCGTTAATTGCCTGTTCAGGTTCATTTAATGTTATATGAATAAGAGATCTATTGAGGTATACATCATACAAATCGGGATTTAATTCAATTGCTTCGTCAAAACATTTTTTTGCTTCCGTATGTTTGCCCTGTGCCAATTTTTGCTGACCTTGAAAACTTTGGATGTAACCTTGTATTTGTGGTTGTTCTTGCCATTCTTCTAACGGAACTACATTTTCCCTATTTTCCAGTAAGTCTGATAAGATGTTTGCAGGAATTGCAAAACCTTGTGATATAGTTGAAGCACCCATAAAAAATAGTACGTTTGCATACACTGCAACTGCGATTCCTATTACCTCTCCTGAACTGTTGAGTAACGGACCTCCACTATGTCCGCGTTTAAACGGTTCTTTTATTTGGAATTTATTGATAGAATCTCTGATGTCTTGAATTCTGACACTTGTTATATCACATTTTTCTTCACTGGAATACCCTATAGCAACAACAGTATCGTCAACTTTGATATTATCGCTATCAGCGATTGGCAGTGGTTTGCATTTACCAGTGACCTTTAATATGGCAAGATCATTTTCTAAATCTGCCGCAACCACACCTTCAACAGGGAATTCAGCGTCCCTACTGACAAGTTTTGCAAACATGGATGTTGCACCTGCGACACAATGGAAATTAGTTACGACCAAGTCACGTTCAACAAAGAACCCTGTGCCACGGTGAGTAGATGTTTTCTTTTCTGGGTTATACCAAAACAATTGGACGACTGAATTCTTTAGGGCTGTTTCACCTGTCTTTTGTAGTATTTCATCTGTTTGTATGTCCATTGTAAATCTCCTGATAATTGTCGTACAAAGTAGATATTTGATTTGGCTGGTAAATCGGTATTGCACATAGATTATGCGCTGATAGATTGGCGGACTATCTGGTTTTGACTACGATGAGTATGTTTCTGTTGTATGGTGATGATTGGTTATGGTTTTAGTATAGCATAGAATACAGAAATATTCAAGGAGGGAGAAATTATTACAGAGCCATTCAGTTTTCCAAATCCTATTATCATTAATATTAAGGTTTCCTTTGTAGAACCACTCTCCGAATCGCGATCTCTTATTCTGTAAATTCTGGTTCAGACAACATCGTAGGGCGAGGCATAGGTGTCAATTTAGTGCGTAATGTTAGTGCTTATGATACACCTTTCGCCCCTCTGGGGCTTGCTATTAGTAGGATCAACGTTTACTATACACCTTTTGCCCCTCTGGGGCTTTAGTGTGCATGTCGGAGGTCGCTTTGCTCGCTCCGACCTACCAGACTTTATGTGAGCATGCGGGCGAGGAGACCTCGCCCCTACGATAATGTAAGAGGCGTAATGAATTGTGCGACTACGAACGCGTTTGTTGTTAATGAGAAGTTATTATTTAAAAATGGTATTACCTTTGCTTATTCAATATCTATTTTGTCTTTTTCAATGACTGCTAAACGTGTATATCCTCGATCTGAGTGTCTTTGTTCAACTGTTTCCCATTTCATATAACCTGTTTCCTCATCTTGTGTCATGATTGCATAATTTTTATTTTTGGGTTTTGGTTTGTCATCTCCCCAACCAAATAACTTAAAAATTGCCGGTGGAGGACGATGAAAATCCCCTTTTATCCAGTTTTTGTATTTGAGGTGTTCACCTGAATCCCATTGCCAATCGTCTGTATTTCTATGACCCGTTAATCCGATCCAATATGGACTTGTTCCAAAAACAGATTCCAGCCATATTTGTTCTTTATCACTCGTAATTGATACCAGTTGTGCATCTTCTTGGGATGCTTTTATCTGTGCATCTTCTCTTGATTTGCACATGATGCGTTTATATATATGTCCATTTTCTGGATTCAGAATCCATACACCACTTAAATCTGGTCCAGGTATTATAGATTTGGCACTATCCATTGGTAACTCCGCGAGTTCATCGGGGTTGCCATTAAGTGTCAATTCTATAACATCATGTGGTGTATTACCATCAAGAAAAAATGGTTTTGAGGTGGCAGATAATCCACGATAATTTGTTGCATAAGCGTATATACCTGCGGAAAAGACACTATGTGTAAAAAGACCATTCTCATCTGTCTTTACTGATATAGGAATTCGGTAAGGAAACTGACTTGCATAGTAAAAGTTATGATGTCCGAATTTGATAGTAAGAGATGTATCAGAGACAGGTTCACCGTTTTTAAATACTATTCTACCACGTATGCTAAGTGGGTTTTGCATACTTACCTTTAGTTCTATATTTTCAATTTTTCTTCCTGGTTCTATAGTAAAGGTCACAGCTCCTATTGGTGGAAAGTGTTTATTTTGATGAGGTAAAAAAGTAATCTCATTGAGTTTTAGAGAGTGAATTATTGGAAGTGATGTGTGTTTTGATTTACCAGACTTATATCGTGTTGAATCTTTATCCAACGGTTCATTCGGTAGAACCATCAATTGGACCAATTTAGAGGAAATATTAGAGAATGTGAACTTCCCATCTGCATCAGTTTTAGATTCTAAAAATGGTGGAAGGGCATTTTTATTAGTTATATCAGGTGACTTACCTTCATTATAGAAACTCGGTGTATCAGGAAGGAATGGGTAGAATTTGCTGTCATATATTGGCAGGAGTGTTTGTAATTTGGTGAATAGGGCTGGATCGTCATTGAATTTCATGTAAAGTATTAGGACAGTTACATCGGATATTGGTTCACCTTTGGGGGTTGTAATTCGACCAGACAATGTTGTTTTATGTTCTTCGGTTATCCCTTGGTTTATGGCAACAAGACCTATTAAGAGAATAAGTAGGAAAAGAAATATAGTGCGTTTGGTATAAGTTGGTTGATACATAATTTAATCCTTTATTTTTTTGACTTAATCTTTATATCCTCTTTTTCAATGATAGCAAGTTGGATTGCAGGTAAGAATTTATTCTCGGAATCTATTTTCATCCATCTTTTAGAAAAGAAATCTAATACAATATGTGTATTTGGTTCTGCGGATTTTTCAGTTGACATCCAATTTTCATAAGTTAACTGATCTCCGTTTGTCCATTTATCGAATGATCCATCTTGGTTAGAAGTCAATCCTATCCAATAAAACAGATATTCGGGAAATCGTGTTTCTAACCATTTCTGTTCAGCTTCATCGTTAATAGCAACGAGATATGCTTTTTCAGATTTTGCTTTTGCTATTGCATCATCCCAACTATCCACTACGATTCTTTTGTAAGCATGTCCATTATATGGATTTACAGTCCATACTGCTTGTTGTGCTTTGACACGTTTATTTATTTTATTTATGACTCTCTGTTTGTCCCTAACCCGAAATACAAGATCATCCTTCCACTTTCCCTCTCTTAGTTGGAACCATCCTGATGTATCTGTCGATCCATGATAATTCACTTTTACTTTATAATCTCGATCAATCTGATTTGATAGATAATGTACGAAGTATCCTTGGGAATCAGTTTGTGCGAAAGTACTCATTATACTGCCGCCAAACTCAGGAAAGAAATAGAGAAATTTATCATGTTTTCCTGCATGAATGGTCAGATCCACTCCGGTATTTGCAAGGGGTTTACCATTCCTTAGAAGAATTCGTCCGCGAATTCTTCTTGGGGGTGGTTGGACAGTAACAACTGTATTTTCAAGAGCCATCCCAGGTTCAATAACAAATGTCATTCTAAAGGTCCTGAGCGGAAAGAATTCATTATTTCCATTATTAAAAAAGGTAAAATCACCTATTGTAAGTGACTTTATTTCGTAATCAGAAACTGTATCTGGTAGTAACACTAATTGTAAAGCAACTGGATTGGTGATTATAAACGTGAATCTTCCTTTGTCATCAGTTATAAAATTTTTCCAAGAAGACATCGGAGTAAGTTCTACCATACTCCCGTTCTCATTTATTTTCATTGGTTTTACTGTAAGTTCTAAACCCTCTACTGCTTTTCCACTTGTATCCACTACAATTCCCGATAATGATACATTTCCTTTTTGGTTAATTTTATTTTTACTGGTATTAGATGTATCATCTAAATTTGCTGGATCAACTAATTGTGAGTTTTGATTATTTGAGGCATTCTTATTTATATTTTGATCATTGGATTTTGCGATCAGATTTCGTTTATCAGGCTTTACAGTAGAATCTATGACCTGTTTTGCTTCTGTTATCTCAATAGTTTTTTGGGATGTAGAATCTAAACTATAAGGTTTTTGAAAATGGTATATATGATAGGCACTTGTTCCGAGTATTATCAAGATTAGAACTGCAGATGCAGTTGAGAGTAACCAAGGCATAATAGGTTTATTGGGGGTGGCTAGTGCAGGGGTTACTTTTGAAATAGCATCCATAATATTCTCTGTGAGGTGTTTTGGTAATTGGAAACTACTTAGATTTTCTTGTATCATTGCTTCCTCCTGTCTTAGTCTGTTTCGTGCGCGGTGAAGTCGACTTTTTACTGTATTGGTTGCTACACCGAGAAATTCACCAATCTCTTCACAACTCAAGTCAGCAAGGTAGTACAGTGTAACTACAGTCCTTTCACTTTCTCGTAGTTTACTGAGTAGTTCTTTTACTAATGATCGTCTTTTTTCCTTAGCTTCTTCCTCTCGTTCACGGGTTTTATGTTCTGTATAATATATTTCATCCAACTCAACTGGATCGGTTTCCTCAAAAGATTGTGTTTGTAATCTATTTTTTCTATGCCACATTTTGCAATTATTGTTTGTAATGACATACAACCACCCAGCAAAACGTGTTGGATGTTTTAATGTCGCGAGTTTTTGATAGGCTTTTATGAATGTATCTTGGGTAATTTCTTGAGCAATATGGAAATCCCCAATCTTCTGCCAAGCTAATGCATGTATCTGATCTTGATATTTTTCAACTAAAGAAGCAAATGCTTGTTGATCACCCTCAAGTGTTCGTTTAATGAGATTAGAGTCTTTATTGTTCATGGATTTCCTCATAAACAGATTGAGTCTTTTAAATATAAGATGCGAAAATGTAATACAGGGTTGCAATTTTGCCAAGAAAATAGTTTATGGATAAATGATACACTGTTTAATAGTTCTTTTCAAATTACATATTGTCAACAACCGAAAGACGTTCAATTGTCGATTTTTCTGTCTGAATTGCTGAAGACGCAGAAGGGATTGATCCCACAGCACATTCCAATCATAGGCAGGAGTTTCCCTGTCCAAGTAAAGGGAAGATACAAGCAAGACGGGCGAGATGACCTCGCCCCTATGATACCAGAATCTCGGATTGTGCGGTTTATTGAGTTTGATGTATTAGTGTCCGTTTTGCGGGATGACAACATATCGTAACACTGGTGCTGAACGGCACAAACTGGGAAGTTTGTGCTACAAAGACAGTTTGATTTTGAATCAACGTTTAATGCGCTTTCGGTGTTTACTCCTACATAAAAGGTATCAACATTATGATACTATTTAAAAAAACGAAAGGCACGCAATTGTTGCGTGCCTTTACTATTTTGTGAATCTGTTTTGACTTACTTACAAGTTAGCAATTTTGAAAGGTAGAAATTTTATAGACTTACTCCCCCTTACTCGGTTCCCTTAGATATTCAGATTAAAGATTTTCAATACTGCTGTTTGTTTTCCCCAAGGTATAGGTACTGTGGCTTTATCATTATCAATGTAATCACTTTTTGTTGCAGATACATCTGAAATTTCAGTATCAGTATGATCAATAACGGAGTTATTTCTGTGGTATGTGTCAGAATTCTCTTTATCATCTATTTCTATCAACGGTGTTTCTAATTTATCAGTTTCAGATGTTTCGTCAGATTGTTGTGTCTCTACTGTATGATCATTAAAGTAATTATCAATGGAAGACATCTCACTTTGAAACCACAGATAGCACCCAAATGTGAAAATCAGAATAAAACTTGTGCCACCGAGTATCCAGTTTTCTATGGTAAATTCTTTTTTCATTTTTTTCTCCCATTTTTCATATTTTCTTGCTGCAACCACTGGTATTGATTTCTATGATTTTTTTCTCGGTTAATCATTAGACATATCAGACATCAACGTGTTCAGAGTTCTTTATATTAAGTTTGTTGAAAATAATTATTGTTTTCTTCAATCCTATATCATCCTCTGTTATTAAAGAGACATTTATCTGGAAAAAGGTTGCACTTTTTTATTATAATATACAAAAATAACGAAAAAAAGTTGCATTATGACAAATAATTTGTCATTTGGAATAAAATATGTGTCCAGATTTGCCTTGTATGATAGGTTTACAAAAAAGAAAGGCGCGTATTTTGTACGCGCCTATAATTGTTCATACAAACATGCTATTTATCAAGCGCGAAACGGAGAACACCACGACCCAGTGTGCCAACATATAATGTTTTGTCATCAACAGTCAATGATGAAATGGGAGATGGTATTTCTGGCGTAATTTGTTCCCATAAGTTTGATTTCTGTTTCAATTGATACACATGAAGACCAACGACTCCATATAAAGTTGTTCCGCCTACGGTAAACCGTTTTATTATAATGGGTTTTCCATCGGCATCAGTTGTAGTATACCAACTTTCACCATCTGTTGTATATGTGACTCCTTTGTCTGTCGCAACATATACTGTAGACCCTGCATAGTTAATTGCGTGTATTTTCTCATACAACAAGGGAAGGTCCTTGGTTACATCCGTCCAAGTGATTCCTTCATCATAGGAACGGAAAAGATCACCATTTTGTTTACCGACATAGATATTTTTTCCTGACACCGCAAGTTTGAAGCCGATAGATTTTTGCATTTCCATTATTTCTGAAAGGTCGTTTGGAAATTCCTTCGGATTGAATAAGTTAAATGGTAAGTCAGTCATTGTTTCATCAACAATACCTGTATCGTGCCATTCTATCTCATCGTATTTCCAAGTGTATAACCTATTTCTATATTCCATATAATATGTTTCACCACTTACAGCGAAACTCCCAAAAAGCGGTATTATTGAAGATGCTGCTTGCTTTTGAAATGCATCAGTAATTTGTTGACTGATTTTTTCAACATCATCCTCCTGAAGATTTAGTATCTCGTCCTGTTCAATGATTTCTTTACTTTTGTCTATAAAAACATCAAAATTGGAGTCGTGATTAAGATCAACATCTTCAATTTTGGGCATGTTTCGAATCTCAATTATATCATTGTTCTCAGAAGATAAGCGTAGGATTGAGATGTTATTTTTTGTGGATTTTAGGTAAATAGAATTGTCGAATTTATTCATCATTGATATACTTCTCTTATTAAAAGATAATGGTGTCCATGATTCTCCACCATTTGTAGAAGTAACAAAATGATCATTTGTTCTACCATATAGTTTTCCGTTAACAGCGAATAGATCTGTCACGGTAGAACTTGCAAGACCAGTATTAAACTGCTGCCATGAATCTCCGCCATCAGTTGACCTATAGACCCCGGATTGGGTTCCTTTGTAGTATGTGTTAGAATCCAACACAATAAAAGGATATGCCGTTTTGATTTCTTGCATCTTTTGTCTATCTATTGTCGTCCATGTTTCACCACTGTCCTTTGAATAGTAGGTTGATCTCATATCTGAAAGCAGGACATTCTCATTTTTGGCAGTAACCTTTATTCCCAAATATGGATGTTTTCCATACCCTTTTATTGGAAATTGAATGGAAAACCCACTTTTAATGTTTTCACCTCTTGGATCAATGGATTCCCAAGATTTTCCTAAATCTGCTGAACGGTAAAGTGACCACCATGAATCCTTTGTCATTACTGCTTTTGTGTTGCTATAGTTTTTTCCTGCGGCAACATACAGTATGTTTTCTGCAGTAGCAATTGAAGGAACAGCCATTTTTTTATTATGCATTTCCTTAGGTCCAATGGGTATTTTTTTCCAATTTTCCTCATCATATTTATATAGACCGTCATCTGTGCCAACAAAAACTGTGTCATTAATTGCAGCAACAGCGCGTATTTTCTCACCCTCAAGGTTAGAATCATCAATAATTTGCCAAGTTTTGCCATCATTCTCAGACACATATACACTTTCAGTATGAGCTTCATTAGGTTTGACTACATCTTTAGTAATACCAAGGTATAATGTAGAATCTGTCACAGCTATATCAACAGGATACCCGTCTGGAATGGTTCCGAGAGACTGCCATGTTTCACCTCTATCTATTGAGTTAATTACTTCAGTATCAGTTACAATAAAAAGAGAATCTCCTCGCTCAAACATTGGTTTTCCGCCAAGTACCATATCACTCATATTTATTGTGGATGTATTTACTGAGTAGACAAGATTCCATGAACTCTTATCCTCTGTAAGTTTGTATAATGTAGAGGATGTACCTGCATAGATGTCACCGTTTGAGGTAGAGAATAGTGTGTTAATTACACCACCTTCTGGTCCATTTGTTTGGATCCATTGTCTATCTATGTTAGATGTCTCAAGTTCCTCGGCATTTGCTGCTGCGAATAGTGGATCATTCTGTTTTTGTCCAGTTTCGTTGTTATTTCCAGCGACATTTGTGCGTCCAATCTGATTTCGGTCGGTAGGATTTGCTGGTGTATCAATAACAATGTGTGTATCAGTTATTTCAATTGTATTTTCGGAAAGGGCATTTAAGCTATAAGGTCGTTGAAATTGCATTAGATTTTGAGATCCAATTCCTAACAGGAATATGATTAGAATTGCAGATGCTGCTGAAACGGCTAATGGAATTAACGGTTTGCTTGTGGATGGTATTGCAGGATTCTGATTAGAGATTTCTTTCATGATGTTTTCTGTGAGTTGTGTCGGTAGCTGGAAACTGCTAAGGTTTTCTTTAATCATTGTTTCATCCTTTCTTAATTTATTTCGTGCTCGGTGTAGACGGCTCCGAACTGTGTTCGCAGACACACCCATAAATTTACCTATTTCTTCACAAGTCATTTCTGCGATGTAATACAGATTTACGACTGTGCGTTCACTCTCTTGAAGTGTGCTAAGTAACTTCTGTACTAAAGCTCTTCGTTTACTTTTTGCTGCTTCTTCTCGTTGACGTGTCATATATTCTGAGTAATACACCTCCTCTAATTCGACTGGATCTGTATCATCTAAAGACTGTAGTGCAAGTTTTCTTTTTCTGTGCCAGTTCTTACACTTGCGATCAGCGATCACATATAGCCAACCTGCAAATCGGTTGTGGTGTTTGAGCGTTGCAAGTTTATTGTATGCGGTGAGAAAAGCGTCTTGTGTTATTTCCTGAGCGATGTGAAAATCACCAATTTTCTGCCACGCTAACGCGTGTATTTGTTTTTGGTATTTATCCACAAGTTCAGCAAACGCTTGCTGATCACCGTCTAAGGTTCGTTGAATAAGGTTTGTATCACTGTTATTCATTGCACACCTCAAGTCTATAGTAATCTTTTAATGTATAGACACATTTTTGTTAGTAAGAATTGCACTATTTTGAAAAAGGAGGGTTTTTTGAGGAAATAGCAATTTTTAAGAAGAAGGTAGAGGGTGAGAAATAGGTTGAAGGATAAGTATATGTAAAACAATCTTATGTAGGATAAGACTGTTTGGTGAAGTATTAAACACAATATTATTTCAATGCGTAAGTGAATAGACAATGGTGTTTATTCCCATTTTGAAAGCCATATTTGAAAACTTACGTGGATAGAAATGTTCTGCTGCATTTTGCCATGCATCTCCTAAATCTGTATTGAAGTTAATTACCATCATTATCCTACCTTGGTCGTCAAAAACACCCATACACCGCACTTGATAACCATCATTCTCATGTGTTCTACCCTTCCGGTAAGCAGCGGGTGCAGGAATTTGCATTAATGTATCAATTTTGAAGAAGCAATTGAATAAAGGGTGATTAATAGGAATATCTCTGGGTTCACGTTTAGGAAATATCTTTTTGTATTGCTTATAGAATCTTTTCCACTGTGCTTTTCCATGAAAATCGTCCATCATGATAAATCCACCTCGCAGCATGTATTCTCTAAGGTTTTCTGCTTCGGCTTTAGATAGATTTAGACGACCCAATTCTGCCATGTAAGCAAATGGATAGTCAAATAGTTCGGGTGAACCTACCTCAATGACTTTTTCGATCGGACTGGCTTTAATATCGGTATGTTTGCGTAATTGAAAGAGGAGGTTTCTTTCTGCAGTAGGATAATCAATATGCCATAGACTCTTATAACGATAACTGCCACTATATTTCAAACGGACAAAGGTAAAATCGTATTTTGTGAAATCACCTATGGATAAAGGAGTGAAAAACAGAGCAAATAGGATAATTATAAGGATGTGTGTTTTATGTTTCATGTTATTATATTCCGAATATGTTAATTTTTCTAATTAAATTGTAACATAAAACAGGAGGTGTGTAAATGCGATTTTGCTTAGTTGCAGAGGTATTCAATTATCGATTTTTCTGTCTGAATCGCGGAAAACACAGAAAATACATCATCAGTGTCCCTGTGGTTTCTGTGATTCTGACAAATGAGCGGACGGCACGCGGAGCGTGCCTGCTACCATGTCCAAAGCAACGCCAAAAATGATATTTCTATTGTTGTATCTCAGTTCACAGTATTATCAGTTATCAAGTCTGTAACGTAGTACTCCTTTGTTGCTTGTTCCTACATAGAGTGTATTTTCATCAACATCAATACATGTCACTGTATATTCTATTTTGGGTGTAACTTTCTCCCATAAAAGCATATCGTTGTTTACTTTGTATATTCTTTGCTTACTTTCACCGTAAACCGTAGTTCCATCTACAGCAAACATAGTTATAATTAGCGGTCTGCCATCTGTATTTGTGAGTGTATGCCAGTCAACACCGTTATTGGACATTACAACACCTCTGTCAGTTGCTACATAGACAAAGTTGTCTGCGATTGTAATTGCCCTATAGTTATCAATATGAAATTGGAGGTTTCCAGTAACATCAGTCCAGGTCATTCCTTCATCAAGCGACTGCATGAGTTGACCTTCTTTTTTTCCGACATAGACAGTGTTCCCAGACACTGCAAATCTAAATCCTATTGCGTCAATAAAGATGTTATTTGCATAGCAATAAGATCTATCTTCACTTGTGCCTTTATCTAATAATCCCGTATTGAACCATTCAGAAGTATCAGGTTTCCATCTATAGAGTTGATAACAGTATTCAGTATAAAATATCCCATTGACTATAGCAAAACCACCAAGTTGTGATTCAGAAAAGGAACCGTCTCCATGTGACACATGTCGTCCCATATCACCGGAAGGACGACGTAAATGATGGTTTTCCTTCCACAGATCAATTTTCTCTAATATTGGCATTTCAGACATTTCGACGAGTCTATGATCTTTTGTGGAAAGACGGTAAAAACGAGGGGTCCCTGTTTTGTCATCTCTCACATAAATATTCCCGTTGGATTCCATAATACGTGTGATATAACCTGTATCACCATTAACTGGTATCCAAGATTGACCTTCATCAATTGAATATACGAATCCTTCTATCGAATTCGCGTATAGATTACCGTCAACTGCAATCAATTGCCAAACATCTGTATTTACGAGTCCGTTGTTAAATTGATGCCATGATTTACCCCCATCTGTTGTACGATTTATTCCGTAGTTTCCACTTCTGTAGTAGGTGTTCTCATCAACCATTACAATTGCAGAAGCATTGCCTAATGGGATCGTATCTACGGTTTTCCATGTTTCTCCAGAATTAGATGAATGGTAGTGTTTTTTTCGGTCTATAAGCATCACATTTTTATTGGTTACAGCGATTTTCAGAGGACTGTATCCTCCTGATATATGGGGTGATGTGTTATCTTTTTTCTTATTGTCTTTTTTGTCCTGTGAATTCACATTAAATAAATTAACTAATGATAGTTCCTCCTTATCTGTATTGTTTTTTCTCGGCGTGATATTATCCCATGTTTTACCATGATTATTTGATTGGAACAGTGCCCAAGACAAACCTGTTGGAGCCTTGGCACGATCAATCTCAAGTTGTAAGGACCAGGGAACTTCATTCACTTCAGAAGGTATGTCCCGAACTACAGTCCATGTATCATTAGATTCTGTAGGTGGAGTGCTTTTTATTAACTTACCACTCGATTGGCGGAAACTATTACAAATATCATAACTTCTGGCAACATAGAGTGAGTTATCCTTCACTTCCATAGATATGACTGGTAAATATGTGCTTTTTTCACCTATTTCATCAAGGAATATTTGTTCCCATGTTGCTCCATTAAGACGATAGAGTCCCTTGTTGGTACCGACAAAGACAGTGCTATCAATTACAGCAATTGCACGAGGTTGGATGTCTGGGTGTCTTTCGTCAAATGGTGTCAACTGAACCCATGAAACACCATTATCATCGGAACGGTATACACCGTTATCACCTGAAAGGTAATATTCATCATTAAGACACAAGTAAAATGTTTGATCCACCATCACTAAACCGATAAGTCCGCCACCTGGATGGTCAGAGAGCGTGTTCCATGTAATCCCTCTATCAGTGGAGGTCAGAATTTCTCTATCTGTTGCAAGATATAGTTTACCATCATTTTCAATCATTGGACCCGAACGCATTCCGCTCATTTGTTCCCTATGTGAGAATATATCACGTGAGTTGACGAGAGTCCACGCTGCTTTGTCATCTGTGAGTTTATAGATTCCGCTTTTTGTTCCAGCAAATACATCTTCATCACCAGTTGTGAAGAGATTAATCACTTCTCCTCCTACAGGACCATTTGTTTCGTTCCATTTTCCTTTCTGGTT
Organism: Candidatus Poribacteria bacterium; assembly: GCA_022824265.1. Lineage (GTDB taxonomy): Bacteria > Poribacteria > WGA-4E > WGA-4E > WGA-3G > MSPOR6. Next base: position 120,346 of record JAJEAG010000024.1, on the reverse strand, counting down.
AGATATCCCATTTTCCACTTGTGTGGAATTGAGTGCTGTGTTTGGGTTTTGTCCTACACCGTTGTTATTGATTTTAATTGAAGATCCTACTTTGTTTACTACATTAGGTGTTGTTGGAGTAACAAATTCTATTTGTGTGTCAACAATTTCTACTGTTGCTTCTGATGCAGTATCTAAACTATACGGTTGCTGATATTGTGCTTGATTTTGCACTCCTATCCCTAATAGAAATAGAACTAAAATGGCAGAGGCAGCAGAAACTGCTAATGGTACCAATGGTTTGCTACCAGATGGAGATACGGGATTCAGTTGCGATATTTTCTCCATAATGGTTTCGGTTAATTGCGATGGTAGTTGGAAACTACTAAGGTTTTCTTTTATCATTGCTTCATCCTTCTTCATTTTGATCCGTGCGCGGTGTAGTCTACTCCGAACCGTGTTAGGAGAGACACCCAAGAATTTTCCAATATCTTCACATGTCATTTCTGCAATGTAATACATATTTACGACAGTGCGTTCACTCTCTTGTAATGTGCTGAGTAACTTTTGTACTATTGCACGCTGTTTCTGATTGGCTGCTTCTTGACGTTGTTGGGTCATATATTCCGAATAATACATCTCCTCTAATTCAAGTTGATCTGTTTCTTCCAAGGATTGCGGTTGTTGTTTCTTTTGTCGGTGCCAAGAAATACATTTGCGGTTGGTAATGACATAGAGCCATCCCGCGAATCGGTTAGGATTGGTGAGTGTTGAGAGTTTTTGGAAGGCTGTTAGGAATGCATCTTGTGTTATTTCTTGTGCGATGTGGAAGTCACCAATTTTCTGCCACGCTAATGCGTGTATCTGCTTTTGGTATTTTTTCACAAGTGTAGCAAACGCTTGTTCATCACCGTCTAATGTTTGTTGTATCAGATCAGAATCATCATGTTTCATCTTTGACCTCAATAAGTAAGTGCTCTTTTAATATATAGACGCGAATTTGAGGAGAATAATTGCATAATTGAATATAAGAATGCAATTGTTCTGACTGTTCCTTGGATGAACATAGTAGGGATTTTTAAATTAATACTATTTGTCAAGTTTGTAACGAAGGACACCTCTTCTTTTCGTTCCTACATATAGTATATCATCATCAACATCAATACAAGTGACTGTATACGGTATTTTAGGTGTAACTTGGTGACAAGTATGTGTATCACTGTTTACTTGATATATAAAACGATTTGCCACACCAAATACCTTACCTTCATTTACTGCTAACATATTCATAATAAGAGCATTTCCGCCTGCATCGGTGAGTATATGCCAATCCGTTCCATTTTCCGATATAACGACACCTTTGTCAGTTGCTACATAGACAAAATCGTCCGAGAATGTTATCGTCTTGTGGTATTCAACAGGAAATGGAAGATTTCCTGTGAGATCCGTCCATGTCAATCCTTCATAGAGAGATTGCATGAGTTGACGATCCTTTTTCCCAATGTAAACAGTGTTCCCTGATATTGCAAATTTAAAGCCAACTGTGTCAATAAACCTATTAGCAGTATGAGGTATGGACTTATCGTTCTTTACTCCTTTATCCAATATTCCTGTGTCAAACCATTTTAATGCATTAGGTTTCCATCTGTAGAGATGATAGTTGTATTCAACATAATATACTCCATTTTCAACGTTAATTCCTCCAAGTTGTGATTCAGGAAAGGATCCATTTCCATGCCATACATGGCGTACCATATAACCAGTTGATCGATTTAGTTGACGGTTATCATTGTATGGATCAATTCTATCTAATTGTGGCATATCAGTTATTGTCTTGAGATTCTTTTCTTCTATTGAGAGTTGGAATATACGCGGAGTCCCGATTTTGTCATCTCTAACATATATCTCTCCATTATCTTCAACTATCCGAGTGATGAAGCCCGTATCACCTTTTATTGGTGACCAAGATTCTCCTTCATCGGTTGAATAAACAAATCCTGATATGGTGTTGGCGTAAATTGTGCCATTAATAACAATCAATTGCCAAACATCTGTATTTACAAGTCCAGAATTAAATTGATGCCATGTTTTCCCTGTATCTGTTGTACGATATATACCAAAACTACCACTTATGTAGTATGTGCTCTCATTCAAATTAACAATAGATGATACATTTCTTATGTTATCTACATTATCTAAAGTACGCCAGGTATCACCAGAATTGCTTGAAAAATAGAACATTTTGTCTATAACAAGCACATTATTCTTAGTAGCCACTATTTTCAAAGGATTATAGACTTGTGCTTTATATGGAGATTGACTTTCACTTTTCTTATTTTCTTTCTTCTTATTTCCATTGGACTTAAATAAATCTACAACTGAAAGTTTCTCTTTATCAATACTATCTTTCTTGGGAGTTATATTTTTCCATGTGCCGCCATGATCAGATGATATGAAAAGTGACCACGACAACCCAGTTTTGTCTCTTTCCCGTGATATCGTTTGAAACACATTATGCATGTCTTTAGGATCAAAATTTTGTCGATTTATGTTATGACCTCTTGCAACATAGAGTAGATTATCTTTGGCTTCCACGGTTATTATTGGAAAGTTCTTATTGATTTTATCTATACGATCAAATGATATTTGATCCCATTCATCACCTATTAGTCGAAACAGTCCTACATTTGTACCAACGAATAATATATTTTGAATTGAAGCAATTGTATGTATTTCACCACCTATATGTTCATCATTAAATGGTGTCACCTCTATCCAAGATACACCCTCATCTTTTGAACGGTAAAGACCATTGGTAATTGATAGGTAAAATGCATGATCCGTTATTACAATGCCTATTATCTCACCTCCTGGATGGACTGAAATAGTCTTCCATGTTAATCCTTGATCTGAGGAAGAAAGTAATTCTCTATTTGTGGCAAGATATAGTTTTCCATTTTTTTCAAGCATTGGACCCGAACGCATTCCGCTCATTTGTTCTCTGTGTGAGAATATATCCCGTGAATTGATGAGAGTCCACGCTGCTTTGTCATCTGTGAGTTTATAGATTCCACTTTTTGTTCCAGCAAATACATCCCCATCAACTGTTGTGAAGAGATTAGCGACTTCTCCTCCTACAGGACCATTAGTTTCGTTCCATTTACCCCTATGATTTGGAATTCCATTTTCTACTTCTGCAGCAGCATTAAGCGTTGAATTAGGATTTTGTCCTGTGTTGTTGCTATTATTGGTTAATTGAGGAGATCCAACTCTGTTTTTTATTTTAGATGTTGTAGAAGATTCCAATACAGTTTGTGCATCAACAATTTCTATTGTTGATTCTGATGCTGCATCCAAACTGTATGGTTGCTGATATTGAACATGATTTTGCACACCAATCCCTAACAGAAATAGAACAAAAATGGCAGAGAGGGCAGAAACTACTAACGGTACTAATGGCTTACTACCAGATGGGGATACCGGATTGAGTTGCGATATTTTGTCCATAATAGTTTCGGTTAATTGCGATGGTAGTTGGAAACTGCTCAAGTTTTCTTTTATCATTGCTTCATCCTTCTTTAATCGGTTACGTGCTCTGTGGAGACGACTCCGCACTGTATTAGGAGACACACCTAAAAACTCTGAAATTTCTTCACATGACATTTCAGCGAGGTAATAGAGCTTTATCACTGTCCGGTCGCTTTCTTTAAGGGTACTAAGTAGATTTTTGACTATGGTACGGCGTGCTTCTTTTGCTGCTTCCTCTCGCTGATGTTCCGTATAATCTGAAAAATATGCTTTCTCCAATTCAATAGGATTGGTCTCATCAATTGATTGCGTTTTGATTTTTTTCTTTCTGTGCCATGAAATGCACTTTCGGTTTGTAACGACATATAGCCATCCCGGAAATTGTCTGTAATGTTTTAAGGTTGGAAACTTTTGATATGCAGTTATGAATACATCTTGTGTTATTTCTTGTGCGATGTGATAATCGCCAATTTTCTGCCACGCAAGGGTGTGTACCTGTTTCTGGTATTTTTCTACAAGTAGAGCAAAAGCGTGCTGGTCACCATCTATTGTGCGTTGGATAAGTTCAGAATCATCATTTTTCATAGTACACCTTCATACAGAAAACATAGACATTTACCAACATAAGAACTCTCTATAATTAAAAACGCGATTTTGTTGTATAGAATTGCACTTTTTTAAGAAAAATGCAATTTCTTCAACAAAAATCACAGATTTTAGCTCCTTCTAAAAACGAACCAAAAAAGGTGTTTTTCGGTTTTTGGTTCGTTTTGGTTTTTGGGGTTATGCCAGTCTGGAACTGGGTTTATAGATGTGTACGATTTTTTTGAGAATTTGAATTTGGTTCGTTTTTTATTTGCTTGATTTTGGTCGGTTTTTGTGTTGATATTTATTGGGTGACGGGTGAAGGTTTTTGTTGAGAATGTGGGTTGTGTGCGTTTTTTGTGTTTCATAGTGGTCTTATTATAACAGGTGTTAGAATGGGATGGAAGAGTTTGTGGTGATTGGAACAATATGTTTCATGTATGTTTCAGATTTTTGGTTTTTTGAACCAGGATTTTCAAGATTTCAGGATTTGCAGGATAAGAGAAAGAGATTTTGGTGTATGTATCCATGTATGGATGTATCCGTGTATTTTGTTGTCTGAATCACTGAATACGCTACACTCGTAGGGGCGGGGTTTTCCCGCCCGATATTCAAAGATGCGGACGAAGTGACCTCGCCCCTACGGCAGGTTGATTGTCTGAACCAAGATTTTCAGGATAAGAGGTCGCTATTCGGAGAGTGCTTCTACAAAGGAAGGCTTAATATTGAAAATAATAGGATTGGAAAACTGAATGGCTCTGGTTGTTATAATTATGAATCAATTTTAATTAGCAAATGTGCTATACTAACATGCTATACTATAAGGTATAACTCTGCAATGGATATATATTAGAACCTAATCTGTTCACATGAATGGAGGCAATGAATGGAAAAACGGATAACTGATGAACAGTGGGAACATTTTTGGGAAAATGGCTTTGTTCGTATCGGTCAAGTAGCGACTGACGATGAGTTTGCACGTTTACAACAACGTATGGACGACATCATGCTTGGTAAAGCACCACTGGATTACAACCAAATCATGATGCAACTTGACAGGGAACCTGGAACAGGCAGACCTGGTCCTCAATCCTCAGGTCACAAGGGGGCAACATTATTGTACAGGAAAATACAGAATCTTGAGTTTGATCCGTATTTTTTGACGTATTTACAGAATCCTACTTTTAAGGAAGTATGTGAGAAGATCTATGGAGAAGGAGTCCCGATTTTATGTTTCCGTGCGATGTTTATGAATAAACCTGCAGGTGAAGGCACTTACCTTGTATGGCATCAAGATAGATGGACAGACCTGGATCGTGATCCCCAGATTACAATCTATACGGCATTAGATACAGCCACGATTGAGAATGGATGTGTACACATTATCCCTGGATCGCACAGCGACCTAATAAATCCGTCACACGGTTCAGGATTTCTGAATCAGGAACAGATTGATGAGATCGTTGAAAATGCTACACCTTTGCCATTGGAATTAGAGGCTGGTGAGGTAGTATTGCTACACAATTGGTTGCTTCACAGTTCTGGAACTAACGATACGGACATACCGAGACGGGCATTCAGTGTCTGTTATATGCATGGAGATACGAAATCTAATCGTGGAGGATCATTCAGACGCGTATTTGGTGATGGTTCATTGAGTGTGGACGATTTAACTAAAACCGCTTAGAAACAATTGAGAAATACTGTTCATGTGCAACCAATTGGACTATAGATTGAGTGTTTCACGTTAATTTTCTTTATTAAACTTCAAGTATGCTCTAACTTTAAGGAGTGATAATATATGGAATTAATTGATAATTTGAAATGTTACTATGGGAGAGAAAAATGTTGAATATACAACCTCATTATCTGTCGTTAGCTGAGTTATTTGAGAATCGTCTTTTTCGCATTCCACATTATCAACGTGCGTATTCTTGGAAATATAAACAGCGAAAAGATATGTTTGATGACATTAAAAAGCTAAAATACAATTCCGACAATTCCCATTTTATGGCGACAGTAGTCGGGTTATGTCGAGAAACAAAGACAATTGTTACTGACAAATATCATATTATTGAGATTGTAGATGGGCAACAACGTCTGACAACACTTGTACTGTTATTAAAAGCTATTCAGTTGAAACTTTCATCCTCACTAACAGATGAGGAACGACTTAAAGGGACACCCGAAGCAAGAGTTGAACGTGAACTTCAAGAACTTCTTGTCAAACCCGATGATTTAAGCCTTCTTCTACTACAGACAAATCACGATTCAAGTTCGTACTTTGCCGACTTCATTAGAAACGGCTTGTCACCAAATGTTTCAGATGCAAAAACACTTGCAGATAAAGAACTATTAAGTGCAATTCAACACTGTAAATCCTTTGTCAATGATTGGGACAACATAATTGATTTGTTAACCATTATCAAGAACCAACTACGATTTATATTTCATGAAATAGAAGACGAAGCAGCTGTATATACTGTTTTTGAGGTACTTAACAATAGAGGTCTTTATGTGTCTTGGTTAGATAGGTTCAAGAGTATGCTTATGGCAGTAGTTTTTGAAGACAATCAGGGAAATAGTCAGGAACATATTAACGAACTTCATCAAATTTGGGGTGAAATATATGCAACGGTTGGACTTCGTGAAGGACTAGATTCTGAAGCACTTAGATTTGCCGCCACTCTCAAAACTACAAAGTCTGTAGGAAGTCCATTGAACGAAGAAAAAGCTGTCGACAGACTGATGTCTCAAGTTAATCACGACACAAGCAAAACTATTGAAATATCAAAATGGCTATTACAAGTCACAAAAGCTATTAATATAGTTTATGACGGGGGTGTGAAACCTTTCAAAGACGTTGTGATTAAAACAATTCAGGCAAGGTTGCTTGCAGTATCAATCCTCTTAAGGAATTTTACTGATTCTGAAGTAAGATTACTACTCAATGAATGGGAAAAAACAACCTTTTTAATTTTTGTCCTGTGTAAGGATAGTGAAAAAACACATGCTAAGACAGAGCGCGGAAATTATATAAGGTTATCATGGGAAATTCTAAACACAGAAGATTTTCAAGCAGATGATATTCTTGCACGAATAATTAAACTTGGAAAGTCCTACAAATTTAATCCTCATAATGTGCTATTTGACGAAGATTGTTATAATGACTGGCAGGCAGAATTACGTTATTTATTATGTCGTTACGAAGAATACCTTTCTTTACGCAAAGGACAGAAGTTTAACAACGAACAGTGGAATCGTATATGGAAACAATCAGCTGCCTCATCTATAGAACATATTATACCTCAGTCAAAAAGTGATCTACATTCAACTGAGTCAAGTACATTTGTCCATAGACTTGGAAACTTGTTACTTTTACCTCCCGATCTAAATTCAGAGCTCGGTAATAAAAATCCGGTAGAGAAGGCTGGAGACTACGACGAATTTGGATTTTTGGATGCGAAAATGGTTGCCAAGACAATTAGAGATCATGATGGATGGGATAAGGCACAAATTGTAAGTCGTGAGGAAAACATAATCAAATGGGTTAATATTGAGTGGGAAGATGCTGCTGAGTACGAGTGAATTAATGTCATTTTTAGCCGAGTATACTAAACTAATCTATGTTAAGTTTACGTTTAGAATACAATGCTACAAAATCATGTCACATTAATACAGATCAATCACATAGTCATGAAAAATAACTTGAAGAATTATAGAAAGATATATAATAAATTAGGGAGTAGTTAATGTCAAAAATTCGGCTTGCCATGATTGGATGTGGCGGCAATTCATCTGGACATGCAAGGCGGATGAATGGTAATAAAGATGTACAAATAGTTGGTACTTGTGATGTAAATACTGAGATTGCAAACAATTATATTGACCGAAATCTTTCTGATTTATCCCCTCGTCCGAAGGCTTATGATGATATTGGTGAGATGTTAAAAGAGGTTAAGCCTGATGCTGTTGTAATTTCTACCCCGCACACTTTACACTTTGAACAAGGTATGCAGGCACTTGAAGCAGGATGTCATGTATTGATGGAAAAACCGATGGTTACTTCCTCTGAGGATGCATATAAACTTGCTGAGAAGGTGGAAGAAACTGGACTTATACTTACAATTGGTTATAATACACCTTGTTCTGCTAACTTCCATTATATTCGTGAGATAGTGCGTAATGGTGATTTCGGTAAGTTGGAATTGGTGGTCGGTTATATCACACAGAATTGGAAACGAGCAACGGTCGGAGCATGGCGGCAAAAGCCAGAACTTTCTGGTGGTGGTCAGGCGTATGATAGTGGTGCGCATCTATTGAATAGTCTGTGTTGGACGGTTGAGTCAAAGGTTGAAGAAGTCTATGCCTATACTGACAATCAGGAAACAGAAGTCGACATTAATTCCTCTATTAACATAAAGTTTGAAAGTGGTGTACTTGCATCAATGGTGATAAGCGGGAATTGTCCGAGTCCGGGTGGAACGCACATGGCACTCATTTTTGACAACGGTAGGATTGAGGTTGATGGTTGGGGTGGAGGATGGATTAAGGTTTGGAAAGGTGGAGAGGCTATAGATCAACCGCCGATTACCCCGGAAATGTCCGCAGGAAACCCAGACGATAACTTCATTGATGCTATTTTGGGTAGAGCAGAACCGCGCACCGATCCGATGAATGGAATTATTCAATCCGAACTGATGGATCTGATTTACGAGTCAGCTGAAACAAAAACACCTGCGCGACCTAATAGATAAGTAATATATTTCCAGGATATTACTAATAGTAACATGGAATACTTCTTCTACCAATTTCAGTTTATACCTTATATTTTCGCTATCTTTTTTGTCGTTGTCCCTGTTTTATTTATATGGTTTCTTTTTCGTATTCTTAGTTACACAGAAATTGATAAAGATGGTCGGCGTTATCGTAGGAAGTTGTTTTTTCCGGGACGGATATGTCCAGGATGTGGGTTAAGGGTTATGACAGACATTCCTACTTGTCCTTCGTGTGATCGTGATTTTTCAAAGGATAGTGAAGGTTCAAAGGTACAATACAAAGATACACTTTAAGCATTGATAACACATTTATTCAGTGGCAGTAATACCACTATTGGAAAGCTAAATGTCAGAAGACTCAAATCAAGGATCTGAAAACTCACCTGATGTAGATGAATTTAGGTCTGGTTATGTAAGCATCATCGGTGCACCGAATGTAGGGAAATCCACACTCCTCAATACAATCTTAGGACAAAAATTAGCGATTGTCACACCAAAACCGCAGACAACTCGTAATCAAATACGGGGTATTGTTACGACAGACACACATCAGATCGTATTTGTTGACACACCAGGATTGATGGATCCAAAGTATCGTTTGCAGTCGGAGATGGTAAGAACTGCTTATGGTGCGATACGGGATGCTGATGTAGTTCTTTTTGTTGTTGATGTTGCACACCGTAATGAAAAGATAGAAAATACGATAATTGAACGGTTACCAAAAGCAAAAAATTGTAAGAATATTCTGATTTTCAACAAAGTTGATTTGGTGGATAAACCATCACTCTTACCGCTATTTGAAGACTTTCAAAACAAGTTTGAATTTGATGAGATGATACCTATATCTGCTAAAACAGGTGATGGTGTTCCTTTGCTGCTTGATAAGGTTAGATCATATTTACTGCCCGGTCCTCACTATTTCCCTGAAGACCAACTCAGTGACTTGCCAGAAAGGTTTTTCATTTCGGAAACAGTTAGAGAGAAAATCATGCTCATCACGCAACGTGAGGTGCCTTATGCAACTGCTGTTGTCGTTGAGGAATTTGAAAAAAGACTGCGCAAGAATTCAGAGGAAATTATATATATACGTGCAATTGTATATACTGAGAAACAGACCCAGAAGCAGATCATTATAGGTAAGGGTGGGAAACTAATTAAACGGGTTGGTGAATTAGCACGTCATGAAATTGAGAAATTTTTGGATTCACGTGTATTTTTAGAATTATATGTAACAGTAAAATCAGACTGGCGGAGAGATGTACGTAAGTTAAAAGAATTAGGTGGTTTTTTAGATTGACATAATTTTAAAGTAAAATGCAATAACTATCGTCCCGATAGCCAACAGACATTTTTTGAGGAATCCAACTATGGCAGAAGCGTCAATTGAAGTATACGGCGCGCGTGAACACAACTTAAAAAATATAGATATACGACTTCCCAAAGATAAACTTATAGTCTTCACTGGAGTAAGTGGTTCAGGAAAATCATCACTTGCGATAGATACACTGTATGCAGAAGGACAACGACGATATATTGAATCCCTCTCAGCATACGCGCGTCAGTTTTTAGGTCAACTCGGTAAAGCCGAAGTTGACAAGATTGTAGGTTTGTCACCTTCCATTGCTATTGATCAAGGTTCATCAGGTCACAATCCTCGTTCAACGGTAGCTACCGTAACCGAAATCTATGACTATCTTCGTGTGTTATTTGCTCGCGCAGGTGAATTCCACTGTCTTGAATGTGGAGAGTTGGTAGGGTCACAAACAATTGCTGACATCGTCTCACACATCCTTAGTTTTCCACCACGTACTCGTCTAATGATATTAGCACCTATCGTTAAAGGCAGGCGTGGTGAGTATAGAAAAGAATTATCAGATGCACGAAAAATGGGGTTTGTACGTGCGCGAATTGACGGTGAAGTGCATGAAATCAGTTCCAATATTGCACTCAATCCAAATCAACGACACAACATAGATCTCGTAATAGATAGAATTATCATAAAGGAAAACATACATAGTCGTGTTGCTGAAGCAGTTGAAACTGCGCTTTCTCTGGGAGATGATAGTCTTATAGTCAATGTTGTGTCTTCAGACAGCAACACCTCACAAAAAGCACAAGAAGGTAAGGATCTACTATTTAGCAGACAACATACATGTATGAATTGTCAGATTAGTTATGATGTTCCTGAACCCCGTCATTTTTCATTCAACAGTCCCTATGGAATGTGTGAACATTGTCGTGGATTAGGCTTACAAATGGCGATTTCTCCTAAATTAGTCGTTGGAGATGAAAATAAGTGTATTTTAGATGGTGCCTTACTTTTATGGGGGAATCCGGGACAGAATGAAAAAATAGTAATCCAAACGTTATCAGAACATCTTGGATTCAATCAAGATACTCCTTGGAAAGACCTGACACCTGAACAACAACACGCGATTCTTTATGGTACTGGTGATACTGTTCTCACATTTTCAAAACCTTCTCAATATAGGAAACGTAGTCAAAAATTCAGAGGTAGATTTCAAGGACTCATTCCTGCCCATGAACAACAATATTTCTCGTTGGATGTTGATGAAGATGGGGATTCATATCTTCCTGATTACTTTATCAAGATGCCTTGTCAAGAGTGTAACGGTACCCGTTTAAAACAGGTAGTGCAGTGTGTGACAATTGATGGAACGAATATCACTGAAGTTCTGGATATGTCCATTCAAGACACTTCTAACTATTTTAATACCCTTGAACTTCAAGAAAAACAGGCATTCATTGCTGTTGAGTTGTTGAAAGAAATACGTTCTCGTCTTGGATTTCTAATGGATGTCGGATTAGGTTACCTAACATTGTCACGGTCAGCACCGACATTATCAGGTGGGGAAGCGCAACGGATAAGGTTAGCGAGTCAAGTTGGTGCTGGTTTACGCGATGTAACTTATGTTCTTGATGAACCGAGTATAGGTTTACACCCACGCGACCATGCGGGACTGCTAAAAACACTTATGAATCTCCGCAATCAAGGTAATACAGTAATTGTTGTTGAACATGATGAAGCAACAATGTTAGTTGCAGATATGATAGTTGATTTTGGTCCTGGTGCTGGCTTACGTGGTGGTGAGATAACAGGTATAGGAACACCTGACCAAATCATAAAGAGTACAGACTCATTAACTGCGCAATATCTTAGAGGTGATAAGGAGATAGTTCATCCAGAGTCGCGTCGTGTTACCGGTGATAAATGGGTGCAAATCTGCAGCGCGCGACAGAACAACTTAAAAGAAATAAGCCCCAAAATACCTTTAGGAACTCTCTGTTGTGTAACAGGTGTGAGTGGTTCTGGGAAAAGTTCACTTATACACGATATTCTATATTGTGCACTTGCCAGAGACCTTATGCGAGCAAAGACTGTACCAGGAGACTATGACAAGATTCAAGGTATAATAGATGATGAAATTGTTGAGGTATCTGATGTCATAGATAAAATAATAAATATCAATATGGCACCAATAGGACGTACGCCTCGATCAAATCCGGCAACTTATACGAAAGTATTTGATGCAATTCGATCCTTCTATACTAACCTACCTGATGCTAAACTACGAGGGTATAAACCGGGACGGTTTAGTTTTAATGTGCCAGGTGGAAGATGTGAAGCATGTTCTGGTAATGGTGCTAAAAAAATCGACATGGGTATTCTTGCAGATGTCTGGGTAGAATGTGATGTTTGTAATGGAAAACGGTATAACAATGAAACACTTGCGATAAAATATAAAGAGAAAAACATTTCAGATGTGCTTGAAATGGACATTGATACTGCACTTCAACATTTCGCTGATTTACCAAAAATTTCCAGAGGATTACAACTACTACACGATGTAGGTTTGGATTATATCAAACTTGGTCAACCTGCTCCTACATTGTCAGGGGGAGAAGCACAACGTATTAAACTATCAAAAGAACTCTCAAAACGTAGTACTGGTAAAACTCTCTATATCCTTGATGAACCTACGACAGGTTTACACTTTGACGATGTAAATAAATTGCTGACAATTCTGCACAGATTAGTTGATGATGGTAATACTGTTGTAGTAGTTGAACACAACCTTGAGGTAATTAATTCTGCAGATTATCTGATTGATTTAGGTCCGGAGGGCGGTGTTGGTGGTGGTAAAATTGTTGCTGTGGGAACACCTGAAGAAGTTTCAGCTATTCCTGAGTCATATACAGGTAAAGCACTGCAGGGTGAATATGATCTTTGGAAATCTATTGATAATAAATCCGTAAAAACAGATAACGGTGGTATGCTACAATCCGTACTTGAAAATACACAATCTCAAACTTTGAAGTCAATAATGGTCCAGGGAGCAGAAGAAAACAATCTTAAGAGCATTGATATTGAAATCCCACACCAAAAATTAACTGCATTTACAGGTGTTAGTGGTTCAGGTAAAACATCGCTTGCGCTTGATACAATATATGCAGAAGGACAACGACGATATATTGAGACACTTAGCACCTATGCGCGTCAGTTTATAGGGAGTATGGAAAAACCAAAAGTATCGAAAATAGAAGGATTATCGCCAGCGATAGCGATTACACACTCAAGTCCAAGTCAGAATCCGCGCTCTATAGTTGCGACAATTACCGAGATCCATGATGGTCTACGCACGCTCTATGCAAGATGGGGACAACCACATTGTCCGACATGTCAGGAAGTAGTTCATCCTCAGACCGCACAACAGATTGTTGAACAAGTTTTTCAACTTGTCAAAGAAAAAAGAGTGGATATCTTATCTCCGCTTACAAACTTCCAGATACGAAACATCCAGAAAATCTCGGATAACCTTTCTCGGATGACTGAATCTGAAGTTGTAATAGGGACTGAAAGTATCCCCGGCTTAAAAGGAAATGAGGATTATTCGGATGCGTTTCGCAGATTGCAGAGAATGGGATATGCGCGTGTACAAATAGATGGTGAAATATTTCGGCTTGATGAAGCACCTGTTATAAACAAACGTAGACGACATGAAGTCTTTCTCGTGATAGACCGTCTTAAACTAATTGATGAGGAAATGAGTCGTTTCACCGAAGCAATTGAATTAGCACTCATAGAAAGTGAAGGTTTTGTTATTGTTGAAGAGGAGGTAAGTAAAGGGAATTCTAAAAGGTTTTTCTTTAGTGAACATGCAATGTGTTCAAATTGTGGTCAGAATTTCCCTCAATTAACACCTCGACACTTTTCTTTTAATAATAAATTGGGAGGGTGTAGTTCTTGTGACGGTATCGGTAAGCTTCTAACAAAAAACAATGAAATCTGTGAAGACTGTGATGGAACAAGGTTGAATGAATTTCCACGTAATGTCCGATTTTCAGATAAAACAATTGCTGAACTCATGGCTATGTCAATATCCGATATCAATACATTCTTTAATACACGTATTGAGGATATTGAAAAACATCTGACGACATCTGCTGGAGCAGAGGAAGCAGCTGCAGCGAAAAATCAGGTCAGAGATGTTTCTACATCAAGAGCAACACATCCAACACTCCACACCCATACCTCACCTGAATTTGAAGCACAATTGCTACGACAAATTCAGATTCGTTTAAAGTTCTTGGAGGATATTGGTCTTGGTTATCTTGGTTTGGATAGACCTGCGCCAACACTCTCAGGGGGTGAAATACGTAGAATACGTCTTGCAAGTCAGCTTGGAACCGGACTCACAGGTGTAACTTATATTCTTGATGAACCGAGTATTGGATTACATCCGCGTGACCAGGAACGTCTGATTCTTGCGATGAAAGATTTGCGTGATATTGGAAATAGTGTACTTGTTGTTGAGCACGATAAAGATACTATACTTTCATCTGATCATGTTATAGATTTTGGTCCTAAAGCGGGTAAACAAGGCGGTGAAATAGTTGCTATAGGGACACCAGAAGCTTTTACCAATGGCGATCTGTTATCTTGTCCAACGAAGAAACAATCCGATGATACAGAAGATTCTACTGCAGTTGAAAAAACAACACACACTAAAGGATTGACACAAGCATATCTTTCTGATGAATTGCGTATACCTGTTCCTGCTGTTCGTCGGAAAGGATCAGGAAAATGGTTGAAATTATTAGGAGCAAAAACAAACAACCTAAAGAATATTGATATACAAATACCGTACGGAACATTGACATGTGTTACAGGAGTATCTGGTTGTGGTAAAAGTTCACTTATTGAAGGAACACTCAGACCTGCTTTAGACACTCGTAAATCAATAAAAAAAGGAGACGAGAGGGCAGATAATCCTTATGGAAAAGCGAAATATGACAGTATTCAGGGTACCACACCAATTGAAAGACTAATCCATATTGATCAAAAACCAATAGGTGAAACACCTCGATCAAATCCTGCTACTTATACAGATATTTTTACGAAAATTAGAGAACTATATGCTGATCTGCCAGATGCAAAACTCCGTGGATTTAATAGAGGACGTTTCAGTTTTAATCTCTCGTATGGACAGTGCGAGGTCTGTGATGGACAACGTTTCAATCGTGTTGAGATGCATTTTCTACCAGATGTATGGATACCTTGTGAAAATTGTAACAACACAGGATATAATGCTGAAACTCTTGAAGTGCGTTATAAGGGTAAAAACATCGCTGAAGTATTACAGATGACAGTACAGGAAGCTTTAGAATTATTCAGCAACATTGCGAGAATTAAGAAACCCCTCCAAACATTAGCTGATGTGGGTTTGGATTATATCCAATTAGGACAAGCAGCGACTACGTTATCAGGTGGTGAGGCACAACGTGTGAAACTTGCAAAGGAACTTGCACGACGACAAACTGGAACCACACTCTATATAATGGATGAACCTACTACAGGATTGCATTTTGATGATGTCCAAAAACTGCTTAATGTGTTGAATAAACTTGTAGATGCAGGAAATACGATTGTTGCTGTTGAACACAACTTGGATGTGATAAAATCTGCGGATTGGATTATTGATTTAGGTCCTGAGGGTAGCGATGAGGGTGGCTATCTTGTCGCGATGGGAACCCCTGAAGATGTTGCAGAGATAAAAGATTCACATACAGCACGTTTTCTTCAGGATGTTTTGTAAAGGGAAAGTTATATTTTATAGTGAAATCCAAAAATATGTTCACCCTCCCTGGTAGGTGCGGTTTCTAACCAATGCAGAATGCCAAACGCGCATTCTGCAGAGTCCAAAAACCTGATTTATCAAACTCACGTTATTATGTTGTTTAAAAAAAAGCAATTATTCTGAGGTAAGTAATGATTCATATCAAAGAAGAACTATGCGTTTATTGTGGGGCATGTGTCGCGGTCTGTCCTGTTAATATTATAGATTTGATAGACACACATTTGAAAATAGACCAACCGAAATGTATTGATTGCATGAAATGTGTTAAAGGGTGTCCCATTGGAGTCCTCTCTATGGAACGAAATGGAAGAATTTACGAGTTTGATTATCCAAACAGAGGATTATTCTAAATATGGTTCATATTCTCCTTTGTTGATTTTGTTTTCTGTTTATTCAACACCCAGTATTAATCCAGAGTATCTATCCACTCCTTCAAAACTCTTGCCATTTCAACGAAGACATCCTCATCTGATTTGCGTGAACGTTTTAGGGTTTTGAATCCGTGATCAGCAGTGTCCAGCAAATGTAAGGTTGCAATATCACCAAGTTTTTCACATACCGGTTCCAACAACTCCAGTTTTGCTAACTTATCACGTGTGCCTGAAAGGAACAGCATTGGAATTGTGACATCAGAAAGATGTTCTGCACGTTCTGTTCCTTCTTTGCCAGAAGGATGCAACGGAAATGCGAAAAACACAAGACCTTTTACATTTTCAATTGGTTCTTTTGCTGCGGACATTGAAGACATGCGACCACTATATGAATGTCCACCGACAAGGATTAAGAGATCGTTTGCTGCTTCATGTGCAGCGGCAGCTGCGGATTTGACAGTTTGAAGAGCGACTGCTTCAGATTCTCTTCCTCCTCCACCGCGTTCCATATAGGGAAACTGATAACGGAATGTTGCGATGTCTATATCTGCTAATCGTTCAGAAATGGTTTGGAGAGTTGAGCTTCGCATATTTGTACCTGAGCCATGTCCCAGCACTAATAACCATTCTGCGTTGTCTGGTCGTATGAATAGGGATGATACCTCACCTTTTTCTGGCGTAGCAATAAATTTAGATTCAATTGCTTCGTAGTTCATAATCATTCCTTCTGTTATATATCAAATATATACGCACATTGATTGTATATCAAAATGTATCTTATCTTAAACACTGAAGAACGATCTCTCGGTAAGTTTCTAACCCATCTGTCTCTAAATCCCTAACTTTAGCCTGATCGTCCCACTTACGCAATGTGAGTGCATCTTGATAGTGCGGTATTTTTTCAAAATCCAGTTGTTCTTCATCTGACATGAGACCCCCTTGTACCTTTAGACTACGTTTTGATGCATCGGATAATCCATCGTAATATGTGGTATCAACAGAGCATAAGTATCTTTTTGCTGGCACATGTAACCGAATTGGTGTTGTAACAGCATTAGGGAAAAAAGGTTCAAGATATTCAGCACCAATTTCCTCATGGTTCAGGTCTGTCTCAAGAAAGTCAATATCAGCATTGTGTTCATCTAAGATAAAATGTCCTATATCGTGGAGTAATGCACTCGTAATTTGTTCAGGAGATGCGCTATTTCGTCTTGCAAGCGCAGCACATTGCAATGCATGTTCCAACTGAGTAACGACTTCGTCGTAAAACGACTGTCCACGTTTTTCCATATAGTTAAACAGAATGTGGATTTTCTGTTGTCGGGTTGCAGTGTTCAATTCGTGTTTTAAAGTGTAATCAATCAAATTCTGCATTTTCTATGATATTCCCTCGAAAATGTGCAATTTTGCTAATTTGTTTATCTCTTTTTGAACTATCTGCTGCGTATTGTGAGAATGCTTCTCTCTTGTCAGCATAATACTTCTCACGCCAATCACCTTGGGATTTTGCGTTATATGTGAGATATATGATCCGTCTTGGTTCATTTGAATGGTTAGGTGGACTTTTGTGTGGAATATAAGAACCGAACAGTAGTATATCACCTGGTTTTGTTGGAACAGGCTGCCAAGACATTGTTACGGCAGTTTCAGGAGAGACACAACCCTTTTCGTCAAGCGCGATGAATCCTTCCTGATGTCTACCTGATGCAAAATAGAGACAACCACTATCAGGAGTCGCTGAATCCACAGAAATCAGACATGTGATATGAAAATCAATAAATTCATAAGCGGGAGCATCTTGGTGGGCAGCATATCCACCACCGCCAGGGTATTTGTAGTTGATTTTTTCTTTATAGAGAACTGTAGGTTCAGTCATTAACTCTGAGACAATTTTGATCACTTTTCCAGATGTAACTGTCATTCTCATATTGTCATGGAATGGGACAAAATTTTCCGTTCGAGACAAACGTGGTCCATCAGGAGTGGATTCATAGTGGTGCATCCACTTGTCATTTATCGGTTCCCAAGAAGAGATTTCTAAAACCCACTGTTGTATCTCCTCAATCTCATTTGTAGTGAAATAGCGAGGAATTTTCAAAAACCCGTTATTGTTCCAATTTTGCAGTTGTGATGAATTCAGGTTAGCCATAAACCCTCCTAACAGACATTCCTATCATAACTATATCGTATAGATGTATATTTGTCAAGACGCAGGATTATTTAGCCATGACTATTTGGTTTTAAGATTTCTAAGTAGATGCGTGTTACTAAACGTTTATATTGTAGGTCAGATCGAGCGTAACGACCTCCGACTTGTTATCTGAATCATGATTTGCAGAATAAGAGATTTGTCTTCCAATGTTCCTTTGCAAAAGGTAGTTTTTCATCCTTTACAACGGAATATATACTCACCAACTCCTAATCCTGCAAATCCTGTAATCCTGAAAATCTTGGTTCAGACAACTGATAACTGACAACTAAACCAAAAAACTGAAAACTACCACAAACATACATGAAAGATATTGTTCCAATTCCCACAAACCTTTCCATCCCACTCCGACACCTGTTATAATCCTACTACTATGAAAAACAAAAACTGCACACAACCCATAACATCAACAAAAACCGACACTCGTTACCTAAAAAACATCCACTCAAAAACCGACCATAACAAAGCAAATCAAAACGTACCAAACAGAAAATTTCAAAAAGTTTCGTACACACTGATAAACCCAATCCCAGACAGGCGTAACCCCCAAAAGCAAAACGTACACAGAAACGAAAAACGCCCTTTTTGTGTACGTTTTTAGAAGAAGCAAAAACCGATGTCCTTACAAGAAAAGCACAATCAATATAATTCGTAGAGGCGAGGTTACCACGTCCGTTTTACTTTTATTGGTTTTCCTCGGTAGTCGGTTTCACGTTAAACTCAAGGGATTTCGTAGGATCAGCAACTTCCATACGATAATCCCACCATCCGTTGTAATCTCCTGATAGGATAGTTAAGGTGTTCCATCCTTTTTTCAAGGACAATTCAAAGTGTGCCCACCATGAATATAGGTTTTCACCAGGAATAGAGGCACTGGGAATCTCAACACCGTTTAGGTAAATTCTACCAAGATTGCTTCCCCATCCGATTTGTGCAAATATACGTCGGTTATCTGGACTCTTGATATGCGTGATTCCAAAACCGTAAGCCATTTCTGCGTATTCAAAAACAGCATCTAATTTTATCCTGTCATTTTTAGATATGTGTTCTTGCCACGTAATTTCTCCAGATTTTCCATTATAGGTTTTATTAATTTTCAGTGGTTGTAAAGGAATATCAATAAAACTCTGTGGGACCTGCTTGGAATTGGAAGGTATTGTTTTCATATCAATATCAAAAGGTCCCAACAACATCCAACTTTTTAAAACACGCATGTGTACTCTGTCAATTGGGTGATACAGATTTCTTCCACTCAACAGTTGTTCACCACCATACTGGACAGAGTGCTTATAGATGGGAAAAGGTAGGTAATCAGTTGATGAAACTGAGAGAGTCACGCTTGTTTTTGATGTTTGTCCCGGTTTTGCTTGAATAGATAAATGGTTTGGTGTAATCTGCCATTTGTCATTCTGCTCAAACTTTATCTCAAGTGTCATTAGTTTTTCAAGTGTATTATTGAGAGAAATATCAAGTCTTCCTTCAGATACAGACCTGTTTTTATTGAGATCAAAATCTATCTTAAAGTCAAGTAGTTTTGAAACCTTATCTTTGAACGCAGATGTTGACACATCCGCGTGATGTATGTTACCCGGTTCAATAATTGCAACGTTGACTTCATCATTATCTACAGTTACGAGGCTATAGTGATCAAATGCACCGTATTCTTTGACTTCCTGTGGTGTGAACCCACCACCTGTTGCCCCAAGTACGAAATATCGACGATCGTTCTTAGTATGAAGTGTAAGATTATGATAATGTCCTGCAAAAACTGTGTATGGTCTTTCACCGAATGCTTCTTCTATTTCCTCCCAACCTGAATCTTTCTGGAGCCATAACGGACGATGTAAAAGAACGAATGTGTGCCGCACATCTACGTGTTGTGTTAATTGTGATTTTGCATATTTTATCTGTTCTTTGCCAAACCAGTTTATCCATTCACCACTATTTGCATGCCATTCCTCAGTATTGAGCAAAAGAAACAAGCAATTCTTATAAGTAAATGCGTAATACGTTCGTCCTAAATTCTCTTTCCAATATTCATACATAACTGGATTGGTAATATCGTGATTACCAGGTAGCGAGAGAAACGGAATATCTAATGCAGATTGGTGTTCCCAAAACTCCTTCCATTCAGTAGAAAGTTGCTTTGTATCAGTCGTATCCCCTTGAATCAAGTCCCCAACCATAATTGCAAAATCAGGATTCAATGTGTTTATTTCATCTATTGCGCGGTCAAACACATGCCATTTATCTAATCCTCCACCTGTTTTATCACCTATTATAGCGAAAGTAAATTTGTCAGGATCATCAGAGAATGGTCGTTCAACAATTGGTATTTGTTCCGGAAAGTTAGGTCTTTGGGCAAATGTATTACCATACATTGTTAGTAATAGAAATAGAAGGAATACAAAGAACAATTTAATCTTGTATGTTCGCATATTTTTCTCCAAATATTCTGTGTAATTTTATTACGTATAATTCCAAATTAGAGCCCTCTTGTATGTTAGTATATTCAATAGGCTATGTATTGTCAAAATAAAACATAGAAATTTTACGATACTTTAGAGTCGCATTATCACGATCTATGAATTCTTAACTTATACCATTTCTAATTGACAAATTGTCATAACGTATTGTAGGTCGGTTGAAGAACGAAACCCGACAGGACACTATAAAAAGTCGGGTTTCGCTACCGTTTCTACCCGACCTACGAAATAATGTAAGGTTATCATATAGAAATGGTATTACATAAATTTGGAACGTCATATTTACAAATTAGCAACATTTTGATAGTATCATTTTTATGAATTTGGAACAATAAACTATGTGTAGGTTCAATTCATCAGTTGACTTCATGTGAAGGAATTTCATTTATGGCAACGATTTATTATAGCTTAGCGGGTGAGGGAAGAGGACATGCAACACGGGTTCGAGCGGTCGTTGAGGAATTAAGGAAGCAGCATAAAATTGTTATTTATGCTCCTGGTCACGCCTATGATTTGTTGCATCCTGTATATAAAGATACAGATGTCGTTGTTAAGCACATACCTGGGTTGGTTTTTCATTACAAGGACTGTCCAAATACGGGACGACGACAACTTGATACTATAAAAACAGGTATTGGAGGATTAAACTATCTTGCGGGGTATTCTACGCTATCAAAACGTATACAGGATGATATTGACAAAGAAGCACCTGATTTAGTTATAACTGATTTTGAACCTGCACTTCCCAGAGTGGCTCGACAGGTTAGTATACCTTTTATTAGTCTTGACCACCAACACTTTTTGCTTGTTTCCGACCTAAGTAGACTTCCCGCAGATTTACAACGTCACGCATTTTTAATGGCTCAAATCGTAAGGGGTTATTATCATGGACAGGAGCATACAATCGTATCATCCTTCTATTTTCCCCCATTAAAAACTAAGGTGAAAGATGTATCACAAATCGGTGTATTGTTAAGAACTGAGGTGTTGGAAGCAACCCCGGAACATGGTGAGCATATTGTGGTGTATTTACGTAGATTCGGATCATCAGAAGTATTTGAAGCACTTGAGGCATGTGGATGTGAAATGCGTATCTATGGACTCGGCTCACAACCTTCTAAAGGTCGTTTGCGTTTCTGTGAAATAGATATGCACAGGTTCATTGAAGATTTAGCAACCAGTCGTGCATTAATAAGTACTGCCGGTAATCAACTCATTGGAGAAGCACTCTATCTTGAAAAACCGGTACTTGCAATGCCTGAGTATGGAAATCACGAACAGCGGATAAACGGATATTTTCTTAGTGACGCTGGTGCTGGAATGACTGTTGGTATGGATCAAATATCACCATTATATACTCGTTATTTCATGGAACAGTGTGAAACATATCGATCTCGTATTGATCGCCAAGAGGTACATGGTAATAGGACTGCCATAGAAATAATCAATCAATACTTGCCGGGAGCTGCATAATATTCTTAGATAAGGAAACACTCTATGAAACGCATCTTATCCTACTTTCCTACCTTCTGGCGTAATCAACGTAGGCAAGTAAATATGCCCCGATTTTTAACCTACACTGTGACCTTCTCATGCAATGCACGATGTATTATGTGTGATTCTTGGCGTAAACCTTCACCAAATGATTTAAGTCTTCAGGAAATAGAAAACATATTTGATCAACTACCGCGAATGGATGCTGTACGCTTAACTGGCGGAGAACCGTTTGTCAGAAAAGACATGCTGGAAATTGCACATCTCACACAAGAAAAGTTGCGACCGCTGATACTACATGTTACGACAAATGGATTTTTGACCGATAGGATTGTCCAGTTCTGTGAAGAACGGAACCGTGATGTTCCTTTGAGTGTACTTGTATCAGTAGATGGTATGAAAGACAAACACAACACTGTCCGTGGTCATGATAAAGCATGGGATTTCATTGTAAAAACTCTTGAATCCCTTGCACCAAGACAGAAAGCGTTACGAATGAGTCTTGCAGTAAATCAGACAATCGTTGATGCTGAGGGTGTTGAACACTACAAACGTCTACGTGATTTCTTGAAACCTCTGGGTATACGAAACAATGTTGTGATGGCGTATGATGTTAGTGCCACCTACAACCTGGAGGAAGAGATAGCGGTAGCACCAACACAGATAGGTGAATTTGCGACATTTGGTGAATTTACAGAGGAACATCTGAAGGAACTATTTGATGAAATAGATAAGGATTTAGGCAGTTATCCGCTTATGGAAAGAGTTGCAAAGAGGTATTATTTACTCGGAATCCGCAATCGGTTACTCGGGGATAAAGGATCACCTAATCCGAAGTGTGTTGCGTTAAATTCACATTTACGTATATTTCCCGATGGACGTGTTCCAACATGCCAATTCAATACTTCCTCTGTTGGTAATCTACGCGAACAGAATTTCTCTGAACTGTGGGCAAATGATAAAATTCAGAAACAACGAGAATGGGTTTACAAATGCCCTGGATGTTGGGCGGAGTGTGAGGTGTTACCAAGTGCAATATATACTGGAGACCTTTTAAAGCGAACTCTGTTCCCAAATAGAGTGTAAATTCCTTCAAAATTGCTTATGATTCGGTTTCTGGTATTGGTAATATATCACGATATACCGGTTCCATCTTTTCTGAATATGTTTCACCCCGAACCCACATGACAGGACGTACAGTTGCTCCCTGTTTCTTTGGAATTCGTTCTGCATTTCCACTAATATAATGAATTACATTACATCGTCTAAAACGATTACTGTGGTTGTCAGTGCTTTTATGTAGAAGTTGATTGTTAAACCAAACCACACCTCCTGGTGGCACTTCAACAGCAACACCATCTTCGTCCTTTGCATCGCGTGCTATTTTGAATTCGTTTTGTTGTGAACCTTCCAAGTCTTCATGCTCAAGTATACCCAATTTGTGACTTCCGGGTATAACATATAAACATCCGTTGTCTTGGTCAGCTGCATCAATCGCTGTCCATGTTCCGACAGTCATTTCAGTTTTATACTGCCAATTAAAATACCATTTATCTTGATGCCATGGAAATCCTAAACCAATTTTTGGGGCTTTCCATATATACAGATTTCCTTGACTCAGCAGATTTGGACCAAGTAGGTCGACAATTGGGTCCGTTAGACGGGGGTCACGTACACGTGCAAGGAATTCAGGACAATAAAAACTCACATGATGGATTTTGTGCATTGCATGTATACCTGATGCTTCAATTTGTCCGTCCCTTACCAATGCGTTTTGATTGATATTATCTGATGGAAAGGGGTGTTTTCCTTCAACAATATCATCTGCGATTTTACGTAGTATGTCATTTTCTTCCTTAGTGAAAACGTCGTAGCGCACAAGATAACCGTTCTCTTCCCAGAAGATTTTATCTTCTGGTGAGAGCGCGTATTTCCGATATAATTCTGTTTTATCTGAATTCATTAATCCTCCATTTCTTCAGGGATAGGTAAAGCGTCGCGATAAACAGGTTCCATCTTTTCTGAATACGTGTTACCTCGTACCCACATGACTGGTCGAACATATTTTACCTGTTTTTTAGGTATGCGTTCAGCACTTCCACTGATATAATGTGCGACACTACATCGTCGAAAGCGGTTACTTTGGTTTTCAGTGCTTTTGTGTAGTAATTCATTGTTAAACCAAACCACTGCACCCGATGGCACTTCAACTGCTACACCGTCTTCGTCTCGTGCTTCGCGTGCAATTTTAAACTCATTCTGTTGTGATCCCTCCAGGTCTTCATGTTCAAGGACACCTAATTTATGACTTCCGGGTATGACGTATAGACAACCATTTCCCTTGTCTGCGTCATCAACAGCAGTCCAAGTTCCTACTGTTTTGCCATTTTTATAGTTATTGTTAAAATACCATTTATCTTGATGCCATGGAAAACCCAGACCGATATTTGGTGGTTTCCAAATATATAAATTGTTGAGACCGAGGATATTTGGACCGATTAGGTCAACTACAGGATCAGTGAGACGCGGGTCACGTGTACGTTCAAGGAATTCAGGTGAATAATGATTTATATGATGAATACAGTGCATCGCGTTTATTCCAGATGCTTCTGTTTTTCCATCTCTGACTAATGCGTTTTGGTGAATATTTTGGGCGCGAAAAGAGCGTTTTCCGGTAGCGATGTCATCTGCGATTTGTGCTAAAGAGTCGTTTTCATCTTTTGTAAAAACGTCGTAACGGATAAAATACCCGTTCTCGTCCCAAGAGTTTTGTTCTTCTGGAGTTAGCCTATACTTCCGTTCTCCAGTATTTATATTCGTGTTCATTAATTTTCCTATCGATATATTTAAATGGTATCATTAATTCCGCATACACTGCTCGCTGCACGTCGAACACAACACGATTACATTCGGTTATTTCTTTGAGAGCTTATGCTTTTCTCTCCACCGTGGGTACTCATCTGCGAGGAGCCTGGTTGCCCAACCACCGTAGTAGGCGTATCCAGTGCGACGTTCTTGTCCGATCTCAGATAATGAGTAGCGAACAACCGAGTCGCGGTCGAGGAAGATTGGACGGTTGCTGCCTAACTCGTAGAAACGCGCCCAGAGAGGTCCCGCATCGGGATCTGCTACGATCCGTTTGTCCTCCTGTCCATCTGCATTGGTGAACCTTTCTTGGCGGATGCCGTTGATAGTGACACTCCTGAACCACTCAACAGATCCTTCAATAGCAGCGATGATCTCCGGTGTGGGTTCTTCAAGTGACATTAGGAATCGCACGACATCAACGCTTTCTGCACCAGAAATTGATGGTGGCTCATAGGAACGTCCCCACGCAGGTTCAAGCGTTTTCTCGTCATGCTGCGCGCACCATGCAGTGAGTTTACCATCCTGTTTGATTTGCGTCCGTAGGATGCAGTCAATGCCTTTGGTTACAGCATCTTCAACCTTAACACGGTCCTCAGTTTTCAGGAACTGATAATCAGAAGATTCAGAGACATCTCTGAGAAGTCCAAGGATACGGGACATAACATTGTCATTGAACGTGATGTGACGATGGTAACTTTTGCTCAGCGGATAATACTGAGGCCATCCACCATTCGGGTATTGTGCTACAAAGATATGAGAAAGACCTTTGAGAAATCCTTGTTTGTAACGTGGCTCTTTTGTCGCACTATACGCACGTGCAAGAAACCGAAGTTCGTCAATTGTCGCACCGTTGTCAAATGTTGCGTGCAGATCCTCACTTTTACCTTTATACGGCTTTGATGCGGTGTCTCTACTCTTGGGAAAACCGCCGTGCGGTGTCTGCCACGTAAGGACGTTGTCAGCAATACGATGACCCTCCTCGCTTTGGAACCATTCAACGGGTTGATTCGCGTATTTGGAAGGGACGTTTGCATCAGTAGATGAAATAAGCAATAAAAGTATGATATAGATAGTAGTGATTTGTAGTTTCATGATAGTAACCTTCGTTAGTAGTTAATCTGATTCTATAATCGGTATAACCTCATGTTGAACTTCATTTCCCATTGCAGGAAAGGTTTTGCCACGAATCCACATAGGGGGTCGTTTTTCATTTACCGCCTGAGGACGAGTCCATTCACCATCTGCTTTCATATAGTGTGCTATATTCGCTCGTCTAAAACGCGAACTGTGGTTATCAGTGCTTTTATGTAAGACTTGACTATTAAACCAGATTACCGCTCCAGCAGGGACTTCTACAGCAACACCATCTTCATCACGAGCACCTTCTGCCTGTTTGAATTCACCTTGCTGTGAACCTTCAAGTTCCTTATGTTCTCGAACACCATATTTGTGGCTACCGGGTATAACATATAAACATCCGTTGTCTTTATCAGCGTCGTCAATCGCAGACCATGTTGCGACTGTTGTTCCAGTTTTATATTGATGGTTAAAGTACCATTTATCTTGATGCCATGGAAATCCTAAGCCGATATTTGGTGGTTTCCAAATATATAGATTGTTGAGACCAAGTAGGTCTGGACCGAGTATGTCAACAACCGGATCAGTGAGACGGGGATCGCGCGTACGCTCAAGGAATTCTTGACAATTGCAGCTTACATATTGGATATTGTGCATTGCGTAGATTCCTTGTGCATCGGCTTTACCGTCTTTGACTAATGCGTTTTCAAAGATATGATAGTCTGGGAAGAGGATTTTACCATCAACAATGTCATCAGCGATTTGCGCTAAGATGTCGTTTTCTTCTTTTGTGAAAACATTCTGGCGGACAAAGTATCCATTCTCTTCCCAAGAGGATCGTTCTTCAGATGTCAATCTAAACTTCCGTTCTTCAGATGTTATATTTGCTTTCACTCATACTCCTATTTAGTTCAGGTTTTTAGTCATTCATTATTATTCTAATCGGATTCTGTAAAAGGTAACACCTCACGGTAGACACCCTCAGACAGCGTTGGGTATATTTCCCCCCTAACCCACATGAGTGGACGCATGTAATTCTTATGGTGAATTCGTTCTGCTTTTGCACTGATATAATGTGCGATGTTACTTCGTCGAAAACGTTCACTATTGTTATTAGTACTCTTATGTAGTATTCGGTTGTCAAAAAAGATGATACTTCCCGGTGGTAATTCAACGGCAACTCCATCTTCGTCTTTTGCACCGACTGCCTGTCTAAACTCTTGTTGTTGTGAACCTTCAAGCTCAATATGCTCAAGAATGCCGATTTTGTGGCTACCGGGAATCACGTATAGACATCCGTTTTCTTTATCTGCTGCATCAATCGCAGTCCACGTTCCAACTGTGGTTTTGGTTTTAAATTGAGGTTGGGTATACCATCTGTCTTGATGCCACGGGAAACCTAAACCAATCTTAGGTGGTTTCCATATATAAAGACTGTTTAAACCGAGAATGTCCGGTCCGAGGAGGTCAACAATAGGTTCCGTTAACCGTGGATCACGAGTGCGGTCAAGGAATTCAGGAGAGTAGAGATTCATTTGATGGATACTGTGCATCGCATGAATACCCGATGCTTCAATTTTTCCATCTCTAACTAAAGCATTTTGAAAGATTCGATGGTCTGGGAATGGA
Source organism: Candidatus Poribacteria bacterium (assembly GCA_022824265.1). GTDB lineage: Bacteria > Poribacteria > WGA-4E > WGA-4E > WGA-3G > MSPOR6. The sequence goes on along the minus strand of JAJEAG010000024.1, from coordinate 92,182 downwards.
AGTTTACCGATAGCAATGTCATCAGCTACTTGGCTTAATATATCGTTTTCTTCGTTTGTAAAAACGTTATGGCGTACAAAATAACCGTTTTCCTCCCACGATATTTTTTCCTCTGGAGTCAGTTTATTTCTTCGTTTCTCCAATGAATTATCAGTGGTCACACTTTCTCCTGATTAATTAGACTATCAGATCTGTTATGACAGTATAGCGGGTCTGTAGTTGCAAGAAAGCAACTACAGACGCTTATGTACTACATAGAAAAAGCACCGACAAAGACGTTATTGGCTGGATCTCCTTGCTGCCATGTTACAGGCAGATAATTGTCTTTATAACTATAGGTTTCCGATTTTCCAACAATTACTTCTTTAACATCAGTCAATGGTTCATACCAAATTTGATGTGGTTGCGTACATTTTGCACATGGGTAACGATTCACGGATAATGCCAGTGTTTTCCCAACAGACACATCATATTTTGTTCCCTTTTTTGTGTATTTAATAGGGACTTTTTGGGTCGCAACAACATTGCCTAAAACTTTTGTATGGTTGGTAGACAACATTTTGCTAATAGCAGTATATTGTTCTGGAGTGGCTTTACTGTCCACGTACAATACACTTCTTCTGGTTTCGTTATCAATTGCAAGGTTGTTTTTTGCGCTGATAACAGCAACAACGGTTAAACCATCTAACTTTACATTATTCCAACTCCCATGATGGATGTTCCAAATCAGGGTTGCCTCTTTACCACCTTCAACATATTCCGAACCGAAATGGCATGCTCCTACATAAACACTTGCTGAACGGACTTCTATGTACTCACCTTGTACATTTGGGTTTTCTGTAGCTAATGCAAACCCAGATACTATGACAAGTGCTATCGTCGTAAAAACTAATAAACTTTTCATATCATTATCTCCTTATGTGTTCTGTCCTGTATTCAGAAACATGAAATGCTGAGTAAACTGTTTCAATTATACCTATTTAAGACTTACAAATCAAGAACAATTATACCGTTAACTATATCAGATGAAGGGACACGGTGTGCCTCTATTACCATGTAAGATTCGCATCTAATACCATTTCTATAAATTATTGTCTCATTTACAGTTATTATGGTTGTAATCCTTCAGGACACAAACTAAAGTGCGTGCTATAACAAACTATAATCTATTATGATTGAATGATAATTCAATATCTTCACACTTTTCAATAGATTGGTCTGTTTCAAGGTTGTTGAGAAGATATTGAATTGTTTCTTTAAGAATAGGATGCAACATATCTGGAGCGAGTTCAGCCAAGGGTACCAGTACAAATCTACGAAGATGCATTCCTGGGTGTGGTATTATAATTTCAGAGGTATTTACGCAGGCATCTGCATAGATTAAGATGTCCAGGTCAATTTCTCTCGGACCCCAGCGAGAACGGTGTTGTCTACCTACCGATGTTTCAATCTGTTTTAAGATACGTAGCAAGTTAAGGGGAGGAAGGTCTGTTTGGATTGCAATGACACCATTTAGAAAATCATCTTGTGCATCGTATCCAACAGGGGAAGTTTTATAAAGAGAAGAAATCTTATGTATAGTTATCCGTTTGGTTTGCGCTATGTGATGGATTGCATTCTGTATATAAGAAAGCCTGTCACCAATGTTGCTGCCAAAGCCGATGTATGCTAAATGCACAAGATTTTTGTATTTATAAAATGGTTAAAGAAACTGGGATTAACTTCCACCTATCCAGTATATTTTTGTAAAACTAAACAGGTGTTATGTCCGCCGAAACCAAAAGCATTAGACAGTGCTATTTCAAACTTTGCATCTCTGCTTTCGTTTGGTACACAATCCAAATCACATTCCTCATCCGGAACTTCATAGTTAATAGTTGGCGGAATAAAGCCTTTTTCCATTCCACCTATACATGCAATTAGTTCAACTGCCCCCGCTGCACCGAGTAAATGTCCAATCATAGATTTTGTAGAGCTGATTGGTATATCGTAGGCGCGTTTTCCGAACAAAGATTTGATAGCGTTAATTTCTGCGACATCGCCTCTGGGAGTAGAAGTACCATGCACATTTATATATTCAACAGCCTCAGTAGGAAGATTCGCATCGGTTAGAGCAAACTCCATCGCTTTAGCTGCTCCTTCACCATTTTCTGGAGGACTGACCATATCGTTTGCATCCGAAGTCATTCCAAATCCAACAATCTCAGCATAAATGTATGCACCTCGTTCTGTCGCATGAGATAGAGATTCGAGAATAAGGACACCTGCGCCTTCCCCCATAACAAAACCGTCACGGTCTTTGTTAAAGGGACGAGAGGCGCGCTCAGGTTCATGATTCCGTTCGGACATAGCACGCATAGAACAAAATCCTGCAAAAGCTAAAGGTGTTATTGCAGATTCGGCACCACCGGTAAACATAACATCTGCATATCCATGTTTTATAAGACGAAAAGAATCGCCTATGGAATGATTAGATGATGCACAAGCAGTAACAGAAGCAGAATTAGGACCTTTTAGATTAAAGTGTATTGATACCTGACCAGATGCCATGTTTATTATCATGAATGGCACCAGAAACGGACTAACGCGTTTCGGTCCTCTTTCAATTAATATTCTCGCATTTTCCTCAAGCACTCCAATTCCACCGACACCAGATCCTATTTGTACACCTGCGCGGTAATGGTCAATTTTGGATAGATCCAGTCCAGAATCCTCGTGAGCCATTATTGAAGCCGCTAATGCGTATTTTATGAATTCTGGAAAACGAGATGCAGATTTCGTATCCAGATATTTCTCCGCTTGAAAATCTTTTACTTCAGCGGCTATCTGAGTACGATACTCGCTTGCATCAAATGAACGTAATGATCCGATTCCATTTTTACCGATTGCAAGCGCATCCCAATATTCTTCTTTCGTGTTGCCGATTGGATTGACAACTCCAATTCCTGTAATTACTACACGCTCCACAAAATCGATCCTTTTCTTCAGTGTGTTAGGAGGGCATGAAACGGAATTTGCCCTCATTTCTGTGTTAGTCTTTATATCTATACATGTTCATCAAGGTAATCAAGGGCATCTTGAACAGTTTGTATCTTTTCAGCATCGCTGTCAGGGATTTCAAGGTCAAATTCCTCTTCAAGTGCCATGACCAATTCAACGGTATCAAGCGAATCAGCACCCAAATCTTCCATGAAAGAAGCATCTGGTGTTACGTTATCTGCTGCAATTCCGAGCTGACTTGCTATAATTTCAATAAGACGTTTTTCATTTGTTGCCATTGTAGAATTTAAACTCCTATAATGAGAGGGATATAACAATTAAAATAAACTATGGTTTATCCCACCCAGAATTAAAATAATTATTCAACTAAAGGACAAGTTTATAATTGACCCGTCCATACTGCAAACCAATATAATTAAAACATATTTCTGCATATAGCAGGATATCTGACATTTTATTTACATCACCATCCCACCGTCAACTTGTAAAGTCTGCCCGGTGATATAACGTGCTGCATCTGAAGCTAAGAAACAGACAGCATCAGCAACATCATCTGGTGAGCCAAAAAATTGTAATGGAATTAATTCAAGTATCTTTGACTGCAAATCTTCCGGTATTTTCGCTGTCATGTCTGTTGTGATAAAACCGGGGGCAATAGCGTTAACTGTGATGCCGCGTGTACCAACTTCTTTGGCAGTTGTTTTTGTCAAGCCAATGATTCCAGCTTTCGCTGCTGCATAACTTGCTTGTCCTGGATTCCCCATCAAGCCGATAACTGATGAGATGTTAATGATTCGTCCACTTTTCTGACGTATCATCGGACGAAGAACAGCTCGTGTACAATACATCGTTCCTGTAAGGTTTGTTTGTAATACTGCATCCCAATCTTCATCTTTGAGTCGTATCAGGAACATATCACGTGTGATTCCAGCATTGTTCACAAGAATATCAATTTGTGAATACTGTTCAATTGCTTGTTCAACAAGTGTTTCTACATCTTCCTTTTTGGATATGTCTGCTGCTATAGCGTGGATTGTATACCCTTTGTTTTCCAACTCATTGGCGGTGATGCTAACACTTTCGGTAGAACGTGAACAGATAACAACATTGGCACCAACTTCACATAATCTTTGAGCAATTGCTGCACCGATCCCGCGTGAGGCACCGGTGACAATCGCAGTTTTACCTCTTAACAGGTTTTCGTTAAATACATTTTGCTTTGTCGGTTGATCCATTTATTTTACATTTCCTAATTCATCAATAACTTGTGAAAGTGTATCAGAGTCTTCAACGTTCATAACACTGCTATCAGGTAATGTGCGTTTCACCAATCCTGACAAAACCTTTCCCGGACCTATTTCAATAAATTGTGTAACACCAGAGTTGTTAATGGTATTCAATGTTTTTTCCCATTGAACGGGTGCAGTTATCTGTTGATAAAGCATTTTCTTGATGGTTTCTGTTTCCGTTTCGACTTCACCTGTTACATTCATCACGACATTAGATTGGGGAGAATGAAACGTTATATTATCAAGTACTTTTTGAAACTTTTCAGCTGCTGATTCCATCAACGGTGAGTGAAATGCACCACTTACTGGTAACATACGACATCTTCTTGCCCCAATTTCTTCTGATGCAAGTGAAACAACCTGTTTGACTGCATCTACTTCACCAGAGATTACCAATTGACCTGGGCAGTTGTAGTTAGCAATCTGTACTACACCATCAACTTTGTCACATATTTGTTTAAGGTCTTCTTCATCCATACCGAGTATTGCTGCCATTGTTCCATTATTGTTTTCACCTGCTTCTGCCATATAAGTTGCACGGTATCTGACAAGTTCCAATGCATCTGTAAATGCAAGTGTTCCCGCAGCAACGAGGGCAGAATATTCACCTAAACTATGTCCGGCAACAAACTTTGGTTTGTCCGTTATATGTTGTGTTAATATTTGTAGTGTGGCAATACTACATATTAAAATAGCAAATTGTGTGTTTTCAGTTTGTTTTAATTCTGATTCAGGACCTTCAAAACAGAGTTTACTTAATGCTCTACCTAAAAATGAATCTGCTTCATCAAAAACTTCACGAACTTTTGGAAAGGTCTCAACTAATTCTGCCCCCATTCCAATTTTTTGTGATCCTTGTCCTGGAAAGATAAAGGCAAATTGTGTCATTTTATATATTCTGGGAACTAAAATAAAACGTAGTAAATACTTAGATGTATGACAACTACTACAAACGGATAAGGGTACTACCCCATGTCAATCCTGCACCAAAGGTGACAAGGAGTATAAGATCACCAGGTTTTGCCCTTCCTTCTTGTATAGCTTCGTCTAATGCGATAATAACAGTTGCTGCAGAGGTATTACCATATTTGTCAACGTTGACATATACCTTTTCTCGCGGCACACCGAGTCTATGACCTACTGCTTCAATAATCCGTAAGTTTGCTTGGTGTGGTATTAACAAATCAATGTCATCAACGCTAACGTCTGCCTTTTTTAGTGTGCGTTCTGCTGCTTCTGGCATTAGACGGACACCTAATTTAAAAACTTCACGTCCATTCATCTGAATCTTATTTAGATTTTGGTCGATTGCATCTGAGGTCACTGGCATTCTTGATCCACCTGCTGGGATTCCAAGAAGATTGATATCAGCATAATCCCCATCTGAACCGATATATGATGCCAGAATTCCATTCTGTTCTTCAGTTGCTTGAACAACGGCTGCGCCTGCACCATCACCGAACAAAACACATGTGTTTCTATCATTCCAATCAACGATATTGTTAAAAACCTCTCCACCCACGACAAGTATAGTATTATATTGACCTGAACAAATCAAACCGTTTGCTAAATCAAGTCCGTATAAGAACCCGGCACATGCAGCTGATATATCCATTGCCGAAGCGTTTTTTGCGCCTAATCCTTTTTGAACATAACATGCAGTTGAGGGAAAAAATGTGTCGGGTGTTACCGTTGCCACGAGAATCATTTCAATATCAAGTGGGTCAATTTGAGCTCTTTTTATTGCTAAACGCGCAGCTTGGACACTAAGGTCAGAAGTTGCGACATCATCTTCTGCGATTCTCCTCTCAACAATGCCGGTGCGTTGGCGAATCCATTCATCGCTGGTATCCACCATTTTTTCAAGATCATAATTAGTCAATATATTTTCAGGTAGATAAGAACCCGTGCCTGTAATTGCTGCATTTCGATCCATACTTAAGAATCCTTTATTGCTGACATTACACGATCATCATTGTTTTGAAATGTGTAACTGTGCAATTCGGTGAGAAAATAATAATTGATGTCTCACCTACGTCTGTTCTTCGGTGGACCTTAGAACAGATCTTCCTTTATAATGTCCACAATGTGGACAGACACGGTGTGAAACCATCATTTCTCCACAATATGAGCAATCTGTGACGACTTGACCTTGAAGTGCATGATGGCTACGTCGCATTCTTTTTTTAGATTTTGATGTTTTACGTTTAGGATGAGCCATTTTTTGAAAATCTCTCCTTGCTGTTACTTGATTTATTCTGATTTTCCAACTTTGCTGTTTCTATCATTTGTGACAAATCTGCAAAAGGTGAAGAGACATCTGAAACATTACCTTCAGCATCTTCTGTCCCTTCACATGAACATATTTCATCATTCAGATTTGTACCACAATTCTGACATAATCCTTCACACATTTGTGAACAGAGAGGCCAAACTGGTATCTGAATTACTAAGGCACGTCGTGTGTCTTCTGATATGTCAAAAGTTTCTCCATCGTAATAGCGTTCACCTTCATCAATTTCCTCAGAGTGTTCCTCTTCAGGGTTACTATCTGGTGTGAATTGCACCTCAAAAGTTGCTGCAATGTTGTTTGTAAACATCTCAAGACATTTACCACATTGCATTTCAATTTCCGTAGATACATCGGCTTTGACATATACATCGTTATCTCCATGACGTAGTAAATGAACGGAACCACAAACTTGATCTATGAATTCTACATCATCTATTTCAAGTTGAATTCGCGATGGAGGGATTTCAACTTCATATTCATTGAAGTCCCAGTCCTTGATATTTCTTACGTCAAAGATCAACGTATCTTTCATTGTTTTGACAATCTGATTTAAAATGCTGCCTCTTCTTCAATTCTTATAAGTTTCGCATCACCTTTGACAACTTCAAGTGTATATATCTGTTCAAGAGCAGATTTCATATCTTTTTCTTTCGCTTTGTGAGTTAACATCATAAGCGAGACAGTTTCAGTGCAGTGAGGTTCTTTCTGTATGACAGAGGATATACTGATATTACAACCACCTAAAATGCTACCGATACTTGCTAATACACCTGGTCTATCAATTACAACAAACCGCAAATAATATCGCGTTTCTATGTCATCAATTGAACAAACAGAATTAGCAGTTTGTGAGCTCTCTAACCAAGCATGTGAAATCGGAGAACTAACACCGCGTTGAATAGATTTTGCAGCATCAATTATATCTGCGACAACTGCACTTGCGGTAGGCATTTCACCTGCTCCTTGCCCATAAAAGAGTGTAGGACCTACAGCAGAACCAACTACACATACTGCATTATACGCCCCACCAACATTTGCCAATAAACTTCGTTCCGGTAGCAGTGTTGGATGTACCCTTGCTTCTACACGGTTATCATCGGTTAACTTTGCAATTGCAAGCAGTTTGATAACATAACCGAGTTCACGAGCATATTGTATTTCCTTTTGTGAAATATCAGTGATACCTTCAACATGGAATTGGTTAACAGGAATATTAACCCCATAGGCAAGTGCTATAAGTAGTGTTAGTTTCTGAGCTGCATCAATACCTTCAATGTCCAGTGTAGGATCAGCCTCAGCATAACCTTTTTCTTGTGCATCCGACAGTATATCTGCAAAATCAACACCGCGTTCATGCATTTCGGTCAACATGTAGTTGCATGTGCCATTTACTATACCGTAAATTGACTGAATTTGATTTGCAGTGAAACTTTCCTGTAATGTTTTGATAATAGGAATTCCACCTGCAGTGCTGGCTTCAAAATTCAGGCTTACTTTATGCTTTTGTGCAAGTTGGAATAGTTCGCTGCCATGTTCTGCTAATAAAGCCTTGTTCGCAGTCACCACATGCTTTCCATTTTGGATTGCACGTGAGATCAACGAATATGCCTCTGATACGCCTCCGATAAGTTCAACGACAATATCAATCTCAGGATTATCTACAACATCACTGGGATCATCTGTGAGACAGTCAGTTGGAAGTTCTATACCAACGCGCGTAGCGGGTAGTGTGCGTTTTACTATTTTTCTCAGGCTTAATTGGACATAACTATTTTTGGAAATTAGACTGTTTTGGTTAACCAATATTTTGGATACACCTGTGCCTACTGTTCCCCAACCTAAAATGCCTACATTGATACACGACTTATCCACTACTACAACTACCTTTTATCACAATAAAATAACATTAATTTTTAACAATATGCGTACACAAATATACACGATTCATAATAAAACATCGGGGCGACTGGATTTGAACCAGCGACCTCTTGAACCCCATTCAAGCGCGCTTCCGGGCTGCGCCACGCCCCGTTTTAATACAAATTACCCAATTATAGTATCACAATTTAGCGGAAAAGTCAAGAAAATTAGTGTGATACATTTTATTTAGCACCATCAGAAATATGGCAGAACACTACACTGTTATTGTATCCCATGTAGGAAATATTAACACTCCGAGATATATGCATAGACATTCAATCATCGCGTTGTAATCTTATAGTAGAGGTTTCTTCCCTTGATTACTTTCTGCTTGAATCAAGGATTGATCGTTCTCTACGTCTGAGATACGACAATTCCTTGAAAAAGTCTCCACCCCACCAAACTCCGTTCAGCGTCTTCAGTGCCTTCCGCGATTCAGACAACAAAAAACTGAAAACTGACCACTGAAAACTGAAAACTACTCCAAACATACATGAAACATATTGTTCACAGGTCCACAAACCCTTCCATTCACGCTTAACACCTGTTATAATACAAACACTATGAAACACAAAAACCGCTTACACCCCACATTCTCAACAAAAACCGGCACCCGTCCCCCAAAAAACATCCACCAAAAAACGACCATAACCAAGCAAATAAAAAACGCACCAAAAATGAAAAATTCAGAATTTTCAAAAACCCCTATAAACCCAGTCTCAGACTGGTATAACTCCAAATATCAAAACGCACCAATGTGCAAAAAACACCCGTTTTTAGTGCGTTTTTAGAAGGAGCAAAACCGATGCATTTACAAGTAAAACACAAACAATTCACCGTCAAATCATTCACAAAAATCATGACATGCAAACAAGTCGCGCAAGCATTGATAATAGAATTCCTATGTAGGGGCGGGGTTTCCCCGCCCGTTATATCTGTTTTATTCTTTATTTGGATGGAGAAACCCGACCCTGCAAGGGGGGATGGACTGTAGGATCAAAATCTTCTACGTCCTCTGTGCATCCGAGATTCAGACAGAAAAATCGACAATTAAATGACGCTAACTTCATATAATGAAGAATTGATTATATTGAATGAATATGATATATTAATCTAATCAGATGTGAACAAGGAAGAAAAAATATGTACACTCCTCAATATCCCGGTCCCAATCAAGATATGCTTGAAGCGCAGGCACGTGTCTGCACCGGACCTCATCAAACACGTCCTTTAGGGAAAAAGCCTTCAGATGGACCACAGCCAGATGCCATCCTTGAAACTGTTTTAGACTCGTTGAATGGACAATTGGGACACGACGAGAAGGTTTCAGAAGCACAATTGGGTGCATTTTTCGTTGCAATGACCCTAAGAAAATATTTTCCTGAAGAAACACAGTGGTCCCCCGCAGAAAAAACTGCATTTCAGAAATACCTACCGTCTTTATTATCTCGTTTGCCGAAAGAGATTCAATATCTTATCAACCCAGAAATTGTTTATATTCCCAATAACCCAACCGAGGCAATCGTTGTTTCCGCATTAGAAAAGATATTACAAGCAAAGCACTTAAGTTACGAAGAAACAAGACAGATGTGTGAAGTCATCCTTTCTGACAAAGTTAAACCGGCACTAAAGGCTGCCGCGCTTATTGGACAACGTATGAACAGGGAAACTTACGACGAAGTTCGAGGATATCTTGATTCCTATTTTGATCCAGAACAGATCAAAGCCATTGATGTGGATAACCTTACCCATTTTGGACAACCTTACGACGGCGCAACCCGTTATTTCCGTCCAACTCTATTTGTTGCAGCAGTAAGAGCAGCACTGGGAGAACCTTCTCTGCTTCATAGTGTGGATGAAATGCCACCTAAGAATGGTATCACCGAAGAAACGTTATTGAAAGCACTTGGTGCAAAAACTGATCTAACACTTGAACAGACAGCACAATTAATTACAGATAAAGCGGTTGGGTTTGGATATGCCAGTCAACGTGAGTATTCACCTGGAGCTTATGACATTCGTGAATTACGTGTGCATATCATGAAACGTCCGCCATGGGCTGCTACGGAAAAAGCCCTACAATTCTTCTCAGCTCGTAAGAGGAATTACATGGTTATAGGTTACTACCACATTGGATATGAAAAACCATTACTTCAAATGGCTTATGAACGAGGTTTTCACGCTGCAATTGCGATAAAAGGTGAAGAAGGCACAAGCCATTACGCACTTCGTCTCGGGAAACCATCTACACCTGAAAGAATGGCAGTCAACTATTCACAAGGATTCCGACACATTGATGGAAATCGCGAAGATTTTGCATTGGACATTGATCCAAAAACCTATGGATTTGAATATAAGGTAAATCCGCGACCAGATAGTGTTAATGCTGAGGCGTATACAGAAGCAGGAATAGCTGCATTATCTGGAGAGAAAGGACATATCTACGATAGGATTCTGCTTAACGCTGCTATGGTAGATTATCTATTAGGGATTTCTCCTGACCCACACGAAGCACTCAAACGCACAAAGTCAGTAATGGATGATGGCAGTGCATTGAATCACTTAAATGCATATATTATAGGGAGTCAGGAATTTTGATATTTGGAAGCAAAACCAAAATCTTGTAGAAATATTGGAAAGAGAAAATGAGTTGGCTAAAACTAAAAGAACTTATCCACAAAATAAAGCCTAATGAGTTTGAAGAACTTGTTGCGGTATTACTAAAATCGTTTCTAAAAATACCTTTTGTCGTTGCAAGAGCTGGTGAACAACCAAGTGGAGATGCAAGAAGCATCTCTGGTGAAGTATCAATGCAAGCAAAAAGGTATACGAGTGATAATACTCCTAATGCTAATCAAGTTGAAGGAGATATTCGTAATGTAATACGTACATTATCACATCTTCAAGTATATGTTTTGGCAGTTTCTCGTGATACAGCGCAAATACGCGACAGAATAGATGCAATTAGTTTGGAAACAGGTTTGGATATAGTTTTACTTGAACTTTCTGATGATTTATCAGATATCGGAGCATTGTGTATAACCTTTTGGGAAAAAATATGTCACTTTTTTGATCTATCAGACACAGACCAAGATTATTTAGTTTGGATTGAAGAAATGAAGAATGACGCAGAAACAAAGAAAAAATTAGAAGAGCTCAAATTCAAATTAGAAGACGGAATCCAAACCCAAATACACGTTCAACGGAAAGTTGAAAAATATCTCACTGAACGTTTTAACCGGAATGAAGGCTTCAATCCGATTGACTTAACTCAAGCGATAGATAGAGGATCCTTACAATCACAAATCACAGATTGGTGGCAAATGCAAGATACATCAGTTTGCTACCTTGAAGGTGAGGAAGGCACTGGTAAAACATGGTTTGCCGCTAAGTGGATGAACTCAATTGGGGAAAATGAAAATATTGCCACCTTTTGGATAGATAGTAAAGACTGGAAAGGTAGTAAGTCTATTTTTGACTTGCTTTACAACTGTTTTAGTTTAATCTATCCATCTTCTGAACAAGCTAAGATAACCAAGCTTCAAAACAAACCCGCAAAAATCTGGCGTAAAACGCTTATTGTACTTGACGGTGTAAATGAAAGAGATGCCATTGAAACAGCACAGCACATCCTTAATGATTATTTTCGGCATAATAGCGAATGGAAAGATAGAATTGGTTTTCTATTTACCACTCGGCCTTTAAGCGATTACCCAGACTTTGAGAAAGATTTGTGGGACCAGTGCCATAAAATTTCAGTAACCCCTTATAACGATCCTGAATTGCAAAAGGCATTATCCAAAGAAGGAATGCAACTTCATGACTTGCCAGATTCACTAAAGGATATTGCAAAAAACCCACGTTACTTTCAAACATGTATTCGGTTACGTGATAGATTTGGTTCATTTGAGACTGTAACCAAAGAATTGGTTTTGTGGGTTGATCTCCTTGATAAAATTGATCAAACAAATCCCCAGCTTAAACAGAAACTCGGATGGCATAAAGCTAAAGATGCCCAAGAAATACTTTCAGAACTTGCTAAACAAGTTAAATGGACGGATGATAATGTTCCTCAAATATCTGTTCAGGTGCTTCTAAAGTTCTTCCCGAACTACAATGAAATCCGTCATGACTTGGAGGAACAAAGGATTGTACTTGACGCAGGATTAGTCCACGCTAATTTAAGCTCCGAACATATTGTTCTTGGATGGGCATTATATCTCTCTAATCAAATTGACAGTGAGGAGTCTGCAGAAATTAATGACTTGGTTGAATGCTTAAAGAGGGCACTTGAACCAATTCCTTCAGAAGATCTGAGAACAAGAGCATTGTTTGATGCTCTCCAAATCATGGCAATATCTCCTGATTCTGACATTTCTAAGAAACAAGCAGCCTTAATGTTTACTTGGTTTAATAGCCACAATGCACAAATTACTAAAAAACATTTGTCTGTTTGCGTTGAAAACTACACAGATGCTTATTGTCAAGTTGTTGAATTGGAATTTAAAAATCAACTTTCACCAAATGAGGAGGATACACTCATTGAGCCATTGGCAAGAGTCTGGCGAACCAAAAAAGGTGAACTTAATGATTTAGCATCGCGTCTTACAAAATGGCTTCTGCCTACATATGCTGATGAAGTAATAAATGGCGATGACAATATTAATCCTAAGAGTCTTCCATTTCCAACAATGTACTATACACAAACTCGATTAGCAATAGCAGCACTTTCTATCCTGTCTCAAAGACCAGAATGTCAATTTTTACCTACACTTGCCCGCTGCTATGCAATTCATGAGCAAAAACCTGAGTTTAATAAAAATATAGGTAGACTAATACGGTGGGAATATACTGAATCAATATTAGAAGACTTACGTTCATTAGTAGAACAAGATCCATCCGATGAACATTTGATTAAAGGCGTGTATGGTTTAGCAAGTGAGCTTAAACAAGCGAATTTACATAAACAACTGCAGCGTCCACCTTCTGAGGAGAACAAAGAAAGGAAAGAATTTGCCGAAAAATGGAACAGCACTTTCAAGCCTTTTATTGATCGGATCCGGGACCAAGAGATGTTACTAAAAGACAGGTCACCTGCAGAAAATGTGAATGGCAATTACCATGGTCTTGATTATTTAGCGGCTCGGACAGATTTACCTGATTTGCATAATGCAGATTTAAATAGTATTAAGAAGATATTACACTACATATCCAAAAATGTCAAACTCGGACAAGGGGTAGATGCTTCACTTGAGGACTATTGTATACAAAACTTAATGCCATGGATAGCAAAATATGATGCTGAGGGTTACGCTCAACTTGCTTGTAATCTTAAAATCAATACTCTACCTCAAAAATGGGCGCAGTTCAAACTATTGTCAATTCAGGGTCTTATTTTTAGACAGGAAGATTGCCAAAAAATCACAGAAGCAATTCTTAAAATGAAGAAACGACTTGTTCAAGGTGAAGATTATTATTCGGATGTTGCTTGGTTAACTCATTTATTAACAGAATCTCTCCTATTTTGTGCATCTGAGGAAATTCTCATAGATTGGTTTGAGTTCCTAGCGTCTCAGGAACCACTCAGGTCTTCAATTTGCTATGAGTCATTGCCTTGTTTGTTTAAAAAACTGTTACCAGTCTCAATTATTGAATTAGCACAGAAGAAGTTGGAAGAATTCCGAACTTTATCTCAGGAAAATCAGATTATTTCCGATGAGGAATCGGAAGAGTTCTTGGAGGAGGAATATTGGTGTGCATTATTTGCTTATGCATCTAAACATGAGGATAGAACAGTAAAGTATGCATTAGAAGATCTTAAGATGAGAAAACCCGATTCAACGGGAACATATCCAATGCTGCGATTAGCATATTCTCTTCCAAAACTATTTTTAAACGAAACACAAAAGGATGAAAATATACAGAATCATCTTTTTTCACAGAACGGAAGAAAATGGATAATCCCTACTTATGAGGGGAATGATGTGCCTTCCTATGAGTCACTAAGATCGCTCATACCCCCAGAATTTATAGGTTCTTTCCTTTGTGGACCAGACCGCCAGGATGATCTTTCGCGGTGGGGCATTGACCTTATGAATTGTATGTTATCAATACTCAGAAGGATTGAAAATGATCCTAATGTTGTTGAAGATACACGGTATGGGATAAACCGAGATGTGATCCAAACTTGGGCAGAACAGAATCAAAATGAATTCTTATATCTATCAGATCAATATCTAACAGAACTTTCTAAATCTCCATGGTATAGAAGGGACTTAAGCGATTTTACGGATGTTATCCTTTGTTTGTTACTACGCTTTCAACCAGAAAAAGCAATTAAAATATTTCAACAATGGAGAACTGGAAATGTAAGAACTTTTAATTATAACCAATATGGAATTGAAACCTTTCACGCTCAAATCTGGAAAGTGGAACAATGTAATACACCACAACATGTACAACTTAGACATAATCTCTTAGAGGAATGTCAAAACGATGAAGAAATAATGTTAATGACAATTGCTGCTATAACAGGACGGGGTGAGAAAGAGTTATTGGATTTAGTCGAAAAGGAATACTTGGAAAGCCATTACGCAAAAGAACGCAACTTGGGGGTCTCGATTTTGCCGTGGTTTGGAACAGGCAAAGCCATTGAACTACTTGAGGATTTGAAATCAATTGATCCAAGCATGTGGGTTCGTAGACATGCAGCATGGGCGTACGAAGTGGCGCAACAAGAACATAGTTGCAGAGAAGCCTACAGAGAGGCTTTACAAAATCAAGATTTATTTAGAATATCTGCAGTTTTTGAGCAATTGAAACCTGCTCTGACACCCACTGCAAATTGGTGGCATTACCAAATTGGAAAAGAGGAAGGACTTTATAATGAAATACAAGAATACGATCCTAAATTCCTTGCGCTCGTAGATAGATTTTGGTCACGATGGGGAAATCCTTCAGACTTAAGAAGAAATATAAAAGTTTTCGGCAGAAAACTTGACGAATTCTGTCGAGGCGAAGAATTTGGTTCTGGTTCTCCTCCCAGACTCGCACCTTGGTGGAAACCCGATTAGTCAAGTCAATATGTAAATTGAGTTCGTAACTTCTTGCTTTCTGTTTACATATTTTACACCTACAAAGTCATTTATGGTTAATTTTAGAATTATTTATATACTAATGGTTATAGGAGGGAACTCCGATACACGAAAATCAGTGTGTTTAGGAGCGATTCGGAGATCGCTTCTAAAAAAGTGTAACTTATCTTGATGTTTCACTATAAATGATAGAATTTATGTGATGGACGAATATTCATCCATCACATAAATGTTAAAGTGATCAATAGAGATTATTACTCGTTTTCAGATTGCAATTTGCGATTTTCATCGCGGAGACCAATATAAACACATACACCCATCCCTAACAACACAATTGCGAAAGGGAAACCTGTTACAAGTGAAGCGGCTTGTAAAGCCTTCAATCCGCCACCAAGTAGCAATGCGATAGCAACTAAGCCTTCTGCAGTGCACCAGAACACACGTTGTGGTATTGGTGCATCAACCTTACCACCAGCTGCGATGATGTCAATAATCAAAGAACCGGAATCTGACGAGGTAACGAAAAAGACAATAGTCAACGTCATTGCGACACAAGAAAGCAGCGTTGCCCACGGGAGTCCTTCAAACATTTTGAACAGAGCAAGTGGGTAATTATAGGTCTCAACTTCTTCTGTTACACCCGTGAAACCTGTGGTGAGAAACTGGTGAAGAGCAGTGCCACCAAAGGCACCAAACCAGATCGTACATAGCAACGTCGGTAGCAACAAGACAAAGACGACGAACTCGCGTACTGTGCGTCCTTTTGAAATGCGAGCTATGAATGTACCAATGAAGGGTGCCCAAGCAATCCACCATGCCCAGTAGAATGTTGTCCAATCGTGTAGGAATGCAGTGTCCTCACGTCCGACCCAGTTGCTAAGCGGCACTATTTTCATGACATAGGCTCCAAGTCCAGCGAACATACTTCGAAAAATGTAGCCTGTTGGACCGAGAATAAAAATAGTTAACAGCAGTATAAACGCGAGTATTATGTTGAATTGGCTGAGACGTTTGATACCGACATTAATCCCTGTCATCACGGAAACAAGGGCAATAGACGTAATAAATACAATCAAAAGGACCATCGTGACACTGTTCGCTGGTATCCCAAACAGATAGTCAAGACCAGAGGTTACCTGTTGCACTCCTAAACCGAGGGATGTTGCGAGTCCAAAGATACCAGCAAATATGGCAAATGTATCAATGATATGTCCAGTCCAACCCCATATCCTATCACCGAATATGGGATAAAATGCAGAGCGGATGAGGAGAGGTAATCCACGGTTGTATGCATAAAATGCAAGGGCGAGTCCTACGACTCCATAGATTGCCCATCCTTGTAGTCCCCAGTGAAAGACTGTTGCTGCTATACCCAATGAAGCCGCTGCTTTAACTGCGGGATCTCCGATATCAGGCACGTTTTCAGCATTGTAGTCTGTTGTTGCGTCGTAAACCGTTTCTATTCCCAACGGTGAATAGCTACCTCCCTGAAAATAGGTAACCGGTTCCGACACACCAAAGAAGAGAAGACCAATACCAACGCCTGCAGCAAAAAGCATTGCGAGCCAGGTTAAGTATGAATACTCAGGTTTTGCATCAGATCCACCTAACCGAATCTTACCCAGTGGGGAGAGTGCCACAAACAGACAAAAGAGAAAGACGAGGTTGGCAGTCCCCATGAACAACCAATCGAGGTTTGTAGTAAGCCAGACTCTAAGATTACCAAAAAGTGTTGTCGCTTGCTCACGAAAGATGAGTGAACCAGCAATAAAAACAATAATTGTAATACTGGAAATTACGAATACAGGAGTCAAGTAAATATCTAAACCGAATAGTTTCTTATACTTGCCTTCATCTATTTGATGTGGCATCTGTGCGGGTTGTTTTCCTTCTTCGTTCATTTCAAGATTCTCCTTTTTTAGAGAAAGTGTGTACTAACAAAGTCTACATACATTGTGTGATGTAATCCATTAGAAATAATAACCGAAGTTGAAATTAACCCGCCAATGCCAGATGTTATTACCGTTAGCACCAACGTGATTCACTCCTGTAAGGATATTATTGTAGTTATCATCAGTGTTTCCTACAAAGAAGTTGCCATCAGTAATACCAACATCACTATATAGATACAAAGAACTCAATATTGTCCAGCTTGCACCAACTGTCACAAGGGTACTTGCATTGTAATCTTCAACCGTTTTGAGGATAGTGCTCCACTCTACATAAGGTGTAACACTGTCAATCCATGAAATACTTTCAGTATTTATACCACCATACCGTAGTGATAACGCAGGTATTAACCCTTCTGAGGCAATGGGCCAAGCAAAGTCATAAGCCCCCATTGGAATCAAGTCTCCTGTACCCCATGGTGTTTCCTCTGCGATATTATGTGCATAGTAGGAAAATTGAGAATAAAGAGTGAAGTCTGCGACGGTGTTCTTCATGTGTGCAGAAAGGGCGTAATGACTACCGCTTTCATCGTCACCAACATTTGTCGCTTTCAGCATCCCGTATTGAAGTGATACACCCACATCTGCGACATCAGCAAGCGAATAAATTGTGCGAAGGTTAAATTGAAGCTGCTCATCATATCCGTTTTCTTCAGCACCCCATTCAACGTTTCCTTCTGCATCAGCATGTTCTTCCCAAGTGACAACATCATAGCCATATCGTGAACTGTTAAGACTGCCACCAAAGGTTTGGGGTTCACTCATAAGGAAAAAACCTAAATCAAGGGACAATTTATCAAATGTTCCATTCCATGTTATGCCAACATCTGGATCGTCAGCAAGTCCAACATAAAAATGCTGATCAAAAAACCAACTTGTGGAAACTCCATAAGCTGTTGGTCCAAATGGCGCACGAACAATACCAATTTTAACCGTTCCTAAATCCTCTAAATTATATCCTAACCATGCGGTGTGTATCATACTATAGGAATCATACCATCGGTATTCAATCCTACCCATGATGTTTTGATAATCAAGATCAGCATTCAAACGAAAAATCTCAAGGTCTGCATCACCGATATCTTCACCACGTGGATGTGGATTTTCTTCATTCCCATAAGAACCGTAGACATAGTTAACACGCAATGCCCCACCAATCTTGATAGGACTTTTCTTTACTTCTTCAGCCTCATTTGCTTCTTCGGTTGTATCAGAGATCGCTAATGGAGTAAATATTAACAATAGCGCGATAACACAACCTAATAAATATTGATATCTCCAACCATTGAAATTAAAATGTTGAAAGTATCTTGTATGATTGTACATCAAACCTCTCCTTAGGTAGTTAATAGCCATATAGAAGGGTATAAACAGAAATGAAGGCAAAAGTATTCGGGTCCCTCCTAACCGAGTACTATTGCATAATATTTCAAGTATGTTACCATAGGTGATTAATAAATAAAACATAATTAAATAAAAAAACGCCCACATGTCAATGTGGGCGTGTAAGAAACTAACTATTGCATCGGTCCCATACCAGCTAACATAGCAAAAGTTGCGATTAACTGTTTAAAGTCACCAAGAGTAATGAGTAGTTTTCCGTCAATGCCACCATCCTGTACTTTACCTGAAATGCCGATACTATAATTTTCGGGGATGCCCGCGAGTAAATTCACCATCATTTGCATTTCTGCAGCAGCTTCCGGTTCAGCCTTGGACACTATATTCATTATACTTTTGGCAATTGTCAAAGGAGAAATGCCGATTAGAAGGTTATTGTCTGTACCCAACTTCGTAATCAAATTTTGATAACTTACGTTCTCTGCAATACTCTCAGTAATCTTTGCTTTACTGTCAAGTGTTGCTTGAATCTGTTGTGCACCGCCAAATCCTAAGTAGAGTAATCCATCTGAAATAGTATAAGAGATACTCCATTCATCTGGAAGAAACATTGCTAAATCAGGAGGGGTATCAGCAAATGCAGCACCGAAATTTGGTAAGAGAAATGTCTTTATCTCAACATCGTTATGCATAATTGGGTTGCCAACCTGTGCGCCATCATACATACGAAACTGGGGTACGTCTCCCATTGAATCTCGCAATATCTTAAGAGAATTTTGCATTTGATCCAAAAACTGTTCTTCCATGTATTTCTTCACTTTCTGTTCATCTTTTAATTCATAGATGATAAGATAATCAGGAACAAAGGTTTCATTAAAAGTAACAGAAAGACTCAGCTCATCACCCAGAGAATCGTAAAAATCCTTCATTCCTTGGAATATAGTTTCTGTGTCCTTTTCATTAATTTCTACACTTACACCAGATTCATCTGATGTGAAAGCATTTAACCAGTATATACTCCATTCAAACATCAACTGCTGATTTGCTTTCATGCCTCCACTTAAAAATGAATTATTTGGTAAATCATTGAGAAGTACCAAATCGTCTGGCATCATTTTTTCCAATGCTTCGTGTATCTTTCCATCATCTGTAAACTTCAGGAATTGCCTAAGTTGCACATCTGTTCCATCTATTTTGATAGATAGACTAAATGACTTTAACTCATCTAAAAATTCCACTACTTTACTAAACATACCTTCTACAAATGGAACTGCTGTCATTGATGAAGGATCACTTTGAATACTGTCAATAGTTGACTGTAATTCCTCTTTTATTGTATCACTAAAGGGATCTATAACAGCTTCAAGGTTAATAAATGCTGAAATTTGATCTATTCCTTCAATTATGTTGGAAAGATATGCATGAAAATCTTGGTTGCCTACAATAGATTGATGAGATCCAGCTTTTATATCTATTACATTTTCGCATACTTCAGGTTGTTGTGAGAAAATGAGCGTATCCTCAATTATAGCAAAACTTCCACTTCCTTCAGCAGAATTCCAGTATGTTATACCGTTATATATTGTAGGTTCACTGCCTTCCGCTTCTGCATCAATTACTTGTTTGATCGCTTCTGGATCCGTAAGATGGACTGCAGCGGAAAGACTCGGTGGATCTATACTTGTTAAAAATACTGCAAAATCAGCATTTAAATCCAAACCAATGTCTTCTAATTCGGCTAAACTTTCAAATCCTACTTCAAAAGCACCTGCTAATATTTGGGCAAGATATTCTTCTCCCATTCCACCTTGTGGAACAAGGTTACTCATCAGTAAATTTATCCTATCATCCAAATCCAATAAACTCGGACAATAGATAACTGCCAATGTAGAATTAGGAAGTAAGTTCAGAACGCTATCATTTGGTATGTTGAGCGGTGCAACATCAGATTTCTTAATGTCTGTATCCGCAGGCGTACTTTCATGTTGATCTGCATATATGGTTTGAAAAACAAAAAGAGATGCAAATAGAATAATTGTCAAAATAGTGACAATCTTTAGTGGATGAGTCCAATGTTTACTCATTAACTTTCTCCTTGAAAAAGTGATTTGCTAAACATTCCGTAGAATGGATAATTATTTCTGATTTTCTTTGATTTTCGTTTCAAGTGTGTTGATCTCATCATTGGAAGTTAAAACACTGATTTCGACTTCATAATGTCGTCGTCCACCGGGTTCAATATGTTGTAATGTGCCCCTTTCACGCTCAGATGCTCTTCCATCTACACGACAGTTTGCAGGTTCTAAACCCATAACATACGAACCTTGTCCACACAATTTCCATTGAACAAAATGCGGGAATTGTGTTTTATGGTATCTGACTGCAATTCCAATCCCTTGCCCTTTATTGAATCCTCGATTTACTAAAGCTACACGGATGTGGTTGTCAACATCAGGTTTCATTTCGTGATAATAAACTTGCTCTTTGAAATCAACTGTGGATGGTTCACCTATATTATAATTTGTAAGATTTTCTTTGGCATGTTCGTCACGTGGTGTTACTTGAGAAGAAGGTGCAATTAGTTCACTCCTGTCTGCAAGAATTGGAAATCCAACATTTATGTGAAATAGATACATATGTGGACAATCTTGATAGCCAAGATTTTCAACGATGTCTTCAATATGTAGTTTATTGGATCCTAATTCCGTCCAAATGCGTCGCGTGCGGCACAGATTTTCTCCCAAGGCGGAAGTTTCATATACTTTACCTTGTGCCCATAGTATATAACGATTTCCTTCCCAGCGACTATCAACCCATACATTTTTTGCAGGTATATTCGAAACTCTTCCGTGGAGACCAAGGTCTACCTCTTCATCAGTATTCGGTGCACCTGCTTGTGTCATCCCACAAGTTGTAAGCAAACCTCCATAAAAACCGCGTAGCCACCCAAGTCCTTGCGGTTCATAATGATTTGCTGAGACATCTCCTGTACTAGAACGCCAGCATAATGGAATTCCCTTAAAATCTGCATAAGAGATATCCAATCCACGGTTTGGAAGTACTGTAAAATTCAATCCTGAACCTGTTCGGAAACCAATTGCATCAGTTCCTTTTTCATTTCCATCATTCAGTTGGTAAACCTTGGCTTCCGCTACTTGCGATATGTCTCCCAAGTGGCGAAGTAGTTGCATCCTATCATATTCTTCTCCATATAGATGAATCAAGTTCTTCACTCCTTCACTTTATGTTTGTTATATCAGATTGTACTCTAATTTGACGGAATTATATCATATACACAAAGTAAATACAAGCAAGGACAATATCACAATATCACATACAACTGTATAGAGAAACAACAGTAGAAAAAGATATAAAATCTAACGGAATAACTATGATTCTGATCGTAAAATCTCAGCAGCTTTATGAATAACCTGAAGTTTTTGAGCTGCAATTTCAGTTGTATTGACAGGACGGTCAGCGAATGTTCCAAATCCGCAATCTGGGTTCAGATAAATTTGTTCTGGATTTCGATGTTTTAATAGTGTTCTAACCTTAGATAGTACGAAATCAACAGATTCCACCTCAGTAGTGCGTGGATCAACAACACCAAGTCCTATCTCTTTGTCCGAAGGAAGTTCACCAAGTACGTCAATACTACCTGCTCGTTCTGTCGCGTATTCTAACACAAACTGATGTACGTTCATCTGACTAAAATATGGTATCAGTAAATCATAAGAACCGCGAAGTAGGACATCTTCTTGTTGACTCCAGTTACCTCGACATACATGTAATGCAGTTTTCATTTTATCATCTATACCTTCAACGACGCGATTCATGAGTTCCACAGCGAAATTAAGTTCCTCTTCTGGACTGCTCTTTTCGGATAGTGCTGCACACATAAATGTATGGGTTTCGTGTGGTCCAGTAAAAGCTACTTCTGTCAGTACAGGTTCATCAAATTGAACAAAATCACATCCTGCAGCTTTCAATTCATCCAATTCTTGACGGAGAATTGAAACTACATCGTTACCTAAAGATTCCTTATCTGGATAGTATTCATAAGATAGTTTTTTTACCCACATTGATCGTGTCAATAGATAGGGACCGGGAAGAGTAACTTTGATTGGATTTGTGGTATGATTCTTTAGAAATAAGTAATCTTGTAACACAAGTGGTTTTGTGCGACTTAGTTTTCCATCTACAACCGGGTTTTTCAATGCAAAGGCTGGAACATCAAGGGCATTGAGTAATTGTTCAAAAGCTGCTTTATCCTCAACATAATCAAGCATTTCAGCCAACGTCATCAAACGAATTCCGTCGATGCATTCGGTGATGAAAGAATAAAAGTTGTCGCGTCGTTGTTCACCGTCACTGACAATATCTACACCGTTTTCTTCTTGCATCTTTAGACTTTCAATTACTGCCTTATCTGCAATTTGATTGAATTCGGTATCCGAGATACGTCCTTTCTGTCTGTTCCGTAATGCCCGTGATACCTCTCTTGATCGTGGCATGCTGCCAACAACAGTGACTGGGAATTGGGGTAAATTGTTCATTGTTCTGTTCTCCTTACTTTATGATATTCTCAATCCTATTTAGGACTCATCTATATATAGTCGTCTGTCAATGTAATAGACCAAATGTCCTTCATTTTCTGTGAAACCAATGAAAATGGAAAACTCCGTGATGTGAGTAGAAAGACCGTCAAACGTGTCACGAGCAAGTGTAACCAGTACTGACTCATCATTAGCAGCAACGATGAGGTGTGACATTCCAAAATACGTGCTGCCACTTCCTTACCAAACCCAACTTCGCAGATGTTGTTTCGTTCGTAGAAAGAGAATAGTTCGTCAGGAGTGATGTTGAGGTTGACGCTTATGTCAATATTAGTTTGTAGAGTGGTCATGTTAACATCCTACATGCATTTGTAGTTTTCAAGGGAACTTAAGATAATGTAAGATTGTTCCTCCATATACAATCCTGAAATTATATCACTCTTAGGTCAACATCATGATTCATCGTATTGGTCACAGAAGAGACAGCAAGTGTTTCCTACCATAGTTTTTACAATTATCCATTCTCAATCTGATTTAACAGATGATGTACCGTAAACTGACTAGAAATAAACTACACTTAACCAATTTTTTCCAATTCAACAGTTTTTCTTACGAAATTGATCAGTAAACGATATCCCTGCAATAGCCGTGTCCCAATAAGAATTTGAGCATCCGCAACAAAGGTAACTTCTGATTGAATGATGCTACGATCAAAAGGAAAATTGATCAAATATACGTCTTCTTCAATCATCTGTCCTCCAGCAAGGGCAGATGTAACCTTTCCAACATAACGAGTATTCAAAGAATTCTGTAGCACTTCAGGTAATTCCAAATATCCGTTGAAGCCTGTATCTATAGTAGCCTGCCAATCTTGTTTATCAATTTGTAGTGTGATAGTCGGCACACCGTCCTCTGTGACTATGCCGTGAATCACTTGCGTCCTCCTTTACGGAAATAGGTTTTTTCACCAATTCGCTGAAAGAAAAGTGGAGAATCCAAGCCTTCACTATCTCTTTGTTGGACTATCGCTTGAATTGAATCTCCGAACCAAATGCAGCTACTTTTCGGATCGATTCCAACTGTCTGCCCTATACGGTCTGTGAGATTATGTTGCTTTTGATATTCTGACCAGATCTGTTGTGCTTTGTCGGAATCGGCTTCAGTCCATTTTGGATGTTTCACCGTCAATTCTCCTTATTTTGTTTTTTGGCATTTTAAATAACACGCAAGTCAACATCAATATCAACATCACGGATCATCGTATTAGTTACAGGCGAAGCAGCAAGGGTTTCATCCCAAAGTTGTTCCAATACTTCGTCATCTGCATCTGATGCAACATAGATAGTACCGCTTATCTCATTAAAACCACTATGACCATCCTGTTCTGTGCCGAGAAAGACAAAAATATTATCTATTTTTCCACTTAGAGAGATTTCTAATTCATCAATCACTATTTTCTGCTGGGATGCACGTATCTGAAATCCCATTGCTAAACACGCGCCTAATGCCCCGAGTACATATTCTACAGCACTGGGAGCAGCATCACGTACATCAAAACTTGCGGGTTGACCTACCATCCATGAATGATTTCTACAAAATACCTTTGCTTGTAAGCCACCATCCCAATGGATTCGCGTCTGCCATCGGTAATCACGTGCTTGCTCGTAGGCAGCATCAGCATCCTGTTCTGCTTCTCCTCGTCGAACAAAGTATTTATTATGTTCATCTGTTGGTCGCCATCCGAGATATGGGTTTTCTGTCATACGACACCACGCAGGCAAATCTTCTTTAACACTTATTTCTGTACTCCGTATCTCAAGGACTTCTCCATCTGGAACTTCTTCCATTGATTTTCGAATAAGCAGAAGTAAACCTGAACCACAATCAAGGTTTCCACCTTCACATATATGTGGTGTATGAAGTGAGTTTGGAGCTTGTAAATCTTCTTCTCGCATTGTTATTCCTATACCGAATTTCTTTAATGTGTATGTTTTCCAGAGCAGAGATTAGTGATATTGACAATATTTAATTGTAAGTTATTTTATGTGAAAATTGTATTTTTTGGTGGGTACTTTAGTGGATTTTGAGGTGTTAGTTTTGTGTTTTAGTAAGAATCCCACTCGTGGAAACAATCTGTAAAATATCTGATTTATATCATGAATTTTTGGTAATACCTTTGTGTATCCAGAGTGAGAATCTTTTTCAGTGAGGAATTCAACTGATTCCAAAAGGAAAATACTGCTACTGAACGCAGAAATTCCTGTGTCTGATTTCAATAGGTAATGCAGGATGCACCTGTAGTTAAAAACTCAACTGCTTTTGCACCCCCAACAATCAGTGCCTCATCTACCAAATTATCTGCATCAAGATTTCGCTTTTTGAAACATGGTGAACATACCCAGATTGTTCCTCCGATCTCAACAAAATCATCTATAAGTTGCTTAAGTGGAGCAAACCCATCCTCATGTATATCATTTGCATAACCGTTTTGTGAAAGGTGTACACCTTCAGTACTAAGAAATATAACAGTTTCAACACCTGACGCAACAGAAGCATTCGCAACAACAAATCCCACCGTGGCTTTATCGGTATTATCTTTTGCGTGCGTAATGCTAATCATCAACTTTGCCATTAAGACATTTCTCCTTTTTGAATATAAAAATAGGCATTGTCTTCACCACAACAATCTGCGAGAAGTACATTGCCTTTCATGTTACACCATGCAGCAATATCCACAGGTGCACCTGGGTCAACTGCATGAATTTCTGCTATCTGCCCAGATTCAAGCGTTCTCATGGATTTTAAAAGTGCTATGATAAGGTCACCACATCCGAGTTCTCCTAAATCAAAGACAGCATCTGGTATTATTTCGGGTAATTGATTCTTTTCTGACATATAAAATATAATACCACAAAATATTTTTCATGTCAATCCAATATTTTATGTTTATGGTGTCTTGTATCATCATGAAATGACCACACATACATCCTACTGAATAACAGATATAAAAATCACTAATGTAACCATAGTCATACTATCTTTCAAGCCAACCAGGCAACCTTATATTCTCAGACATTTTCCATGCAGTTAAGTATAAGGAAGCTGTCCACCGCACTGCTTCACGAGAACGTTCATTTGTAAAATCCATCAAATCTTGTGAAGGTTGGTTCAACTTTTGATACTCATTAACTAAATTGTATACACGATCAACCAAACTATGTCCATTTTTTATCTGTTGTACAATCGCTGGTATTAATTCCTCAACAGGTTTAACTTGTTGATCCTTCGCAAGTTCAATCGGATTCAATTTTATCATTTCAATAGATGAATCCACCTTTTCATGTATACCATTATGTAATTTTGTGCCATCTTGCTGTACGATTCCATCGAAATGTACCGTTAAGTGTAATGGTTGACACATATCTTGTGCATAGTGTGCAAGGAAACCAGCATATACATAACACTTATATTGGATGATTGGTTTGTCAGGCCATTTACGATATTCTGCAAAGGCAATTGCAAGACGTTCAGTCCATTCTGCAACAGCATAAGGTAGGAAGCCAACCTTCATTGGTTCAAGTTCCAACTCAGCACATAATTTTATGAATGCGTTACGATCCGAAGGAACAGGATTGTCTTTGATAAGTTCAAGATCAAAATAGTGTTCACCGTATTCTGCTGCCCGTGCGTTTGGCATATCACGATTCTTTGAAACATCTGGATCGTAAGCGATATGTGCAATCATTTCTTTTGCACTTGAAGTGCGAAAAAACTTAGGTAATTCATCAGGAACTGCTTTAATTGATGCTTGTGTTAGGATGTCATGACCACCACCCCACCATGCCAAGGCAGGAGTAGTAGCAATGAAAAATAGTATAAATACTTGTGAAAAACGTTTCATAAAACTCCTTTTATTTAGTCAGCTGCAAGATATTCAGATGCTTCATCTTCGTGCCATTGAAATTGAAGATCTGCAGTTTCGTGTGGTTTAAATGGAATGGCAACAGTATCAACATCTGGACCTATAATCTCAATTTCATTTAGATCCGCTGTACCGTAACCCAATTCATTTGCATATTTAAATAGTCCAATTTCCAAAGGTTCAAATCCCATAGCTTTTGAAGTGACAGCATCTGCTGCAAAAACATCACCACTTGCAACAGCAATTCCAAGCGGAACAGAATTTGTGCCCCCCGGTCCATTTCCTTGTAGTCCAACAGTGCCATCTACAATTGCAATATCAGGTTTTAGAAAACGCGATAATCTAAGTAAATTAATGTTTAGAGTCTGTGCTTCACGAGGTAACTCTCGGTCTGCATGACTTTGATATCCATGCATTTTGATACGGTCGGACTTATGTAGTGTACCCATAATCATATTTTTCATTGCCAGTGTAACAACACCTGCATCATGGGTTTTTGCAATTGCTACAGAAATAGTGCACGGACAATCAAGTACAGTTTTAGGCATTCTGACAGTATCTGTTTCACGACCAGCGAGATATGCGGTCGTTTCCACCCAGTCTGTTTCTTGATGTAAATCAATAAGTTTAATTGGGACATCATATTCCGCTTGCAGTGCTTCATATCCGAAAATTTGAAAAGCCTCGCCAGAAAATGATTCGTTAGCACCTTCTGCGATAATGACTTCTTTTGGAGGTTGTGGCGTACTTAATAGAAAGTCCAATGCCCCTCGCATTACATCTACATGTGAAGACGCAAGTTGATTCGTACTTGAGAGAAAATTTGGTTTCAATAACACTTGATCTCTAACTTTCGGTGTGATGTCATCTCGTATATTGTCAAGTGCTTCAAAGACGTTTGAACGTCGTCTTCCTGTTTTTGCCAGACCAACTTTTGTAACGTTCATTGCCATAGGATTACTCCTTTTTCTATGCTAATGGAATGTTTTACCTAATATCATATCATCTTGTTGTTTCGTCAGATAAAATAGGACGTAGAAACCCGTTATGTTTTTCTAACAGAGTTATAGCATTGCTTTGGTTAATTTCTTTATTTATCATGACGATTGCTATCTTAGCACTTCCACCTGAACGATTCAATGCTTCGTTTGCAGTTGACTTGTCAACTCCAGTAACTGTTTGTATTATACGTATGCTTCTATCAATTAATTTAGAGTTTGAAGCGTTCACATCTACCATAAGATTGTTGTAGACTTTTCCTAACTTTATCATAGAAATGGTTGTGAGCATGTTTAGAACTAATTTTGTTGCAGTTCCTGCTTTCAAACGGGTTGAACCAGTGATTATTTCGGGACCGACAATTGGAGTAATAAAATGATCAACATATACTTTCAATTCTTCATTAGGTGAAACACATGAGAGAAAGATAACTTTTGCTCCAATTATATGTGCTTCATGCATAGCCCCTAATACATAAGGTGTTCTTCCACTGCTTGCAATTCCGACAAGAACATCATTCTGTGTAAGTTGTTTATCACGAATTGCTTGTTTTCCGCGTTCCGGTCTGTCTTCCTCTCCCTCAACAGATTTTCGTAATGCAATATCACCACCTGCGATAATACCCTGTACCATTTCAGGTTCAGTGCTAAATGTTGGTGGACATTCAGATGCGTCTAAAACACCGAGTCTCCCACTTGTTCCTGCACCAATATAGAATAATCTCCCACCATTACAAAATGCATCTACGATTATCTCAATTCCCTGAGTGATAGCATCTGATACCTCTGCAACTGCCTCTACAACACATCTGTCTTCCTCATGAAATATCTCTACAATTTCTGATATTGACTTAAGGTCTATATCAGTAGAGTTTGGGTTACGTTGTTCGGTTATCACAATATGTAATTATAATTGTTTCCTGTATATTTATCTATTCAGGAGTCTAAATATTTGCAATTGCCAACAATACTGCTCCGTATGCTGGATCGTATTTTGGAAATATTACAGAACCACCAATTATAGATTTTTCAATCCATCTACCCAGTTTGTCTGCCAAGATATTTTGATGTGTGAGATTGCCACCACTCAAGACAATTCCAAACGGATGCGTAAATTCCAATTGTGAAACCACTGTCTCGACTGCACAGGCAAGTTCACTGGATGCATCATTTATTATTTTTTCTGCTCTTAAATCTCCTGTTTTTGTAGTTTCAAATACTATCTGTGACAATTGTGCTATTTCATCTCTTTCGGCAGCATAAATCCAACGAACCAAATCACTCGGTTGATTTAACTTAAGTTTGTTCAATATCATATCTGTCAATTGAGTAGGTTTATCACGTTTATCTGCTGCGCGGACGACTGCTTGTAATCCTTTAATGGCAATATCGTATCCGCTGCCTTCATCACCCAGAAGATACCCCCATCCTCCTGCGCGTGCTTCCTTTCCATGTCTGTCTATTCCGTAAACGATTGAGCCGGTACCTGATATTACTATAACACCTTCCTGTTTTCCAGTTCCTCCAACTAATGCGATATGTGCATCGTGCGTAAGAATTCGTTTTTTTTCTATACCAATATCGTCACATACCTGTCCAATTACTTTTTTGTCTTCATCGCGTCCTAATCCTGCCATGCCAATGCAGAAATGAATTGAACTATTTGGCATGTTTTTAATGTGCTTTGATAGATTTGTAATGACATCTTTTAGGACACCATGGGTTTGTTTTGTTCCAACAACGTGGTAGTTTGATGGTCCTGCTTGGAATTTAGCAATACATTTTCCTGAACTTGTTGCTAATATTCCAATTGTATTTGTTCCACCTCCATCAATCCCAATTATATAATCCATATTTTATTTTAAAAATTAGACTCTACTGTTTGCGTAAAAAGAGACCATCTTAACTATAATCCAATTGACATACTAAAGGATTTCGTATAAAGTAATTTATCATGAATCTATACAAAATACAATGAATTAAACGGAGCGGTAACATGTATAATAAACAAATAGGAATCTCTATTCTTTTGTTTGGAACTATTATTTTAATCGGATGTTCGCAGGATAAGCTTCAATCTGAGTGGATAAAGATAAATAGCGGAATTGACCAACATCTATATGGAGTCAATTTTGTAGATGGAAAGCATGGTTGGACAGCAGGGAGTAATGGAGTTGTTTTAACCTCCAAAGATGGTGGTAGTACTTGGAAAGGATCGGATACACAAACTATATTAAAAGACACAATAGCACACATTGATTTCACAACACCTAAAAATGGTTGGATTATTAG
The DNA here is from genome assembly GCA_022824265.1 of Candidatus Poribacteria bacterium. Classification (GTDB taxonomy): domain Bacteria; phylum Poribacteria; class WGA-4E; order WGA-4E; family WGA-3G; genus MSPOR6. Next base: position 61,528 of record JAJEAG010000024.1, on the reverse strand, counting down.
TATCGGAAAAATACAATATACTGGAAGTGGAGGAAATTCGTGGGTAGTTCAACATCATGAACGTACTGTTGCAGATAAATCACCAGGTATTTTAGATATATATTTTGTAACCAAAACAGAAGGCTGGGCAGTTGGGGGTTTTGGTACAGTTCTACACACAAAAGATGGTGGTGGAAAATGGAAAAAGATCCAGACTTCTTCAGAAAAACATCTATGGGGTGTCTTTTTTGTTGATCCTGAACATGGGTGGATTGTCGGTGAAGAGGGTGAGATTCTCCATACACATGATGGTGGGAAATATTGGGAAAGTCAAGAATCCGAAGTTGAACAACCGTTGTTTGCTGTCCATTTTGCAGATCACATGAACGGATGGATTGTTGGTACAAATGGTCTTATATTAAATACAGATGATGGTGGTAAGACATGGGAACGACAAACTGATATATTGAAGCAGACTTTACGTGATATAGCGTTTTCCGATGAAAAGGAAGGATGGGCTGTTGGCGAGGAAGGTTTAATACTTCACACAACAGATGGTGGTGCTACGTGGAAGCACTATGCGTCTCCAACATCCAATAACTTGCAAGATATTCATCTCTATAAAAAAATAGGTTGGATTGTTGGAGCGAAAGGAACTATACTAAAGTTGAATTAGAATTGTTATTTGATAATAAGTTAAGATAGTAATCGTAAAATTTATTTATATAGTGTTGCTGTATTGCAGTTGTAATGATACCTAACCCAACGAGTGTGAGTAATACTGCAGCAATAGGTAAATTTCGGTGTACGACCATATTATATTTATTTTCAACCCAATTTATGCTCTGTGACATTTTATATTCTTCATATACCTCATAAATACCACAAGTAATAATGCACAGAAAAAACCATCTCCAAAAGAAATATTCGTCTCTACCAATCCACGCATTCAATATTTTCATTTGTTTATATTGCCAATAAAATGCAAATATTCCAAATGTAATCAATGTTAATATAAGACTTGCAACGATATTTTGGGTAATAGATTCATATTGATATGGATCTTGTGTTTGCATTATAACATTCTCAGTGCTGGAAATATTATGTGTAGACCTTTACTGATATATCATTCAATGATTGATGTTAACTTCATTATCCAAATAGATAAACAAAGTGCTACACCAAAGATACCAATTATACTTTGAGTTTTTGATGATAGACCAGACCATACATTTGTAAACTTAGAAGGGAAGATAGCAATGAAAATTGCTAAACCAACTAATATGAAAGAAAAAGGGTGATAACGGAATGCATCTGTGAATTGTCCGTGTGATAAGGAAAGGCAGGCACGCGTCATACCACAACCCGGACACTGAACATCAGTCACAGTATGAAACAGACATGGAAGTAGCTTGACCTCTTCGGGTGATGTATCTACAAGAAGTGTGTAGATCGCAATAATTGCTAAACAGATAAGAAAAAGTCGTGCAAGAAAAATATGATTAACCATCTGAAGAATCACCGTATAGTTTATTAATCTGGTACTGCTGTATTGCGAGAGAAGCAATGCCAACACCAAATAATGCTAACACAACACAAAGTATAGGCAAGTTTTGATCTACATACATCCCTTTGTTTGTTTGGACTTCATTGATTCCACATGCCATTTTGTATTCATAATATATACCGAATATACCGCAAGTTAGAATACACAGAAAGAACCATAACCAAAATGAATATTCGTTTCTTCCGAGCCACGCATTGAGTGTTGCCATCTGTTTGAATTGCCAGTAAAGACCATATATCCCACAAGTGAGAAGTGTTACCAAAATACCGGTAACTATACTACGTCTTCCTTCAAACTCTGGATATGGATATTGATTGAGCATAGAATTCACCCTGTTATATTAAAATGATTGATATGTAAGGTTCTATTAATGATTGATTGTCAATTTAATCAGCATTGATGATGGACATATAGCAAAATTACTGTAGATATAGTACTTACACCTATTGACGGGGTAAGGATATTGTATTGGGAACTATGATTTTACCGGTAATAATATCAACTTTGATCGATTCGACTTTTGAAATTATCTCGTCAGAGAGTAATGATTGGTTGTGTTCGTCAACAGCATAGTAAACCCCACCGTCTTCTAACCCAAGATAGCGAATTCCAGACATAAAATTGTCTTCTACAGTTTCCTGAATTATTCGCTGTACCGATGCTGGAAGATCTTTCGCCATACTGGTCAGGACAATTCCAGGAGCGAGATGGTTTCCGTTTGAGTCAACCCAAATAATAAATTTCTGTGCTTCTTGAGCTGCTTCAAGAACTCCTTGACCCGATCCACCTGCAGCAGTATAAATCACATCAACACCACTTGCATATTGCGCTAATGCTAATTCTTTCGCTTTCTCCGGTAGATTGAATCCGCTTGCATCTTCACTGATATAGTCAACTACTACATCCGCATCTGGTTTTATTGTTTGTATTCCAGCTATATAACCTGCTTCAAATTCGTGTAGTAATGGAACGTCAGCCCCACCAATATATCCAATTTTACCACTCTCTGATTTTAATGCTGCAATTGCACCAACAAGAAATGATCCTTCATTTGATTTATAGTTTACAGCTGCAACATTTGGTTGGTCAAGAACAACATCAAAAATAGCAAATTTGACATCAGGGTACTCTGGAGTAATATCATTGAGAATATCTCCCATTTGGTATCCAGCTGTTACAACAAGATCTGAATTTTGTGCAGCGTCTCTCATTAACATTTCAGTTGCAATAGGATCGTTTTCCATGCCGTTTACTTCTGTCAGAATAATACCAAGTTCCGATTCGGCATTTCTTAACCCAATATGAAATCCAGTACAGTAGGCTGCCGAACCCACACAATCGCTTGGATAAATCATTGTTACTCTAAGGGGTGCGTTATCAGGTCGTAAGACTTGCTGAACGTTATCACATCCACAGAAAAACATAACCCCAACTATAAACATCAATAATAAACTCAAAATCTGTTTTCTTATCATATTCTCTCCTCATGTATAGTTTAGGATTGTCTAACAATAGACAGTTTCAGTAATTCTATATTAATTCTATATTTCATTTCATAAAAAACTTTGTTCACAAACTTTATACGGTTCTGAAGTGTAAACGCGATAAATAACACGTCCAGAGAATTCAAGCATATCTTTCAATCGGTCATAAATAATCGGGTTTGTAACTTGTTGAAGTGCTAAGTGCTGCGCAATCCATTTAGTTTCAATGCTTTCTTCGCTCGTAGTTAATTCACCACTGACGTAATCTGCTAAAAAACCGAACGCTAATTTAGTTGGAGATTTAATGTTTGAATAGACACCAACCAATGACCCAATAGATGCATTTACACCTGATTCTTCTTTAATTTCACGTTTCAACGCTTTAATTAAGTTTTCACCTTCCTCAACTTGTCCACCGGGGAACTCCCAACCGCGGCGCGGACCTCGTATAAGCAAGACTTTACCGTCGTGATGACGGACTAATCCTGATACAGCAACAATATGTTTAGGAACAGTCATTATACTTTTTCAGTTTTTAGCAAAATGTTTCCAAAATCGATTCCATCTTATGTGCCATACTAATTTTTGGACATCAATTTGTTGTGCAATAAACTGCTTTCCATCCAACTCAAGAACAGGAATTTGCAACTTATATTTAGTGAATAATTGGAGATTTTTCGTGATGTCAATTACCACTATATCAATATAAGGCAGCTTCGTACTAAGTTTATCCAGCACTGCCTTTGCATCATCACAAAGTGGACAATCTGATTTCGTGTAGAATTGGAGTTGCATCAATTTGGTTTTCAATGGAATCACTCAGAAGCAAGGCAAAAGATAATATTGGGAAATCAACACTTTAAGAGTATAGCATAAGTCTCTAATAATCACACTTAATTCTACAGCGAATTTAGATTATATGATAAAATCATGTGTAACCTTATCTAACATAATGCAATCGCAGATTCCGATGATATACAACCTATGGAGAATAAGTTATGAAGTTGAAACTTGCACAATACGGCATATCTCACGACCACGCAGGTGGGAAAGCCCGTGTGCTGAAGGAAAGTGATGAAGTTGAATTTGCTGGCGTGTTTGAACCATCTACAGAAGTCCGAGAGACACTCGGTCAAAGTTCAATCTATGAAGGTGTTCATTGGTTTACATCCAAAGAAGAAATGCTTGAAGATGAAACAATCGTTGGTATTGCGGCGCAGGGACGTGTCTCACAGAATCTAACCTTTGCGCGAGAGATTATTGAACACGGTAAACATGTTTGGTTTGACAAACCTGCTGGTGATAACTTGGATGAGTTTAAAGAGGTATTAGACATTGCAAGAGAAAAGAATCTACTCGTTCAACTCGGTTATATGTTCCGTTATAATGCAGGTTTTCAGTTTATCCTTGACTGGGTGAATTCTGGTAAACTTGGGGAGATTTTCTCAGTTCGAGGTCGTATCTCCTCAGGACTTTCAAACGAGGGTCATTGGAAACGTTGGGATTCTATGGGTGAGCATTCTGGTGGAATTATGTTCATCCTGGCATGCCACCTTACCGACATCATTGTTGCATTGTTAGGAAGACCAACACGGGTGACGCCATTCTTGAGACACGACAGCCGTGATGTACCGTGGTATCGAAACAATACTGCTGCAGTGTTTGAATATCCTAAAGCATTGGCAATTCTTGAGTCAACAGCGTTGGAAATTGATTCAGGAAAATCAAGACGATTGGAAGTTTACGGGACACGCGGCAGTGCGATTCTTGAACCGCTTGAGCCGCCAGCATTGAGATTATGTCTTGACGAGGATCGGGATGGATTCACTAAAGGTTGGCAGACAGTGCCTGTGGAATCGAAACCGCGTTATGTTGAAAGCCTTCAAGCGTTTATTGCTGATATTCGAAGTGAGAAAACCCCTGATCGTTCACTTGACCACGAGTTCACAGTTCAGGAAACAGTACTAAGAGCAGCGGGATTACAATAATGCGTCATCGTATGCCTGTCTACATCTACAACTCCTGATGGATTGCTGCGATCTATTGTATCAAAGACATTGTTCATGCAATTATTCTTTATCTTTGATAGGAATGATTGGGACAACTGTAACGGGAAATGCCGATGGTTTGTAATTTCCATCTGGTGCTTTGGTCGGGAATTTGTATTGAGGATCTGTCAGAAGTTCGTATACTGAAATATCCCTTGTTTTAACAAGATCACGAGTATTCAATTCCCATTCGACTTTGAGTGCCCCGCGTCTTCCAGGAAAATCCTGTGTCCCTAATATTGATGTCAATGCCCAATAGATATATTCCGAAATCATACAACCGTATTCGCAGGTTTCATCCGTATAGTGATACCAAGCTTCTTCAGGATATCCGCTTTTAGGACCGTCTTTTGGCACTTTCTCAAAATACCCACCGCGGGCAGCATCCATGCAGTTTGCTAAGATGGATCCGCGTCTCGTTCCGAACACATCGGGATAAGCATTGGCATAACCATGATCTGTAATGGGATGCAGAATTTCCTCTAATGCACCGTCGTAGTACCATTCATCGGGTGCGTTGATTTTGCCATCAACGAGAAAATCTGGCTTGGTTTCTTCCCCGTATAATCCTTGACCAAAGTGAAAACCTTCCTCTTGTACGATTTCCATTTCTAATTGCTCCATCTCCGCTTCTGTACCGGGCATAATGATGAAGACTCTTCGGCTTACCAAGTGACTGAGAACCTTAATGTTGTCAGGAATACCGTCTTCGTCGTTATCAAGGTATTGTGCCAAAATACTTGTTGCATGAGAGAGTTTATCTTCAGGAGTATTTTGGGTTGCGAAGATGTTTACGCCAAAAACGTTGACATATTTGTCACAACCCACTTGTTTGAAAATAGAAAAACTACTCGGTATTTCTGCAATTTCAATTTTTGGTGTTACTTCCATACTTTCCATTGTGTTGTCACTAACAATTTGTGATGATACAAGTCCCAAAAAAACTGACAAGATTCCAACTGTCATGACTTTCATTACATTAACTGATTTTAGGTAATCTACATTCATTATAAATAGTATTCAGACTGAGTTAGTTTCTTCTGTAAATAGCAATATAGAATGTGTATGAAACCCTAAGCCAATATGTCCTTCACAACATGTCCGTGTACATCTGTCAGACGGAAATCACGACCTTGGAAACGATATATCAGTTTTTCATGGTCAATACCGAACAGATGGAGCATTGTTGCATGGAAGTCATGAACATGGACAATGTTTTCAACGGCATTGTAACCCAATTCATCGGTGTTGCCATAACTTATTCCACCTTTGACTCCACCACCAGCCATCCACATTGAGAATCCTTTTATGTGGTGATCACGTCCACTACCTTGTGCCATTGGAGTCCGACCAAATTCTCCACCCCAGATAACCAAGGTATCATCTAACATACCCCGCTGTTTTAGATCATTCACGAGTGCTGCTGTTGCTTTGTCCACGTAGCCAGCAGTTGTTTTGATAGCATTCTGGATTCCACCATGATGATCCCATCCGCGATGGTATAGTTGAATAAACCGTACACCACGTTCCGCTAATCTTCGTGCAAGTAAGCAGTTAGATGCATACGAACCATCTCCCGGCTTGGCACCATACATATCCAAAATATCCTGAGGTTCTTTGGATATATCAGTCAATTCTGGGACACTGGTCTGCATGCGGAATGCCATCTCGTATTGATTGATTCGTGTGGATATAGTGGGGTCATCAACGGTTTCATCAAGTATACTGTTTAATGACTGTACTGCACCAACAACGTCTTTTTGCTGTTCTTGACTGACTCCATCTGGACTTGAGACATAATGAACGGGATCCCCACTTGAATTGAACTGAACACCTTGAAATTGTCCCGGTAGGAAACCACTATGCCATTGTCGGTTTGCAATCGGTTGGTCCTGTCCACCACCAGACGAGATTAAAACGACATATCCCGGCAGGTTATCGTTTTCACTACCAAGTCCGTAAAGCAACCATGAACCCATACTGGGTCTGCCTGAGATAGCAGTTCCAGTGTTCATAAATGTATGAGCAGGATCATGATTTATCTGTTCAGTACGGAGTGATCTAACTATGCAGATGTCATCAGCAAGGCTACCAATATGTGGAAATGCAGAACTCATCTCTTGACCTGATTCACCAAACTTTTTAAATTCATGAGTAGGACCAAGACACTTGAGTGAATTTGCTTGTCCCTGAAGTTGAGCGATTGGTTGTCCTTTTGTATATGATTGCGGCATCGGTTTACCGTGCATTTCCGCAAGTTTAGGTTTATAATCTAAGGTCTCTAAATGTGATGGTCCGCCTGCCATACAAAGGTGTATAACACGTTTTGCCTTCGGTGCTATATGTGGTTCTGTTATTATACCTTGCCATTTCTCAAGCTTTGGCGCAGCTTTAAGCAGTGAGGGTGATAGCAGAGAAGCAAGGGCAAGCGACCCAATACCACGTACTGATTTTCCCAGAAATGTACGCCTTGTAAGGTTGAGTTTTGTTTCTTCATTAATATCTATAGCCATATCTCATACCTCTCGTGTTTGAGAATCAGGTGAAGTGTTTATGCGAGTTTGTCCAATAATATTCATCAATTTACTGTGCTTGGTAACGATATAAAAATCTATTTGAAGATTGTTTTATCATACAAATTTAGTTCATTCCATAATCAATTGAATTAACTTGTAAAACCATTTACAACAAATACAATTACATAATAAACTGGCCATTGAATTATAAAGTACACTAACCAAACAAATCCAAAGATAACAGTAGAAAAATTAAAGAATGCCAACTTAGGTTTAGTGTAATGTCTTGGAGGCGGATCTCCATCATTTTCATCAGCAAGTTCATCTTTCTTTGCAAGATGTGCGAAGAAAATTCCTCCTATAGTACTAACAACGATTGAGAAAACAAGCACTAATCTGAAAAAACCTTTTTTAAAATTGGTTGTTTTGCCATTAATATCGTTGCTCTCATCTGTAAATTGATAGGAAATACCATTTGCAATTCCAAATAGAATGCATAGAACCACAAGTAAGGCTAATAAGATTTTTATTATTTTAGACTTCATAACGTGCGTCACCTAAATTATTATAGTAAAATTCGTAATTACTTATACACTCAGTAGGTTCGGTTTCCTAACTGAACCATAGGCATTATTTAGTGTTGATTTAAAGGTAGTAGGCACACTCCGGGGAATGCCTAATGGCATTCATACCGTTGATTTGGTGTGCCGTCTAACATACATCTTTTAGTATATATACCATATCAAATCTGCGTTGAATACCCTTATTGTATACGGCACACGGCGTGTGCCTACTACTTTGCATCGTCTGAATTTCCTTAAATTGATGCTTATGGTTCGGTTTCCTAACTGAACCTGTGTAAATAATGCGGTTAGAAACCGCACCTACCAAGGAGTGTGAATATATTTTTGGATTTTACTATAACAAGAATTGAAACCTGTGGTAACATTAAACATCCTTCATGTAATTTGTTCCTAATCAATTCCATTCTTCATCACAAGTACTTATAGAAAATAATCCATTTCAGTTAATACCGAGTAATAGTTTCATGTAGGTTCAATAGCACTCGTGCAACAGATGTCCAAGAAGCGAGTTCAATGGGTTCAAGTCCCTTCATTGATGGTGTCTCACTCATTGCTACTAATGATTTCGCAGCATCTGGATTGTTGGTGTATTCCTGTATGTGTTTATCTATCAAACTGGTCACAATATTGAGTTCTTTCTGTTCAGGCACACGTGATAAGGCTTTTCGGTATGCCCAATTGATACGATCAGTTGGAGTTTCACCACCTTCACGGATTATCCGTGCAGCAAACTCTCTTGCAGCTTCAACATAAGTCGGATCATTGAGTAACGTCAGTGCTTGCATGGGAGTATTTGAGGTAGACCTTTCAGCAGTACATTCCTGTCTACTTGGTGCATCAAATGCCATCATGCTTGGATGCAGGAAGGTGCGCTGCCAGTGAGTATATAACCCTCTACGGTATTGACTTTCGCCTGTGTCATGCACATATTTCCGTTTTGGGAAGTTTAGATTTGAATAATATCCTATTGGCTGATATGGTCTCACACTTGGTCCTCCGATTTTCTTAACAAGTAATCCACTCAGTAAAAGTGCATTGTCACGGACTATTTCCGCATCAAGTCTCCACCTTGATTGACGCGCAATTAGTCGGTTATAGGGATCTTTTTCTTGTAATACTTCATTGGGTTTAGAAGATTGTCGGTAAGCGTTTGATGAGACAATAAACTTCACCAGATGTTTAACATTCCAGCCACTTTCCATAAATTCCACAGCTAACCAATCAAGCAACTCTGCATGTTCAGGTGGTTCACCTTGTGCTCCAAGGTCATCAAGAACACGCGAGATACCAGTACCGAAGTAGAGAGCCCAAAGTCTATTTACAAATGTACGAGCAGTCAACGGATTGTCCTTTGAGACCACCCATTTTGCAAGATCAAGACGTGATGGACGACGATTGTTTATATTTAGATTACCTAAGAATTCGGGTATCATTGGATCTACAATATCACCAGAGTCGTCAAGCCAATTTCCTCTCGGTAGTATACGTGTTGTACGAGGTGGAACAGATACGGTAGTTAGAGAATAGGTGGTCTTTGATCTAATTTCATTTTTTCGTTTTTCTAAGTTAGCAATCTGGTTACGGATGCCATCAAGTGCTGGAGCAATACTTCTATAGTAATCTGCAATCTGTTTTCGATGGTTTGTCGTTCTGATATAAGGATCGACTTGAATTGCTTTAATTACGTTTGTATCGTGTGAATTCTTTGTTACATTACCCAGTGTGGTTGCTATACCAGCTGCATCCCAATATGCTTTACCACTAAACTGTGTGAAAGCCATACCGTTTAGTACACTTCCAGTTTTCAATCCAACATCTGTAGGGTCAACTTCAAGTCGCACCCATGATCCGAGTTCGGGTAAATCACCCATCGGTTTGTGGGCAGGTGTATCATTTCCAATCTCACCATACTTGATTTTATCTTCACCCCAGAATGCTCTATGTTCCCAGCTTCCATCATTCCATTGTAGCATGATTGTCTGTGGCGGATTATCTGGGTCTAACCAAACGTACGCGTAAAGTTTGTCACCATCAGTTAGTGTAACTTTACGATTTGCGCTATGAAATGAATGTTGGACAAGTTGTTCAGGTGCAGCTGTCTGTATTCGTGAACGTTCTTTGCTGAAAACTGGAGCTTCATTTTTCCCAACAAATTTCCATGTGCCTTCGGTTTTACCACCATTTGATTGGGCATCGTCTATCCATGCATAATCTGCTGCATCCGTTGATGTGAGAAGTCGTTGAATCTCTTCCTCCCACTTTTTTTGTTCAACTTCTAATCCAGTAGAAGGCAATTTTAACACTTTTTGTAATCTATCTAATTCAATATCAATTTCTTGTAATTCTGTTTGTTGTTCTTGAGTTGGCAACATTACAACTGGATCCCATTTGCTGCCACCTCTATAAACACCTGGTCCTTCAATATCAGCAAAGAACGCAGCGAAACTATAAAAATCCTTTGCAGTATAAGGATCAAATTTATGGTCATGACATTGTGCACATCCAAGTGTAGCACCCAACCACACAGATGCAGTTGTCCGGACTCTATCTGCCGCATAGATTGCAAGGTATTCCTTTGCTTGTGCTCCACCTTCAGCTGTAGTTTGATTTAGTCTATTATATCCTGATGCCACCTTCTGTTCTTGTGAGGCATTTGTAAGTAAGTCTCCTGCAAGGTTTTCTATGGTAAATTGGTCATAAGGCATGTTGTCATTAAATGCTTTAATCACGTAGTCTCTGTAGGGCCAAATAGTGACATTTTCATCAGAATGATACCCACTTGTATCAGCATAACGCACTAAATCTAACCAATAGATTGCCAATCGTTCACCAAATTGAGGCGTAGACATTAAACGGTTAACAAGTTGCTCGTAGGCTTCTGGTCGTTGGTCTCGAATAAATTGATCCACCTCTCCAGGTGTTGGTAATAACCCAGTCAAGTCGAAATGTAGCCGTCTTATGAGTGTGCGTCTATCTGCCTCTGAAGAGGGTTCAAGTCCTTCAGCTTCTAATTTACCAAGAATAAACTGATCAATGGGATTTTTTACCCATTCCATTGTTTTCACATCTGGTGGATTAACTTTTTTTGGTGGAAAATATGCCCAATGTTCTTCCCATTCAGCCCCTTCCGTGATCCACTGGATTAAGGTATTTATCTGTTCTTGTGTCGGTTGTCTATTAGAAACTTGAGGAGGCATGCGTCTATCAATATCTTCATGTGTAATGCGTAGTACTAATTCGCTTTCCTCAGGTTTTCCTGGTACAATAATTGGATACCCACTTGGATCAGAGAATGCCCCCTCTTTTGTATCAAGACGTAGATCCGCTTGTCGCGTTGCAGGATCCGGTCCATGACAAGCGTAGCATTTATCAGACAATATTGGTCTGATATCCTTGTCAAACTGGAGTTTATCAGCATCAGAGTCCTGTATTGTGATTGTAAGACACAGAATTATAGATAGAAGAAGGAATATTCCTCTACAGAATTTTCTTGATGTAAATATCTTTGTTTCGTTACATGTCCAAAACATGGTTGAACATCTCCTCCTTACAGGATATGTATTATTCAGTTTCCCAAACATTCTTGAACGATAGATTTCTGGTTACAAGTAATTTATCATAAAATTAAATTATGTGCAATCAAATACTAAATTTCGGGTTAGATTTACCTACGAATTGTCTATGTTGTAGCGTCTGGTGCGGTTAGGAACTGCACCATAAACGTCAATTTAGTGATTCTTGTATGTCTGAATTGCTTGTTGTCTGAACTAGGATTTTCAGGATTTCAGGATTGGGAGTTCGGTGTATTGTAGTCCGTTTCACAGGATGATAACATATCATAACGTTGGTATTGAATGGTATAAACTGGAAAGTTTGTGCTACGAAGAAGCATGCTGTGTTATCAGAATCACGGGTTACACAGATTACAACGCAACAATTGAATGCCTCTGTAAATTTCAGAAATTACCATTGACCAATATTATACTTTAAAGTATAATAATCTAAAGTATAATAATCTAAAGTATAAGGTGAAATCTGTGTTCATTAACAGAGAACAAGAATTAAATCATTTAGAAAAAATGTATCAAACACAGAGTCCAGAATTGTTTGTGTTATATGGAAGACGGAGAATAGGAAAAACTGAGTTACTGTTGCAGTTTTGTAAGGACAAACGGAGTATCTACTTTCTGGCAAGTCAGTTGAAAGAAAGTGATCACCTAAATCAGGTAATGGAAGTTGCACAGCATGTCATTGATGATCCTTTACTAAAGAATATGACATTTAGAGATTGGGAATCTGCATTAATCTATTTTGCACAAAAGGCTCAAGAAGAGCGGTTAGTTGTAGTTCTTGATGAATTTCAATATCTCTGTGAAGACAACCCTGCACTACCATCTCTTATACAACGGTTTTGGGACTTACATGGGAAAAACAGTAGAATCTTCCTTATATTATGTGGATCGCATGTTAGTTTTATGGAAGGTGAAGTGCTGGCTGAAAAATCACCATTATTTGGGAGAAGGACAAGCCAAAAAAAGTTAACAGCATTATCCTATAGAGATAGTGCTAAGTTCTTTCCTGACTATACAAACAAAGAGAAATTGCTTGTATATGGAATGCTTGGTGGAATACCATCCTATCTGAATCGTTTTACAATAGACTTTTCCCAAAATTTGAAAGAAACATATCATAAAAATATTGAACGAAGTATCATAAATGAGTTACTCACACCTCAGGGATATTTATTTGATGAAGTAAATTTTCTGTTACGAACCGAACTAAGAGAACCCAGAACTTATGCCAGTATATTACAAGCAGTTGCTGGTGGTATGACGCGATTAAATGAAATATCACAAAGAGTTGGACTTAGTACAACAAGTGTAAATAAATACCTAAGTGTTCTCAGGGAATTAGGATTGGTAGAACGAGAAACTCCAGTGACGGAACGAGCACCACTAAAAAGCAAAAAAGGTATATACAAAATAGCAGAAAACTATATAAAATTCTGGTTTCGCTTTGTATTACCGAATAGGAGTCTAATAGAATCAGAGAATTCAGATTTGGTATATAAACAAATGATTGAGCCGAACTTATCACAGTATATGGGAGAAATCTTTGAAGATGTATGTATACAGTATGTTAGTCTGTTCGGGAAGGAAAAGTTAATGAGTCCTCCAATACTTGTGGGTAGACATTGGGAATCAGATATTGAAATTGACATAATGACAGAGAACTTAGATGGTAGTCATACATTTGGAGAATGTAAATGGTGGAATCAACCAGTTGGAGAAAATGTATTGGCACGTCTGATTGAAAGGTCAAAAAGAGTACCAACTCAATGGCAGCAGGATCCGAGATATATTCTGTTTTCTGCAAGTGGCTTTACAGAATCCTTAAAATATAGAGCAGCTGAAGATGATATTCTACTTATAGACCTCAAGGATTTATTTAACGAAGAATCTATAGTCGAATAAATCGAATTCTAATCTGAGATAGTACGGTACGGATCAATAAATCTGTTATTTTTATCCTTTCGACGCGGATCGGGTAATGCTTCTACTTTCGTACGGAGTCTTTCAAGTGTTTCTGTATAATTTGGATTGTCTATCAGATTGTTACACTCATCAGGATCATTTGATAGATTAAACAGTTGGTCTTGCCATCCCTTATTGTTGTCAAAGCGAAAATACTTCATGTCATCTTCTTTAACCATTACAGAAGGACCATTAATTGCGCGCCACAGTTCACTATATACGGTATTATTCCAGTCAGTGGTATTTCCTTCAATCAAGGGAACAAGCGAATTTCCATCAAGTTCTTCTGGGGCAGGAATTTCTGCTAACTCACAGAGTGTAGGAAAAAGGTCAACTAAGGATACATTTTGTTCAATTATTTTCGGTTCAATACCAAACTTTTTGGGATACCAGATTGAAAGAGGGACACGGACAGAAGGTTCAAAATAGTGCTGTTTCTCCCATAGTCCTTTTGAACCAAGCATCTCACCGTGGTCAGAGAAAAAGACAATGATGAAATCGTCAAGTAGATTCAGATGTTCCAATTTCTCAATAACTCTCCCAAACTGTGCATCCATCCACTCAATCATACCGTAATATGCTGCGGTAGCACGATGTGCTTGTCGGTAGGTAACGTCTTTATTTACCTTTACTCGAAAAAAGTTATCGTAGTCAAAGTTTTCATTGGGTTCTTCAACAATAGGTTCCACGCGTTGCATGTAATAATTGAATAGATCAAGTGGACACTGATAAGGATAGTGTGGTGCGATTAGGCTTACTGCCATACAGAGCGGATTTGCTCTGGGACGGTCATAAGTTGCATTGACAAAGTACTCTTCAAGGAATAGAAGAGCACCGTCTACATTGTATTGATCATGAAGCATCCAATGACCAATTCCGGGTTGAGCATCTCGTATTTCTTGCCTGGTTTTGTCACTTTTCATACCTGTTCCCGGTTCTCGTTCAAATTGTGCGGCATGTTCATTTTTTACTGGAGGATATGGGTAGCCGTTGTTTCCAATAATATCGCGTCCAATCCGTTCTTGCCATCCGTGCATTACATCTGTGCCGACAAAGTGCATTTTTCCAGCACAACAGGTGTAATATCCGTAGTTTCCAAGATGTCCGGGAATGGTTCGGACTTCTGTTGGCATAGGGTCGCCAAAGTTTAAGCAACCACAGTTGCGTGGATAGAGACCTGAGAGGAAACTTTGCCGTGCAGGAACACAGACAGGTGATGATGTGTAGGCATTGCGGAAGTATGTGCCTTCATCCATGAACCGAGAGAGAGTCGGTGTGCGGATGGCTGTGTTGCCTTCTATAGGTAGTACATCTGGACGGTGTTCATCGTTGATGAGTAATAGAATGTTGGGTTTCTTTTGTTGCATGTCAATATGTAAATTCAGTGCGTTTCTATTGTTGTTAATAAGGAGACATCAATCCTTCTGCCCCTGGGATGTGTTTGTTTTCAAACTCAGGTGTAATCCAACGGGCACCAGGGTCTTTACCGGGTTTATAATATGCATACACTATAGTCCATCTGGTGTCACTATCTGGTTTTCTCGGTGTTACAGCATGTGCTGCATGTGTCCACATCAAAACGACTGTTCCTGGTGGTACTGATAATTCCTGAATTTCTAATGGATCACCTGTATCAAGATGGGTTTTACCTGCTAACCATCCTTCACGTAATGCCTTATCGGTTGCTCCGTGTATTTTAGGGTCTCGGTAAAGGTGACTGCCAGGTACTGCCTTCAATCCGCCATCATCTTTATCAAAACCGTTGACGTAGAAGAAAATTCGGACAAGACCGTATCGTGAATCATCTTCAGAATAACTATGACTATGCCATCCTATACCTCCATTGCCACCTGGACGATTAAGACTAACACAATGGTCATATCTTATATCATCACCAAGAACTTCACGTGCAAGTTTTAGCATTTGCGGATGTGGTATCAGACTTTCAAGGTAACTGTCGTACTCCGCTGCAAAACGATTGGGTTCATAGCCTTTTTTACCACCAGGAATAAGTGATTCAATACGTGCTAAGGATTCAGTCAATCGTTCGCGAGCATCATTCGTCAATAGTTCTGGTAGAACATAATGACCATCATGATCTAATTGTTTTCGTTCTTGATCACCGAACGTGTAATTATGAAAGATTGTGTTCTGTGCCATAAATCTCCTATGTTATTCTTTTTATAGTGGCACATAGGTTATTTTGTAATTATTCTCATAATAGTTACGTGTAGGTATTACCTCAATAAAGTGACATTAAACCTTCTGCACCGGGAATCGGTTTTTGTTCAAATTCGGGTGAAATCCAACGTGCGCCAGATGGTTTACCAGGATTACGATAGGCGTAAACGACGGTCCATCGTGTTTCGCTGTCTGGTTTTCTTGGAGATACAGCATGTGCTGCATGAGTCCACATTAATATTACGGTTCCTTCTGGCACCGACAAGGTCTGAATCTGTAACTGTTCACCAGTCTCAGGATGGGTTTTACCCGCCAACCATCCATCCCTCAGGATATCATCTGTTCCACCGTGAATTCTTCCATCTCGGTAAAGATGACTACCGGGAACTGCCTTTAATCCACCATCATCTACCTCAAATCCATTGACATAGAAGAAGATACGGAGGAAACCGTAGCGCGGATCATCGTCTGAGTATCCATGGCTATGCCATCCAATGCCTCCATTACCTCCATGACGGTTAAGACTCACACAGTGATCATACCGAATATCTTCACCAAGTGCTTCACGAGCGAGTTTAAGCATTTGTGGGTGGGCAATGAGACTTTCAAGATAGGAATCATATTCTGCAGAAAATCGGTTGGGTTCATGTCCCTCTTTGCAACCAGGAATAAGCGATTGGACTTTTGCTAATGATTTGGTCAATCGTTCCTGAGCATCCGACGTTAATAGTCCGGGCAGCACATAATGACCATCTAAATCCAATTGTTTCCGTTCTTTATCACCGAAAGTAAAATCATGAAAAATAGGACGATGTTGCATTACATGACTCCTATCCATTAGATTTGTATGTCTATTTAGAAATAAAATAGTTTTATAGTCAACTTAGACTAATAATCAACTGTAGAGATTCTTTACTATTTCAGTTCAGGACCTGGTGTTCGATTCCAATTCATTGGTTCAACTTTACCTTCATAAATCGGTGTGAGTTCTTCAATTCGTTTCCAATCCGCATCAGACCAAGTATCACTCTGTCTAAGTCTACCGATATGTGCTTGCATAGTTTCTGGTAAAAGAGCAAAATATGGGTGATACCAAAGGGTAATTACTGTCCGCCGTTCATCTGATTGATTACCGTGTGATGCGTGGAGTAGTCGTGAATCACCGATTACTAAATCACCTGACTTCACTGGGATATCTATCTCATCGGGATACTGTTGAAATGCTGGATGTTCCTCATTTTCGACTTTTTGTAGTTCGGCTGCATGTGCACTGGGTAATGAATCATGGAGTGGATGTCTATTAAGATGTGACCCTTTGATAACCCGAAGACACCCGTTATACGGAATAGTGTCTACCAAATAATACATTAGAAAAAGTTGTTGAGGCAATGCCGTATAGCTGCATGGGTCATCCCAACCCCACCAGTCCTGATGCCAAAATAAGGGTGGACTCTGTGGAGGTTTACTTATCACATATCCTGACGACCATTTTGGACGCAGGAATCCTAAAGCGTCAAGAGACTGTAATGCACGCGGGTAGACAACTAATTCTGAGAACAAAGAATGTGTGTAGACGCTAATCATACTTCCAGATGAACGGTAGGCATCTTTTTGTTCGTCAGTTTGTGCATCCAGTAGTTCGTCAGTAACTTTCCGCAAACTGGAAAGCATATCTTCCTTTAGCACATTCTCTATTACACAATAACCATCAGTTATCAATTGGTCATATTTTTCTTTGGGTTCTTCAACTATCATGATTTGATTTCTGTATAGTGCCTTTATACCTTAATGAAGGTAACTCACAGGATTATGGATCTATCAGGTTTATTTTGTCAGATCTTTTGCTTTCTTGTATTTCTGTTTGGCGAATTGTCCCCATTCTTTGATCTTTTCGTTTCTGAATGCTTGATCATTCCAATTTGACTCAGCAATTTTCATGGTTTCGTCTTCAGTTAACGGCATCTCTACAAGTGCTGCTATTGCTGCTGAACGTTTATTTTCATCTGTGCATTTTCCGATTTCATTCCATGCATCAATTAGGTCAGTGTGTGAATCAATAATGAGGACACCAAATAGATCATTTACAATGTCCCAACGCGCACCCCCTTTATTGCTATCATAGGGAAATGGGGTTAACTGTGAACTAAATGGATTGGTTACAAAATAACGATCTTTCAATTGTTCGTAAAGGGCAGGAATAACGCTGGAGCGGTTTATGCCACCAGTCCACTTTGGTCCTTCACGGTCAGTATCCGGTAGCATCCAGAGTTTTTGTGCTTGTTCGGACAGAACGTATTCAATGAATTTTTTCGCTACTTCCATATTCGGTGCACCTTTGAGGATAGCGATCGAATCAGGATTGACCACTGCCCCATCTTTGGGTAGAACATATTTTATTTTATCTGCTCCTATTACTGAAATTTGGCTGTAGGCATAAAAATCAATTGCTAATCCATATATTACATCACCATTTACAACGGCTCTTGGAATTTCATTTGCACCTGCTGAGAACTTTTTGACATTAGCACCCAATTTTGTGAGAAGTGCAAATCCTTTATCCCATCCGTGTGTCTGAAGGATAATCTCATATACCATGTGAGCACTGCCACTTTCTCTTGGATCTGCAGCACCTATATTACTGATTAGTGCTGTATCTCCCAATTCATCCCATCTTGTGACTTTCGGTAATTTATGCAACTCACGCAGTTGTTCATTATACATGATTCCAAAACTTGACATAACCGCACCATACCATCGGTGTTCTGCATCGTAAACAGGTATGCCATGATAGGTCTGTGGTATCTTTTCTAATTGGGTATCAGGAAGTTTGTATGATGTCAACAACCCCATATCTGCAAAACGGAGATAATTATCTGTCCCACCACCAAATACTATGTCAACACCTATGCCATCAGGTATCCTATCAAACTCAGACACAATAAATCTATAGTTACGAGATGTTCCACCAGCATCACGCCAGTCCGTTTCGACTGTTTTACCCGTTTGTTCTTCGTACCATTTTTCAAAGCCATCACCGAATTCTGACTGAATACTCTCCGGATGTGGTGAGATGATGATGAGTTGATCTTGCTGTTTATCGGATGGTTGACATTGCCAAAATAGTAATAAACAAAGTAGTATACCTAACGATGGGATTAGTGTTGTTCTTATTGTAGATGTAAGCGAATAAAAGTAGGACATTTGCTGAATACTCCTCTAATCTTTCCTGAGTAAGCGAATTATTGTGGTTATATCAATGAAACAAGTGCAGGCAACTTCCATATTAAAATCACGATTCCTCCGAGTAATAGTATATACCACGCTATCATCAATTTTATGTTCTTCTGTTTGAAGAAAGTTCGTGGTTTCCTTTGATTCATTTTCTTGCTCCTTGTGCGTGTCTGATGTAATGTGTTCGGTCTCGGAAATTATTGCGATTATGATAGCATGGTTTTGTGAAAGTTGTCAAATGTAATTCATGTGGTGGAAATGATATTTGGTTTTTGAAATTTTTGGTGCAATTTATCAATATATTCAGATTGAAATATAATTTTAGTTGTTTTTTAGTTGTTTTTTTGTAATTTTTTGTATAGTGCCTTCGATGGCGTAGTAATGCGGGTTTGTAGCAGTTTTGTTTTGTCTTGCAATTTAAAAAAAACAACTAAAACCATACCGTTTAGTTGTTTTTTTTGGTGTTCGGTGCTGGTTTTGTTCCTTTATGGAGTTTGTCTGCTGCTTTTGGTTTGCGTATTATTATATCTTGTGATTGATTGGGATTGTGGAGTTTTTGGGTTTGGAAACAATATATATCCAATATGTTTTATGTGTTTTTGTGGAATTGTGGTTAATATGTGTGGGAGAGGAGTACACGGATTACGTGGATGGGTTTCCGCGCCCATATTTATTGTCTGAACCAGGATTTACAGGATTATAGGATTTTCAGGATTGGTTACTTCTCAACTAAATGTCTATTCTCAGGCTATACTTAATCGGACAGAAAACAGGATGGGTGGTTAGTGAAATAGCAATTATAAACAATTATTGTCTGATAATTCTGGTTCAGACAAAGCAAAAAACTTTACACCGTGCATAATACTTACATTGCTATTTTCTGGTGTATATGCTATAATAAATTGTATGGAAAATCTTAGGTGGCTTGGTTTATGCTATTAGGACAGTTTGAATGGATTTTGAATGGAATACAAATAAAGATGCTGCGAACCAATCAAAACATGGTGTGTCATTTAATGAAGCAAAAACGGTATTTGAAGATCCTCTTTTTGTTGTGTTTGATGATCCAAATCACTCTATTGAGGAGGAAAGGTATCTTATCATCGGACTATCAGCACAAAATCGAGTATTAATGGTAGCATATTCTGAAAGAGGTAATAAGACTCGTTTGATTAGTGCAAGAAAAGCAACTCCGCAGGAAAGGAAAGATTATGAAGAAGGATAAAGCAAAGATGCAAGACGATCTTTTGCCCGAATATGACTTGAAAAAGTTACGATTGCGGAAGGTAGGTCCCGGACGTAAATCCTTTGGTGGTAAACTTGTTATCCAATTAGAACCCGACGTTGCTGAAGTGTTTCCAGATGCTGCATCTGTAAACGAAGCTTTACGACTTCTAATTCGCGTCACAAAAGAAAACAACGCAGTTTTACATTAAATCTCAGAGGGACAGGATTGGCAGAAAAAATACGACATCTTCTCGGTCTATCTGGTGGTAAAGATAGTTCAGCAGATGACGTTTTCCAAATCCTTGAGGAAAGTGGACTCGGTTTGCCCGACTATTACAAGTGGCGCACACGTTCCGGCTGCTACTTCTGCTTTTTCCAACGCAAATCTGAATGGGTGGGACTCTTGGAGCAACATCCAGACCTTTTTGAACTTGCTAAAGGTGAGACAGGCGAACGGTTCACGTGGAGTCAGGGTGAAAGTTTGGAGGAACTTGCAGATCCTAAACGGATTAAACAAATTAAGGAAAATACTGAAAAGGCAAAGACTTCTAAGAAAAAGGAAAAACCAAATCGGCGACTCATAGAAATCCTTACCGATGTACACGATGATGAGGATGATGAAGATCCTTGTTTGATATGTCATAAGTAATTTTGGGGAGGTTACTGATGCAAATGGACAGAGATACAATAATTGAATTGTTTGATAGAATTAAACCATTTAAACGTAATGGGGTAATTTCACCTCATAGGCCATTATTGGTTTTGTATGCAATCGGGAAATTAATAAATAATGAACAACGAATACATACATACGCAGAAATTGAGGAATCGTTTGGTAAATTGTTAAAAAAGTTTGGTCCCAGAAAAACAAATAAAGGAACTCATGATCCATTTTGGCGTTTAAAGAAATACTGTGTATGGTTTGTGACAAATGCTGACAGTATTGAAGAGGATGTATCGGGTAATGTAAAACCAAGAGAACTTCATGATAACAATGTATCTGGTGGTTTTCATGAAGCGATTATAGAACAATTCCTCAGTGATCCTACTTTACATATTGAGGTCACTCAAATGATGTTGGAAAGAACGTTTCATGAATCGAAATATAAAGAAGTTATACATGCAGTAGGAATTGAATTACATTCTTAAGATAATATGAGATACATTATCGTTCTAAATGTATGTCATAGCAGATGGTAATAGGCTGACTCACAG
Organism: Candidatus Poribacteria bacterium; assembly: GCA_022824265.1. Lineage (GTDB taxonomy): Bacteria > Poribacteria > WGA-4E > WGA-4E > WGA-3G > MSPOR6. The sequence goes on along the minus strand of JAJEAG010000024.1, from coordinate 39,962 downwards.
TTCACATCAAAAACTGTTTGACCGTGGTACATTCACATTATCTAAAAAGAGAATAATTTTGGCTTCCGATGATGCACACGGGACAACAGGATTTCAGGAATGACTTATGGATTTTTATGGTATAAGAATTACTTTACCGCAAAGACGATCCTATTATCCAGAGGAAGAAATTATCGGTTGGCATGTCAGAAAAGTGTTTAAAGGAGAATACCGTGAATTGTGATCAGTTAAGTGAATCCCATCCTTATTTCTATCATTTTACCTTATAGACATATTTTCTACTTGAAAAAATAATGTGTGTAGTTTACAATATATACACTTACGGTACTTACGGTATATATATCTAACATGATTCTGCATTTGCAATAGAGATATTATGAACAGTCAACGTTTGCTGATTTTATCTTGTTCACAACGCAAAAACACTTCACAAGAACAGTTGCCGGCAATTGAAAGATATAACGGTCCACTATTTTTTGTTTTACGACGTTTTCTTCGTGAATGTCCGCTCAAGGCAGAATGGTTGGATGTTTACATCTTATCTGCATATTATGGACTTATTCCAGCAGATTTTCAAACTGAATTCTATGATCAAAAGATGAACTTCTCACGGGTAGTTGAGTTGCAGCCTCAAATCAAAACAACTTTTTCAGACATTCTTCGAAAAAATCATGCTTCAATTTGCTTTGTACTTGGAAGGACCTACCAGAAGGCATTTGAGGATTTGAAACATAAGATTCCAATGCCTACAAGGTCCGTTTTTACACACGGAGTGATAGGCAAAAGACAGACTCAGTTAAAAAAATGGTTATGGGAATAGGATTCACACACTTTTGCAAAATGGAACATAGATGAAATTAGAAATTATTAATCCCTCAACACAAGAAGTAGTTGAGATTTATTCTGTACCAGATCTTTCTATTCTTGACTTTCAACAATGGAGAAATGAAAATGAAATAATAATTCATTTGGATTCTCTCTTAGATAAGGTCGTGAATTTGGATTCAAAAGACCCTGAAACTAAAATGCCTACATTTTCAAATCCTGAAGAAGTAGATTTCTATTTACCCGATCCGTTAAAAAAGCAGGTATTTTCTGTATTTAAAGATATACAAACAGATATGGAAGTATCTAGTGAGGAATTTGAAGACAAAATTTCCAGGCCAGCGTTGAAATCAAGCACAATTTTAACCGCTGTTGTACAGGAAATCTTGCAGAACCACCACCAGCGTACTGACTACAAAGTGAGAATTTCTGATGGGTAAACGACTACTAAAACTTGATGAGTTTATAGCCGAATATCCTTTTTGGGGAAAATGGGAGGTATCTTATACAGACGGGACTCATCTTGAAAATTGTAATTATATTAAGTTGGCTTATATTACAATTGATGAATCCGATAAAACAGCACGAGAATATCCAATTCTACCTTTTACTTTTGCACCTGTAGCTAATCAAGATATTAAATCTCGTTTTTCTGAATTATCCTCCAAAGAAAATATAGCAGATCAAGCAAGAAAACTTATTTGGGATCAACTCGCGGACAGTATGCTACGAACAGGACTTCTATGTCCAAAGTTTTGCTTAATGGAAGAACAAACTATTGAATTAGAATTCCTTGAGGTAATGAGACAACTTTCAAAACATGGATATTTAACATTCGTCGTGGACACCGGTGCCTTACGGAGAGCAATTTCTTCTTTTTTGCATATGACACTACGTACTGTGCCAATATGGACGGTTGTTCCGGTTTTCGTGATGACTGAAATACAACAACAAGTATATGAGATGAATGAAATCTGGAAAAAAAGCGGAAGAGGCACTAACCCAAACATCGCTAAATACCGTGTTTTGGAAAAGCGTCCACAAGTTTCATGTATTAGTAGGGAATTGAGTCACATTCGTCTATGGAGACCTGTAGAAATCCTAAGGAGTATTCCTCAACATTTAGATCAGATCAAAATTGATTCAAAGAATGACCGCCTGATTATTGAAAGTTTGAAAGATTTCAAGCAGAGTCGAGGAATACAAAAAGGAGTCTACTTGCTCACAGGAGATAAAGATATGGCTTCTCTGGCAACCTTAGAAAACCAAGACAGTCTCCACATCAGTGTTCCCTCTATGCGTAAGGAGATGAGTTCGGTACGATACGATTCCTACAATAAAAGGTGGTTACTAACCCCTGTACATTATTTACTTTGGGATTTGGCGCAGGTGTTCAGTACTATTCGTTTAGTGAACGAAAAATTATCTCGCACATACAAACTTGTTTATTACTCACAGGCACGCGGTGGATTCTTTGCTCGTGATGTCATGGAAATCCAGGAGGAATGATAAGTGGACCCAATTACCATGAATAAATTACTTTCCATTGCTGATTCCATTGAGACACACCGTGATGATAATAAACTCTCACTGGATATACTATATGAAATTGTAGATAGTCAAGGTAAAATAAAACGTCTTGATCGTAGGGTGAAAGATATTCTACGTATCTTTAGTGAATCCAAATGGTTAACTCAGTGTAAACAAGATCATAATGTATTGTGCCTGACTGAAAATTATGATAATTTTATTGGTGCTTGGAATTCTGGAAATCATTTGCTGCCGATGAATCAAGGATTGAGAAATTATCCCCCTTACGCAGATTTCCTTGAATGCCTAAAAAATGAAGGCGAAATCAAAATTCCGCAACGCAATGATAAAGCATCTCGAAGAGATTTGGGACTTAAGATAAAACAAAATTATAACATTACCTTCGTCGCTTTTGATACATTTCAGGCATGGTCGGTATCAGTAGGACATGCATACCGTTCTCCTTTTGAAGGAGTCATCTATTGGGGAGGAGAATGGGATGAAAAACAACCGTCGTTAAAACTTTTCAGAACAGCTTGTTGGGAAAGTTACAACCAGTGTGAAAAAACGTCTGGGTATGCAAACCTTGGACAGTTAGCACATCTCGTATGTCGGAAATTGCGGATTTCTTTTCAGGCTTTTGAGATGAAAATGAACCTATTTGTAAAAAATTTTCCCGGAAAAATAACACTTGCTCCTGCAACGATCCGCAGTGAAATTTCAGGGAATTACCAAATCATTTCAATTCGACCAAGGAATGAAATACTTAGCGAACGTCTAATTGCAAAATTACTGAATATTGAGGAAACCAAAAAAGTTAGGAATATTATGCGAAAAGGATCATTATGGCTTGACTATCGTTATCTGGAGGATGGATTGCATGTGAATGGTAAATTGATCAAACTAATTCGTTGGGAGAAATAACAATGACATGGAAAAAAGACCTGATTAAAATTGGTAACAAACCACAAATCTCCAGTCCATATGAAAAATATAATCTACTTAAAAATCCATTTCCTGGACCTGGCGAAACGCGTTTTGAAGTTTGTAGTGACCAAGAAGAAATTAAACAAACCTTTTTTTATATAATAAATAATTTTACATCAGACGCAAAAAGGTTGTGCATAAACGGTAAACACAATGCTGGTAAGACAAATATCTTACGTTACTTTGAAAAATTGACCGACGAAGCAAGACGTAGTAAGCAAATTGGTAATCTTTATCCAATTTATATCTCAGATCCAGGTGAAGCGTATCTAAATATACATGCAAAGATTGTTGATAAACTGACAGAATCTTTTATGAATAATCTTATTACAACTTTAAAATCAGACAAAACTCAAATAGATAAACTTTCAGAAGAGGAAAATACTGCAAGTGAATTATTGGAAATAATCAAAGCAATTATCCAAACTGAATTGTTTACTACCTTTCAAGAACGAAAAAAAGATGCGTTTATTCGTTGGCTAAAAGGACATAAACTCCTTGCAGCAGACAAAAAACTATTAACTCATTTGGGAAAGCAACCTATTGATATTACGAGTTCGTCACTTGCTATACGTTTCCTATACGGATTACTTGTAGTCTTAAAAAGAACAAACCTATGTGATGGTATAATACTTCTGTTTGATGAATTTGAGGAAATATTTGAAGGATTAACTCGATCACGTCAATCACAGTATGCACAGGATTTACGACATTGTTTTGATACATTAAATGAATTAGTTTTTTTTGTAGTTGCCACAGTTCCTGACCCTAGTGATCTTGGACAATATCCCGCTATTCAAAGACGTTTAGGTAAACCATTAGAACTTCAACCAATAGACAACATTGAACTTGCAATTGAGTATGTGTCCGACTACTTAGAAAATGGACGTGACAACTTTGAAATTGTTCGTAAGTTAGACATACCAAATCGATCTAATACAATTGACTTAAAACCACTTGATAGGAATGATATTGAGATAGAATATAATTCACTAAAAGAAGATATGGAAAAGGTTGAATTTAAGGTTTTACCAGGAATTTTTTTAGAAAGAATGCGTGAACGAATGAAACTGATAGTGGAAGATGGAAATTGATGGATCAAGATATAGCAATTCCTTCCATTCTTCAAAATTTCTCATTTGAAACACCCAATCTTTTTGCCAGTTATCGCATAGGTGATTTTCCGCGGGCAGGTTTGGCTTTCCATCCGTGGAAAATCACTGGTACCCAAGCACTTCTCGTTAATGCATTTGATATATTAGCAAACCAACGAACACGTCTATTTACTCCGGAAATCCGTGAAAGACCCGGAAAACTCCATGAATATATAGAGTTTAATGGACCTCTGATGCTTGATTCTGGTGCTTTTAATTTCCAGAAACAGAACAAAATTAGCATAGATGCTGTTGACGTACTTAAAGTTGGAATTGAGTTTAAGGTTAATATATCAGTTGTGCTTGATCATCCTTTCCTACCAGAATCTGATGGGAGAGAAAGAAGCAAGCGTTGGCAAAATACACTAAAAAACACTCGTAAAATGTTCGAAGGATTAGATTCACTAAATGGAGATATTCCCAATGGATTTCAACTAATGCCAGTTATTCACGGTCACAATCCAAGCACTCTCAAACGCCGACTGGATAATATAGTCAAAATATATGGATATACTCCTTCTATTATTGGTATTGGGAGTTTAGCTCCACTTGCACTTAACGGGAATAAACGGACAGCCATTGACATTATTCATAAGGTTCGAGAACTTCTTCCTAATTCACATATACACTGTTTTTCAATGGGATCTGCGTTGTTAATGCTATTTGCTTTTTACAGTGGAGCTGATACGGTTGATTCACAGAGTTGGATGCTTAGTGCAGCATTCAAAAACGTTCAATTACCTGGTTTTCACTGGACACGATTCTCCAAAAGAGAAAAGGAGAAAAACCCCGTCAAATATCAGCAAAATCGTCGTGATTTTGCACAGCATTTACTTCAGTTGATTAACAATGAGGGTTTTATAGTAAAAGATTGGGATGTTGAAGGTGGGGAAGTTTTTTCAATTAGCAACGAGAACGATGCCCTTTTGTACATAGACTATCTTGAAGATCGTGATGGAAATAACCACATTCATCGTCGAGCATGCCATAATCTGTATACATTCAACTTTGAAGCAAGTCGAGTTCGCGAAGAAATGAAAAAGGGCATAAGATCACTTGAGACCTTCATTCGAAGTAGAATGAAAAGTACAGTCTATAAGAATACTTTTGAGCATGCAGTTGAAAGAGTTAATACCAATGCTTAATACATCCTTATTTTACCACAGTTTCCAAAACATCACATCAAAAACTCTCCTTGACAATCCACCCATCCCCTCAAGTATAATCAATAAAACAAACCTGTAGGAAAAGGTATAACAATTAGCATGGCACAATATGATGAAATCGTGAAGCATCTGATGGATCGGTTCGCCGATGACTTCGCCATGCTATCCTTTGACACACCCGATGTTGAAGTTTTAGAGACTCTTGACTCCGATAGGTATAAACACATATATTGTTAGAAAGATGTGTTGAGAAGACGGTTGCCGCACCAGTTGATACACAGACGCGTGGAACACTTTTGTTTGCGATGTCAACGTTAGGTAGTTTAGCCCATGACCTTACATTTTTACAAAAACTTATATCGGAGGAAATGATGCGAGAATCTCCTTTTATAGAACACTTGGAACAGCGATTCTATGAACGAGGTGCACGTGAAAATTCCATTAGCAATATTCTATCTGTACTCACTGAGCGTTTTCCGCTGAGCAATGTACAACCTGTGTCGGATGCCCTTGAATCTATTCTGGACCTTGATCGTTTGACAGAACTGCATCGTAAAGCAGTCCAGACTACCAGTGTTGAAACATTCATGCAAGAATTAGACGAATCGGAAAAATAAAAAGCATCTTATGTGAGTGCAATTTCCAACCCCTCGTCAGATTAATCAACAATTGCCATTACAAAGGATAGTATGCACAGATGCACCACCCTAAAGTCACTGTAGTTGGCAGTGCAAATGTTGACCTTGTAATTCGCGCAGAACGGATGCCAAACAAAGGTGAAACCCTCATCGGAGAAGCATTTGACATCTTCACTGGTGGTAAAGGATTCAATCAGGCAACAGCTGCAGCGCGTTTAGGAGCAGAAGTCACGTTCATCGGTAGAATTGGTGAGGATGCATTCGGTGAGATGCTCCAAACTGCAATGGAATCAGAACAAATTGACACACGATTTGTCAAGACCGATGCTGACAACGGTACAGGTATCGCAACGATAGTTGTTGAGCCGGATGGAGACAATAGCATCATCGTTGTACCACGCGCCAATATGTGTATCACACCAACAGATACAGACGCTGCAGGAGATAGCATTGCAAACGCAGATGTGTTGCTGCTACAATTAGAAACACCGATTGATGCATCGCAACGTGCTGCTGAGATTGCAAGGGAAAACGGGACAATTGTCCTGCTTGATCCAGCACCGGCACGCCAGTTGCCAGTTGATTTATTAAAGAAAATTGATATATTGACACCTAATGCATCGGAGGCTACAGTTTTATCTGGACAAGAGTTTACCACATCTGAACAGAGAACTGCAGCTGCAAAGACATTGCAGAAGCAAATAAACCAAGATGGACTTTCGTCTGTAGTGCTGACACTTGGGGAACAAGGTGTCCTACTATGTACACCAACGGAAACCGAACATATTCCTGCGATTCCTGTTGATGTAATAGATACAACAGGGGCTGGAGATGCATTCAGTGGTGCATTGGCAACTGCACTTGCAAATGGAAACAATATAACTGAATCGGTAAAGTACGCTACAGCTGCAGGTGCAGCAGCGTGCACAGTACTCGGTGCAACCCCGTCGATGCCGACTGACAAAAAAATAAAAGCAATCCATAAGTAATGTAATCAAAACTGAACTTGTAAATGAACAGATAGGAAGGAGACAAGAAATGAAAAAACTTACAACCGCACTTATTATTTCTCTCTCTATAGTTGCAATTACTTTTTCTACCTTAGCACAAGAGAAATGGGAAAAGGATATGCAAAAAGATTTTTCTAAGGTTTTAAATACAAAAAAGAATGCCCCACAAAAACATCGAGAACTCATTGTTGATTGGAGAAAAAAGGGATACCTATCTGAACTGACGCAACTGTATGAAAGAGTAAAAGAAAAACACCCCGACAATGCTGCATTGATATACGGCTTGGGATACACTTATGCTCTTACTAATGTAAAAGACAATCCAGATGCAGAAACAAAAGCAATTACTAACTATGAAATTGCACTTGAACTTGATCCATCAATGTTTTGGGCACATTTCAGTCTCGGTGCAATCTTTCAGAAACAGGAAAAATACGATCAAGCACTCACCAAATTTAGGACAAGTCTCACACTCAATCCGAAATACTATCCTGCACACTACTACATCGGAGAAATTCATCTCAAACAGGGTAACCACACAGAGGCATTACAATCATTTGATTCTGCCCAAACCTTGAATCCTAAGTGGGAATATCCAGTTTATGGCGTAGGTTTGGTTTATTTTGACCAAGGGAACTTGAATAAGGCACGTGAAACATTTGAACGTGCAATACAAAACAACCGTAAATTCGCACCAGCATATATAAAACTTGGACAAGTGCTTGCCTATGAAAACTTTTTTGATGAAGCACTTCAGGAATACAAAAAAGCTGCAGAATATCAACCTTACACAGCAACCGATGTATATGATTTGGCAGTTATATTCGCTGAAACTGGCAATATAGATGGTGCTATCCAGTTGTATCATCGTACACTTGAGATTGAACCCACGCATGCTTCCGCACATTTTGCAATAGCGGATGTTCTCTATAAACAAGGTGATGTTAAAACTGCGATAATTCATTATCAAAGGGCTATTGACAATGATCCTACATTCAAAGACAGCATCTATCAACCTTTGGAATCATACTTTGTAGGAATTATGGGTGTAGATGATGCCCGCGCTCTGTTGGAAAAGGCGATGGTAGTTCTACCAAACGACCCAAGATCCTACTTCTATATGGGTAAACTGGAGTTAGATACCAGTAATATAGATAAAGCCATTGAACACTATAAGAAAACACTTGAGATTGTGAATGCAGATTCGAGTCTACTCAACATGCAGCTCCTAAATGGCAACTTCCAAGATTCTGATATTCATTTAGGTGACTTGTATCGACGGAAAGGGGAATTAGAAACAGCAGCTACCCATTATCGTCGCGCACTTGAGGTGAACCCGACACTTGCAACCCGTTTTATAGAACAGGGCAAAACAGAATTTGAGGGTGGGAACTATAAAGATGCAATAGAACCATTAAACATCCACCACATTCTATATCCTGATGAGATTGTAGTAACCGATCTGTTAGGTCAATCTTATGAATGGATAGATGATAAAGATAATGCCCTTATATTTTATGAAAAAACATTGCAATTAAACCCAGATCGTTCAGATGTGCTATATAGAATGGTGCATATCTTCAACGAAATAGGTTCACATCAAGACTCGCTGGAAGCATTGAAGAAGATTATTGCACTTAATCCCGCAGATGCCAAAGCACATTATTTGTCTGCTAAGTCCTATATGGCATTGGAACAACACGATGAAGCGTTATCAGCATTTTTGGAAACCGTTCGTCTTGAACCTGACAACGTTGATGCTCAATATCAAGCAGGATTGTTATATGAAAAAAGAGGTGATATTGACAACGCAATTGTGCAATATGAAAAGACGACTGAGTTAGATCCTGAAAATGCCAAACCATTCTTCCAACTGGGTGCCATCTACCAAGTGCGTGAAGACGAAGATAACATGATACGTTTTTATCAACCGGCATTGGTACTGGAACCGAATCATCCAAATGTCCACCATACACTGGCAGTTGTTTTTAACAAACGTAGTAAGGCTGAACCCAAAGAAAAGTATGATGAGAACATCAAACATGCATTACATCATTACGCTTTAGCTAACGAACATGATCCAATTCATTTTGAGTGGCACTATCAATACGCCCGATTGTTAGATACTCATGCAGCAACTCTTGAAAACTACAATACACCTGCTGATAAGGCTGTCACTGAGTATACTAAGACAATTGAACTCAATCCGGGATTTGTTGACGCATATTTTTATCGGGGTATGATTACAAATAGATATAAGCATATTAAAGGTAAGTTGTATCGAAGTTCGCAGATATTGGGAGATTTTCAGCAAGTCGTTGAATTAGATCCAAAAAATGTGGAAGCACATTTTCACATTGGAGTTCTTCAAATATATACAGAGAAGTTTGAACAAGCTAAAAATACCTTTAATAAAATAATCCGATTGAAACCAAAATATAAAGGTGTTCACATTCAACTTGGTAAACTTGCAGAACGCAATCAGGAATGGAAAGAGGCAATCCAATTCTATGAAAAAGAACTTACAATTGATGATAAAGCCACAGAAGCGTACCAACGTCTGGGTGATCTTTATTACAATTCTGAGTTGCAATATAACAAAGCAAAGACCATGTTGGAAATTGCACTTGATCTTAACGACAAGCATGTGAATACAATAATTGTCTATGCGAATGTTTTATATAGTATGGATAAACTCGGAGCAGCCGCAGATCAATTTGAACGAGTGATTCAATTGGAACCACGTAACTTAACAGCAAACTTTAACCTGGCATTAATGTATGAATACACTGAACGTATTGAACTTGCAAAAAAACAGTGGAAACGTTTTCTTGAATTAAATCCACCCGAACAGTGGAAAGTGCAAGCACAGAGTCATCTCAGAAAACTTGGTGGATCATAAAATATAGTGATGGATTTTGAAGCCTTCCGTGGGAAACTTAAGAATAGAATCGTTGGGAAACCCGATATAGTATATCTCACCGAGGTTAAATCAACAAACGATGCTGCAATTGAACTTGCGAAAAACGATGGAGCAGAAGAAGGAACACTTGTCATCACTGATTATCAAACCGCTGGTCGAGGCAGGTATGGTAGAACATGGAAAGCCCCATCAGGTAAATGTATACTTGCCTCTGTAATATTCAGATACCGTCTAAAGAAGGAGCAAGTGCATTTACCGAATTTAATCGGGGCACTTGCAATTGTTCAAGGGATTCATTCGGTCACCGGACTATCTGCCAAAATAAAACATCCAAATGATGTGCGAATTGAGCAAAAGAAGGTCGCTGGCGTGCTAACCGAAATTGAATACGATCAGCACCGTCATCCTTTCTTTGTGTTAGGATTTGGAGTCAACGTAAATATATCAATGGCAGAATTTCCAGTTGAATTGCTTAATTCCGCTACATCTCTACAGATTGCTGTCTCAGGTTCGCAAAACATTGAAATCTGTCGTCTAACAGTCCTGCATTCCATTTTGGAACGTCTTGAGGAACACTATCTCACCCTGAAGACTGGGAACGTAACACTTATTCAGGATCAAGTAAAGGTATGGGAAGAAAAATGACAAAGATTCTTGTCAGTGCTTGTCTTCTTGGTGTAAATTGTCGTTACGATGGTGGGAACAGTCGCAGCGAAAAGTTAAATAAACACCAACAATCAGGTGACCTTATACCTGTATGTCCAGAAGAATCGGGTGGACTTCCAACACCTCGTCCAGCAGTAGAAATTGTTGGCGGTGATGGTAATGATGTATTGGATGGTAAGGCAAGAGTCATGACTGCTGATGGTCAGGATAAGACACAGGAGATATTGAAAGGAGCACAACATGCCCTTGAATTGGCACTGTCTCAAGGTGCTACATCTGTTATTTTCAAAGCAAGGAGTCCATCATGTGGGTGTGGTGAAGTTTATGATGGTTCTTTTTCGGGAACACTTATATCAGGAGATGGCGTAACAACGGCACTACTAAAACGACACGGAATAGATGTAGTTTCCATTTAAAGGATAGACAAACACCACATTGACTAACCAATTAATTCCTGTACTTTCTCACCTATATTTCTGCTACGCATCAACGATTCACCAACCAGAATTGCATTAACCCCAGCATCTTCTAAAGCCGCTACATCAGCACGCGTATAAATACCACTTTCACTTACAACTACTTTGTCTGAGGGTATAGAATCAAGGAGTTGGAAGGTTGTTGCAATATCGGTATTGAATGTTTTTAAGTCTCGGTTATTTATACCGATTATTTCCGCACCAACATCCAATGCAATCTCTAATTCAGCTTTTGTATGTACTTCCACCAGAGACGCTAATGAAAGTGATGTGGCAATCTTCATAAACTCATGCAGCTGAGATGGTGTCAATGCAGCAACTATAAGTAGTATCGCATCTGCACCCGCAACTCTCGCTTGAAATATGTGGTATTCATCAATAGTGAAATCTTTTCGTAGTAATGGAATATCTACAACTTTCTGGATTGATGATAGGTAATCAAGCCTGCCATCAAAAAATTGGACATCAGTCAACACGGAAATTGCAGCTGCGCCATTTTCAGAATATATTTCTGCAATATCTATTGGATCAAAATCTTCTCTGATTATACCTTTACTCGGAGATTTTTTCTTTACCTCAGCAATCAGGTTAATACCATTTGATTGTGAAATTGCGCTTCTAAAATCCTTTGTTGGTGGTATCTTATCTAACTTTGATTTCAGTATTGTAAGCGGAACTTGTTTCTGTTCTAACTGGAGTTCCTTCAGTTTATGAGAAATTATCTTGTCTAATATCAACGGCATTCCTTTATTGTTTTGTAGCAAAAGTCAATATCATTCGTATGAATAGTGTCTTAAGATTCTGACTATTCATTTGATACCTTTTTCAATGCTTCCAATTTCTCTAAAGCACTTCCAGAATCAATAGAGTCAGCAGCAAGTTTCAAACCAGATTCGATATCCTCTGCTTTTCCTCCAACAACAATAGCAGCTGCAGCATTCAACAGGACAATATCACGTTTCGGTCCCGCCTCACCCTTAAGGATGTTTGTTGTAATTTCTGCGTTTTCCTCTGGAGTTCCACCTTCAAGTGATGTCGGATTAGCCTTTTCAATTCCAAACGTAATTGGGTCAAATATATATGTATTCACATCACCATCTTTTAGGATAGACATACGCGTATTTGTTGTGGTTGTGATTTCATCTAATCCATCATTTCCATGCACTACATAAGCGTGTTGTGTTCCAAGATTTTTGAGGACATTCGCATGCACCGGTGTTAGTTCTCGTGCATAGACGCCTAATACTTGTGCTTTTGCGCCAGCAGGATTAGTAAGTGGACCAAGTGCATTGAAAATCGTCCTGATTCCGATTTCTCTCCGTGGTCCTATGGCATATTTCATCGCACCATGCAACATCGGAGCAAAAAGAAAACCGATCCCAACTTCATCAATACATTGACCGACGTGTTCAGGCGTTATTTCAATGTTCACACCTAATGCCATGAGAACATTTGCACTTCCACTTTGTCGAGTCACACCACGGTTACCATGTTTTGCAACAGGAATACCCGCACCAGCAACTACAAATGCAGAAGTAGTAGATATATTGAATGAGTTCATTCCCGTTCCACCTGTGCTACAAGTATCAACGACCAATTCGTGTTTTGTGGGTACTTCGGTTGCCTTGTCTCGCATCACACGCGCTGCACCAGTAATCTCTTCAATCGTTTCACCTTTAAGACGTAATGCTGTCAAAAAACATGCAATTTGTGCATCGGTCGTTTCACCCTCCATGATTTCATTCATGGTTTCTACCATCTCTGTTTCAGTAAGATTGTTTCCCTCAATAACCTTTTGTATTGCTTCACGAATCACGTAACATCCTCCGAATTGATTGTATTCTTATTTAACATGAGCTCGGTATTAATAGCGAGTTAAAATATATGACATGAAATCGTAATATGTAACTGTTGGAATTGGTTGAATCCACATCCTAAATTCCGTTGTCATTGTTTTGGTAAAATAATCAGAATTTTCAGAGTCATTCTTGACCAAATAGGTCATAATAGCCCTGTAAAACCATACAGTATATAGGTCTACGATACATGAATAAATTGTTCAATTTTCTGCTTGACTCTGAAAACTCTGAATCTTTAGAATGAAAGTAAAGTAAATATCATCATATAAAAAGGATTGATTTCTGGCACACAACACTATTCATTAATCGAACTCACGTTATTTATTATACCTATTAAGGCTTAGTTTTTCAAGAATTGATGATTATTCTATTTTTCAACACAGCAATGTGCTTGACATGTCTTCGTTATGTGCGTATAATCACAATATTCTAACATACTCATGGTATTATTATTTTATTATATCATTGACAACAAATTCAATCATAGTTTGCGTTTGAATACGCATAAAGGTGTTTTATGAATAAACCTAATATTGTCTATATCCATTCACACGATACCGGCAGGTATGTGCAACCTTATGGTCATGCAATTCCTACTCCAAACATTCAAAAATTAGCAGAAGAGGGTGTTTTATTTAGAAATGCATTTTGCGCTAACCCAACCTGTTCTCCATCTCGTGCATCGTTACTGACAGGTCAGTGGGCACATAGTTGTGGTATGGGTGGATTAGCAAATCGTGGGTGGAGTCTTCCTGTACCAGAACATCTTATCCCTCATACGTTAAATAAAGCAGGTTATGTTACAGCACTGGCAGGATTCCAGCATGTTGTTCGAAATGTTGAGGAAACAGGTTATCAGCGAATCTTACCTCAAGAAATCGGTAATGCTGGAGCAGAAGAACGCGCATGCACTTTTCTTGAAGAAGATCATGATTCTCCATTTTTCTTAGATGTCGGATTTGGTGAGACACATCGCAGAGCAAAAGGGTTTGCACCACCTCCTGAAGGTGAAGAAAAAACGGATCCCCGCTATGTGAAACCTCCTCCAACATTCCCTGACAACTCGATAACACGACAAGATATGGCGGAATATATAGATTCTGCACGGACACTTGATATGAAGATGGGAAAGGTATTTGACGCATTGGAGAAAAATGGTCTTGCTGAGAATACGCTTGTTATCTGTACCACTGATCATGGACTTGCTTTTCCAAGAATGAAGTGTCATGTTACAGATCATGGTATTGGTGTAATGCTAATTATGCGAGGTCCTGGTGGATTTGATGGTGGACAGGTGATAGATGGTCTGGTTAGTCAAATCGATCTGTTTCCTACAATCTGTGAATTGGTTGAAATTGAACCATCTGAGTGGCTACAAGGTTACTCTATGCTTCCTCTGGTTAAGGGTAATACTGAGGACATTCGAGATTCAATCTTCGCTGAAATAAATTATCACTGTTGCTATGAACCGCAACGCGCTGTTCGTACTAAACGGTGGAAGTATATTAGACGTTACGACAACGCTGAACAGTGGGCACTTCCCAACTGTGATGATAGTATCAGCAAATCCTTTATGTTGGAGAATGACTGGAAAGACCAACCAGTTGAATCTGAGCGATTATATGATGTGGTGTTTGATCCGTCGGAGGCACATAACCTGGCACATAATCCGAAATATGCAGATGTGCTGTCAGAAATGCGTGAAAGGTTAGAGGAATGGCGAAAGGAAACAAACGATCCAGTGGATGATAACAATATCATGATGCCACCAGATACTGCAGTGCTGAATGATCCAACTGATTTATCACCAGGGGATAAAAGTTATCCTGCTGCGGAAGTTCTCTGATCCTCAGATGTAGATTTGATTTCTTGATTTGTGTCTTCTAATGGTTGAATTGAAAGTCTACACCCAAGTGCATTGAGGATTGTACAGAGTGATTCAATATCTGGTGCATTATCACTTGAAAGGATCTTTTGTATGGCATCAGGAGACATGTGTGTTCGCTTAGCAAGTTCAATCATTCCACCTTGTGACTCTATAAAGATTTTTAATGATAATAAAAAAATAGCAACATTGTTATCATTTTGGTATTCCTCTATAGAGTATTGAATATAATCTATTGCTTCCATGCGATTTGCAGACAAATCTTTAATTAGATACTCACGCCATGTTCTCAGTTTGTTCATCTGTGTTTCTCCTTATAGTCTCGCCAATATGATTTTGCTTGATTGATATCGCGCTGCTGAGATGACTTGTCTCCTCCACAAAGCAGAAGGATGACAGTATTATCCACTTCACTAAAATAGATACGATATCCAGGACCAAAGTGGATACGTAACTCATAAACACCTTCTCCAACAGATTGACAGTCCCCATAATTACCAAACTCAAGACGTGTGAGCCGTCCCCGTAGTCTTGTCCGGGTTTTCTGATCCCGAATCGATTCAAACCATTTTGTAAATGGTATTTGCCCGTTTTTTGTTTGATAGAAAACTAATTCTCTCTGTTGTGAATTTTGCATTTGATGTGTATTTATGAATTCACTACTTAACTAATTCCAGTTGGATTGTGTATTTTGTATATTTTGTTTGTATCTAAGTCTTGTGCTTTGTTATTTGCTATAATCATGATATGCTTAGTATAACCGATTCATCCCTATATGTCAATCAAATAGAGAACTTCACTAAACGAACAATACCTTACATTATATGTACAAGTTACATAAAATTCATTTGTCTAATTTCTCTATACATGATACGATAATTGTAAAGGATTTATGGATTTCAATATTGAAATTCTACTGAAATAAGACCCGTTGGATGTAAAGGAGAACGTGGAGATGCGACACGAACTCACCGCAGAACAAATAAACTTTTATCAGGAAAATGGTTTTCTTGTAATAGAAAATTTCCTTGATGAAGCAGAACTTGCAGAATGGCGTAGATGCACCGATGAAGCAGTAACTGAACGGCTTGGTGGGTCTGTTGAAGTGATGACAAATCAATTGGATCCATCAAATTTTTATGCGAGAGTATTTACTCAGTGCTTACGACTTTCAGATACACATCCCGGCATGCGCAAGTTGGTGCATGACCCAAAAATCGGTCAGATGGCTACACAATTAGCAGGTGTAGATGGTATGCGTATATGGCATGACCAAGCATTGATTAAACCACCTAACGGTAACCCGACTGCTTGGCATCTTGATGTGCCATACTGGTCATTTGACTCACGTGATGCTGTTTCGTTCTGGGTCGCATTAGATGATGCTACGATGGGAAATGGTTGTATGTGGTATTTGCCCGGTACACACAAATCTGCACGTTTTGACAACGTTGGTATTGGAGAAAACATCGGTGCATTATTTGATGTCTATCCAGAGTGGAAAGAACTTGAACCACAGTCAGCACCGTGTCCCGCAGGTTCAATGGTATGGCATAACGGATTGACTGCACATGGTGCAGGTGCAAACATGACATTTTCACATCGTCGAGCTATGACATGTGGATTTATGCCAGATGGGTGTACCTTTAATGGTAAAAGAAACATACTACCCGAACCGTATTTTAACTCATTGACAGTTGGTGATGTACTTAACGACGATGTGCAAAATACGCTTGTTTGGCACAAAGATTGGGAAAAGGAATAATACATATAAGTAGTTGTCTTTGAAATAGGAATTAGTTTATAGAAGGAGTATATTAAAACATGGCAAAAAAACCGAATATAGTACTGATGGGAGTAGATTCTCTTCTCGCTACACACATGAGTTGTTATGGATATGAACGACTCACAACACCACATATAGATAAGTTTGCTGAGGGTGGAACACTCTTTGAAAAAACATATAGCGCACACATTCCGACAACAAGTGCTTATGCGTCTATGCTCACTGGAATGGATACCTTTAGTACACAAGTTGTGGCACTTAGGCATCAGGGTCCACTGCGAGAAGAGGTAAAGACTTTAGCTGAAATACTCAGAGAAGTTGGGTATGATACAACATGTGTTGGATTCGGTGGTCCGAGTGGTCGAGGTTTTGATAATTATCTCGATTTCGCTGGTTGGGGACCTGACGAATCCGGACGGAGTCCTAAAGCGGAAAACCTTAACAAAACCACACTTCCTGAACTAAATCGGTTAATAGACCAAAGTGATGAAAAACCATTCTTTCTGTTCCTGAGACACATGGATCCACATTCACCATATCTACCACCCGCCCCTTATGAACGCACGTTTTATCATGGCGATGAATGTGACCCGAATAATAAATCTATGGAACCAGTCATGTCTTTCAAACCGTTCTGTGACTACTTTGCATCTTGGATGCCAGTCGGAATAACAGATAAAGATTATGTTATTGCCCAATATGATGGTGCTATTGCCTATATGGATGCATGTATTCAGACCCTTTTTAACGCACTTGAAACACGCGGTGTATTGGACGATACAATTGTAGTAATCAACGGTGACCACGGTGAAACGCTCTATGATCACGAATGCTGGTTCGATCATCATGGGTTATATGATGTCACCTTACATGTCCCTCTCATTATCCGATATCCTGATCGTATTCCAGCTGGAAAACGGGTGTCAGGTTATAATCAACATAAGGATCTTGTGCCAACACTCCTTGATTTATCAGATATCGAAACAGACATCAGTTTTGATGGTAAGAGTCTCACATCATTAATTAGTGGTGAAATTGCTTCTTATGAAAGTGAATTTTATATTACGGAATGTACGTGGATGCGTAAGCACGGATGGAGAACACCTGAATGGAAACTCATCGTCGCGCTTGAACCTGATTTTCATTACAAACCTCCTGTTGAACTATACAATCTCATACAAGACCCCGATGAAAACGAAAATTTAGTTGAGAAACATCCCGATATCGTGAATGCCTTGGAAACACGGATGAAGAATTGGATACTTCAGCGCGAGAAGGAAACTGGATTACCAAACCCAATTATGAATCAGGGAGATTGGCATGGACATAAAGGAGTTGGTCCCTTCAAATCATCCGATCAGGCTTACAATACAATGCACATTGGAAATCCTGGTGAAGCTGCACGTTTACAAGCAAAATCACGTAATGAATAGTTTTCAGTTATCAGCGGTCAGTCCTCAGTAATAGGTATCTGATTAAATTAGAATACTTATTCTGGTGATTGACATTCTATGTCCGACAAACATAAAGAAAGGAAAATTGAATGCCAGACTATACACGAGAACAGGTATTAGGACGACTCAAATCGGAGTTAGACAGAGGTAACTCTTTACTTGCAGTCGGCGCAGGGACAGGAATAACTGCAAAATTCGCTGAAAAAGGTGGTGCAGATCTGATTGTAATTTACAATTCTGGTCGTTATCGTATGTCAGGATTTGGGTCATGTGCTGGTCTATTAGCCTATGGTGATGCGAATGCAATTGTTATGGAGATGGGTGAACGTGAGGTGTTGCCTGTAGTAAATGAAACTCCTGTTATTGCTGGTGTAAATGGAACTGATCCAACACGACGCATGAGTAACTTCCTGAAGCAAGTTCGTGATGTAGGTTTCGATGGAGTCAATAACTTTCCTACTGTTGGTGTGATTGATGGTACTTTTCGGGTGACACTTGAAGAAACAGGTATGGGTTTTTATAAAGAAGTTGAGACAATTGGTATCGCTCATGAGATGGACTTGTTCACCATTGTCTATGTCTTTAACCCAGAAGAATCAGAAGAGATGGCAAAAGTTGGAGCAGATGTTATTATCGCGCACATGAACACGACGGTAGGTGGTACGATAGGTGCAGAAACTGCTTTTACGCTTGCAGACGCAGCGGTGCGTGTACAGGAAATATGTGATGCAGCAAAGTCACAGAATCCTGATGTAATCTGCTTATCGCATGGAGGTCCAATCGCTACAGCACCTGATGCTGCATATATCAACGAAAATACAGATACCGTTGGATTTGTTGGTGCATCCAGTATTGAACGGTTTGCTTGTGAAGAGAGTATTCCACGGGTAACTGCTTCGTTTAAGGAATGAAAATCAACAGAACACCGTTGGAGTGGTTCATTGACCGATACTACATAATAACGGACACAGACTGCGGCATCATCAACGTCCCGAACGGTTGGTTTGCCGATCCACATGATTTAGGCACAGAAATTAAGCGTCTTGTTTATGTGAGTTTAGAAACTTCCTACCAAAACAATTGATAATCAACACAAGTTGTGATACACTCTCTTCAAATGTTTTACTAATGAGGTGGGGAACATGAATGACTATAGAGATATTATTACCATTGAACCAGGTAAACGCAGCGGGCAGCCCTGCATTCGGGGAATGCGGATCACCGTTTACGATGTTTTTGAATACCTCGCATCAGGTATGACAGTAGCGGAAGTCCTACACGATTTTCCCGAGTTAACCGAGACAGATATTCGTGCTTGTTTTGCTTATGCTGCGGACAAGGAAAAATCACAGGTAGTCATTTACACAGATGAAACTTCTCTTCGATCAGAACCTGTCCGACCAACTGGTGGTGCTACTGGCGGACCTGTTTCCTAATTCTACCCATGTCAAAATGTTAGGGTTAGATACAGCAACAGATACCGAGTTATGGGATTACGCTCGTGATAACGACTATTTCATCGTTTCAAAAGATACAGACTTTAGGAATCATAGTGTTATTCACGGTTATCCACCAAAGGTGATTTGGATCAGGATAGGAAATTGCATGACGAGGGCAGTAGAACAGATTTTGAGAAAACATTACGCTGAAATTGTAGAATTTTCGAAAGATGCAAATACTGGATTATTTGTCCTACGGTAATCAGTTTAAACTATAACAATATAGGCTTTTGGTATTTATCTGTGTCGCAGCAAAGATCATACACCTATTCTGTCTTCTTGTTTTTCAATTCCACATTTACATTTGCAACGGTAGATTCCCTGAAATGGTTCATTAACCGTTATTATATTAAACCAGACAAGGATAGCGGCATCGGAAACGATCAAAACTGATAGTTTTATGACCCGCGCCACCTCATTCTAATGCAATCAAATATTTGCGATAACATTAATTGTGTTTGATTTTTTACAAAAAGTAGCATAATACCTTGCCCTTAGAAGACGGATAAATTTTGTTAAAATTGGAGAAAGTGATGCCAAGTAATGTCAATGAATTTCAAATTCTAAACGCAGATGATGATGAATTGATGCGAATTAGTCGAGAGGGTACATTGTCCCTGAACTTAAAGGAAATGCAGACAATTCAAACGCATTTTTCAAAATTGCAGCGCAATCCAACCGATGTAGAATTGGAGACGATAGCACAAACATGGTCTGAGCATTGCGTTCATAAGACATTTAAATGCATTATTCTCTACTCTGAAGAAGGTAAGGAAACTGAGAAAATAGAAGGGCTTTTTCCAACTTACATTCAACGTGCAACAGAAGTCATTGACAAACCTTGGTGCGTATCAGTCTTTTCTGACAATGCTGGAATCATAGAATTTGATAATACATATAATCTCGTATTCAAAGTGGAAACACACAACCATCCTTCAGCCATAGAACCGTATGGTGGTGCAGGAACTGGAATCGGTGGCGTAATACGAGATTCACTTGGAACAGGACTGGGTGCAAAGCCAATACTAAATACAGATATTTTCTGTTTCGGTCTACCAGACATGCCTTATGATGAGTTACCTAAAGGGACACTCCACCCAAAACGTGTGTTTAAAGGTGTTGTATCAGGTGTGCGTGATTATGGAAATAGGATGGGAATTCCAACAGCAAACGGTGCTATTCTCTTTGACAAAGGTTATACTGCAAACCCACTTGTGTTCTGTGGTAATGTTGGATTAATACCAAGGAATAGGTGTGATAAATCAGTTGAACCGGGGGATCTGGTTGTTGCTGTGGGAGGACGTACTGGTCGGGACGGTATTCACGGTGCTACTTTCTCGTCTGCGGAATTGGACGATACCTCTGAAAATCTTGGTAGTGTTGTTCAGATTGGCAATCCGATAATGGAAAAGAAAATAGTTGATGCTTTGTTACAAGCACGTGATCGTAATCTTTACCGTTCAATTACTGACTGTGGAGCAGGAGGATTCTCATCTGCTGTAGGCGAAATGGGGGCAGAGATAGGAGCAGAAGTTCATCTGGAACGTGTGCCTTTGAAATATGATGGCTTAGATCCTTGGGAAATCTGGTTATCGGAAGCACAAGAACGGATGGTAATCGCTGTTCCGCCTGAAAACATTGAAGCACTTAAGGATATATGCGAAGCGGAAATGGTTGAGGCAACCGTCCTTGGTAATTTTACTGATTCTCACAGACTTCAAGTATTCTATGAAGGTGAGATTGTAGGAGATTTAGATATGGATTTTCTACACAGAGGTTTACCTCAACATATAAAAGAAGCAGTTTGGCAACCACCACAGCACAAGGAGATGTCATCGCGGGATAGCCAAACAGAAGATTATACCGATGATTTACTTCGCCTCCTTACAAGTCCAAATATAGCAAGTAAGGAATCTGTTATTCGGCAGTATGACCACGAGGTACAAGGGGGAGTTGTTATCAAACCGCTTGTTGGTGTCAATAATGATGGACCGAGTGATGCCTGTGTTACTACTCCAGTTATTGGTAGCGAGAAAGCAGTTATTGTTGCGAATGGTATCAATCCGAAATATAGTGATGTGGACCCATATTTAAGTGCAGCGTCTGCCATTGATGAAGCACTACGGAATATCATTGCTGTCGGTGGAACTCTTGAGAAAACTGCACTTCTGGATAATTTCTGCTGGGGTAATCCTGACAAACCCGATAGGTTGGGTGAGTTAGTCCGCGCAGCAAAGGCATGTTATGACATTGCTACTGCCTACGGAACTCCCTTCATTTCTGGGAAAGATAGTCTATACAATGAATATCACGACACAACAACAGGTGAACAACGCGCCATTCCTTCTACACTCCTAATATCAGCAATATGTGTAATGTCAGATGTTAGTAAGGCAGTTACGATGGATGTAAAATTACCTGGAAACCTAATTTACATAGTTGGAAACACTTATACGGAATTGGGTGGATCACACTATTATGGTCTACACGGTTTCATTGGTAACACGGGACCGGTTGTGCGTCCAAAGGAAGGAAAGTTGACTATGGAAGCACTGAGTGATGCAATAAACAGTGGGTTTGTTCGCTCTTGCCATGATTGTTCTGAAGGAGGAATAGGTGTGGCAGCAGCAGAAATGGCTTTTTCTGGAGGATATGGGATGGAACTAAATGTTGAAAATATCCCTACTGATGAAACGATTACATCTGATGATTTTCTGCTATTCTCTGAATCAAATAGTCGATTTCTTGTGGAGATAGAAAAGCAAAATCAAGATGCCTTTGAAAGTCTTATGGTCGATGTTCCTACTGGTTGCTTAGGCACAGTAACAGAAACTCCAGAATTCATCATCACAGGATTGTCAGGAAAACGAATAATTGAAGGTTCGATAGATATACTCAAATCTGCATGGCAAACACCGTTACACACATAACTTATTTGCAACTCGTGTGTTTATGTATTATAGGAGGGTTTAGTGAAACCTAAAGTATGTATTTTACGTACAGCAGGGACGAACTGTGACGCGGAAACAGATGTAGCATTTCAACTTGCTGGTGCTGAAACTGAATTAGTACATATTCAACAACTTATTTCCAGCAAGATCAATCTTTCAGATTATCACATTCTCGCAATACCTGGTGGATTCTCTTATGGTGATGATATATCAGCAGGTATTCTCCTTGCTGTAGAGATGAAACACAAATTGAAAGAAACATTGAGTCATTTTGTTGCTGATAACAAATTGATAATTGGTATCTGTAATGGGTTTCAAGTTCTTGTCAGAACTGGTTTATTACCAGGAATAGAAAATGGTAATATCAATCAGAATAAAGAGATTACACAACAGACAAGTTTAGCAATGAATACTTCTGCCAGATTTGAATGTCGTTGGGTTGAATTGGAAACGCAACAGAGTCCGTGTGTATTTACAAGTGGAATAAAACCAGCTTTATACTTGCCTGTTGCACATGCGGAAGGTAGGTTTACTGCACCATCTGAGGTATTGGAAAAGTTAGAATCGAACAAACAGGTTGTGTTCCGTTATGGCAATAGTACAAAGTCGTCTATAGATAGAACCCCTTATCCACATAATCCAAATGGATCTGATGCAGATATAGCAGGAATATGTGATAGAACAGGAAGAATATTCGGTTTGATGCCACACCCAGAAAGATACCTGACCAAATGGAACCACCCCCGATGGACACGAGAGCACCTTTCCGATGAAGGCGATGGTCTTGCTATATTCAAAAACGCTGTCAATTATGTTAAAGTGAACTTTGGATGAAAGATACATTATCACGACGGTTACTCCCCTTCTATATGAAATTGCCAGTATTTTGGGCATTTATTGTTGTGACATTTCTTGGGGAGGTATTATGGATAATTGTAGTTTCAAAAGATCATCGAACTGATTTACTAAGTTGGTCATGTTTTGGATATGCACTTGGAATTGTTCTTGGATTTATGCAAGGGAAGTGGACATCACGTCTGTGGAAACAGTCATATATGCGAGTATTAAGACGGGAGTTAACCTTTTGGGAAGCAAAAGGTGCTAAGACCTTGACATTATTTACTTGTGTTGCACTGGGTTTACCAATTTTTGGAGCAATCTTTCTTGAAACAACTGAAAATTTAGTTGGAATTCAATCATACATATTTGGATTTGTAGGGGCAATGAATGTAGCATTAATGTTATGGGTGCGACGTATCCCAAAGTAAATATAAGCCATTACCTCTTTAGTATTTTAGCAATTTCATCACTCACCATAAATGCATCTTGATAAAAACCAAGCTAAAGCAATTAATCACTTCACAGGTCCGGCGATAGTAGTTGCTGGACCTGGGAGTGGAAAAACTACTGTTATAACAGAACGTATTCTGAATCTCATACAATCACACAATATCCCTCCTAAAACTATCCTTGCAATAGCATTTAACAGAAAAGCAGTTGAAGAAATGGAGAATCGGATAATTCGGCAGCTGAAGACAAAATCCGAACTACCTACTATTCGTACACTTCATGCTTTTGGCAATGAAATCATCAAGAACAATTATAAACTTGCAGGTTTTAAAGATTCTCCAGAAATATGGAAAAGTAAATTTGATTCAGTCTTTGAAGAAGAAAAGAGACAAATTGGTAATAGAGCGTCTTCATCAAAGGTATCAATATATAAGATTGAACATACTCGGACAGGTAAATGTTATATTGGACAATCTACAAATCCTGATAGAAGACAGCGGGAACACTTTGAACATTCATCAAATGATCGTCTACGTCAATCTATAAGATCATTGGGCAAATCACAATTCACTTTTGAGGTGTTGGAACAGGTTGCGGGTAAAGATGCAAACCAACGCGAAGCATATTGGATTAGACATTATAGAAATCAAGGTGGTGTATTTAATCGTGCTGATCCTTTGCGAGTTCAGTATAGCAATCAACTCATGATTGAAATGTTCTGTCAACATTTTGGGGTGGAATATACAGATCATTTGGATAGGGATCCAGATTTTGAATACCTTTCAGATCGTTTTAATGACATTAAAGAAATTGTTATGCGAGCAAAACGGCAGGTGAAATCAGGTCTTTTTGATCCTAAGTCAATAGATAATCCAATTGCACGAGAATTTGCGAAGAAATATGAAAACCAAAAAACGGAAGCAAATGCCATTGATTTTGAGGATATGATAATCTATTCTGCTAACCTACTTGAAACTAATCCTAAGGCAAGACAAACTTACCAAGACAAGTATCAGTATCTGCTTGTTGATGAATTTCAGGATATTGCCATTACGGATTATCGTCTGATTTCACAATTAACAGACAATATATTCGTAGTTGGAGATGATGACCAAGCGATATATAGTTTCCGTGGTGGTAATTCACAGATTATGTTGGAATTCTCTAATAGATCAGATGTAGCAAAGTATGAAATTACAAGAAATTACCGTTCCAAGTCAACTATTGTAGAACATTCAAGAGCATTAATTGAACGAAACAGTCCTCGAATAAGGAAGAATCTACGTGCATATATTCCTTTGAAATGTGAAATTGACATTGTTGAAACGACTCCATACACATTGTCTGAACATTTATCCAACCATTTATCCAAAATAGTTGAAACAGCAATTCTTGTTCGAACAAACTATGAAGTGGGTCGAGTTGAAGCGTTACTATCAGGGAGAACTATATCTAATTCCGTAGAAGTTATGACAATCCATAAGGCGAAGGGATGTGAATGGGAAAGGGTTATACTCATACACAATACGTTGGATCGGAAGTATCCGCGTCAGGACAATATCCTTGAAGAGGAACGACGTATTTTCTATGTTGCTACGACCCGAGCAAAGTCGCAGTTAGTTATACTTGGAGGGGAATGTCTATTTGTGCCAGAATTTGAAAAGATAAAAAGAAATATGCGATTTTATTATAGACAGTTTATTTATTGGTATGGTAGAAAGACTTTGCAAAAAACAACTGACAAGAAAAAAGGATAGTGCTATAATCCAACATATATAAATTGTAGTGATAGTTCTATAATGCAAAATAACTAATGCAAAATAACGAAAACCAGTCAAATTCCTCTACACGAAATCAATTTTACTTCCTTACATTTACTCACACCATCCTTGACTCTTACGCTAACCTGTTTCCACATCTACAACCACGTTTATTAGACAACCTTGCTTCCGCCGCCACACGAAATATTTTTGCGGGAGTTCTTATCTCCGTTTATAGTCTTTTTAGTTCTCTGGGACAGGTTTTCTTCGGTTGGTTATCGGATAGAATTAGGACTATACATTTCATTACGTTCGGTGTTGCTTTCACGGTTATTGGCTTAAGTCTTGTCAGTATTGTTCCTTCAACAACTATTGTAATGCTATTATTAGCATTAGGTGGTACTGGTGTAGCTGCATTCCATCCACAGGCGACTACTTACGCGGGTGCTCTTGCAGCTGAAACAAGAGGTATGGGAATCTCCATTTTTCTAACGGGAGGAAACATTGGACGGGCTATTGGACCTGTTATTTTATTATTAATACCATACCGTTTGGGATATGGACATTTAATCTGGGAAATGATACCCGGTATAATAGTAGCGTTATTGGTGCCGATGGTGTTAAAATTTGAACACGAACTTGATTTAAGTGCTTCTTCTCGTGTACTATCTAAAGAAGGAGAAAAACGACAAGAATCATTTTTATATGTTGTTGAACCCCATTTATTACCACTGATAATTTTGTTTGTTGTTGCTTCTTTTCGTACGGTCACTGGTATAGGTTTAGAAAACTTTCTCTCCATCCATTTAGATGACTTAAACTATTCTGATCAGATGCGTTCCTTAGTTGTCGCGCTCTATATCTTTGCAGGTTCAATGGGAATCATGGGAAGTGGATGGGTCTTAAGTCGAATAAATACATTAGTTCTGTTGCTTTTTTCACTTGTTATTGCCCCTCCATTACTCTATGTCGCATTGCATACACAGGGAATCACTTCACTCATATTCCTATTTTTTGGTAATGTTGTTCTTTCAAGTTCAATAACCTTAAATATAATATGGGCACAGATAATGTTACGTGGACATGAGAATATCGCATCAAGTTTTATGATGGGAGCCTCATGGGGAGTTGGGGGATTGTTGAATTTGGTTGTAGGTGCATTAGGTGATAAATACGGATTACCCATCGTCCTTGACGGATTGGTATTTGTGCCATTGATAGTATCGCCCCTTGTGTTTTTTCTGAAGGGTCAGCCCGATTTGTCCAAACAACAGTCAGATTAAAATGTCCACAAGACACTCAAAAAATGTGTATTTATTAAATCCCCAATGAGAAGTGCATAGTCAAGACGGAACTGCTTTAGTTGGATACCGATACCACTTGTAAATCGACTATCACGCAATCCGAGACGTAGTGCTAATTGCGGGGTTAGATCATATTCAATACCGAAATGTGTTTGACCTCCATAACGTCCTTGCCATTGATATGAGACAATTAACTCTCTATTAAAGAATAGGTTCGTGAAATAGGTGAGTCCAATATTAAAATTAGAGGGAATTGACTCTTTTTGAGCTGGAACGGTATTCCAAGTTAATGTCGTTTGAGATATATCTTGTAGATTGAATCCGAGTGAGAAACCACCAACGTTTTCAAGACCAAATAATGCATTTAGGTCTGGTAGACGAACAAGCATACCTGCATCAAAACCGTAACCACTACTACCGTAATTAGTAAATTGAGAAGTTTCCTCGTCAAGGTCACCTACACCGTTGAAACTTTGAAGGATAACTTTTGTATTTATACCAAACAGAAATTCTGGTGGAATTGAGTCTCTTCCAAAATTATCCCACCACGACTGACTAACAGTAAAACCTGTCGCGAGTGATAGGACATAAGCGTTTTCACTATCGTTTAGATAGCCTGCGGGGATAAAATCTTCCTCTCTTGGACGGAATTTTGGATCATTTTTCCGTTGGTCTGCACTGGTATTTTCGTCAAATGCTGGCACATCATAGTAGATTGGAATATCATCAATCCCTGCGCGTATCCAAGACAAACCGACGGTGAGGTGTGGTAAGACTTTACCTATTCCACTGACATAACTAAATGCACCTAAACCTGAACGTCGCGCAGCATGCATGAGACATACCTGATACTTTTGTTCAATTCCTGCTATTCCTGCCGGATTCCAATATGTAGCAGTAGCATCGTCAGCAATGCTAACATAAGCACCGCCAAGCCCTAAGGCACGCGCACCAATACCGTTTGTTAGAAAGTCCCCTGTATAATTTTCCCCAGACGCAGACAAAATCACGAGGAAGAAAAATCCAATTAATGTGAAGTATTTTAATTTAAACAATGATTTCCATTCCTTCTAATAGAGTACGAGTTAGGATTCAAGAAATAAGATTGTATTGCAAAGTATTTTAACCAAGGAATTAAGTAGCAACAGCAAGACAGATTCAGTCCTAATCATACAAGATTAAGATCATAGGATTTCCAATAGTATTGATGATCTTCGGATTTCCATCCTTCATAAATCTGTTCCCACGGCATTCGGTTGAAATGTGGTAATAACGAACCCTCCGTGACAGGTTGTGAACCACCTTGATATCGATAATCAACCGAAAGACGAATCCTGTCTGGCGTTTGATTGGGAAGTGCTTTGTGGACAGCATGGCTATGAAAGAATAGGGCATCTCCTATATCGTAATCACCTGACACCCAATGCATACCATTAGCTTCTAATGGATCGGTATCAATCCCAAGTCCTCCAGCACCCAATGCAGGTTGGACAGGATATACACCAGAACGGTGTGAACCAGATAATACGGATAAACCTCCCAAATATTTTGGACAATCACCCAATGGAATCCATGCTGTATAGGTATTTTCAGTTCCTCTGATATGAATAAAATCTTGATGTGCAGGTGTTGTGTATTTAGTGTTCTCTGGGAACATAATTCTTCCGATATTTCGTGGATGAACAAGTGTTTTTTCTCCAAACAATTTGTCGCACATATCCAAGATTGCTGGATGATGAGCAAATGCATGAAATGATTCAAGAGACTGAAACTCGTCTAATACAGGCCAATACCCCTCATCACCTTCCATAAAAGGACCACCTATGCGGATACCATCCATTAGAGATTCACCACCTTGAGTCCATCCATGTCTATGACATATTTCTAAGAAATCATGTCTCAGTCGTTTAATAGAATCTGTATCGATTAGTTTTCTAAAAAAGAGGTATCCATCTTGACACGCTTGTTCGCGAAGTTTTTCTGGATGACCTAAGAATTCATTTGATTCAGTAAATGGTTCAATTCTTGTCATAATGCACTCCTGCTCTATCTACACAATGAAAGATATATTTACAGACACAATGGTATAAGATAATGTTATTATATCAACAAAGTAGCGACAGAGTCAAATAGTATAGAATGACAATATTCTGTCAGATTAAGAATAGTACTTACAACAGCATGAAAGCTTAACATCAGTAAATCATCCACAACTTTTGTTGATATAGAAGATATTTTCTTCAATTATATATGCAGTTAGCAATTAAAGAGAAAGATTTGGTTTGTCAGAATCACAGAAGACACAGAACATACAAAAGGGAATATGGTCATGTGAGGTTGCCTCGCTCCAGAAAGTAAAGGGGCTTCTAATCGACGGGAAACCCGCCCCTACGATGGTTTATGAATCGCATAAAATTGCTCCTTCTAAAAACGCACAAAAAACGGGTGTTTTTTGCACATTGGTGCGTTTTGATTTTTGGGGTTGGACCAGTCTGGGACTGGGTTTATAGGGGTTTTTGGAAATTCTGAGTTTTTCATTTTTGGTGCGTTTTTTATTTGCTTGGTTATGGTCGTTTTTTGGTGGATGTCTTTGGGTAACGGGTTGCGGTTTTTGTTGTGAATGTGGGTGTAGTCGGTTTCTGTTTTTCATAGTGGTAGTATTATAACAGATGGTGAGAAAGAGTGTGAAAGGGTTGTGAGGATTGGAACAATATGTTTCATGTATGTTTGGGGTAGTTTTCAGTTATTAGTGGTCGGAATCGTTTGCTGTCAGAATCACTGAAGGCACGGAAGACGCTGAAGACGCGGAAAGAGGTTTGGCGGTATGTCGGTTTTTTCAAGGAGTGAGGGTGTTTGTTAGATACGGGTTTTCAGTGTTTCAGATAGAAGACAGTCTGAATCGCTGAATGCACAGATTACAGTGCGACAATTGAATGGCTCTGGTCTGTGAATCAGGGTTATTTATAGTGAACTTTAGAATTAACAGGACATTTTGAGTTATAGGAGGGAACTCCGATCCCCGACTATCAGTGAGTTCTGTCGCGATTCGGAGATTGATCCTACAGAAATGTGTCTCTTTAATTTCAATGTTCACTATAAAACTGGACGCTACAAAGAAACATCATCCCACCCAAAACCTCTTCTCTTATCCTATAAATCCTGAAATCCTGTCTATCCTGGTTCAGACAATGACGTACGGACGTGAAAAACCTGTCCCACGAGATCTCTAACAATATCTATGAAGATTATCGTCAACAAACACAACAAACACGGTAAAAAGGGCGCAAATTATGCGAAAATCTACATATTCATTCATAGTATTCACCATCTTGACCGCTGTAAATCTGTTTGGTTGCGCCGGAGAGAGAATTGAATTGATGCCCATCACAGATGTCAAAATATCCGCTACAGCAATAGATCTACCAGACGCTCCGGACGTTTTTGCCATTTCCGCTTTGGTTACTTCAACGCTATCGGATGACTGCATAGAAAACTACGAAATAGTCCATGATATTATGCCTCATGTGTTTGATAGGTATCCAATATATTCGGATGGAGACACAATTTCCTTTGAAATCAAAAAGACAGTGACGACAAGTAACGCTTTTGTAAACGTTATATGTGATCCTGCCAGTCCATACTATATTGACATAATCTTTCTCGGATTCTGCAAACCAGGGGAATATACAATCAATGTGAACGGATACATCGAAACATTTACTGTTGTGTAATATGTTCGTTTGCTATTCGTATGTGCGATGTTTCCTCGCCCGCATTTTAAGGCAGGACGGGCGGGGTAGCCCCGCCCCTACGAAGAAAACCCTCTTCTCTTATCCTGTTAATCCTGGTTCAGACAACTTCCCTCTTCGTAGCACAAACTTTGGAGTTTGTGCCGTAGTGCTTGGGGCGCAAACTATAGTGAACTTTAGAATTAACAGGACATTTTGAGTTGTAGGAGGGAACTCCGATCCCCGACTATCAGTGAGTTCTGTCGCGATTCGGAGATTGCTCCTACAGAAATGTGTCTCTTTAATTTCAATGTTCACTATAGTTTCGGAATTAGTCGTTTTGGACTTGAATAAAAATGTTTAAAAGAGTGTAATAAACTTTTGTGTAGATAGAATTGATATAATAACGTGAGTTCTATAATTAAATCCAATTACCGCTGTAGGTTGGACTGAGGGACGAAATTCAACATGGAATGCTCTATAGCGAGAGAAGATGTAGGGTTTCAGGCGTTACCAAGAGACATTGATATACCAAAATCCTTCAGTGTGTTCAGCGTCTTCAGTGTTTTCCGTGATTCAGACAATTGGTATTATTATAGTGGAAGCCATAATTATCTATACATTACGGTAGGTTCGGTTTCTTAACCCAACCGTAAACGTCAATTTAGCGTGAATTTTAAGGTCGTAGATACACTCTGGCGTGTGTCTACTACCATGTCGTTTTCCCAAGTAATACCTTACTACACTATATTAACGTTTGTGATAAAACGCATCAGAAAAATCTAAAACTAAATAACCCTGGTCTGTGAATGTTTATGCTTGACAATATAAGGTATAAATATTATACTTAATCAAGGAATTATTATTCCATATTGAAAGGATAGCCAGTAGTTTACGGCATATAAGAACTATATGAATCTTGGACTCACGGATAAAATTGCGGTTGTAGGTGCGTCAAGTAAAGGACTTGGTAAAGCAATAGCCCTTGGTTTGGCACAAGAGGGAGCAAAAGTCACCATCTGTGCGAGGAATATTGATACACTTGAAACAACAGCGGAAGAAATTCGGAAACAGACAGGAACCGAAGTGTTGGCAATACCGACAGATGTGAGTGAATCGGAACAAGTTGATGCACTGATAACCAAAACGATATCCCACTTTGGGGGTATCGATATTTTAGTTAATAACGCGGGTGGTCCCAGAGCGGGTCGTTTTGATGATCTGTCTTCAGAAGATTATCTGAGTGCGGTGCATCTGAATTTGATGAGTACCATAAACTTATGTCGTGCTGTTGTGCCAACGATGCGTGAACGTGGTGGCGGTCGTATTATAAATCTCACCTCTGTTTCGGTTAAACAACCTGTAGATGGTCTTATGTTATCTAATATGGCACGAACAGGTGTCATTGGTTTTGCTAAGACTCTTGCAACAGAACTTGCCTCGGACAAAATATTAGTCAACAATGTATGTCCCGGAATCATTTTCACTGATAGGATTAAGCAGTTGGCGACGGTGCGTGCTGAAGAGGCAGGAATATCATTTGAAGATGCACTTGAGAAAATGACTGCAGATATCCCTCTTGGAAGAATTGGTGATCCGGAGGAATTTGCTAATCTGGTCGTTTTTCTTGCATCGGAACGCGCAAGCTATATCACAGGTACAACGATTCAAGCGGATGGCGGTATGGTGAGATCCTTGCTGTAATTGGATACCCGTGAATATCGCAAAATATCTGATGTTTTAGATTTCCCTTACTGATTACCGATAGACATAAAGAAATGCACAATGTTAGTATCTGTACTTATTCCAGCGTATAATGAAGAGCAAACGATCCGACAGGTACTTGATAATGTGCAGGCACTTCCTATTGAAAAACAGATAATTGTTGTTGATGATGGGTCAACGGATGGAACTTTCGCCATTCTTGAGGAGATACAGGAAGATAGTGATATAACTCTTGTGCATTACAATGAGAATCGTGGTAAAGGATATGCCATTCGGAGTGGTATTCCACATATCAAGGGTGATTCTGTTGTAATACAGGATGCTGATATGGAGTTATGTCCTAAGGATATATTACATTTGGTAGAACTGTTAAGAGAAGAAGAAACCGAAGTGGTTTACGGTTCAAGGTTTATGAAGGGAAGAGGAAACGCAAGTCTACACAACTTTCTTGCTAATCGAATTCTTGCCTTTTACACCAATTGTCTCTATGGTAGTCGTATCACGGATGAATCGACTGGTTATAAAGCATTTTCAGCAGAACTAATTAAGATTCTAAATCTGACATGTGAAGGATTTGAGTTTTGTCCTGAAGTTACAGCGAAGATATTACGAGCAGGGTACAAGATTCATGAAGTTCCTGTATCCTATTTTCCTCGTACAAAAAAAGAGGGCAAAAAACTTCGTTTTTGGTCAGATGGACTATATGCTGCATGGACATTGTTGAAGTATAGGTTTACATCAAAGGATAAGATCTTTAATAATTAGATGCATTATTTATAACGTTGGTATATATTTGGAGGTTAAATTAAGGATTATGAATAAAAAGTTGATTCTTGTTACATTACTTGTCTTGTTTATGGGTGTTTTTTCGCATTTAGCAGTTGCTCATGATGATAACTCAACATTGTTGGAAGATGTGAATCGTGATGGTGAAGTTAATATCTTGGACCTTGTACTTGTTGCGAATGCGTTTGGACAATCTGGCGATAGAACTTCAGCAACAAATCCTGATGTGAATCGTGATGGTATTGTGAATGTTCTTGACCTTGTTCGTGTTGCGAATCGTTTTGGTGAAACTGAACAAAATGATAATTCGACATATCATGAAATTCAGGATAATATATTTGATAAAAGTTGTGCGAATAGTGCGTGTCACGCTCCACCGATGAATTCAGCGGACTTGAACCTTATTTATGGTCAGTCATATCAAGATTTAGTCAACCGTGTGCCGAGGAATGCCACAGCTGCAGAAGCTGGGATGAAATTAATTGATCCTGGTAATCCTGATAATAGTTTTCTGTTGACAAAGTTATTAGGACCGGAGAATCCAAACTTTGGTGGACGTATGCCATTTGGTGGCGGTCCCCTTCATAATGGAAAGATAGATGCGATACGGTCTTGGATAGCTGCAGGTGCACCCCGTGAAGGTAAAGTTGCTGGCGTAGGTGATTTAGGTGTGCTTCGTGATCCAGAAGAAGTCTTTAATCCTCCTCCTCCGCCTCCACCAGGGGAAGGATATCAACTCCATCTACCGCAATTTAAAATTGAACCGGGTACTGAACGTGAAATTTTCTATGCTACCCAAATCAAAGATGAGAATGGACAACCGGTAGAAGGCGATATTTTCATTAACAGAGTAGAGATTTTTTATCCATCTGGAAGTCATCATTTTATAGTGTACCGACTTACACAGGAAGGTATTGAAAAAGGGATTCAAAAAATTGGAGTCAATCCCAGCATCGCTGTAAATCCTGATCACGAGTTCCGAGAACTTGATCCAGATGACCCACAGACTCTGGGTAATTTTGGGGTAGACAGACTTTTTGTTGTTGGAACACAGACTGATGATACACTCTTTGAATTTCCTGAAGGCGTGGGATTGCGTCTGCCGGGGGATACGGTCTACGACTTGAATTCACACTATATTAATCTACTTGGTGATGAGACATTGATTGGGGAAACTTATGTCAATATCTATACTATCCCAGAGGAAGAAGTAAAGTATGAAGCAGTTGAGATTTTTGTATCTAACAGGTCAATCAATGTTCCACCGGGTACAACACGCGTCACAAAATTGACTTGGTATGTTGAAGACGAATTGGAACGTCGTGGACACGATCCTGATACTGAGTTATATGTTTTCTTACTTACATCACACATGCATAGACATGGTGAATTGTTTGAGATATTTCAAGATTCTACTGGAGAATTGTTACACCGTAGCATTGCTTATGACGATGCTCCAATTACTCTATTCGATCCTGTGCTGATTTTAGATGTAGGTGACGGTCTCAATTTCCAGTGTACCTTTAATAACTATGATAAGAATGTTCCACTTCAATTCGGACTTACATCTGAAGACGAGATGTGTATTATATTTGGATATTACTTTATCCCTATAGAAAAGGCAGGAGATATTATTGAATAAGAGTGCTGTGTATTGAACTAAACAGTGTTTTATTTCTAATCAAGTTTCCCCGTGTCTACAAATGCAGGCACGGGGAAACCTATATGGTATTTGTATAATAAAAAGATATTATGTCTAATCTTCCTACATCAGGCAGCTTCATGGATGCACTTACACGACGCATTTTGGTGTGTGATGGTGCGATTGGTACAGAACTTAGGAAACGGATATCTGCTTACTTACCATGTGTGGATGCATGTAATATCTCTGATGAATATGCAGAGGAAGTCGTCAAAATACATCGCTCTTACGCTGCTGTAGGTGCTGATGTTATCCAAACCAATACCTATCAGGCAAATAGAGAAGCGTTAACTACTCACGGATATGGTGACCAAGTTGAACAGATTAACCGTGCAGGAGTGAGACTTGCACGTCGTGGTGCTGGTGAAACGTGTTTTATCGCTGGTTCAGTTGGACAAATTACATTTCAAACTGAAGATGCATCTGAACCTATCGTAGAACCTTCAACAAAGCAGATTCGTCAATTATTCAAGGAACAAATGGACGTGCTTGTTGATGAAGGCGTTGATCTGCTTGTTTTAGAAACGTTTGTGTCTACTAAACAGGCGACGATTGCCACGAAACAGGCTCTAACCTATGATATACCAGTTGTCGTAGAAATTAGTGGTATATCTGGTGGAACTGTAGGAACAGGTTTGGATGTTCGCGTCTTTGCTCAGGAGTTGGAACAGCTCGGTGCACATGCGGTCGGTGTCAATTGTAGAGGTCCACATGACCTTGTTCAAGCGATGGAACTAATTTCACCTGTTATCAAAGCACCACTTGTTGTCCAACCAAATGCGGGTAATCCGAGGGTAGAACAGGGAGAAATAGCTGTTTCATATACCGTAGGATCGGATGTTTTCACTGACTATGTTCACAAGTTAATTAGACTTGGCGCGAACATGATTGGTGGATGTTGTGGTACAACTCCAGAATACATTGCAAGAATAAGAGGGGTTGTTGCAGACCAAAAACCTGTAAAACGACAGACACGCATTTTTGTTTTACCTAAGAGTTCTCCATCAAATAAGGCACAGCGGGATAATCCTGTACAACAGGTATTTGAAACTCGTCAGCGGATTGTTAGCGTTGAAGCACGAGCGAATACATTTCCCCAGTTACGTGCATTGCTGAAAGAAGCAAAAGTAATGGCAGAATTGGGTGTAGATCTGTTTGATGTGACCGATAACTCAGGTGCTGCCGTGAATATCGGTGCTGTAGGTACTGCATTTCGACTTCAGCAGGAAACTCACATTCCTACACTTATCCACTGGACGACGCGATCGCGCAATCTTATCAGTATACAGTCGCATCTATTGGAAGCAGAGGCATTAGGAATTCGTGGCATAGTTGCACTATCTGGAGATCATCCGAAGGCAGGTCCGTTTGAATCAGCAAGTCTTGTGCCAGATGTTCGGGGAGCCGTGCAACTGATGAAACTTATATCGCGATTGAATCGGGGTGAACTTGCGGATGGATCGTCAATTGGGGATCCCTGTGGATTCTATTTTGGTGGTGGATACACGATTGCAGAAAACCTTGATCCACATGTTAAGCATCTGACAAATAAAGTTTCAGAGGGTGCCAAATTTGCTTACACTCAACCTGTATGGACTTTTGAAGACATTATCCGTGCACAACAAGCAGCAGAACACCTCAACATCAAAATCCTTTACGGTATTTTACCGTTAACGAGTTACCGTAGTGCATCCTACCTGCGAGACAATTTAGGTCTTTATATACCACAGTTGATTGTAGATAAATTTCGTGACCTTGGAGATACAGCCGGAAAGGAACTTGGAATGAAGTTAACACTTGATTTGATTAAAGAGATCCGTAACCAAAATTCAATCCCAATTGATGGTATTTATCTTATCCCTCCTGCCCATCTGAATTGGAGAAACAGACGTAGTGTCATTTCAGAAATAGTTAAAACCTACCGTTAGCAATTTCCTCAAAATCCTCACGGACACTATGAACACATTCGAGAAGAAAAATACTACTAATCTTATCACTGGGCGTGCACTACTTTTAGGCGTTCTGTTGATTCCTGTCAATGTCTATTGGATGACATTAGTCGAAGTGAAATACTATTCACTTGATGGTTCGTGTCTGCCGCTTTTTATTCAACCGATTTTCATTATGTTTGTATGTGTCGTGGCTAATGTGCTATTGAAACGTATTGCACCAAGTCGGATGTTACAACAAGGTGAGTTGCTTACAGTATATATCATGGTCGCAATCTCTTGTACGTTTGCTGGACACGACACGATGCAGAATATGTTTGGGAGTATTGCACATCCTTTTCGATTTGCAACAGAAGAGAATGAGTGGAAGACGCTATTTTTTCAATATTTACCTACATGGCTTACAGTTTCTGATCCACAGAGTTTGCAAGGGTTTTATGAAGGAGAAGCTAAATTCTATACAAATCACAACTTAACCGTTTGGGTGAAACCTTTGTTATTTTGGGGTCTGTTCTTCCTGATAATGATGTTTATGATGCTATGTATAAACACACTTGTTAGGAAACGATGGGCTGAGCAGGAGAAGTTAGCATATCCTATTATTCAGCTTCCTTTACATCTATCTGAGGCAGGCGGGAGTAGTTTGCTAAATAATCGGATGATGTGGGGAGGTTTCAGTATTGCTGTGGCAATCGGTATGATCAATGGCATTCACTATCTATTTCCGCAGTTTCCAGAAATACCTTATATCAAGCGTACTGCTGTCTTTCAAAATATCTTTACTGAACGACCTTGGAGTGCCATCCGAGGAACGCGTATATCAGTTTATCCATTTGCAGTTGGATTAGCGTTTTTCCTTCCGTTGGATTTATCATTTTCATGTTGGTTTTTCTTTGTCGTGCGGTTAGCAGAATATGTGATTGCTGCTGCACTCGGAACACGTTATTTTCCTGCACTTAACGAGCAGGCGTATGGTGCCTGGGTGGCACTTTTCATTCTTGCAATTTGGGTGACCCGCCGTCATCTGAAAGAGGTATTGAAGAAAGCACTCGGTTTTAAATCGTCTCTTGATGATACAAACGAACCGATGTCGTACCGTGCTGCACTGATGGGGATTATCGGGTCACTAATTGCACTCGGTATATTTGCGAACATCGCAGGTATGACGTTATGGATTGCGTCAATATTCTTTGGTATCTATTTTCTACTCTCCTTTGCCATTACACGTGTTCGTGCGGAACTTGGTACGCCGCATGAGATATACTTTGTCAATCCGCATGATATGTTGGCGATGGTTGGTGGTACTCGTCGGTTTGATCCAAGCAGCCTAACGATTATGTCCTTGTTCTATTGGTTTAATCGCGGGTATCGTAATCATCCAATGCCAAACCAGATAGAAGCATTTAAGTTAGCGGAATCAACTGGGATGGGTAACAGACGTTTGTGGATAGCAATGTTGATTGCCATTGTAATTGGTATTGTCGCGACTTTTTGGGCTAATCTTGACATAACGTTCCGCAACGGTGCGGTAGCGAAAGCAGGTGGATTTAAGGGATGGGTTGGAAGAGAGTCATTTGGACGGCTTCAAAGGTGGTTGCATAATCCTTCTGAACCAAATGTCGTTGGGATTAGTTTTATGGGTATTGGGGCATTACTGACATTTGTTATGATGTATATGCGTATGACTTTTTTGTGGTGGCCCTTTCATCCTGCGGGTTATGCACTTGCAATTAGTTTTGCGATGGATTACTTCTGGTTTGCGTTTTTTGTTGCGTGGTTTTTGAAGTTGATGATATTACGTCACGGTGGATTGAGGCTACATAGGCGCGTGGCTCCGTTATTTTTGGGATTAATATTAGGAGATTATGTAATAGGGAGTATTTGGGCAATTATTGGTCCAGTATCGGGTCTACGCACATATAAGATATTCATTTGATGTTTCCTTCATATCTATTTTCAGAATGTATGACATTTATGTTGAGACTTATTGATTCCCATGGCTGTTTATAGTAAACTTTAGAATTGATGATACATGTTTATAACTTCATCGATGGTTTCATCAGCATTGTATTCTCTGAGGCGTTTGATATTCGCAAAGTCGTGTTCAATCGGGTTGTGGTCCGGTGAATAAGGTGGCAAAAACAATACCTCTGTTCCCGCTGCTTCTATTAGTTCACGCGTCCGAAGCGTCTTGTGGATCTTCGCATTATCAAGAACAACCCCGTCTGAGGCAGACAGCCGTGGACATAAATAGGTTTCAAGCCACGCATTGAAACACGCAGCATCGCAGCTCCCATCAAACAAACAAGGTGCCGTAAAAGCCGAACCGATACGCGCGGCAACCAGCGTCGTTGTTCGTGTCCTTGTGCCTGAGATCAAACCGAAGACACATTCACCTTTGGGAGCATACCCATGATGCCTATAACTTTCAGCACGAAAACCGCATTCATCAACATAAACTATCTCTTTACCAGCAGCACGTTTGTCAGTAAGTGCCTGAAGGTAGACTTCACGCTTCTCATCGCACCGCTCCTTATATCCGATAGTTTTTTTTTCGTGTGATGCCGAGTTTCCGCAACCCATAGGCTATAGAAGACACTGAAACGCCGAAATGTGAGGCGCGTTCGTTTTGCGTGAAGTCTGGGAAATCAGCGACATGTTTTTTCAGTGCTGCCTCGTCAAGCACTCTCAGGTTTTTGGGACCCGGTTTTTGGGTCGCAAGCGGGTCATCAGCGGCTAACCATCTATAAATCGTTGAACGATGCAGAGAAAAACGACGGGCAGCTTCGGCTTTTTTCCCGCCAGCTTCAATAAAATCTAAAACGCGTTTACGTAAATCTGTTGAATATGCCATAATAGATACATTCTATAACAAAATACAAAAAATGTTTCTTTAATTCTGATGGTCA